>JBFWOQ010000053.1:0-12538 GCA_050250395.1 Porticoccaceae bacterium
CGGGAAAGGCGGGGGCGCGGTATGTGGGGGTGGGATATGGCGCCGCTGGCTAGGCCGCAGAGTTTCGGCCAACTGCCGTGCGGGCACGCCAGGGCTTGGCGGACCTGAGAAATGGCCGAGCAGCGCCAAGGATTCGCCAGTCACCTGAACCGCCAGGCCAAGGCGAACAGGCTCTGGCTACTCAGTTGGCGCAGCCTTAAGCACTTGGCCAGCAAGGAGTTTGCCATCCAGTCCTGGACCGAACAGGTCACCCGCTTTCCCGCGCGCTATCACATGGCAGTTCCTCGCTGGATTGCCGCCTGCCTCGCGGTGACGCCCAGGTGGGTTCATCGCATCGCCATGCCGCTATCTCCAACCTTTGTCGTCACCTTGTGGCCGGGGAGTTCACGGGAAACACCGCAGCGCAAATCCGGTATATGCGGCTCAAATTCTGGGTCGTTCGGGGTCGAGCGGACCACAGACAAAGTCGCCAGATCCCGGCTCAGCCAGAATTTCCGGCCGTCGCTCAACAGCAAGCGGGCTTCGGTGCATGCTTCCTTCAAGTGACACTCTCGGTGGGGCACGCAGGGTAGTGGCCGGCGTTTTCTCCTTCGCGGGCATGGGTCAAGTGCCAGCCCGACCTCCGGCGTCACTGGCCCGCTAAGCATGCCCCTGCCCCGCCTAGGCCCCATTGCCCGCAGCAGCGTGCAAACGCTGGCTGTGTACGGGTTACGCCTGGGCGTGCAGGTGGCGCTGTTGCTGCTGTTGGCGCGCTGGCTGGGACCGGCCCACTATGGCGAATTCGCCGGGGTCGCGGCGCTGGCGATGGGCCTGGCCACGCTATCGGGTTTCGGGCTGAACTTTGTCGTGCTGATGGAGTCGGCCAAGTCGGCCGATGCTGGCGCCGAGGTGCTGGAACGGGCAGTGCCGGCAACGCTACTGTCGGCGACGTTGCTGCTGCCGCTGTATCTATGGCTGGCAGTGGTGGTGATTGGTAGCACCGCCGGGCTGGCGAGCCTGAGCTTGATCGGGCTGAGCGAACTGCTGCTGGTGCCGTTACTCGGGCTGCTGAGCAACCGGCTGCACGGTCTGGGGTATGTCGCCCGTAGCCAGGCACTGGCGCTGTGGCCCTTGGCGCTGCGGCTGGCCGGGTTGGTGGGCTGCATGACCCTGGCGCCAACCGGCAATCTTGACATTTACGCGCTCGTGCACGCCCTGGGTGCGCTGGCGGCCTTGGTGTTGGGAGGCGCGCTCGCCGCCGCGCGTGCGCAGTTGCCCCAAAGCCTGCACTGGCCGGAACGCGCCGCGCTGCGCCACGGGGCGCGCTTTGCCGTAATGAACCTGGCCGCGATGTCTCCCGGCGAACTGGACAAGGCGCTGGCGTTGCGCCTGCTTGGCGCCAGCGGCACCGGCCTGTATGCCCTGGCCTCGCGCGGCATGGCGGTAGTAACGCTGCCGGTGGTTGCGATGCTGCTGGCGGCGCTGCCGCGACTGATCCGTGGACTGCACCAATCGGACACTGCGCACAGGCGCCTGCTGCGGGTGGTGCTGTCCCTGTCGGCTTTGTATGGCGTGTCGGCCGCCGTGCTGCTGCATTGGGCAGCGCCGTCACTGCTGGAATGGCTGCTCGGCGCGGCTTATGTGGGCATTGGGGCGGTGGTGGCCAAAATTGCCTGGATCGCGCCGTTCATGAGCCTGCGCATCGCCACCGGCGCCACCTTGTTCGCGCTCAACCGCCCCATGCTGCGCAGCGCCATCGAGGGTGGCGCAGTGGTGCTGCTGACCACACTGGCCCTGACGCTCACCCCCCACTTTGGCCTCGACGGCCTGGTCTGGGCGGTGCTGCTGAGCGAAGCCGTGATGGCGTTGTTTGGGGTTGTGGCCCTGGCGACGCACTTGCGTGGCCCCTCTCCGTTGCCGGCGTCAATGCCCCACATCGGCCCCGGATGACTCCGCACGCCTACTCTTCACGTCATCGGCTCGGCAGGCACGGCAGCGAGATAGCGGTCTACTATCGCATCCAGTTCAAATTCGCTGGCGCGCGCTTTCAATTCCTGGACAGGAACCTGAAAGCGGCCATCAAGACAATTGTGGATGGCCGCTTCCAGGGCCGACGGATCGTTCATGGGCACTATCTGACCAAACCGGCCATTCCCGAGTATTTCTGCTGGTCCATGCGGGCAATCAGTGGCGATCACCTGGGTGCCGCATGCCATGGCCTCCACCAACACGTTCCCAAAGCCTTCATAATCCGATGGCAGCACGAGAACCGCCGCATTGCGGATAAGAGGTAGTGCGTTAGGGACAAAGCCGGTCAGGCAACAATGCGCCTCCAGGCCACAGACCTCGATGCTGCGTTCGATACTGTTTTTCAGTGGGCCGCTACCGACGATCAACAGCCTTGCGGGCGTGCGCTGGATCACCGCCCGAAAGCTCTCAAGCAATAGGTCTACCCGCTTTTCCGCCGACAATCGCCCCACATAAATAATCGTGGGCACTTGGTGGTCCGGCCACGGCCATGTCGGCACTTCCTGCATGAGTGCGTCGAACTGCGGCGTGACGATGGGGTTGTAGATGACACGGACCTGCGACTTCCTGAGTCGCAAATTCCGCAGCAATTCATCGGCGACACCCTGCGAAACAGCAACCACACCATCGGCCCTTGGAACCAGAGCACGCATGGCGCGCAGGACAAGCGCCAGCTTGACCCTTTTCACGCCGCGCGCGTTGTCTCTTGGCCCTGACAATGACAAGTGCTGCGTAACTACCACGCGCACGCGCCTGAACAGGACAATCCGCAGCAGCACCATCAGACAGGCCACATCGTTGGACGTCGTGAAAACAACATCCGGACGGTTTCCGAAAAGAGCGCGTAGCAGACCGAGCGGAAAATACGCAGGACCGGATTTCGCGATTTCGAGCACAGGCACCGCGGGCGGCAGTTCGCAATGCGTGTCGGCGATGACTTGCCCGGCCACCAGACTGACATCCACACCGCGGACATGCATGGCCTTTGCAAGATTGAGTTGAACCCGCTCTAGCCCTCCATGATCCAGTCGACTCAAAAGCAGCCAGACCTTCATGGCTCAACCATCACCGGACTTTCGTTGGCCGATCCGGGCACGCACAGCACGTTCTGGTAGTCCGAGAGAGACCGGGCATTCACCGCGCGCAATCTCCCGTTGCGGCCGATGCTGTGGAATGCATAGCCAAACTGCGCCAGGTAATCCAGGATATCGGTTTGTCGATAGCCGGCCGCAGTGGCGGACTGATCCTGAATTTCAATGATCAGCAACGGCCGGTAGCGTTCGATCATGTGCTGTGCGCCCCGCAGGCACGGCAGTTCCGCGCCTTCGATGTCGATTTTTATCAGATCCAGACGGTGAATGGGGTGCTCCTGAAAATAGGCATCCAGCGTCGTCAGGCGGATGGCCTGAATCGCCGGGCCGTCATTAACGCCGCCATAGAGGCTGCCCAATCCGTGATGCTCTTTACCGGTATAACCTTGTCCACATGAGGCAAAAATTTCGGCGCTTCCGCAGGTCTCTGCGAGTCCGGACCTGACAACGGTCACCGTTTCGATTGCATTATTGCGAAGGTTCTCCTCCAGAATCTGCGCGATTGCATCGATGGGCTCAAACGCGATAACCCGTCCGGCCGCGCCTATCCGTTTGGCAGCCACCAAAGTAATTTCACCGATATTGGCGCCCGCATCAATGATCACCATTCCCGGTTGCAATAATTTATCGAACAAGGCCACGATATCGCGGTTGTAATACTCAACCCAGAACATGCGACTTTGCATGTGCTCCGACAGTCGAAGGTCGATTGACAGATCGCCATCGAAATCATCAACGTGGGCAACACCTTCCGCGCCGATGAAATACCGGCGCAGCAGGCGCTGCGCGAGCAACAGCCGTCCGCCAAACGACAGCTTTTTCGCGACACGCCTTAACGTCAGAATGGTTTTAATATTCGTCAATTTAGCTTGCCTCGATTGCCATCAAATGGTTGATGCGGGCGGGGTGCCTTCATGCGCTGGAGTCGCTGTTGGTCTCAGAACATAAATATGGCACGCGGAGCCAAGCACGCGGGAAAGCCGGTGGCGCGCCGCCAAGCCCAGGGAGTCAGCAAGGGCGTTTGCCATCGTATAGAAGAGATGGTTTTTGTCGACCCGCATGACCAAAAAACCATGTCGGCGGAACGTGCGTTTCCACCAGTATGAGGAATAGTAGTAGATCTCGGTCAGGGTGACGCCGCGTTCCCCATGACGCATCGGAAATAAAAGGCCAAGCCATTCGCGCGGCGAATTGGGTGTACGCGGCCTGTTATGTTCATCACGATCAACAGCTGCTTGCCGAATGGGTCGCCGCACACGTGCGTACAGGCGTTTGGCAAGCCAAACATAGTGCGCGGGAATACTCCAGAAGCGACACAAACTAGTTGGAAGAATGTGCACCGCCACGCCGTCGCGGGCTAGGACACGGCGCGTTTCGTCGAGAAAGCCTTCGATATCACGCACATGCTCAAGCACATTTGAGCTAAAAATAATGTCGGCCGAACCATCTGCCATAGGAATATTGCGGCCGTCATATTCGATGACAGGGTGAATGCGGTCGAGCCGATAGTGACTACTAGCCAGATCGATCGCGACAACGTGGTAATCAAGCGCTTGAATGGCCTTGGCCTGCTGTCCCGTCCCTGCCCCAATTTCAAGCACAGTGCGCTGCCGGCCGTCCTTATGGGTCGGTGGTGGAAAGTGCGACAAGGCAGCGTCCAGTTCCCTCGCACGCAGCGCTGCCAGGATGCGCATGTGTTGCGTGCCGGACCCTGTCAGCATCTGGTCAACGGGTGTGTTTTCGAGTCTCATGACGGCGCTCTTGATGCTCACAGTTCGGTTCGTTATCTGGCGTCACATCGCGCTGCAAGGCGTCGGTCGGCTTTCTGCTGCGCGCGCCTGCATGGGCTCGACTCGCCGGGACGGCGCGGACATGCCCCTCGATCGGGGCTACACACCCCACGACAGCCCCACGTTCTTGCGGCTTTAACCCCTTCCCTGAGCGCGCGGAGCAGGCTAGATGATAGCATTCGTCTGCGCGCCGCAGTCTGTGGAACAGTTTTGGGGTAACACTAGTACGCATATGATCATGCTGGGAGATTTGGCTGCATTGGGTCTGCGCGGATGAACCCTGTAATCACCGCCGTCGTGCCGGTTTACCGCGATGCGCAGCGCGCTGTTGCGGCTGCCGATTCTCTGTTGAGGGCAGCGACGATACCGGTCGAAATCCTGCTGGTCGACGACGGCTCCGGTGACGGCACGGCCGATCACATCGCCACAAACCTGCCGGCGGGGGCACGGCTGCTTCGGCTCGAACGGAACCTCGGCCGTTCCGGCGCCCGCAATGCCGGGGCGGCGGCGGCGCAGGGCCACCTTCTCCTGTTTGTGGACTGCGACTGCGTGCCGGCCGATACCGGCTTCATAACCGCGCATCTACGGCGGGTCCAGCAAGGTGCGGTGGCCAGCACCGGGCCTGTAGTCGGCACCGGGCAGGGGTTCTGGCACGCGTTTCAGGTCGGCTCGTCAACCCGGCGAGCGGCCCTGCATGAACGGGGCGTTCCATGCGCCGGTTCGACCCAGAACCTGATGGTGCGGCGGGATTGTTTCGAAGCAATCGGCGGCTTCGACGAAGCCTACCGCGCCTATGGTTTCGAGGACCGCGACCTGCTGATACGGCTGGCGGCGCTCGGGCCGATCGCCTGGGCGAACGATGCGGTGATCGAACACCACGACGACCTGGACCTGGCTACCGTGTGCCGCAAGATGCGGGAGGGCGGCGCCGGCAGCTCGCGCATCTTTGCCACGCGCCACCCTGAGGCCTATCGGGCGTTGGGCTATGCGGCAGTGGATGCCAAGTTGCATCCGGCGCGCGCCCGGCTGGCAAAGGCCGGGGCGCCGCTACTGCCGTTTCTCATCGCGACGGTTTCGACCGTGCTGGAGTGGCGCTGGATACCGTTTCCACTGCGCAGTTTGGCAGTGAGGGCGCTGAACGCTACGAGCTATTTGCTGGGCACGACCGAAGCGGAGGACGTGCAGGGCGGGTGAATCGGGCTTCTGCAAAAGGGCTGGATTCAGCGCAGTGCAATCCGGGATGATGGGCCAATCGGATTCCCCGTGTCCCGCTGCGCTACATCCGCGCCACCACACTGAAAGGCACAGTTGCTGCGCCTGGTGATACATGCCGGCGGCCTCCAGCAAGGCGAACCTGGTTTCCATTCTCAGGCGGGGCCTGGTTGACTAACATGCACTGCAATCGCCGAGCTTGGCGCGCGGATCTTGGGGGAGTTTGTTGCATAAGAAAGATCAGCGATTTCCATCATCGAAGCTGCGTATTCAGCCGCGCATCCTTATGCCCACCTCCACCCTGCCCCGCTGGTCCGGCGACTCAACGCCCCGCTTCGTGCTCGATCTCGCCGCCCAGGTGAGGGGCACCGGAGTGGATGTGCGGGCGCTGGCCCCGGCATTCCCCGGTGCCGCCAGTGCAGAGCAGCTCGACGGGGTGGATATCGAGCGCTTTTCTTACGCGCTCCCGGCGGGATTGCAAACCCTGTGCTACGACGGCGGCATGCTGCCCAATCTGCGCGCCCACCCTCTGCGCTGGGGTCTTGTGCCCGGATTCATGACGGCGGCGCTGCTGGCCATCAGGCGCGCCATCCGCCGCTGGCAGCCGGATATCGTCCACGCCCACTGGGTGCTGCCGATGGGGCTGGTCGCGGTGCTGGCCGCGCCGCGCCACATTCCGGTAGTGGTGACGGTGCATGGCAGCGATGTGCTGGACCTGCACGGCGGGGCGCTGGAACGCCTGAAGGCGTTCGTATTGTCCCGCGCCAGCCTGGTGACCTGCAATGGTTCGATCACCAGGGCGGCGCTGGCCCGACTCGGCGTTCCGGAGGCAAAGATCCGCCAGATCCCAATGGGCGCCGCCGCGCCGGCAGCGGATGCCGCCCACGGCCTGGAGCTTCCGGCGGACCGCTGCAAACTGCTCTTTGCCGGCCGGCTGTTCAGCGGCAAGGGCCTGGATGATCTGCTCGCCGCGCTGGCGCTGCTGGACGAAACCGACCGACCGCTGCTGTTGGTGGCCGGGACCGGCCCGGAGGAGGCGCGCTTCCAGGCGGCGGCGCGCGAACTGGGTATTGGCGACCAGGTGCGGTTCCTCGGCGGTCTGGAACATCGCCGGTTGCTGGCGCTGATGGGCGCGATGGACGCGGTGGTGGTACCGACGCGCAATACCGAATGGATCGAAGCCCAGGGCCTGGTGGTGGCCGAGGCCATGCTCGCCGGAACACCGGTGATCGCCACCCGGGGCGGGGGCGCCGAGGACCACATCAGCGACGGCGTCAATGGTCTGCTGGTGCCACCGGCGGACCCGCAGGCACTGGCGGCGGCCATCGATCGGGTCCGCCAGAACCCCACTCGGGCCACGGCCATGGCGGAAGCCGGGCGCCGCTACGCCGCGGATCATCTTTCCTGGAGCGCCTGCGCACAGGCATTCGCCGAAGTCTACGGGCAGGTCCTGCCAAAAGCACAAGGGAATACCTGATGCCAAATCAGCACAGTTCGGGCAAGGGATTGATGGTAGGGCTGTTCGCGGCGGCTGCCACCGTAGTACTGGCCAAACTCAATATCGCTTATCTGTACGAAATCAACTGGGACGAGTTCTTCTTTCTCTCTCATGTGCACGACTATCTGCGCGGCGACTTGCAGGGCGCTCTGCAGACCTTCCACGTTCACCTATTCGGCTGGCTGGCCGGAATGGGCGACGAGACCGAGCAAATTGTCGCCGCACGCTGGGCGATGGTTGCACTGCAAATCGGCACCGGCTTTTTGCTGTACCGCATCGGGCGGCGGTTCTTCTCCGCGCCGGCGGCCCTGTTTGCGGTGCTGTTGTATTTCTCGGTGCGCAATGTGCTGCTGCTGGGCGCGGATTTCCGGGCCGACCCCATCGCCACCTTGCTGTTGGTGCTGTGCGTCGAGCGGGTGTTGGCTGTTGGCCGGGGCCATGGGGCACCGCTGGTGGCCGGGGTGGCCGCTGGGCTTGCCCTGCTGATCACCATCAAGTCGGCGCTCTACGCGCCCGTGGTCGGTCTGCTGTACCTGGTCGGCCTGGCGGAAATCCGCGAGCGGGCCTTGCGGATTCGCCAGGGGGTGGTGGCGCTGGCGGCCACGGCGGTCACCTTCGGGGCCCTGTATCTGGTTCACAGGTACAGCCTCGGCAGCGCCACGGATGCCGCTGATATGGCGACCCGCGCCTACGGCAAGACGATAGGATCGCAGGGGTTTTTTCCCCGCTGGAGCTATTTCGCCGACAGCCTGCGCACCGATGCGCTGTTCTGGGCCTTTGTGGCGGGGGGGCTGGTGCTGGCGGTGCGGTATGCGCTCTGGCCCGGGCTATTGAGCCGCGCCAACGCACTGCGGCTGCTGGCGCTGTTGCTGCCGGCGCTCACTTTTCTGTTCTACCGCAACGCCTTCCCCTACTACTGGGGTTTCGCGCTGGCGGGGCCGGCGTTGCTTGCCGGGCTCGGCTGGGAGTATCTGGAGCAGCGGCTGGGGCGGGTCGGGCGCCTGGCCAATCGGTGCGCAGCGGCGGCGGCAGTTGCACTGATTCTCTATGCCGGGTTTGCCATCCCTTTCCAGAAGAATCTGCATGTGCAGCGGCAGGTGCTCGATGTGGTGCATCGGCTCTTTCCAGAGCCGGTGGCCTATATCGATCGCTGCGCCATGGTCTCGACCTTCCCGCAGGCGGGGCTTTTCATGAGCACCTGGGGGATGGAGGGTTACCACGCGCGGGGTCGGCCGGTGTTCGCCGAGATCCTGCGCCGCGAGCAGCCGGTGTTCATCGTCGCCAATAACACGCAGCTGAACATTGCCCTGCCGGATGACCTGCGCCAGCGGTACATCCCTCCGGCCTACGACCTGCTGCCGGAGGATCTTGCCGTGCTGCGCGACAACTATGTGCACCACTGGGGGCCGCTCTATGTGGCCGGCAAGCGGGTGGAGATCGAATCGGCCGCGGAGCCGGCGGGGTTCGAGGTGTCGATCGCGGGCACCTACACCCTGGAGGCGACGGGCGTGGCGCGCATCGATGGCGGCCCGGTCGCGCCCGGCGAGGCGGTGATCCTCACCCAGGGAATGCACCAGCTCGCGGCGGATGCGCCGGGCGGTTATGTGCTGCGCTGGGGCGACAACCTGTCGGCGCCGGATCAGCTACCGCCGCGCAAGCCCCTGTTTACGGGGTTTTGAGGCGGCATGACGCCGAAGACGGCGGTGGTGCTGGGCGTAGGGTGGATAAGCCGCAGGCGCATCCACCAAAAGGTCGCGCGGTCGTTCGCCTCGGGGAAACGCCGGATGCGCTGCGCTTATCCGGCCTACAAGGACGGCAGTGACGCCAGGCGTAGGGTGGATAAGCCGAAGGCGCATCCACCAATAAGGCCGCGCGGTCGTTCGCCTCGGGGACACGCCGGATGCGCTGCGCTTATCCGGCCTACGAAGACGGCGATGACGCCAGGCGTAGGGTGGATAAGCCGCAGGCGCATCCACCAATAAGGTCGCGCGGTCGTTCGCCTCGGGGACACGCCGGATGCGCTGCGCTTATCCGGCCTACGAAGACGGCGATGACGCCAGGCGTAGGGTGGATAAGCCGAAGGCGCATCCACCAAAAAGGCCGCGCGGTCGTTCGCCTCGGGGACACGCCGGATGCGCTGCGCTTATCCGGCCTACGAAGACGGCGATGACGCCAGGCGTAGGGTGGATAAGCCGCAGGCGCATCCACCAATCAGGTCGCGCGGTCGTTCGCCTCGGGGACACGCCGGATGCGCTGCGCTTATCCGGCCTACGAAGACGGCGATGACGCCAGGCGTAGGGTGGATAAGCCGAAGGCGCATCCACCAATAAGGCCGCGCGGTCGTTCGCCTCGGGGACACGCCGGATGCGCTGCGCTTATCCGGCCTACGAAGACGGCGGTGACGCCAGGCGTAGGGTGGATAAGCCGCAGGCGCATCCACCGATCATCGAGATCCAGCCCTCATTCCAGGCTCATGCCGGCGATGGCATCGGGTTCGCTGGCGCCCCAATCGGGCTCGTACCAGCCACGGGCGACGCAACGACGGAACGACGACCAGGGCCAGGCCCAAGGGCTCGCCGCCAAACCGTGCTTCACCGGGTTGTAGTGGATGTAATCCAGATGCCGGCGCCAATCGTCTTCGTCGCGCAGCAGATGTTCCCAGAAGCGCGGTTGCCAGAGGGTGGCCGGTGTTTGGCGGGGATGCAGGAGTTGCCGGGAGACGGATTTCTTGATTGCCCGCCAGCGGCCGGAAAAATCGGCATCTCCCGGCGGCAATTGCCAGATGCAGTGCAGATGGTCGGGCAGCACCACCATGGCGTGGATGCGGAACGGCCGGGCGTGCATTGTCCGCCGCAGCGCGGCGCGCAATGCCCCGACCTCGGCGGCCCCCCGGAAAATCGGTGCCCTGTTGCTGGTGACCAGGGTGAAGAAGTAGCAGCCGCCCGGCACCCGGAGGCGGCGGTATCGGCTCATGTATCCCTCCGTGGATAGCGTCCTTCGAGGAAGGGTACCAGAACGTACGGCATCGCACCCACGGTGCCGCGAGCGCCGTTGCCGTAGGGTGGATAAGCCGAGGCGCATCCACCAAAAGGTTGCGGGGTGGTTCGCTTTGGGGACACGCCGGATGCGCTGCGCTTATCCGGCCTACAACCCACAACGGCGCGCCACCTTGTAGGGTGGATAAGCCGCAGGCGCATCCACCAAAAGGCTGCACAGTGGTTCGCCTCGGGGAAACGCCGGATGCGCTGCGCTTATCCGGCCTACAACTGAGCTGAAATTCAGGCGTAGGTTGCGCGGTGGTTCGCTTTGGGGAAACTTATCAATCTTTGATAACATCCCGCCATGGATGCAACTTGAGGAACCACCCAATGCCGTCCAGTTACGCCATCGGTGAACACTTCGAGCGGTTCATCAAAAATCAGGTCGCTGAAGGTCGTTACACCAGTGCCTCGGAAGTCGTTCGCGATGCCTTGCGACTGCTGGAAGATGTCGAACAGCGGCGTATCGTGGCCCTTGAAACCTTGCGCGAAGAAATTCGCACGGGCCTTGCCAGCGGTGAGGGCAAATCCGCCGACGAGGTCCTGGCGCGACTCGAAGGCAAATACACCGGGCTGGCGAAGCGGGGGTGAAACAGGTCCGGTTCACGGTCCAGGCGGAACTCGATCTGGAAGAAATCGGCGATTACATTGCCGCCGACAACCCTTCCCTTGCACTGGCATTTGTCCAGTCGATCCGTGAACACTGCGAACGGATTGCCAATGCGCCATTGGGCTATCCGACGCATCCGGAGCTCGGAGAGAATCTTCGCTCCTGCCCGCACGGGCGCTACCGCATCTTCTTCCGGTCGCGGGCGGCCGACGTGTTGATCGTACGGATACTCCATGGCGCGAGAGATTTCGACACCCTTTTCCCAAACTTCCCCTAGGCCAGCGCATCCCTTATTTGCCCTATTCACCCACTAGCGGCAGGCGCATCCACCAAAAGGTTGCGGGGTGGTTCGCCTCGGGGACACGCCGGATGCGCTGCGCTTATCCGGCCTACAACTGCGCTGAAATTGAGGCGTAGGGTGGATAAGCCGCAGGCGCATCCACCGGCATGACCGGAAGCGAATGAAGCGCACGGCATCGCGCCCATGGTGACGTGGGCGTCGTTGCCGTAGGGTGGATAAGCCGCAGGCGCATCCACCAAAAGGTTGCGGGGTGGTTCGCTCTGGGAAAACGCCGGATGCGCTATCGCTTATCCGGCTCGCGCTGACCTGCGCGACGGGCGTCGGTCAATGCAGCGGCTTCCTGCCCAGCAAGCGGAGCGTCAGGTTCCGGCCAGCGCGAAGTACCGGATACAGGATTCCGGCGAGGCGCCGGTTGCGAAACATCGCTGCCAGCACACGGTTCCACAGGCCGGATTTCGACGACAGCGTACTCAACAGCCACATTGCGTCGGCGCCATGGTACGTTTTCCCTTCGAGCCGGACGACCATACCGGCGTCAAGGTCGTAGCCCGAAGACCGCAGTTCCGCCACTACATCTTGACGCGCGCGCGCATCCACGAGTTCGATATCGAATGAGTCGCGAAGCCGGGCAAGGCGCACATAGCGGCTGCAGAAGGGGCAATCGCCGTCGTAAATTACTACCAGCCGGTGCTTATTCCCGTTCATGGCTGCGGAGCCAATTCCCGCAGTGTTCGGGGTCTACTCCATACCCTGCCCAGGAAGGGCAGATCTTCCAGGAATTCGGAAAATCGCCGAAACGCGGGTCTCTGCGGAGAAAGCACCAAGAGAATTAGCAGTAACAGGATATGTTCATTGAAAATGATTTCCATCAGTAGCCAGGTCCCGAGGTGGAAGCCAATTTGCAGATAGCCCCAGACGAGATGCAAGCGAGGCCGAAATGCAACGATTACGGAGACGACCTGAATGTAGATCAGGGCGAGAAAGATTGGCC
>JBFWOQ010000054.1:0-12064 GCA_050250395.1 Porticoccaceae bacterium
CTGAAATTTTGTAATCGCCGACTCAAATTCTGGGTAATCTGTATACCACCCATCTGCAAAGCCATAGGTCCATGGAAATGGTCCATCATACTTCACGTCAATTCTTTCGTCTATCCCCATGCGTATCAACTGCCTTATTTGAGGACCGTCGAGCGATTTAATTTTTGGAATATGCGCAAACATATTCAAGGCTCTCTCCAGGTCAAGGGATGCTTCACGGATTCTACGCAAATCCATCATTTCAAATCCTCACAAGTTATCGTCAATGACTTCTTGAAATACGGCTGGATTAAACTGGCTGCGGTCCGGCACAATCAACTGCACTCCTCCACCCCGAGTTGTAAATTGACCACCGAGCTCGGTAGTTGGCGCCACTTCAGATTCGAATACCGTAGCCACCCCCTTAGGTTGAATAGAAAAGACTCCGAACCTGTTTGCATTTTGGGTGGTTGGTAGACCAAAGAAATCAGCTAGTCGGCGTCCACTTAAAATCGCTCTGTTAAGTTCGCTTTGTGTGGTAAAAAATGGCGTGAAAGAACTTACCTCACCGCCGGTTGGTACTACTTTTACAATTGGTGAAGTTATGTTTTTTAGCGCTGGTAAGTTGGATCCTGAGCGAATTTGATCAATTGCGCGCTCACGCAGTTTTGACATATCTACAACCTGTCCGGGAGCAAGACTGCGGTCTGCAGATGTCTTCGCCAACCGTAAAAATGCTTGTCCCTCTGGCGTGGTCGATAGGAACACATCCGCCTCCATCCTTGTAACCCCATTCGTTTGAAACGAACTTACCGCTTTGATGGTAGCTTGGTCCTGCGCTGAGAGTTGCGCAATTCGATCTTCAATCCGCGGTACATTTGGCGAAGTTCCAGGGGCGGTTCTGCCTGCTGTTTGGCTTGTTCGCGAAGTCGACGAAAACGAGCTCTCCAACGCCGCCGCCTCACTTCGCGCACCCTGCGCTAGGCCGCTGGCCTCGACGCTCGGCCCGAGTGCCTTGCCGGCAACGAAGGGCAGCGCGGTTTCCAGGGTGGCGACCGCCGCACCGCGTTTGTCGCCTCGTTGCACCGCCACCGCCAGATCGATAGCACCGACCGCCAGATTGATGCGCGGCACCACCCGGAAGCTTGCGGCAACCGGCCGGAATATCGCCTGTGCAAACGCCTTCTCGAATGAGCCCGGGGGAGAATCCGCTGAAATCCTCTTCACCGATGGTCTGCCGGTGTCTAGATCCAGCAAACCGGACGTAAGCTCAAAACGCAGTGAAGGTGACAAGCCATCGAAGGCGGACTGAGCCTGTGCTAACAGCTGCAGCTGCATTGCGACTTCTTCCGCCGACATCGACTCCATACCGGTCAGATCGACAAAGAACAGCGGATTGCCGTTGGCGTACAGATAACGATGGAACGATACCGGTGTCTCGGTGCGGCCCTGCGCCGGATCCATGCCGTTGAAGTTACCCACCAACGGGTCGTACCACCTGGCACCGGCGTAGTAGAGGCCGGTGTCGCTGTCTTTTTGGTAGCCGGTGAAGCCGATGACTTGGCCGTCGCTCGATAGCAGGGCGGCTTGGCCGGTCTGGTCGGGGTTGTAGTTGGGGAGTTGCCAGGGGGTTTGGGTTACGCCGCCCGCTATCTGTTGTTCGATGTTGCCCCAGGCGTCGAAGGTGGTTCTTGTGACGGTGTTGCCGGCGGCGTCGGTCATGGCGACCGGGGTGTCGAGGGCGTCGAGTTGGTAGAAGCGGACGCTCGCGTTTCCGGCCAGATCGAAGGCGAGGTGGCGGTCGAGTTTGACGCTGGTTCGGTAGGTGTCGGTTAGGCGCAGGCCGGCGCTGTTGGGGCTCGTTGCGCTGGCGTCGGGGATGGCTTCGTGCAGCAGGCTGCTGCCGTTGTAGAGATACAGGGTCACGGCCGGGTTTTGGCCGGTGGCGGGAAACGCGATGCGTTCGATGCGGCGGCCGTCGGCGTCGTATTGGTAGGCGATGGTCGGGGCGTTGGCGGTGTTGGGGGCGTTCGGTTGTACGCCGGTCAGGCGGTCCCTGGCGTCGAAGGTGTAGGTGGTGGTTTCGGGGGGCTGGCCTTGCCGGGTGACGGTGCGTTGGGTGCGGTTGCCGTTTTGGTCGTAGCTGTAGGCGACCGTGAGCTGGTTGACCGTGTCGGTCATCGTCAGCAACTGATCGCGGTCGCTGTAGACGTACTGCTTGCTGCTGGTGGTGGTGTTGTCCGCTAGCCGCGTGACGGTTTCGGTCAGACGATTGCCGACCGCGTCCAGGGTCCAGTCGCTGCGTTCGTCCGGGGTACTGGTGTCGCTGGGCTGATGGCTGACCGTGGTGCTGATCAATCGGTCGTCGCGGTCATAGGCGTAGGTGGTTGTGGTGATGCTGCCGGCCTGGCCGTTGATGGCGGATTGCGTTTTGACTTCGCCAATTCGGTTGCCATTGCGGTCGTAGGTGTAGACGAAGGCAAGCGTGGTGGCGCCGTTCTGGGTGTGGGTGATTTCCTGGATGCGTTGTGCGCGGTCGTACTGGTAGCGGGTGGTGCTGCCATTGCCATGATCGATCGATTGCAGCGTGCCGTTCTTGTTCCAACGGTGGGTGCTGCTGCCCTCGCCCGCCGTGGTGCTGGAGAGCAGGCGGTTCTGGGCGTCGAAGGTTTGTTGCGTGGTGGTGTTGGCGGCGTCGGTCACCGTGACGCGGTTGCCGTTGCCGTCGAGGGCGTAGCGTTGGGTGTGGGTGTAGGGTTGGGGGATGGCGGATGTGGGGGTTGAGGTTGAGGTTGAAGTTGAGGTTGAATTTGATGATGGGTTTGTGGCGCTGCGCGCCGGGGTGTTTAACTGGGTCCCGGCGTTCGCCGGGATGACGGCCGGGGTGACGTTCGCTATGGTTGGCAGTGCGGTTGCATCGGTTTCTTCGCGCTCCAGTCGGTTCTGATCGTCGTAGCTGCGCAGGATGCGGAGTTGGCGGCTGTCTTGGTCCAGCACCACGGTGGTCGGGTTGCCGTTTGGGTCGTAGGTTGTGGCTACGCTGGCGGCGTTGCCGGCGATGGCGGTGTAGCTTGCGCTCTTGACCCGGTTCAGTGGATCGAACTGGCGGTGGATGCTGCTGTCTGGGCGGCTGTCCTGTACGGCATTGCCCTCGCCATCGTATTGCGTGGTGAAGGCGGCACCACCGGGATAGACCCGCTCGCGGATGCGCGCCAGTGCGTCGGACTGCAACTGCACGCTGTGGCCATTGCCATCGGTGATGCGGGCGAGCTGGTCGTCGGGGTGGTAGGTGTAGCGGGTGACGTGGCCCTCGGGGCTCGCGATCCGGGTCAGACGATTGGCGCTATCGAAGCCCTGGGTCCAGGTTTCGCCATTGGGCAGGGTGATGGTTGTGCGGTTGCCATTGCCGTCGTATTGGTAGTGCCGGGTCTCGTTCTCGGCGTTCACCTCTTCGATCACCCGCTCGCGCGGGTCGTAGGCAAACGTGCTGCGCTGGCCTTCGGCGTCGGTATGGCTTTCGATCTGGTTGCTGGCGGTGTAGGTCCAGGTCTCGGTCTCGGGGCCGCTGGGACCGGGGACGCTGCGGCTGCTGCGCTGGTTGGCGGCATCGTAGGCGAAGGTGCTGGTGTTGCCGTTGGCGTCGGTTTGCGTGAGCAGGTTGCCGTTCGGATCATAGCTGTTGCTCTCGCGCAGGCTGCCGGCGCGGGTGCGCGTCAATCGCCGGTCCTCGCCGTCGTAGCGGAAGGTCTCTTCGATGCCGGCACGATCGCGGTGGCTTATCGCATTGTCGCGGGCGTCATAGGTCCAGGTCTCGGCCTGGCCGCTGTCGTCGGCCGCGATCTGCGCGCGGATGCGGCGGTTCAGCGCGTCGTAGTCGAAGCTCGCAACGACACCCTTGCTGTCGGTCTGGGTCGTGACATTGCCGGCCAGGTCATAGCTCCAGCGCCGCGGCTGGTCCGCGCCCGATCCCGCCGGCAGCACGGTCTCGATGCGCTGGCCGAAGGCGTCGTAGCGGTGCGTGGTGATCGCGCCCGTGGGGCTGGTCTCGGAGAGGACTTCGTCGTGGACGCTGTAGGTCCAGGCCTGATTGCGGCCTTCCGGCGCGGCCGCGGCCGTACGCTGGTTGAGATCGTTGACGGTGTAGCTGGTGGTGGCGCCGAGCGCGTCGGTTGCTGAGGCGAGGTTGCCATCGGCGTCATAACTGCGGCGCAGGAACTCGCCCAGGCTATCCCGGCTCGATTGCAGGCGATGCAGCGGATCGTAGCGGTGGGTGAGGGTCCGGCCATTGACCAGACGCTCGGCGATGCGGTTGCCGACCCCATCGTAGCTCGCCGTGGCGACCTGCTCCGGCCGCGGTCCGCGGGTCTCGATCACCCGGTTGGCCGCGTCCAGGCTAAACCGCACCGTACCCCCACGGGCATCGGTGCGAGTGCGCACTTCGCCATTCGGGAAGTAAGCGCTGTGGCTGACCTGGCCCGCGCCATCGGTGAACGCGGTGTTGCGGTTCGCCGCGTCGTAAACAAAGCGCCGCGTGCGCGCCGGGCTGTCGGTACCGCTCACCGTCTCAGTCAACTTGTTGCCATTGGCGTCGTAGACAAGCGCGGTCGTGCGCCCTGGTTCCTCGATCAGCGTCACCCGCTCGAAGGCATCGAAGCTCCGCGTCGTCACCCGGCCGAGCGCATCGGTCGTGGTCACCGGATTACCGGCGTTATCCGGCGCGACCTCGGTCACCCGATCCCCATCCGCCCCGCCCCGCTGCGTGGTGCGGGTGCGGAAGTACAACGGGTGGGCGTATTCGTACGCGGTGCTGCGGGTGTGGTCTTCTAACTGGGTCCCGGCTTTCGCCGGGATGACGCTGGTGATGGTTTCCGTCAACACATGACCCAGGGCATCGACCGTCAGCGTGGTGACCTTGCCCAAGGGCGCGGTGGTAGTCACCAGACGGTTCGCATCGTCGTACACGAAGCGCGTGGCATTGCCGCGGAAGTCCGTTTCCTCGACCTTGTTGCCATTGCCGTCGTAGTGCAGACTGCGGGTCGCGCCCAGCGCGTTGGTCACCGACAACAGCCGCCCCAACGGATCAAAGCGCGACACCGTGACCTGGCCTGCCTCATCGGTCGCGGTCTGGCTGCGCCCGGCATCGGCATAGGCGGTCTGCCGGGTACCCCCGCCGGTACCGAGCAGGGTGCTTTGCACCCGCCGGTCCGAACCATCGTAGGCGTGCGTCGTGGTATTGCCATTGGCATCGGTCTCGCTCTGCAAACGACCGCGCGCGTCGTACAAGGATCGTGCCGTCTCGCCCAGCGGGTTGCTCTGGCTGGCCGGATAGCCAAACCCATCGAAGCCAAACGCCCATACCCCGCCATTGAAGTCGGTCTGCCGCACCCGGTCGCCGCGGCCGTCATAGGCAAACGACTCGATCGCCCCAGCCCGGCGCCGCTCGATCAAATGCCCGCGATCGTCATAGGCATAATTCTCCTCGATCCCGCGCGCATCGACGAACGCCTCGGCGCGATTCTTGATTGGGTGAGGGCGTGCGCTTACGCGCTGCCCCCAGGCAGCGCGTGCACGACCGAACGACGCGCAGGGATGCGCGGCTGGACCGCCGCACCAGGGACGGTTGCGCCACGCGGGGGTGATCGAAGAAAGCTCTGCTCTGCTCTCCACCCACGGAGGGCGTGCGCTTACGCGCTGCCCCCAGGCAGCGCGTGCACGCCCGAACGACGCGCAGGGGTGAAGCACGGCGCTTGCGACATGCGTTGAAGCGCATGTCGCGCCGTGCTGAACGCCCGGCAGGGGTGAAGCACAGCGCTTTCGACATGCGTTGAAGCGCATGTCGTGCTGTGCTGAACGACGCGCAGGGATGCGCGGCTGGACCGCTGCACCAGGGACGGTTCGAAAACCACGCGCCGGTAATCGGAAGCACGCATCGCCGCACACCCGACCTCGGGCGCGGCTGGACCGCTGCACCAGGGACGGTTCGAAGACAACGCGGTGGTGATCGGAAGCACGTATCGCGGCACACTCGACCTGGGGCGCGGCTGGGCCGCCGCACCAGGGACGGTTGCGCCACGCGGGGGTGATCGAAGAATGCTCTGCTTTGCTGTCCACCCACGGAGGGCGCCGGCTCTGCGGACTGTGCCGAACGCACGGCCGCCGCCCTCGTCGATGTGGCGCGTGACCGCGCATCGATCGATCGCATACGGTGCTGCTGGCTGCGGCTTGCGGCATCGCCTTCCTCTCGAATCGGCAAGAAACTTCCCGAACCTGGCATCGGAATATCATGATTGCTTTGCGGTAACGCGCATCGGCATCGCATCAACTCGGTTGTGGTCGAGAACGGTCGCTGTCGAGACAGCATGGCATGGCGTGCATGGTGGATGCGCAGGCTTATCCACCCTACTTCCAATACGCTCGACGCATCGTCCGACGCCGAACACGGGCGCAGGGCGGCGCGTTTGCGGCCTGCCGCGTTCACGCCGGCCAGCGCAGCACGCGATTGATGCGGGCGATGATCGCGTCGAGGCGGTCGGGGCTGGGGGCGCCGGACAGCACCTGCAACCACTCACGTCGTACTCGGAACTGCATCGTGCTTGCTTGCGCCAGTTCCCCTGGTTGCGCCAGCTCGTTTTCTTGCGCCAAGGCCTGCCGGTCGATCCGAATGCGGCAACGGCAGCCGGCGTCCTGATAATCGAGCACGGTTGCGTCGCCGTCCACACAACGCCGGCTGAGCGTCCAGGCAAAATCCAGCGCGATGGTCTGATCAGTGGCATGAAGATGGATGAAATCGTCGGTGTCGGGCATTGCGGTGGTCCTTCCTTGGGGTGAGGTTTCCTTCCTCTAACGCGTCTCTCGTACCTCAATAATTTTTCCTTGTCTATCAACAAAACAACCAAAATCCATATAGGCACGAACGGCAATTATTAATTTTGCAATACCATCTTCATAATAAATATCCTTAAAACAAATTGCACCAACATGTTTTAATGGATTCTCAATTCTTTGCCTTAAACTGCCATCCGTATTTAGTATAACAGCATTATCGGCCGCCGAGTGGTACGGCTCTGATCGGTACGGTTCAATGACTATGACGCCATCATCGTAGAACGGCTCAGCTATCACCGGACCCTCATATTGAATAATAACGTGCTCTCCAAAATTTTCCCAACAAATGGTAGTTTTGTTGGCGTCTTGCTGTATTTCTAATAGTTTTCTGTCCATAAATAATTCCGTCAGACATAGAATAGATTAACAAGAATCCTGATTAGCGACGAGGTTCAGGCAACCCTTCGACAGGAACTACGCTAACACTCACTCCGATGAACGTAAAGCGGCCGGAGAATTGTGGAAGGCGATCTGGACACGTGATACTCAAGCCGTGAGTCGGCTCCATATATCAAGTGAGATTCGTTACCAATACGCTAAAAATGAACAACCAGACTTAGTCACCTGGCAAATTATTAACCAAGTCATTAATTCAAAGGAATCTCTTCTCCTATAAATTTCACAAATGGGACATTCGGATCATAGTCAATTATTTGGATTTGAGGCTCGCCTCCAGGCACTTCTCTTCCTAAACCCTTGGAAAACTGTGGTCCAATTGTACTGAATTGTGCGCGAACTGGCCTTATAACCTCCACCACACGAACACCGGAAAGAGTAGGTTTGAACTCTGGAATTACTGCTAGATTTTCACGAACAAATTGTTCTGTAGGAATGTTTACGCGAGTACCAAACGCTCCTGGACTTCTCTGGTTATGGCTAACTGCCTGCAGAAATTGGAACCCTACAGGCAGTTCATCTGACGTAATTAGTGATCCTTCCAAGTGCGGTGGCCTAAAGCCAGTATTACTGCCTGTCAGCAATCGCGCTGGATCCGTGATTACTTGGGTGGAAAGTCCTTTTTCACCAGCCGGCATTTCAATAATCCGACTGGTCGCGCTGGCTTCAGCACCATTACTCAATGCGGTTGGAGGGCTGACCGCCCCAAACTCCCCATCGATGTCGTTGAAGCGAACGGGTGCCTGACTACCCGCCCGAACCGCACTTGATTCCACAGCAAAAGCCAAGCTCGCCACTTGCGCAGCATCCAATGCGAGCTTCGTGCCAGCTTGTCCCTGGCCCACGAAATCGCCGTCGTTGACGGCATTTCGAAGCTCTTGTGCATGATTGATAATGTTACCGGCAAACTGGGCCGCCGCACCAAGTGGCTGGCCCACTGGTCCGAGTAACGATAGCTTCGCATTCAAATCGAGATTTGCTTTCGCCTGTCTGGCGAGCGCGATGGCGCGGTTGCCGATTCGGGACTGGGCCTCTGCGTCGCCCGCGAGTGCTCCGCCAGCATCCATCGCCAATCGAACTGGCGCCGCTGCTGTCTCGCCCACTTCGATTGCGACACCCGCTGTTCGACCCAAGCCCGGACTGGTGTTGAGCAAACTCCTTGCGTACTGGGCTTTTAGTTCTTCGGTTGGGGCTTCGGCAATGCCAAACAGATAGCCACAAAGACCGATCTCACACCGTCCGCTCGGATCGGCATGGATCGTCGGGTTGGCCAATGCGTAAAGGTAGGTATTGAATGTGATCGGCGTGTTGGTGACGCCAGACGCCGGGTCCATCGCGTTGAAGTTACCCACCAACGGGTCGTACCACCTGGCACCGGCGTAGTAGAGGCCGGTGTCGCTGTCTTTTTGGTAGCCGGTGAAGCCGATGACTTGGCCGTCGTTGGTGAGTAACGCGGCTTGGCCGGTGGTATCCGGGTTGTAGTTGGGTAACTGCCAGGGGGTTTGGACTGTGCCGTTGGCGATTTGTTGTTCGATGTTGCCCCAGGCGTCGAAGGTGGTTCTTGTGACGGTGTTGCCGTTCGCGTCGGTCATGGCGACCGGGGTGTCGAGGGCGTCCAACTGGTAGAAGCGGATCGTGGCGTTGCCGGCCAGATCGAAGGCCAGGTGGCGGTCGAGTTTGGCGCTGCTGCGGTAGGTGTCGGTTAGACGCAGGCCGGTCGCGTTCGCGCTGCTGGCGGCGCCGTCGGGGATCGCTTCGTGCAGCAGGCTGCTGCCGTTGTAGAGATACAGGGTCGCGGCCGGGTTTTGGCCGGTGGCGGGGAACGTGATGCGTTCGATGCGGCGGCCATCGGCGTCGTATTGGTAGGCGATGCTCGGGGCGTTGGCGGTGTTGGGGGCGTTCGGTTGTACGCCGGTCAGGCGGTCCCTGGCGTCGAAGGTGTAGGTGGTGGTTTCCGGGGGCTGGCCTTGCCGGGTGACGGTGCGGCTCACGCGGTTGCCGTTTTGGTCGTAGCTGTATTCGACCGTGAGCTGGTTGACCGTGTCGGTCATCGTCAACAACTGATCGCGGTCGCTGTAGATGTACTGTTTGCTGCTGGTCGTCGTGTTGTCCGGTAGCCGCGTGACGGTTTCGGTCAGGCGATTGCCGACCGCGTCCAGGGTCCAGTCGCTGCGTTCGTCCGGGGTACTGGTGTCGCTGGGTTGATGGCTGACCGTGGTCTGGATCAATCGGTCGTCGCGATCGTAGGCGTAGGTGGTTGTGGTGATGCTGCCGGCCTGGCCATTGATCGCGGATTGCGTGCGGGTTTCCTGGCTGCGGTTGCCGTTTTGATCGTAGTCGTAGCTGAACGCAAGCGTGGTGGCACCGTTCTGGGTGTGGGTGATTTCCTGGATGCGTTGCGCGCGGTCGTACTGGTAACGGGTGGTGCTGCCATTGCCATGATCGATCGATTGCAGCGTGCCGTTCTTGTTCCAACGGGTGGTCGTGCTGCCCTCGCCCACCGTGGTGCTGGTGAGCAGACGGTTCTGGGCGTCGAAGGTTTGTTGCGTGGTGGTGTTGGCGGCATCGGTCACCGTGACGCGGTTGCCGTTGCCGTCGAGGGCGTAGCGTTGGGTGTGGGTGTAGGGTTGGGGGATGGAGGATGTGGAGGTTGAAGTTGAAGTTGAAGTTGAAGTTGATGATGGGTTTGGTGTTGTGGCGCTGCGCGCCGTTGTTTTTAACTGGGTCCCGGCTTGACCAGCTTCGCTGTTGAGAGCCGCCGGGATGACGGCCGGGGTGACGTTCGCTATGGTTGGCAGTGCGGTTGCATCGGTTTCTTCGCGCTCAAGTCGGTTCTGATCGTCGTAGCTGCGGTGGATGGCCAGGTTGCGGCTGTCTTGATCGAGCAGCACGGCGGTCGGGTTGCCGTTCGGGTCGTAGTTGGTGTGGATGCTGGCGGCGTTGCCGGCGAGTGCGGTGTAGCTTGCGGTCTTGACGCGGTTCAGTGGATCGAACTGGCGGTTGATGCTGCTGTCTGGGCGGCTGTCTTGTACGGCATTGCCCTCGCCATCGTATTGCGTGGTGAAGGCCGCACCACCGGGATAGACCCGCTCGCGGATGCGGGCCAGTGCGTCGGACTGCAACTGCACGCTGTGGCCATTGCCATCGGTGATGCGGGCGAGCTGGTCGTCCGGGTGGTAGGCGTAGCGGGTGACGTGGCCCTCGGGGCTCGCGACCTCAGTCAAGCGATTGGCCGCATCGAAGCCCTGGGTCCAGATTGCGCCGTTGGGCAGGGTGATCGATGTGCGGTTGCCGTTGCCGTCGTATTGGTAGCGCCGGGTCTCGTTCTCGGGGTTGGTCTCTTCGATCACCCGCTCGCGCAGATCATAGGCGAAGCTGCTGCGCTGGCCTTCGGCATCGGTATGACTTTGGATCTGGTTGCTGGCGGTGTAGGTCCAGGTCTCGGTCTCGGGGCCGCCGGGGCCGGTGATACTGCGGCTGGTGCGCTGGTTGGCGGCATCGTAGGTGAAGCGCGTGGTATTGCCGTTCGCGTCCGTTTGCGTGAGCAGATTGCCATTCGGATCGTAGCTGTTGCTCTCGCGCAGGCTGCCGGCGCGGGTGCGTGTCAATCGCCGGTCTTCGCCGTCGTAGCTAAAGCGCTCCTCGATGCCGGCACGATCGCGGTGGCTGATCGCATTGTCGCGGGCGTCATAGCTCCAGGTCTCGGCCTGGCCGTTATCGTCGGCCGCGATCTGCGCGCGGATGCGGCGGTTCAGCGTGTCGTAGTCGAAGCTCGCAATGATGCCCTTGCTGTCGGTCTGGGTCTTGACGTTGCCGGCCAGGTCATAGGTCCAGCGCCGCGGCTGCTCCGCGCCCGATCCCGCCGGCAGCACGGTCTCGATGCGCTGGCCGAAGGCATCGTAGCGGTGCGTGGTGATCGCACCCGTGGGACTGGTCTCGGAGAGGACTTCGTCGTGGACGCTGTAGGTCCAGCCCTGGTCGCGGCCTTCCGGCGCGGCCGCTGCCGTGCGCTGGTTCAGTGCGTTGACCGTGTAGCTGGTGGTGGCGCCCAGGGCGTCGGTCTCGCTGAGCAGGTTGCCGTCGGCGTCATAACTCCGGCGCAGGAACTCGCCCAGGCTATCCCGGCTCGATTGCAGGCGATGCAGTGGATCGTAGCGGTGGGTGAGGGTCCGGCCATTGACCAGGCGCTCGGCGATACGGTTGCCGACCCCATCGTAGCTGGCCGTGCTCACCTGCTCCGGCCGCGGTCCGCGGCTCTCGATCACCCGGTTGGCCGCGTCCAGAACAAAACGCACGCTACCCCCACGGGCATCGGTGCGGCGCTCGATCTCGCCATTCGGGAAGTAAGCGCTGTGGCTGACCTGGCCCGCGCCATCGGTCAACGCCGTGTTGCGGTTCGCCGCGTCGTAAACAAAGCGCCGCGTGCGCGCCGGGCTGTCGGTACCGCTCACCGTCTCGCTCAACTTATTGCCGTTCGCGTCGTAGGTGAGTTCCGTCGTGCGCCCCGGTTCCTCGATCCGCGTCACCCGCTCGAAGGCATCGAAGGTTCGCGTGGTCACCCGGCCGAGCGGATCGGTCGTGCTCACCGGATTACCGGCGTTATCCGGCACGACCTCGGTCACCCGATCCCCACCCGCCCCACCCCGCTGCGTGGTGCGGGTGCGGAAGTACAACGGGTGGGCGTATTCGTATTCGGTGCTGCGGGTGTGGTCTTCTAACTGGGTCCCGGCGTTCGCCGGGATGACGCTGGTGATGGATTCCGTCAAGACATGGCCCAGGGCATCGACCGTCAGCGTCGTGACCT
>JBFWOQ010000055.1:0-11790 GCA_050250395.1 Porticoccaceae bacterium
GATGTGGATCCGAAAGTATTTTTCTACGCGCGTTTTTCCCTCTGGGCGCACCTGTTGAAACTCGAACGCGACGGCCTTGCCCGCCGTACCCAACACGATGTCGAGTTCGATCAGGAGCTCTGGGAACTGGCCGCCAACTGACCACGGGAGCAGGCGATGGATACGACAGGACATGATCTGAACGCGCTGTTTGCGCAACTGGGTTTGGCCCATGACGCGGATGCCATCGCGGCTTTCATCGACCAGCACCGGCCTCTCGACCCCGCGCTTACCCTCGCCGAGGCGCCCTTCTGGCAGCCCGCGCAGCGGGCATTTCTGCTCGAAGCGCTGGCCGACGATTCCGACTGGGCCGAAGCGGTGGACAAGCTTGACGCGATGTTGAGGCATCGCGCTCGCCATGACTGACCCGCTGCGCGAGTGGCGGTGCCGCGCCGCAATACTCTGAGTTGTCCGTCGATTGCGGTGGCGACGGTAGCCGGACCGTCGACGGATCCGACGGCGGGCATTCCGCGGCTGGTTCGCGCCTGCGCCGACGCAATCCATCACTACACCGATGCAGCCTGTAACCGGGGGAGGTCAGGGGATTATGCCGTTCGAGGCAGTTCACAATTACTATGAGCGCAGTGTGTTCAAGGCTGTCCTGGACGCAACGCACGAACTTTCCGCTTCCGGCACCGATTTCGACGCCGATGCGATCGCCGATATGGCCTGCGTCGCATTGAACCGGTTACCGGCGCTCTATATCCGTCATGACGCCGATCATGCGTACTATCTCACCAACGCCGAACGGGAAACCATGGATCGGATGATCGAGGCCGCGGTGCGGTTCGCAGTCGATTTTGTTCGGCAGCGCCCCCGCGTGGGCTGAGCAAGGCTTGCGCGGTTTGCCGGGAGCCCCGAAGCCGTTGGAAAAAAGTGGAAAAGCAGAAGTGGAGCGGGTGATGGGAATCGAACCCACGCTGAGAGCTTGGGAAGCTCCCGTTCTACCATTGAACTACACCCGCGGGCGGCGCCAGTCTGCCAGTGTAGGGCGCCGGCGGCAACCGGCGTCTGCCCGCCTCGGCTAATGGATGTGGCGCGGATGCCCGCAGCCCGGCGCAAAACGGGCTTGCGAAGGAGGCATCACAAACCCAGCGCACTCAATCCGGGATGCGCGTCGGGACGGCGGCCCTGGGGCCAGTGGAACTTGCGCTCCTCGGCGCGAATCGCCAGATCGTTGATGCTGGCAAAGCGCACTCGCATCAATCCCTGTTCGTCAAATTCCCAGTTCTCGTTGCCGTAAGAGCGGAACCAGTTTTCGTGCGCATCGTGCCATTCGTACGCGAAGCGCACCGCGATGCGGTTGGCGTCGTGCGCCCATAGTTCCTTGATCAGCCGGTACTGGTGTTCGTGCTGCCATTTGCGGGTCAGGAAGGCCTCGATTTCGGCGCGTCCCTGGAAAAACTCGTTGCGATTGCGCCAGCGGCTGTCCGGCGTGTAGGCCAGCGCCACCCGCTGCGGATCGCGGCTGTTCCAGCCATCCTCGGCCATGCGGACTTTTTGCGCGGCGGTTTCCGGGGTGAAGGGGGGCAGGGGTGGGCGGCTTGTCGTGGTGGTCATGCCGTGGTCCTCGCAGGGTCAGGCGCGGACCTGATCAGTTCTTCCGACAGCGGGAATTCCACATAGACCGACAGCCCGTTCCCAAAAGGCGAGGCGCCAAAGCGGACGGTTGCGTGGTGCAGTTCTGCGATCAGTTTCACGATCGAAAGGCCCAGCCCACTGCCGGAGGCCGGATTGCGGTCGCCACCGATGCGGTAGAAACGATCGAATACGCGCTCCTGTTCCGCTTCCGCCAGGCCGGGACCGGAATCGTTGATCACGAGCATCACCCGATCGGTGGTGGCGCTGGTCGCGACGGCAATCCGCCCGCCGGTGGGGGTGTAGCGACTGGCGTTGGCCACCAGATTGTCCACTAGCGTGGTGATCGCGAAGCGATCGCCAAGGATGGGCTGGCTCTGCCCTTCGAACAGCACGTCCTGATCCTTGTGTTCGAACTCCGGGTAGCGATTGGCAACGGTCTGCCGCGTGATTTCGGTGAGATCGAGCACTTCCATGGTGGCCCGGTAGTGCTCGGGTTCCATGCGATAGAGCAGCAGGATTTGCGCGATCAGATGCTCCAGGCGCGTCGCCTCCGCCTGCAACTGGGCCAGCGTCGGGTCACCGGGCGGCAGTTTCGCGCTGAGATTGTGCAGGTGTATTTTCAACGCGGCGATGGGGGTGCGCAGTTCGTGGGCGGCATCGGCGGTCAGCCGTCGCTCCCGCGCGAAGGAACGCGCCAGACGACGCAGCAGCGCGTTCACGGCGGCCACGATGACGGCGAGCTCCTCGGGCGGATCGCCGAGGTCGAGCGGCGAGAGGTCGGCGGCTTGCTTGTGGCGCAGCTCCGATGCCAGTCGCGCCAGCAGACGCAACCCGTGGCCGACGATGATCCAGATCAACAGCGCCGCCACCGGCAGGCTGATGACCACCGCAAGCACGGACTCCATCACGATGCTGTCGGCAAGCAGGTAGCGGGTGTCGGCACGCTGGGCGACCAGGATCCAGTGGGCACTGGCCTGGGCATGGCGTACCAGCACGCGCCAGCGCTGGTCGTTGAAGTTGCGGTCGTGAAAACCGGGCTCGAAGGGCGCGATGGCGGTGGTGGGGGCATCGGCGGAATGCAGGACAAGCCGTTGGTCGGCGGTCCAGATCTGAAATGCGCCCTGTCCGGCGCTCGGCGTGAGCCCGCGGTTCTCGGCGGGTGCGGCCTGGGGCGGCTGCGCGGCCAACAGCGCGGCGATCAGGCTTGCGGTGTCGGAGAGCTGCGCGTCGAACAGGGTCTGCGCCGCGGCGACGCTGGCGCGGTAGCCGTACAGCGCGGCGACGAAGCTGGTCAGGGTGATGGCGGACAGCACTGCGATCACCAGGTAGGAGCGGATCGACTTCATGGCAGGCGCAGGCTGTAGCCGATGCCGCGCACCGTCCTGATGGCGTCCGAATCCAGTTTGCGGCGCAAATGGTGGATGTGAACTTCCAGCGCGTTGCTGGCGATCTCTTCGCCCCAGGCGTAGAGCTTGCCCTCCAGGACTTCACGGGTGAGCACCTTGCCGGGATTTTCCATGAACGCGCGGAGCAGCGCGTATTCGCGGCGCGAGAGCTCGATCGGCCGATCGCCTCTGGTCAGCTCCCGGGTGGCGAGATTCAGGCTGAGATCGCCGGCGCTCAGGATGCTGCCGGTGGCGCTGCCCAGGCGCCGGCTCATGGCGCGCAGGCGCGCATCCAGCTCGTCGATATCGAAGGGTTTGGCGAGATAGTCATCGGCACCCAGGTCGAGCCCCGCGATCTTTTCGCTGGTGGTGTCTCGCGCGGTAAGGATGAGCACCGGAATCGCCCGATTGTCGCTGCGCAACTGCCGCAGCACCTCGAGTCCGTCCATGTCCGGAAGCCCGAGATCGAGGATCATCAGATCCGGCGGATCGCTCCGCACGGCGAGCAGGGCATGGTCGCCGCGCGCCACATGGTTGACGGCGAAACCCTTGTTGCGCAGGGCCAGCGAGAGACCGGCCGCCAACGATCTGTCGTCTTCCACCAGCAGCAGCCGCAACGCGAGACTCCTCGGGTAAGAGCAAATTATTGTGCGTGAATTCGGGCGAGGAGTTTAGCGATGTCCCGCTGCCGTCCCGCATGGCCCAGCTCGTCTCCCGGGTGGGGTGGCGCCTGCTGCGCACGCAGCAGGTGCTCGCGGGCCTTGCGACGCTGGCCCTGTTCCAGCAGGAAGTCACCGTAAAAATAGTTGCTGTCCATGCCATTGGGGCTGATTGTCAGCGCAAGCAGCAGGAGCTCCTCGGCCTTCTTGCGGTCGCCAAAGCCCACTGGCCAGCCCGGCATTTTGTAGTAAAGCGCACCCAGGGTGGTGTAGGCGGCACCTTCCATCGCCTCGGGATCCAGTGTCAGCGCGCGTTCCAGATCGATACGCGCGGCGGTAGCGGCATTCAATGAATTGATGCCGGTCCCGGCGCTGGCGAGGGTCGCCTGGATGATTCCCGACCAGATCCAGACTTCGACGCGATCGGGGTGCAGCGCGGTGAGGCGGACCGCGCTTTGCGCCAGGGTGTCCAGCGCGGCGATACGGGGCGATCCCCGCTTTTCGTAGTTGGCGACCGCCCAGCGCTGCCGCAAGTCCTGCAGACTGGCATCGAGATCGGTCTGCGCCATGGCCGGTGCGGCGAACAACGCCAATCCCAGGATGGCGAGCAGAAACAGCTGGCGTTGTGCGGGTAAGGGCTTCATTGCGAATGGGATCCCCCGGCGCGAAAAGGATTGCGCCATGGCAGCATCGGCACCTGTTGAGCCGGGTCGGCCGGGTCGGGGTCCAGCCAAAACCGTGCGCAATGAGTGTTCCGGATGGGAGACATCATAACAAACGCAGCCCCGGAACCAGCCCGGGGCTGCGTCCATACGCGAATGTCATGGCCGTCGTGCGGCGCGGATCAATGGGATGTGTGCTGCGTTCCGGCCTGCTCCGCGGCCAGCCTGCTCGCTTCGGCGGGACGAAACAGGGCCTGCAACAGATAATCGCGAAACGCCTGCGGGTAGTCTTGCCGCGCCAGAGCGCGCTCCATGCACAGCAACCAGGCGTCGCGCTCGCGCTCGCCGATCGCCAGGTGCGCGTGGGCCGAGGGTATGTGGATGGGCCCGTATTTCTCCCGGTACAGCTTGGGACCACCCAGCCATCCGCACAAGAATCGATGCAGCTTGTCGGCGGAGCCGGACAGGTCGGACGGATGCATCGCGCGGATCGTGGCGGCTTCCGGCAGGGTATCCATCATCCGGTAAAAATCCGCGACCAGCCGACGGAGTCCCTCGACACCGCCGGCAGCCTGAAATGAGGCATCGCCCTCGCCGTAGGTGCGCGGCTCGGAGGATGTTGGTGTGGTGTCGGTAGGATCGCTCATGGCTCAATGCTCGTTACGGCAGGATCGATTGCAGGCTCCCGGTATCCACGTCCAGAATCAGGGGTGACCCGGCAAAAGATTGGGGCCAGCGGCCCCAATCTCCATGACACAGTGCCGCCGTGAACCATCAGCTCTGGGATGCCGTTCCAAACAGGTAGGGCGCCAGCGTCTCCTGCGCCTGCACGCGGTATTTGTGCCATCGACCGCCGCCGTAGTAGGCGAGAGCGCCCGGCTCCGCATGGCCCTCGTGGTTGTAGTAGGAAATGCAGTCGCGCAGCGGCAGGGTGGCCAGATCGACCTCGCGACAGTGTGCCGCGTACTGGTTTTCCGCCTCTTCCCGGATGTCGACCGTGTCGGCGCCTTGCTCGCGCATGGCTTTCAGCATCCACAGAACGTAATCGCCGTGATCCTCGATGGTATCCGTGAAATTGAAGCTGCCGCCGCCGCCCTGGGGTCCGGAAATCACGAACAGGTTGGGAAAGCCCCGGCTCTGCAAGCCGAGGAAAGTCCGGGTGCCACCCTGTTCCCACTTCTGTTTCAGGGACAGCCCCTCACGGCCGACGATCATGCCGAAGGTTGCGGTGGCCATCCACTGAAACCCCGTCGCGTACACCAGCACATCGAGTGGGTACTCCACGCCGTCGTGCACGACGCCACGCTCATTGATCTTGCCGACGCCGCGCGGCGCGGTGTCGACCAGGGTGACGTGGGGTTTGTTGAACGTGGGCAGGTACTCGTCGTGAAACGCGGGTCGCTTGCAGCCATAGGCGTAATAGGGTTTCAGCGCCGCCGCCGTTTTGGGATCTTTCACGATGGCGTCAACCCGGGCGCGAATCTGTTCCATGATGCGGAAATTGGTGTCGAGCTGCTTCTGCAGGCGTTCTTCGGGCGAGATGGGCTCTGCGTGGACTTTTTTCTCTTTGACTTCCACGATCTTGCCCGACAGGTAATCGTCGTTGGCGGCCAGGGCGCTGCGACCCGAGGAGATCTTCGCGAACCGTGCGCGCCTGGCGCGCGCCCAGCCCGGTTCGTTCCTCCAGGTTTCGATCTCCTCCGGGGTTGTCGCCCGCTGATCGCGCACATCGATGGAGGAAGGCGTGCGTTGAAACACGTACAACTCCTTCACGACCTTGGCGATTTCCGGGATGGCCTGCACCGCGGTGGCGCCGGTGCCGATGATGCCCACCCGCTTGTCCTTCAGGTCGACGTTGTAATCCCAGCGCGAGGTGTGGAAAGCCTTGCCCTTGAAGGTCTCCATGCCCTCGATGCGGGCCAGCTTCGGTGTCGTCAGGATGCCGTTGGCGATGATCAGGAACCTGGCCTTCATCTGGTCGCCGCGATCAGTGCCGACGATCCAGCGTCCCGTTGCATCGTCCCACCGGGTTTCTTCGACGGTGGTGTGGAACAGACAGTGATCGTAGAAACCGAATTTTTCGGCAATGTTCTGGCAGTGCTCCATGATCTCGAAGCCACTGGCAAACTTCATGGTCGGGATGTAGCCAGTCTCTTCGAGCAGAGGCAGATAACTGTAGGCCTCGACATCGCAGGCGATGCCCGGGTAGCGGTTCCAGTACCAGGTGCCGCCGACGTCGCCGCCTTTCTCGCAGAAGCGCACATCCTTGAAGCCCGCCTGACTCAGCTTGTACCACAGCATCAGGCCGGCAAAACCGGCGCCCACCACCAGAATTTCGCACTCGTCGGTCAGGGCTTCCCTGGGGACGGGAGCGGCCGAATGCACGTCCTCCAGGTATTTGCCGAAGGTGCCCTCCAGCGCGATGTAGTCGGCAGCGCCGGTGCGCGACTCCTTGAACTCGCGGTATTTCGCTTGCTCCTGCGCATTGAACACCGCGCCCGGCGGCGCCTCGGGGAGCGCCTTCAGGGCCTCGTCATTGACGATGGCGTAGCCTTTCCCGGTGATCTTGTCGTGTGCCTTGGCGGCGCGGGTGTTGAAAATCTTTAACCCGGTGGCGGGGTCTGTGCGGACTGGCGTGACGGACATAGTGCGGCTCTCACTGCTAGTAAGGTTAGGGGTAGAGGAAGTATCACCGCCATTGCCGGGCGGGTCCACTTTCCGCTGGGAATGGTGGGGGAAGGTCGGTCGCCCGTTGGCCGTCAGTAGCAACCATTGCCTTCCGCCGACCAGCTTTCGACGAGATTGGCGGGCGAAATCCGCACCAGGATCTTGCAGTAGTACTCCGCCGTGGTGACCGGGATGCGGTGATACACCGGTGGCAACACCCAGCCGCCGCCGTGGCGATCGGCGACCACAACCGGACCCCCGACGGGGTAGGAACCGCCCCCGCTGGTGACGGTCTGGCGTTGCGTGTACTCAAACACGCGCCCGCCCGTCGTCAAGGTGAAGGAATTGGTTGGCGGACCCTTGGCCAGCACCAGATCGTCCGCCGTCCCGCCGACGAACGGGTCCAGCGCCTGGTAAAACCTCGCCTTGCGTTGCGCCTCGGAGGCGCAGGCGGACAGCAGGAACAGCGCCAGTACCACCACCGGAATACGCAAGCATTTCTCCTTCACGAACCTGTCATCATAAAGCGGCTGCCGGAGGGAACCCGCCAGCGCAGCTTGGGGGCCGGCCCTCTCGACCGCCATGTTATGCCCCTCGCTTCGCGGCTGCACCACGCGCCTCTCGCCGGGCCTGGGCAAGACACAGGTTCGTCTGGGTTAATGGGGCCCGCTCTCGCAAGGTTACATCCGTCCAGTGAGAGTGATCATCCGAATCGGGATGATGCGATTGCCGCAGCCGATGCTGCAGGGATGGAGGGTTACCGCGAAATTGCCGAGGATTTCGGAATGCATGTGGCAAGGGTCGGTCGTATCCATTGATTCAGGATGCAATAATGCGGGGATCCCATGGGATTCGGGCGCGGTCATTCAGTACCGATCCGTGATCTGGAGACGGTCCAGCCAGCCGCCGATCGCTCTACGCGCTGCTTCCGCCAACGCCGCGCCATGCCGTCGGGCGTCCTCGCGCACCTCGCGCGGGTCGATGCCGGCTTGGGCCAACTCGCAACAGTGGCCGACCAGCCAGCGCTCGATCCGGCCGGCGTCGGCTTCCAGGTGAAACTGCAAGCCCAGCACCGTGTCGCCGACCATATAGGCCTGTTGTGCGCAGGACGCCGTGCTCGCCAGCAGCGTGCCGCCGGCGGGCAGGTCGAAGCGGTCGCCATGCCAGTGCAGCACCGGCACGCCGGCCAATGGCGCCAGCACTGAATGCCGGCCCTCGTCGGTCAGCGTCAGCTCGCCGAAACCGATTTCCTTGTAGCCCATGGGGGCCACGTTCGCGCCGAGCAGGCGGGCGATCAACTGCGCGCCCAGGCAAATGCCCAGCAGCGGCCGGCCGCTGGCCAGGCGCTGCTCGATCAAGCGCAGTTCGGCGGCCAGGAACGGGTGGATGGCCTCGTCGAAGGCGCCGATGGGACCGCCCAAGACGACGACAAGATCGGTCGATGCGGCATCGACCGCCGTCAGGTCGTCCACGGTCGGGTCGAGATAACGCACGTCAAAGCCGCGCTCGCGCAGCAGCGGCTCCAGCGTGCCGAGGTCTTCGAAGTCGATGTGGCGCAGGGCCAGAGCGGTCTTCATGGCGTAGCTCCTATGATGTTGACGTCGGTATCGGGTTCGGTCAGTACGGGCAGTCGGGAACGGCTCGCGCACCGAAGATGACCTGGCCGACGAACGACGGTGGCGCCTTCCTCGATGTTAACGGGGTCCGGAGACTAACGAGGTCAGTTCACACATTGTTACATCGGCCAAGTGCGAGCAATCATCCCAATCGAGATGATGCGATTGCTGGAGCCTTTGCCAAAGGAATACAGGGTTGCCGCGAAATCGACGAACGTTTCGGAACGCACCTGGCAACGGTCGCGTCGGATTGGCGGACGATCGCGCCCGTCCGGCCGAGTGAGGCCGGTTTCAGACCTCGATGAAGGCCGGCCGGGTCAATGGTGATGATGCTCGTGGCCGGGCGCGGCCGATTGCTTCAGCCAAGCCATGGAGGGGGTGGTTTCCATGTCCCCCACGTCAGCGAAATCGACCAACTGGTAGTCGGCCAGCTCCGCTTCGGAAAGGGCGGTACTCGACTCCTGCCCGGTCAGGAAGGATTGCAGTTCGGTCGTGACCTGGTGGTCCGGGTAGGTATTGATCACTTGAGCGGCGAGCTGGAGATGGGGTATCCAGACCACCTCGACCGCGCGCTTGTCCAGATCACCCTTGTAACGTTGCGCCTTGTGACCGAGAAACTCGGTCTCCCCAACCGGTTCCAGATTTTTCAGTTCGGCGGGATCGACGATGCTCGCCAAGCGCTCCCAGGGACGGGTATTGCCGATGAGGCGCAGATCGGTGGCGGTGTATGCGATGCCGCGTTTGTGGGCCGGCTCGACATACACCAGGCTGATCCGTCCCTTGTCGTCCCGACGCCAGATTTCACCGATTTGGCCGGATCCGGAACGGATCTCCACCCGGTTCTCGTTGCGCCACAGATACCAGTCGCCGCTCCGGGGTTGCGTACAGGGCAGGGCGCAGGTCCTGGTCGAGAATTTCGCGGCGACGGCCTGGTAGTCCGTACCCGCCGGACTGGAGGCGCTGGCGACCAGGCAGGCGATCCCCAGCAGGTGGCGGAAGGAAATGCGCGGGCAAGAGGTCATCAATCCATTCTCCTAAGAGGAAAAAAAGGAGAGGCCCGTGGGGGCCCCTCCGTGACACGATCAACTTGGCATCGGGTTACAGGCCCAGGGCATCCTTCATCACATGGAAAATGTAGTTCTGCTCCCGCACGCCGTGGAACAGATGGGCGCGGGGGCCGCCGGCATAGATGGCCACGTCCTCACCCGCGTGGGTTTCGGAGGACAGGGGCACCAGGGCTTCCTGGTGGAAGTCGGGGTTCTCCGTGTCCACGTTGGTCATATCGGCGAAGCGGCCCACCTGGGCGCCCAGGCCATCGCTATAGGCCTGTTCGACGGGCGAATTCTCGCGATAGCCCAGACCATTGGCGTAGGAGAGAGTGGTGTAGGGCATGCCATCGGAGGCCTTGGCGTAGTCGGGGGCGTTCTTGCCCGGGTTGACCACCTTGCCCAGGATGGGGTTGCCCCGTTTGGGATAGCCGGCGATGGTGAAGGTGTGGCTGTGATCGGCGCTGACAATGATCAGGGTGTCCCTGGGATCGGTGTTCTCCATGGCCGCCTCGATCGCATCGTCCATGGCGATGGCATCGGTGAGCGCCCGGTAGGCGTTGCCCACATGATGACCGTGGTCGATGCGGCCGCCTTCCACCATCAGGAAGAATCCCCGTCGGTTGTTGTCCAGAACATCGATCGCCTTGGCGGTCATTTCGGCGATGGAGGGTTCGCCGCCGGTATCCGTGGCGCGGTCGGCCTCGTATTCCATGTGGGAATCCTCGAACAGGCCGAGCAGACGTTTGCCGGAATTCACGTCGAAGGTGTCGAATTCCGCCTGCGTCTGCACGAATTCACCGTTGAACTTGGTGACGAACTCCTGGGCCAGATTGCGGCCGTCGGTACGTTTGCCCGGGGTCCCCTCGGCGCTGATCGCATCGTCGGGCAGAAACTCGCGGCGACCGCCGCCGAGGGCGACCTCGATGCCGTTGCCCGCCGGGAAATTATCGATCAGCTGGGCGGCGATGTCCTTTACCGTGGCGCCGCCCGGGAGTTGAGAGTTGCGTTCCCAGTTGCGCTCGGAGATATGGGCATAGGTGGCGGCGGGGGTGGCATGGGTGAGGCGGGCGGTGGAGATCACGCCCGTCGCCATGCCCCTTTTCTCGGCCAGTTCCAGGATGGTGGTCAGCTTGTTGGCGTCGATGACCGCGCCGTTGGGCTCCTTGCGGGCGACGGACTGGTTGATGCCGAGCACGCCGTCGTTGGTTTTCACGCCGGTCACCATGGCGGTCATGGTGGGGGCCGAATCCGGGGTCTGCTGGTTGGCGGAATAGGTCTTGGACAGGGCCAGATAGGGCAGCTCTTCCATGGCCAGGACGTTCTTCTCGCCGTCCATTTCCCGCAACTGGCCGTCAAGGATGCGGGCGGCGGTGACCGTGGACACGCCCATGCCGTCGCCGATGAACAGGATCACGTTCTTGGCACGGCGCATGTCGTGGTGCAGTCGTTTGGCCTCCTTGAGCGCCTGTTGGCCGGCGTCATACCAGGTGGCGGCGGTCTCGGTTCCATCTTGAGCCAGGGCGGTTTGGGTGCACATGGCGACGGCGAGGGCGGCCACCAGGGGTTTCAACACAGGTTTCATGGGTGAACTCCTTTCCTGTCCGGAAATGTGTGAATGGGCGTGTTCAAACGGCGGTGTGGGACGAGGCGCTGCGTATCCCGTTGGGGGTGGAGCAGCGGACGTCACGCTAGCACTCGCAATTGACCGTCCAATGACAGGCAGGGTAGGGGCGGACCGCGTCCCGGGCCTCAGGTGAAGATTCGTTGGATTTGTTTATGGCTCAGTTTTCTCAAGAGTTGGAGCCGCCTCAAAACCCGTGGGGATTCACAGTGCTGTATGCGCTGGTTACCCAGCGAGTGTAGTAGGCGCTGGTAGTGGCATTTACACGGCAACCGCCCGTTATCCCGTCGCTGAGGTAGAGCGCCACCGAACGGCGTGGCGCGCGCCCCGCCGCACCCGGTCGATTCCCGTGGTGTTCGTTTCCGACAGCTCGCCGGATTTGTTTAGGGCCTGTTAACAATTAAGCCAACCACACACAGATGGACGCCAGGATGACGAAGGCAGCGTAATGGTCGGCGAGCTTTTCATATCGGGTGGCCAAACGCCGATAGTGCTTGAGGCGGGCAAACAG
>JBFWOQ010000056.1:0-11532 GCA_050250395.1 Porticoccaceae bacterium
GCCGAATACGGCCTGATCGGGCTGCACGATATTGAACAGCTTGGACACCACCGTCGTGACCCCCTCGAAATGCCCGGGCCGGCTGGCGCCGCAGAGTATATCAGTCATGGTTGGCACAACAACCCGCGTCTGGTCTGCCATACCATTGGGATAGATTTCGGTTTCCGAAGGGTGGAACAGAAAATCGCAATGCTCCGCTTCGAGTCTGGCGATGTCGGCCTCCATGGTGCGGGGGTATTTCTCCCAATCCTCGTTCAAGCCGAATTGCAGCGGATTGACGAAGATACTGACGATCACCCGATCGCAGCGCTGGCGCGCCAGGCGCACCAGCTGCATGTGCCCTTCATGGAGATTCCCCATGGTGGGGACAAAGGCAATGCTGCGACCCTGCGCGCGTTCCTGCGCGAGCGCTTGGCGCACCGGGCTCACTCGGTGGTAAATCTGCATGATTCCGCCTCCATCCACCGCCATCAGCGCTCCTCCGCGAAATAGTCCCGCGCCAGATTCTCGAAACGGGTGTGCTTGCCGATAAAGGCCAGCCGCGCCGAACCGATGGGGCCGTTGCGCTGCTTGCCGATAATGATCTCCGCGATACCCTTGTCTTGGGTATCCTCGTGATAGACCTCGTCGCGGTAGATGAACACGATGACATCGGCGTCCTGCTCGATGGCACCGGATTCCCGCAGATCCGAATTGATCGGCCGCTTGTTCGGCCGCTGTTCGACGTTGCGGCTCAACTGTGACAAGGCCACCAGCGGGCAACCGAATTCGCGCGCGATGGTTTTCAGGTCGCGGGAGATCTGGGAAATTTCCTGTACCCGACCTTCCGTCGGCGTGCCCGACGACATGAGTTGCAGGTAATCGAGCAGGATCAGGGCGGGACGCGCTTCCAGGTCGAGTCGTTCCGGCGCCAGCTCCGGCTGCTGTCGCTTGAGCGCATCGCGCCGCTCCCGCACCAGCCGGCGCACCCGGTTGCGCAACTCCATGGGATTCAGACCCGGCGTATCGTCGATGTAGAGCGCGCGATCCTTGAGGCGCGCCGCCGCGCCGGACAGCTTGTTGAAGTCCTCCGGCTCCAGACTGCCGCTGCGCATCCGCGTCTGATCGATGCGCCCCATCGACGACAGCAAGCGCATCACCAGTTGCGTGGCGGGCATTTCCAGACTGAACACCAGAACCGGGCGCTCCTGATGGAGCATGGCGTGCTCGGCCATGTTGAGCGCAAAGGCGGTCTTGCCCATGGAGGGACGGCCGGCGACGATCACCAGATCGGAATCCTGCCAGCCCGAAGTCATGGCATCCAGATCCGCAAAGCCGCTGGCGAGGCCGGTGATGAGCGAATCGCTTTGATACAACATGTCGATGCGCGCGATGACATCGCGCAGCACGTCGGTGGCGTGGCGAAAGCCGCCTTCCTTGGGACGATTCTCGATGACCTCGAGGAGACGGCGTTCTGCCTCCGCAAGCAGTTTGCTGCTGTCCCAGCCGAGCGGGTTGTAACCCTTGCGCAGAATGTCGGTAGCGGCATCGATCAGCCGGCGCACCACCGCGCGTTCCAGCACGATCTGCGCGTAGGAACGGAGGTTGGTCGTACTGGGGGCGTTGGTGACCAGCTCGACGAGGTAGGCATCGCCGCCGGCCTGGGCCAGTTGGTCGCTGTTCTTGAGGGACTCGGCGAGGGTCAGTGCGTCGAGCGGCTGATCCGCCGCCGCGAGACGACCCATGGTGCCGAAGATGATGCGGTGATCGCGGATGAAAAAATCCGCTTCCGAAACCACGGACGCAACCTCATGGTAGGCGTCGTTGGCGAGCATCAGCCCGCCGATCACCGCCTGCTCTGCCTCCAGTGAATGAGGCAACTGGGGGTTATCAAGATCGCCTGGCAGCCATTGCGCCATAAACGAACCCCACCCGGGCCATCGCGTATCGCGGCCCCGCCGGATCCTCAGGCGGGACCGAAAATGTTATGCCGCCGTCACATTTACCGTGATGGATTGGGTCACATCGGCATGCACCTGAATAGCCACCGCGTACTGTCCCAGGTCGCGGATCGCACCGGCGGGCAGCTTGACCGCGCTCTTGGCAATCTCGACGCCAGCCATCACCAGCGCATCCGCGATATCGCGCGCACCCACGGAACCGAAAAGCTTGCCACCTTCACCCGCAACCGCCGCAATGGTTACCGCACCGACCCCCTCGATCTGGGCGGCCAACGCCTGCGCCTGTTGCAGGCGCTCGGCCGAGATGCGTTCCAGCTCGGCGCGCTGCTGCTCGAAGCGCGCGATATTGCCGGGGGTCGCAAATACGGCCTTGCCCTGGGGAATCAGGTAATTACGTCCATATCCCGCCTTGACCTTGATCCGGTCGCCGATGTTGCCCAGCCGTCCGGTTTTTTCCAGCAGAATCACTTCCATCGCCAAGCACCTCTATTGACAGTTTTAAACTGAATTGCCAGCTTCAACTGAATTTCTCAATCCAACTCTAACCGCTGGTTCCGTCGCCACGCCGCGCCAGGCGCGCACGCACGTCGACGAGACTGTCGAGCAATCCCAGACCAGCCAACAACAGACTGATCGGTTCCAGCAGCAGTACCAGACACACATAGAACACCGCGAGCCAGTGGGCGCCCACATGGGACACCGCCACCACATGGTGCACCAGCCCGATCCCCGCCAAAAACAGGGGCAAACCCAATAACTGACCCCAGACGGAATAATCCACCGGAGCAAACTTGCAGATTACCAAACCCGCCATCAACACGAGTCCGAGGGGCGCGCCCAGACGCAGGCTCCGGAACTCCCGTCCCAGGCCACCCGGGTTGTAGAGCATCGCCTGCCACCAGCGCCCGAGCAACAGACTGCCCGCCGCGCTGATCGCCATCGTCCATGCCAGCATCCCCAACAGCAGCAGCGGCTGCGGCGCTAGCTTCACTTCCGATCCTGTCGGCACCATCTTGGCCAGCATCTCCAGCAACGTCTGCTGCAACCCGGCGAGTTCCGCCTCCAGCCCCTCACCCATCGCCAACGCCAGCGCGCCACTGACCGTAATCAATGCAGTCAATGTGACTTGCCAGGAAGCCGTGTGCTTCAGCACCAGGGCGCCGACGATAGCCACGGCAACCGTGCCGAGGGACGCCCACACCAGCATCGGCGCGGTGTTGCTGAAATAAAAGGTGGCAACCAGAGGCAGGACGGCCCACAGGCCGATCAACAGACCTTCGCCAAACCCCTTGCGCAACACCACGAGCACCACAACCGCCGGGCTCAGCAATGGCAGCAGATTGCCCACCACGGCTACCAGCGCCGCGCGGGCGCGGCTCGCCATGATGAACTTCGCCAGCGCACCCACAGCGCGCGGCTCCGGTGCTACTGGTGGCTGTCGCTGTACGGCAACAGCGCCAGGAAGCGCGCCCGCTTGATGGCCGTGGCCAGCTGCCGCTGATAACGCGCATTGGTGCCGGTAATGCGACTCGGTACGATCTTTCCGGTTTCGGATACATAGGGCCGCAGCAGCTCGAGATCCTTGTAATCGATCTCGGTAATGCCGTCCGCCGTGAACCGGCAGAACTTGCGGCGGCGGTTGAATTTCGACGACGACGACGACATGTTCATTCTGCCACCTCTCCTGCAACGGATGCTTCGCCTTCGGCTTCCTCGTCAGCGGCTTCCTCGCCGGCGACTTCGCCTGCCTCGCCACCGGCTTCCGCTTCGGCAGCCATGCGTGCGGCGCGCTCGGCCTCACGGCGCTCCCGGCTTTCCTTCTCGGCACGGTCAGCCCGCTCTTCCTTCAGAAACTGGGTTTCCTCGGTGATGGCGTTGTCGCGCTTGATGATCAGACTGCGCAGCACCGCATCGTTGTAGCGGAACGCGGTATCGATCTCGCCGATCGTATCCGCCCCGCACTCGACGTTGAGCAGCACATAATGGGCTTTGTGAATTTTCTGGATCGGATAGGCCAGCGGGCGCCGCCCCCAGTCCTCGCGGCGGTGAATCGTGCCACCGCCAGCTTCGATGACACCTACATAGCGATCGGTCATGGCACCGACCTGCTCGCTCTGGTCCGGATGGACCATGAAAACCACTTCGTAATGACGCATTGTTGCTCCCCACGGTTTATAGCCACCCGGCGCGCCGGTGCGGCAAGGAGCCGCCGGCAAGTGCCGGCGGGGGGCGCCATTCTATTGGCCGCGTCGGGAAATGGCAAACTGGCGATCAAAGTCCTCGCACAGCGCATGCAGGCGTTTTTCCGACACCGGCGCCAGCGTCCTGAGTTGCTGCGCGTACAGCGAAATCCGGTATTCCTCCAGTAAGAACCGAAACCGTTCCAATCCCGCTTCCGCCGCGCCGGAGCCGTCGGCGCCATGGTTCCGATCGAACAGGCGTCCTTCGCGCCAACCGGTCGTGCGCTCCTGCCACCAGGCGATCAATCCGGCAATCACGCGGGTCTCGGCGGCATCGCGCTCGACCTGGCCGGGCAGGCGCTCGAAGCGCGCACAGGCCGCCTTGAAGTAGCGCGGATACTGATCCAGCCACTGCGCGCCGGTGTCGCGCAGAAAGTGGGGACGCAGCAGGAAGTCGAGCTGCGCGCGCCCGTCGGCGACCGCCGCGGGATAACGCGCTTCGCGATCGGCGTGCAAGGCCCGCAATCGCTTCAATTCGTCGCCCCAGGCGAGCACCTGGGTCGCCAGCCCCTGCGCCACCGCGACCACTTCCGAGCGGTGGGCGAGGCAGGCTGCAAAGGCGGCGGCATCCCGCGGTGTGGGACGCCCCGCGAAAAGCGCGCGCTGCAAGGCCGCTTGTACCAGGTCTTCGACCAGCACATCGCGGGCTGGCAGTTGGGCGGCGGCCAGTGTCAGCGCCGCGCCCTTGAACAGCTCCTTCCTCAAATACTTGAGGGTAGTGGCAAGCTCGGCCGCCGCCAGCCGCAGCAGCCCCAACCGGGTGTGCTCCGCGGCCGCGGTGGGCGTGTCAAACAGCCGCACAGCAGCGCTTTCGCCCTCATCCACCAGCCCGGGATAGGCCGTGACGCGCAGTCCGCCACGGGCCATGGTCACGACTTGCGGCAAGGCGTCCAGCGACCAGCGCTTGAGCCCGGTCACCTCTACACCCGCACCGGCACCATCCGGCTCGCGCAGGGACGCCCGCACGGTGTCGCGGTACTGCCGTTTGAGCGCCGCCAGATCGCGGCCCTGATCGATGAGCGCGCCGGATTCGTCTTCGAGACGGAAATTCGCACTGTAGAAGGCATCCAGGCGCTCCGGCTGCCAGGCGTCCGGAGGCACCGCCAGCCCCATGACACGGCGAATGCGTTCGCTGAGCACGGCGATCAGCGGGCGATCCCCGGGTTCGACATCGATGAGCAAGCGATCCACGGTATCCGGCACCGGCACCAGCGGCCGCCGCCACTGCCGCGGCAGTGTTTTCACCAGCTCGATGCACTTGTCGCGCACCAACCCGGGCACCAGCCAATCGAAGCGGTGCGCCGGCACTTCGTGGAGCGTCGCCACCGGCACCAGAATGGTGACGCCGTCCTCGGGATGGCCGGGCTCGAAACGGTAGCGCACGCGGTAATCGCACCCACCCCAGGCAATCACCCCGGGAAACTGTGCGACCTCGTTGGCCGCCGGCGCATTGCGCAGCAGCCGCTCGCGGGGTACGCACAGCAGCTCCGGATTGCCCTGTTCGGCATCCCGGCGCCAGCGTTCGAACGCCCGCAGATTGGCCACGCCGGGCGGTACGCGCTCATCGTAAAACGCGTAGAGCTCGCGCTCGTCGGCCACCATGTCGCGGCGCCGGAAACGCTCCTCGAGATCGTGCAGTTCCGCTACCAGCGCAGCATTGCGCGCAAAAAAAGCCCCTTTGCCCCCGCGCGCATAGCCGCCATCCACCAGCGCGCCCTGAATGAACACTTCCCGCGCCAGCGCCGGATCGATGGCATCGTAGGCCACCGCCTTGCGTTCCTGGATCACGAGACCGTAGAGGCTTTGCTTCTCCCACGCCATGACTTGGCCGGCGCGGGCGTTGTAATGGGGTTCGCTGTAACTCTTCTTGACCAGATGGGCCGCGAGCTCCACCAGCCATTCCGGCTCTATGGCCCCGCAGTTGCTGGCGTACAGGCGGCTGGTCTCGATCAGCTCCGCAGCCATGATCCAGCGTGGCGCGGCCTTGGCCACCCCCGAGCCCGGGAAAATGAAAAACTTCTGGTTGCGCACACCCTGATATTCGCGGTTGTCGCCACGCAGCCCGACCAGCGTCAACAGTCCCGCCAGCAGCCCCCGGTGAATCTGCGGTGTTGTTGCCGGCACGTCGTTGTCGCGCCAACCCAGCTCGCGACAGACCAGATGCAACTGGTGGTGCAGATCGCGCCATTCCCGCAAGCGCAGCGGCGACACAAATTCGCGTCGACAATGGCTTTCGAACGCGCTGCGACTGAGCTGCTGGCGCTGGAGTTCCGCGTGCCGCCACAGGTTGAGCAGGGCGACAAAATCCGATTGTGGATCGCTCCACTGGCGGTGGCGCTCGTCGGCCGCCTGACGCTTGTCGGCCGGACGCTCCCGGGGATCCTGAACGCTCAGGCCCGCGACGATCACCAGCGCTTCGCTCAGACAGCCTTCCACCACCGCCGCCATCAGCATGCGCCCCAGACGGGGATCGATCGGGAGCCGCGCCAGGGTCCGGCCAATATCGGTGAGCGCATTCTCGGTATCGATGGCGCCCAGTTCCGCCAGCAACTGAAAGCCGTCATTGACCAGCCGACCGTCGGGGGGATCGAGAAACGGAAAATCGCGCACGTCCCCGAGGCGCAACTCGAGCATGCGGAGAATCACGGCAGCCAGATTGGTGCGCTGGATCTCGGGATCGGTGTACTCGGACCGTGCCGCGAAATCGGCTTCGCTGTAGAGCCGCACGCAAACGCCGGGGCCGATGCGACCGCAGCGCCCGGCGCGTTGGTTGGCGCTGGCCCGGGAAATCGCCTCGATGGGCAGCCGCTGGACCTTGGTCCGATAGCTGTAACGGCTGATCCGCGCCCGCCCGGTGTCCACCACATAACGAATACCCGGCACCGTGAGCGAGGTTTCCGCGACATTGGTTGCCAGTACGATCCGTACCCCCCGGTGCGGCTGGAACACGCGACTCTGCTCCGCCAGGCTCAGCCGCGCATACAGCGGCAGCACCTCGACCCCGCTCAACGCCAGCTTGCGCAGCGCCACCGAGGCTTCGCGAATCTCGCGCTCGGAGCTGAAAAACGCCAGCACATCGCCGCGCCCCGGTGCGGTCACCAGATCGGCAATCGCCGTCACCGCCGCCGCCACCGGATCGGCATCCTCCTCCGGCAGCGGCCGATAACGAACCTCCACCGGATACCCGCGACCCGACACCTCGATCACCGGGGCCGCGTCGAAATGGCGCGCAAAGCGTTCCACATCGATGGTGGCCGAAGTGATGATGATCTTGAGGTCGGGGCGCCGGGGCAGAATCTGTTTGAGATAACCCAGCAGAAAATCGACATTGAGGCTGCGTTCATGGGCCTCGTCGACGATCAGGGTGTCGTAGCGCTGGAGCAGGCGATCGCGCGGAATTTCCGCGAGCAGCACGCCGTCGGTCATGAGTTTGACCAGCGTGCGATCGCTGCTCTGATCGGCAAACCGCACTTGATACCCCACCAATCCACCGAGCGGAACGCGCAACTCCTCGGCGATGCGGCTGGCCACGGTGCGCGCGGCGATCCGGCGCGGCTGGGTGTGCCCGATCAGCCCCCGGGCGCCGAGCCCCAGTTCGAGACAGATCTTGGGCAACTGCGTGGTTTTGCCGGAGCCGGTTTCTCCGGCCAGGATCACGACCTGATGATCGCGGATGGCCGCCGCGATGTCCTCGCGCCGCCCCACGACGGGCAATTGGTCGGGATAGGCGATGGCGGGAACGCTGTCGCGCCGCGCCTGTACCGCGGCGCAGGAAGCGGTTACCCGGGACTCGAGCGCGAGGATATCGCGCGCGACGGGACGGCCCTGCTCAAGACGGCGGCCGATGCGCGCCAGCGCGCGCCGAAGGTCCGGAACCTGAGGACTCAGGCACCGATGGATGTTTGCGTCGAGCAGTGCCAGCCGGTCGAGTCCGACCGGATGTCGCGCCGGCGATGGCCCGGACATGACGCGCGCGCTACTTGGCCAGCAGCGAGATCCCCTGCTCCAGCCCGCCGAGGGTGAGCGGGAACATGCGGTCTTCAAGCACGCTGCGCACCCGCTGAATGGTGGGAGTGTGTTCCCAGTAGTCGTGGCGCACCGGATTCAGCCAGATCAGCTTGGGGTAGACCTGAGCCATGCGCTCGAGCCATTCGATCCCGGTCTCCTTGTTGTAGTACTCGACGCTGCCGCCGGGACTTTCGAGCTCGTAGGGCGACATCGAGGCATCGCCGACGAAAATCACCTTGTAGTCGGCGGCATAGGTGCGCAGCAGGTCGATCGTCTCGGTCTTTTCGTTGTAGCGGCGGAAGTTGTCCTTCCACACATAGTCGTACAGCGCATTGTGGAAGTAAAAATACTGAAGATGCTTGAACTCGGTCCGCACCGCGGAAAACAGCTCCTCGCAGGTTCGCACATAGGGATCCATGGAACCGCCGACATCGAAGAAAATCAGCACCTTCACCGCGTTGTGGCGCTCCGGCACCATCTTGATGTCGAGCAGGCCGGCGTTCCTGGCGGTGGAGCGGATGGTGTCGTCGAGATCCAGCTCTTCCTCGGCGCCGGTGCGCGCGAACTTGCGCAAACGCCGCAGGGCGACCTTGATGTTGCGGGTACCCAGCTCGATGGTGTCGTCCAGATTCTTGAATTCGCGCTTCTCCCAGACCTTGAGTGCCTTCTTCTGCCCGCCCTCGCCGCCCGCACGCACCCCTTCCGGGTTGTAGCCGCTGTTGCCAAACGGCGAGGTGCCCTTGGTGCCGATCCATTTGTTGCCGCCCTCGTGGCGGCCTTTCTGTTCCTTCAGACGCGCCTTGAATTCCTCGATCAGCTTTTCCAGGCCACCCAGGCTCTCGATCTTGGCTTTTTCCTCTTCGGTCAGGCTCTTCACGAATTCCTGCCGCAACCACTCCTCGGGAATCAGGATATTGAGGAAATCGTCGAGGGTTTCGAGATCCTTGAAGTAGAGCGCAAAGGCACGGTCGAACTTGTCGTAATAGCGCTCGTCCTTGACCATCGCCGTGCGCGCCAGCAAATAAAAGTCGTCGACGCTGCCGAAGGCGACATGTTTCTGCAACGCTTCCAGCAGGGTCAGGAGTTCCTTGATGGAAACCGGAATCCCGCCCGTCTTGAGCGCGAAAAAGAAGTTCAGCAACATTTAGCTATGCTTCTCCCGGCGTGTCATGAACGCCAAACGTTCGAGCAGATGCACATCCTGTTCGTTCTTCAGCAGCGCGCCATACAGCGGTGGAATCGCCTTGGTGGGGTCGCGTTGCTTGAGAATTTCGTCGGGGATGTCGTCGGACAGCAACAACTTCAGCCAGTCCACCAGTTCGGAAGTGGACGGCTTTTTCTTCAGACCCGGAATCTTGCGCACATCGAAGAACACGTCCAGCGCTTCGTCGACCAGGGATTTCTTGATGCCGGGATGATGGACATCGACGATGCGCAACATCGTCTCGCGATCCGGGAAATTGATGAAGTGAAAGAAACAGCGGCGCAGGAAAGCGTCGGGCAATTCTTTTTCGTTGTTGCTGGTGATGATGACGATCGGGCGGTGCTTGGCCACCACCCGCTCGCCGGTTTCATAGACGTGAAATTCCATGCGATCGAGTTCCAGCAACAGGTCGTTGGGGAATTCGATGTCGGCCTTGTCCACTTCGTCGATCAACAGCACCACCTGCTCGTCGGCCGCGAATGCCTCCCATACCTTGCCGCGCTTGATGTAGTTGCCGATGTCGTGGACCTTGTCGCCGCCCAGTTGCGAATCCCGCAGCCGCGATACCGCGTCGTATTCGTACAGCCCCTGCTGGGCCTTGGTGGTCGATTTGATGTGCCAGGAAATGAGGCGCTTGCCCAGCGCCGAGGCCACCTCTTCGGCGAGCATGGTTTTCCCCGTGCCCGGTTCGCCCTTGATCAAGAGCGGACGCTGCAGGATCACCGCCGCATTGACCGCCATCTGCAAGTCGTCTGTGGCGACATAGCGTTCTGTACCCGTGAATTGCATCTTGATCTCCTGGAACCATGAAAAAATCGAATGCGCCGCATTCTACGGCAAGCGTTTGTCGCTTCCAACCCGGCCGCCGGATCGCCTCTGGACCGACGTTTTCAGAGGGGGAGCGAGACTTTCAGGCGCCGGCCCCTGGGCGAAAGTGGGCTCCCGCCGGCCGCTTCGAGGTGCCGGAGCCGCCGCCGATTTGGCTGTCGTTGTCCGTTTGCGCGCTGTTGACGTCGCGTTCCTGCGGCGCCGGAAAGTCAACCACACCCCGAGCGTCATCACATAGAGGAGACCGAACACCGCCAGCAGCGGCAGCACGCCTCGGAGCAGGGCATCACCGCGCTCGGGACCGATGGCGTCAAACAGCATCACCCCCCAGGCCGGAGCGAGATAATGCAGGTCGCGGTACGGGAACATCGGCGTCGCGAGCAGCGTGATGACCGCGACCCGCGCCAAGGCGCGGAGTGGAAATCCGGGCAGCGGCCGGGTGATCCGCCACAGCGGCGCCAGCACCAGCAACACTCCCAGGTAGTAACCGACCAGGCCCCAGAAATAATTCTCTTCGCTGTACACGCGACCTACCCCACCCAGCGGACGACATGATCGGCCAGTGCATCCGGATGCACGAACGCTTCCGAGACTACCCGATCCCGCACCGAAATACCCGCCGCGTGGACACTGTCGGGATTGCCCGAAATCAGCGGATGCCAGGCGGGCAGCGGCTTGCCCTCGGCGCGCAGGCGATAGGCACAGGTATCCGGCAACCAACCCGTGGCGGGCACGGTAACGGCGTTCAGCATCAGGCAGTCCGGAACGCGCCGCTGGCGCCGGGCGTAGTCGCGGCAACGGCAGCGCCGGATATCCAGCAACCGGCAGGCGATGCCGGTATAGGCGATTTCGCCGCTGTCGGCATCCTCCAGTTTCAGGAGGCAACAACGACCGCAGCCGTCGCAGAGCGCCTCCCACTCCCCGGCATCGAGTTCGGCCAGCGTCTTGTCCTCCCAGAAGGACATCATCCGCCGCCCCGGGGCAGTTTCTCGTTGCGCCCCGCGATCACCGCAATCGCGGCGTCCGGCGACGGCGGCAGCTGGAGAAACCAGCCTCGCTCACGCAGCGCCGCCAGCACTTCGCCGCTGTCGACCCGCGCCAGTTTGCGGTCGGGCGTCAAGGCCAGGGTCAACGCCAGCTCGGGAACACCAAACCGCTGCAGCAGATCGTCCGGCACCGGCGCCAGATCCTGCTCCCGGGTGACATACAGATACATTTCGCTGCGCCGCGGGCTGCGATACACCTTGCACAGCATCCTGGCGGCCGTCACGGGCTTGCCGCGCTCCAGGCGCGCACGAAATCGAGGAGTTCC
>JBFWOQ010000057.1:0-10969 GCA_050250395.1 Porticoccaceae bacterium
GTTCAAGCCCGAGATCGACGCACAGAAGGGTGGCGCGGCACGGGAGTGGAACTGGCGCAAGCTGCTGACTTCCCACGAGAGTGCCCATGTCGTGTTCACGCTCTGCACGCAGGCGGTACTCGGCGCTTTTCTGCTGACTCTGCTCGGTGGATTTTTCAGCGGCACCGCGCTGGCGCCGCTCGCGGCAACCGCGGTGCGCACGCCGCTGCTGGTCGGGCAACTCGCGTTGCTCACCTACGGCCTGTTCAAGCTCAATATGCACCTGGGCAAACCGCACCGCTTTTATCGCGGCTTCAACAATCTGCGCTGGTCGCCGGTGAGTCGTGAGATCGCGGGCATCACCGGGTTCTACACCCTGCTGATCGGCTTCATGGTGCTGGCGCTGTTTTCGCATCCGCTGCTGGTGATGCTGCGCCAGGTGGTTGGCGTCAGTGCTGCGCTGTGCGGCCTCGCGGGACTGTATTTCATGTACCGCATCTACCGCATCCCGGCGCGGCCGTTCTGGGATCACTGGCAGACAGCAACCGCGTTCGCCGGTAACGCGATTGCACTCGGTGCACTGCTCACCGGCATGGTGGCGCTGCCGGCCCTCGTCATCACGGGCGTGAACGCCGCGCCGCTGGCCGCCGTGCTTGCCGCGCTGATCTGTAGCGGCCAACTGCTGGAAGTGATCGGCCACGCCGGCCACGCCCGCGCCATGAGGGCGGTCGGCAAGGAAGGTTCGGTGTCCTGGTTTCTGCAAACCACGCGCTACTACTACCCCTGGCTGCTGCGCAATGGACTGCTCGCGCTGAATATCGTCGCGACAGCGGCGCTGACACTGATCGCCGCGGCCGGTGCGCTCAGCGGTTGGGGTGCGATCCTGGCCTGGCTGCTGCTGGCGCCGGGTCTGATCGCCGCCGCCGCGATCGGCCGCTCGCTGTTCTTCGTGGTCGTGATTCCCACCACGATGCCGGGCGCCTTCTTCTGGAAAAACCAGGATTTCATCGACCACGCCCGGGCCACCGGTCTGGTGGACAGGGAGCAGGTGGGCGTGGTGCGCGAGCTGCATGGCCAGTTCAAGGGCGATGAACTCTGGGCGACCATCAAGGCCGCGCGGCCGCGCACCGTGTTGGCCCACCTGAAAGAAATCCTGATCTGGAAGCCGCTGCCGGGAGCGGAGCACAGGAAATGATCGGGCCAGCTTCAACCGCCATCAGAACCACCGGCCGCGTCGATCTGGTCGGCGCTGGTCCCGGCGACCCCGAACTCATCACCCTCAAGGCCGTGCGCCTGCTGGAGCAGGCCGAAGTAGTGGTCTACGACCGGCTGGTGAATCCGGCGCTGCTGCAACATTGCCGGCCGGATTGCGCGCAGATCTATGTGGGCAAGCGCAAGCATTGCCACAGCATGCCGCAGACGCGCATCTGCGAACTGCTGATCATGCTGGGTCGGCAGGGCAAGCGTGTCGTGCGCCTGAAGGGCGGCGATCCTTTCATCTTCGGTCGCGGCGGCGAGGAGATCGACGCCCTGAACGCTGCCGGCATTCCGTGCCATGTGGTGCCCGGCATCACCGCCGCCACCGGCTGCGCCGCGGCCACCGGCATCCCGCTCACCCACCGCGATCACGCCCAGGCGGTTACCTTTGTCACCGCGCATCGCCTGGATGGCAAACTCGCTCTCGACTGGTCGCTGCTGTGTCGGCCCCACCACACCACCGTGGTCTACATGGGGCTTTCCTGCCTCGCCGAAATTGCGGTCGGGTTGATCGAACAGGGTCTCCCCACAATGACGCCAGTGGCAGTCATCGCCAATGGCACCACGGATCGCCAGCAGGAAATCACCGGCATCCTCGCCGATATCGCGGTGCGGGTAGCACAGCGGCCGCTGCCGTCGCCGGCACTGCTCATCATCGGGGATGTGGTGGCCGCGCGGGGGCGACTGGCGTTGCCGGGGAGCGAAGCCGGGAGAACGCTGAAGGTCTCCAGCGCAATGTCCGATGCAGCACCTTCCCGCCGGTTCGGTTCGCGCGTGGATTAGGAGCTTTTCAACAAGCTGCTGATGCGGTTGTCAGCGACGCGCTGGTCCATTCCCTTGCGGAATATGGTCCTCTTCCCCGCGATCACATCTTGCCTTCCATCACAGTGCCGCTCTCGTGGAGCGCGTCGATCTCGGCAGCGCTGCGGCCGAGCAAGGTGCCCAGCAGTTCGCGGTTGTGCTCGCCGAGGGTCGGCGCGCGATAGTCGGGGTTGTCGGGATACTCCGATGTCTTGATGGGCATCCCGGGAATCTGGAATTCGCCGGCAAAGCGGTCGTTCACCGTGCGTACCGTGCCGCGCGCCACCAGATGGGGGTGGGTGAGGGTTTCGGCAATGGAGAGCACCGGCGCGCAGGGCACGCCATGGGCTTCGAGCAATTCGATGATGGTGGCGACGTCGGGAAAGCCGGCCATCCAGTCCTCGATCATTTTCACCACCTTTTCGCGTTGCGCCAGGCGGGCGGCATCGGTGGCGTAGTTCACATCAGTGGCCAGTTCGGGGCGTCCCATGGCCTTGCACAGGTCTTTCCAGTGATGCATGAAGCCCATCAGCGTGATGTTACCGCCGGGTGCGCGGTAGATGCCGGCCGGGCAGAGGTAGGCGAGGTGACGGCCGGCGCGCGTGGGCTGGATGGCACCGTCGCTGCCGCTGCATTGATGCACATTGACCTCATGGCAGTGGTAGTAGCAGTCGAGTATCGAAATATCCAGATGCTGGCCGCGACCGGTGCGGGCGCGGTGGAGCAGGGCGGCGGCGATGCCGAAGGCGCCATGCACCCCGCTGCTGACATCGCCGATACCGGCGAGCGGAATGTAGGGCGGATCCTCCGCTTCGCCGATCATCGAGGTGATCCCGGAATAGGCCTGCGCGATGTAGTCGTAGCCGGGCTTGTGGGACAGCGGTCCGCTCTGCCCCAGCGCGGAGATGGAGCACAGGATGATGTCGTCCTTCAGTTTGCGGAGGTCCTCATAAGCGAGACCCATGTCCGCCATGATGCCGGGCTTGAAGTTTTCGACCACCGCATCGCAATGGGGCACCAGTTCCCGCACCAGCGCCAGGCCGGCGGGATCGCGCAGGTTCACGCACAGACTCTTTTTGTTGAGGCTCTGCTGGATGATGTAGAGGCTGCGATCCCCGCGCAGTTTTGAAATGCCGCGCACCATATCGCCGCCGGGTGCCGGCTCGATCTTGATGACCTCGGCACCCAGCTCGGCGAACATGCGCGTGCAGCTCGGTCCCGCCAGCGCCCGGGTGAGATCCAGGATGCGTACGCCGGTGAGGAGATGTTGGTTTGATTGTGTCATGGGAGCGCCTCCGGGAGGTGACTGGCCGAGGTTCCGTTACACTGATCCGGGACTCCGGATCGTCCCGCTACTGAAAGCGGGGGGACGTCGCGCCAAACATGTAATTATTTTTCGTGAATTTTTCGACTCAACCCGATTTCAGGTTGTGGCGAAACCGCAACGCAGCGATCAGATACAGCACTGCACCAATGCCAGCCATCTTCAACGCGGCCGGCCAGAGCTCGGCAAAGCCGACGCCTTTTAGGAAGATGCCCATGGCGATTTCCATATAGTGGCGCAACGGGCTCAACTCCGTCCAGGGCTGAATGAACGCTGGCATCGAATCGATGGGCGTCATGGTGCCCGACAAAAACATGATTGGAAACAACCCGAAAAAGCACAACAGCAGCGCTTGTTGCAGGGTTTTGGTGATCGACGCGATCAGCACGCCGATGGCGATGGCGCTGAGCAGGAATACGGCGGTGAGCGCGAGGAACAAAAACAGGCTGCCGTGAATGGGCACGCCAAACCACCAGATGATCACCAGACTCGGGAACAGACCCACGACGCCCACCACCAGCGTCGGCACGGTTTTGGCGAGGAACATTTCCCAGATCCGCGTTGGCGTCACCATCAGCTGATCGATGGTCCCCACCTCTTTTTCGCGGGTGATGGTGGCCGCCGAGTGGATGGTACCCACCATCAACACCGCCGCCAGAATCATGGACAACACCACAAAAGACTCCAGGGTCTGAGTGCGGTTGTACCAGATTTGCACGGCGGGCCGCAGACCCTGCCCGCCGACGGCGGCGACGTTTGCCTCGCTCTCAAACTGCGCCACTATTGCCGTGGTGTAATCCTTGGCCAGCGACGCGGCGTTGGAGTTGGTGCCATCGAGCAGTATCTGAAGTTGGGGCGATCTACCGCCTTTCAGATCCCGTTCGAAGTTGACTGGAATCACCAGGGTGTACTGCGCGTCACCCTGGCGCATCCAGCGCTCGGCTTCGGCCTGATTGGCCGGGTAACCGCGGATCTGGAACGCCTCCGACAACTCGAAACGGTCAACCAGGTCGCGGCTGGACGGCGAGCGATCGTTGTCGACCACGGCGACCGGCAGGTCCTTGACCTCGAAGGTCATGCCGTAGCCGCAGATCAGCACCTCGAGGGTGTACATCCAGAACACGACGATCAGAATCGTCTTGTCGCGGGCGAACTGGATGGTGTCCTTGAGAATCAAGCTCCCGATACGACCGGCCATGGCGAACCTCCGATGATTGCTGCAATCAAGCGACTTTCTTTTTGAACACGGCCACGGCGGCGCCAAAGATCGCAGCCGTGTAGACAGTCAGCAACAGCAGCGGCTGCCACATCTCGCCCAGCGAAGCGCCCTTGAGGGTGATACCGCGCGACAGCTCGACGAAATAGCGGCCGGGAAACAGCATCGTATAGATCTGCACCGGCTCGGCCATGGCGTAGATGGGGAATACAAACCCCGAAAACAGCATCGAGGGCATCATGGTGACGACCAGGGCCAACAACACCGCGAGCAACTGGCTTTGGGTAATGGTCGAGATCAACAGCCCGATGCCGACGTTGCAGAATACATAGATACCGCCCGCGATCGCCATATACCAGGGATTGCCATTGAACGGCACCCCGAACCACTGGCTGCCAACCAGCACGATGGAGAGCAGTTGAATGCACGAAATGACACCGTAGGGAATCAACTTGCCCAGGAGAAACTCGGGTACCGTGAGCGGCGACGCGTAGATCTGCTGGATCGCCCCGTTCTCTTTTTCGCGCACGATGGCGAGGGTAGTGAGCAGCGGCGGGAAGGAGGCGATGATCACCGCATAGAGTCCGGAGACCACATAGATGACACTGCGCAGACTCGGGTTGTACCAGATGCGCGGCTCCACATCGATGTGTCCGGCACCACCGCGCTCGCTCTGGAAGCGGGATGCGATCGAAAGCCCGTAATTGAGCGCGATCAACGCCGTCGCCGAGTAGGTGCCATCGATCAGCAACTGCACCTGGGGCGCATCCTCGCGATCGATCTCTTGATAAAAGTCGGCCGGGATCAGCAGCACCAATTTGACTTCATTGGCCTGGATCGACTCGCGCATCTCCCACTCGGAGTTGAAGCGCCGCACCAGTTGGAAATACCGGCTCGCCGCAAAGGTGTCGGTCAGCTCGGCGCTGGCGGGGGTCTGATCCTGATCCAACACACCCAGTTTGACGTTTTCGACCTCCAGCGAGATGGCGTAGCCGAACATCAACAGCATCAGCACGGGAAACAGGAAGGCGATCGCAAGCGTCACGCGATCGCGCAGAATCTCGCGGGTCTCCTTGCGAATGACCGCACTCAGGCGGTGCAATTTCATGGCGCGGATTCCTTCAGGTGGGCGAGCCGCTGGTCCTCGATACGGATGTAGGCGAGGAACATTTCCTCGATCGTACTGGTGTCACTGCCGGGCGGCAACGCCGCGGCAAGTTCACTGGCGGGGCCGATGCCAATCAGGCGCCCCAGGTGCATCAGCCCCAGGCGATGGCAGTAGTTGGCCTCTTCCAGATAGTGCGTGGTCACGAAAATGGTGGTGCCGACTTCGGCCAGCGTCTGGATCAACTGCCAGAATTTGTAGCGCGCGGCGGGGCTCACCCCGGAAGTGGGTTCGTCGAGGAACACTACCTCCGGCTGGTGCATGATGGCGCATGCCAGCGCCAGGCGTTGGCTGAGCGCGCCCGAGGTCTGGGACACCAGGCCGTCCAGCACCTCCCGCAGATCAGTCACCTCGATGGCCCAATCCATCGCCAGTTTGCGATCCTTGCCGCGCAGCCCGTACACGCCGGCAAAGAAGGCCAGGTTCTCGCCCACGGTGAGATCGGGATACAGCGAAAACCGCTGCGACATGTAGCCGATATGGTCGCGCAACAATTGCGGCTGATCGCGCACGCTGACGCCACCGATCCAGGCGTTGCCCGAAGTGAGTTTCTGCAGACCGCAGAGCGCGCGGATGAACGTGGTCTTGCCGGCACCGTTGGCACCGAGAAAGCCAAACACTTCGCCCGGCTGAATTTCCAGCGTCACATCGTCATTGGCGACGAAGTCGCCAAAGGCCACGCGCAGGGCCTGGGTGCGGATCAGGCCGCGTGCCTCCAGCCGAGGCGACAGCTTGATCTCCGGTGGCGGGCGGGCATAGGCGGAACCCTTTTCACCGCCGCCCAGCAGAATATAGGCATCGTCGAGACCGGGCTCGACGGGTTCGATCCTGCCGCCGTCACTGGCGAGCCCAGCGGCGAGCGCCGGGTCGAGTCGAGCGGATGTGCGCACCTGAAAGTGCACGCTCTCGGCCAGGTGGCGGATGCTGACCACGTCCGGATGCTCGTGCAGCAGGTTGTGGGCGTGCCCCCGCTGGGCGACCTGCACCAGTTCATAGACTCGACCGATGCAGCGGGCGCGCAGGGCTTCTTGGCTGTCGACCGCCAGCACTTCGCCCTCGTGCAGAAACGCAAGGCGATCACAGTGTGCCGCCTCGTCCATATAGGGCGTGCTGACGACCACCGTGACGCCGTTGTCGCGAAAGGCGTGGAGCATGTCCCACAGCTCGCGCCGCGACGCCGGATCCACGCCCAGACTCAATTCGTCCAGCAGCAACAGGCGCGGTTCGTGAATGAGGTTGGTGCACAGCGACAGCTTCTTGCGCATGCCGCCGGAGAGATTCCCGGCGGGACGCTTGAGAAACCGCAACAGCCCTGCCATGCGCAGCAGGCGCTCCTGACGTTCTTCATACACTTTCGCCGATAGGCCGCGAATATCGGCGGAAAACCGCATGTTCTCGGCGATGGACAGTTTGTCGTAGAGCGTGAAGCCCTGGAACATGTAGCCGATGTGGGAGTTGATCCAGTAGGCGTCCTTGACCGTGTCGTGCTGCATCACCGTGCAGCGCCCCTCGGTGGGATCCAGAATCGCCGCCATCAACTGCATCAGCGTGGTTTTGCCAGCACCGTCCGGGCCCAGCAGACCGAAGATTTCGCCTTCGTAAACCGAAATATCGACGTTGCGCAACACCATCCTGCGGCGAAACGCGCGACCGAGATGCTCGGTGTGGATGATCGCCGCTCCGGGCTCACGCGCAGTTTGGACGCTGCCAGACTGCGGCTCACGCCGGTTTTCCGGCAAGCGTTCGACCGCGGTCACAGCCGCCATCCCATCGCGGTCAGGTCGCGGCTGAACAGCGTCAACGGGGCACCACCATCTTCGCCGGCCATTCCTGGTTGGCGTCCCAGCGAATCCAGGTATCGGCGGGCATGCCGGGTTTGAGATGGCCATCCGTGTTGGCCAGGGCGAGCACCACTCCGAACACCATACGCACCCGCTCCTCGGGCATGTTGATGTCCCTGGGGGTAAATTGCGCACGCTGATCGACGCGCTTGACCCGTGCATCGAAATAGCGGTCGGGGAACGCATTCACCCGCACCCGCACCGGGTCGTTCAACTTGACGTTGCCGATCACCGCCTCCGGCAGATAGACCTTGAGTTCGAGGTCGTTCAAATCGACCAGCACCACAATGTTGCGCCCGGGGGTTGCCAGCTCACCCACCTCGATACCCTTGGACAGCACAGTGGCGTCGAGCGGCGCGTAGATGCGGGATTTGTCGACCTGGATGCGCAAATACGCCGACTGGTTGCGCGCCCGTTCGATGTGGGCGCCGGTTTCTTCAAGCTGGGCGCGCAACGAGCGCACCTGACCGAGATTCTCGCGGTGCGCGGTGGCAATCTGGTCGAGGCGCTGCTCGGTGACCACGCCGCTCGTGCGCAGCGCCTGATGGCGGGTGAGCTCGCGTTCGGCGGTCTTCAGCATGTCGCTGGAGGTTGCCAACTGCTCGCGGATACGCTCCATCTGGAACTGCAACGCCTTGACTTCGGACTCCGCCGTGGCGAGTTGCGCGCGCGCATCGCTGGCATCGAGCTCCACCAGCAGCGAGCCCTTGGCGACGGTCTGGCCCTCGACCAGATTGCTGGTGATCACGCGCCCGGTGACTTCGGCACTGATCTTTACTTCGGTGCCCTCGACATGGCCGTTGCCATACAGGAAGCCGGGTTCAAGGTCGGGTGGCAGTGTCCCGATGTAAAAGAAATACGAGCCTGCTGCCACCACGCCGGCTACCAGGGTGGTCAACATCCAACTCTTCATCGCGCCAGATCCTCAGGGTCCTACCGCCGCCCTTCAGGTTAAAGACACGCGGATCAGTTACAGGGTGTTGTTGCTGGTTATCGGAACTTACTAACAGCTTGTTGAAAAACTGCGGCGGCAGCCATCTGCTTCGTTGCGCGGTGCTCGCTCCCTCGCCTATCTAGTTGATATGTCTCGGTCGCTGCGCGCCGTGGGCCTCGCAGCTGGCCCCCTCGCGACGTTTTTCAACAAGCTGCTAATGGAAAAGGGAGGCTACCGGTTGCCGGTCCCCGGTCTCGATCGCCAGGGTTCGCCGCGCAGTGTGCGGGCACGACAATAAGAGGTTGCGAACGCCGAAGTCAACGACTAAATCAATCAATCGCTAATATAATCCCGAATACCGTCGGCGATGTCGGCTTCGGTCTCATCCCAGCGGAAGGATGTCGCCAGCGATCCGGCCGGCGTCATCAAGTAGAGCACCGCACTGTGGTTCATTGAATAGTCGTCCTGGCCGGCGGCGGTCTTGGCGCTGCTCACCCGCCAGGCCTTGAGCGTTTTCGCGATCTGATCCGGCGCGCCCGTCAGATAGATGATCCGCGGATCGAACAGCTTGGCGTATTCGCGCAGCCGCTCCGGCGTATCGCGCTCTGGATCCACCGTCACGAACAGAGGATACAGACGCGCGGCGGTCGGCCCCAACGCGCGCAGGATCACCGACATCCGCGCCAGCGTGGTCGGGCACACATCGGGACAATGGGTAAAGCCGAAAAAGATCAGTTTGTAGCGGTCCGCAAAATCCCGCTCCGTCACCGCCCGGCCGGAGGCATCGACCAGCGCAAACTGACCGCCGATACTGGCTTCGGTCCCCGGTGGAATGCGGCCCTCGCTGCGCTTCAGCTGCACCAGGTAATCGATGACGGCAAATAGTCCCAACAGCGCCAGCACCAGTGCCACCGCGAGGCCGATTTTGCGCATGCTAGACTGGGTCATCATCAGGTTGCTGACCGGCGGCAGGGGGCTCGATTCTGCGGTGGCAGCCCGGTGTCGGCAATGGTCAATCCTGAAGTAATTTGTGAAGTGGGTGACGCGCGCGGCAAATGCGCTTGACGAGTTCGCCAGTGAAACCAGTCGGCATTGACAGCCACCCTGCCTCGCCGCCCGGCCGCCTGCAGATGCGGCTGCTGCTGATCGCGCTGGTCGCCATCGCCGGCATTGGCTATGCCACCTTGCGACCACAAATTTTCACCTTGCTGGCCGCGGGCACCGAATGGGTGCTGGTGACCTGCGGTTTCGTCGCGCCCGGCGCCGACGGGGAGGGCATGGCAGATGATCGCCTGCGCCGGCTTTATTACGCCTCGCGCATGTTCGAGGCGGTGCCACCGCGCGAGCTCTCGCCGCTGGACGCCTGGGCCGATAAAGCCTATCCGGGCATGGGTTTCGGCTTGGTCCGCACCTTCGATCGGAAACCGGTCACGCTGGCGATCGGCGGCTGGCTGTTCAGTATCCCCTGCACCTATTTCGCCGATGCGCGCGATTGCACGCGCGGCGGCATCACCACTGCGCGCCTGCGGGTGGACGCCACCGATCTGGCGCCGCTGCGCGCCCATTTGATTCCGGAATTTCTGGCGACGGCGTCACCCGCAATCCTGCGCGTGACGCTCGCCCGAGCCACCGCCAAACCGCCCCCACCAACGGATTACGATGTACTGATGGTGCGTGGTGCCGACGGCGGTTCACGAGTCCTGCACTGCATCTCTGCTGCCCGCGCCCAGCAACTCGGCGTACTCCAGCACTGCATCCTCGCTGTGCAATACAGCGCCGATGTCGCGCTCGAACTCTATTTCGCCGCCGCGCACCAGGATCAATGGCAGCGGCTGGAGCAGGGCGCGCTCGCGCTCGCCCGGCAGTTTCAGGTGCGGCGATGACAGCTGACATTGGCGCTTCAGCCAAATCCTCCGCGGCGACAACGCCTGTCTGTCCTGACGCCCCGGACAGGAGCGTCGCCGCAGCCCGGAGCGAGCGATCGAGCGGCATTGTCCATACAATGCGGGGATGACCCGCACCCCCCTCGACATCCTGCAAGCTGTCTTTGGCTACCCGTCGTTCCGCCCACCCCAGGGCGAGGTGATCGACACCTTGCTGGCAGGCACGGACGCCCTGGTGCTGATGCCCACCGGCGGCGGCAAGTCGCTGTGCTATCAGGTGCCCGCCATCCTGCTGTCCGGCACCGCTATCGTGATTTCCCCGTTGATTGCGCTGATGCAGGATCAGGTGGCAGCCCTGCGGCAAGCGGGCGTGGCCGCCGCCTTCCTGAACTCCTCACAGAGCGTCGATGAAGCCCGTGCGGTGACGGCGCGGCTGCTGGCGGGCGAGCTGGATCTGCTTTATCTGGCGCCGGAACGGCTGGTGCAGGAATTCATGCTGGACTTGTTGGCGCGGGTGCGCATCAACCTGTTCGCCATCGACGAGGCCCACTGCGTGTCCCAGTGGGGGC
>JBFWOQ010000058.1:0-5439 GCA_050250395.1 Porticoccaceae bacterium
CCAACCCCGGCCATGCGACCCGCCCTGCGTCGATGGGCGGTAGCGTGCTCTGAGCGATGATCGACGACGCCATCCGTCTGCGCCTGCTGCGTCTGCTCAACGACGACCCGGCGCTATCGCAGCGCGAGCTGGCCGAGCGTCTGGGCCTGTCGCTCGGCAAGACCAACTACTGCCTGCGCGCCCTGATCGAAAAGGGCTGGATCAAGGTCAGCAACTTCGCCCACAGCCGCCACAAGTTTTCCTACGCCTACGTGCTGACCCCGGCTGGACTGCGCGGCAAAGCCCGCGTCACGGTGGCCTTCCTGCGCCGCAAACAGGCCGAGTACGTGGCGCTGGAACAGGAAATCGCCGAGCTGCGCCGCGAAGTGGCAGGCCGGTGAACGGACGTGCAGGTGTTGAGCCCTCGAAAGCCAAGGTGGGCGGTGAAAGCGTACAATCCCTGTCGCAGTGGAGAGCAATATGACGCGTCAGTTCGATGTGATTATCGAGAAGGATTCGGCCGGGTACTTCGTCGCCTCGGTGCCCGCACTGCCAGGCTGCCACACCCAGGCCAGGTCGCTGGATACCCTGATGGAGCGCATTCGCGAAGCAGCTGAACTTTGCCTGGAAGTCCAAGGCCAGGTTAGCGATCCGTTGGATTTCATCGGCGTGCAGCGCATCTCTGTTGCTGCATGACCACACGTCCTGGTCTCACCGGCAGGCAGTTGATTGCAGGAAGTAGCCTGGAAGAAGCGCAACGGGCTTTCAACAGCGGAGCTGGTCATCCGGGATCTTCGGCCGATGCAATATCGTCCCTCCGCTCGACCCCCCGGAATGACCAGCTCCGCTGTTGAGAGCCGCTGCGCTCCTTCCGGGCTACTTCCTGTTGATCCCCCGGAATGACCAGCTCCGCTGTTGAGAGCCGCTGCGCTCCTTCCGGGCTACTTCCGCTTGATTCCCCGGAATGACCAGCTCCGCTGTTGAGAGCCGCTGCGCTTCTTCCGGGCTACTTCCGCTTGACTGAAAACTGAAAACTGAAAACTGAAAACCATGCCTCCCCCATCCCCCCGTATCGCCGTCGTCGGCCTCGGCTATGTCGGCCTGCCGCTGGCGGTGGCATTGGCCAAGCATTATCCGGTGGCTGGTTTCGACATCGATCCGCTGCGCATCGCGCAACTGCAAGCGGGCGTCGATGCCAGTGGCGAACTGGACGCGGCCGAGCAAGCCGTGTTGTCCGGCATTCACTTCACCGATGACCCGCAGGCACTCGGCGACTGCAACGTCTACATCATCGCCGTGCCGACCCCGGTCGACGCCAACAAGCTGCCCGATCTCGGGCCGCTGCGCCGCGCCAGCAGTGCGATCGGTCTGCTGTTGAAGCGTGGCGACCTGGTCATCTACGAATCCACCGTCTACCCAGGCGCAACCGAAGACGTCTGCGTGCCGGTGCTGGAATGCGCCTCCGGGCTCACGCTGAACGACGGCTTCTGGTGCGGCTACTCGCCGGAACGCATCAACCCTGGCGATCGCAGCCGGCGCATCGGCGATATCGTCAAAGTCACCTCGGGATCGAATGCCGAAGCTGCACAGAAAGTCGATGCCCTGTATCGCTCGATCATTCCGGCCGGCACCCACCTCGCCCCGAGCATCCGCGTGGCCGAAGCGGCCAAGGCGGTCGAGAACACCCAGCGCGACATCAACATCGCCTTCGCCAACGAACTGGCGATGATGTTCAACCGCATCGGCATCGACAGCGAAGCCGTGCTCGCCGCCGCCGCCACCAAGTGGAACTTCATGCCGGTGCGCCCCGGACTGGTCGGCGGCCACTGCATCGGAGTCGATCCGTATTACCTGATCCACAAGGCCGAAGAAGTCGGCGCCGCGCCGCGATTGATCCGCGCCGCCCGCGAAATCAACGAAGGCATGAGCGCCTACGTCACCGACCAATTGTTGCTGCTGCTGGCCGAGCGCGACATCAACGTGATCGGCGCGCGCATCCTGGTGCTCGGCCTCGCCTTCAAGGAAAACTGCGCCGACCTGCGCAACACCCGTGTCATCGAAATCGTCCGCGTACTGCAGGGCTGTCAGGCAGAAGTCGATGTCCACGACCCATGGATCGATGCCAGCGCCTGCCAACGCGAATACGCCATCGACCTGCTGCCCGCGCCGCCCGAGCATAGCTACGACGCCGTACTGATCGCCGTCGCCCACCAGCAATACCGCCAACTCGGCGCCGCCGGCATCCGCCGCTACCTGCGCAAAGGCGGCGTCGTCTACGACCTCAAACACATCCTCGCCCCCGACCAATCCGATCGCCGCCTGTAGCAGAAGTAACGGAAGTAGCCCGGAAGAAGCGCAGCGGATTCCGGGAAGAACCTAGCGGAAGTAGCCCGGAAGAAGCGCAGCGGATTCCGGGAGAACCTGGCCAAACTGCAAAATCCAGCCGAGAGTCGTCCGCATGAACCGAATCGGCCCTCAACAGCCGAACCGGTCATCCTGGAAGCCGGGCTACAACCGCCGCATCACCCGGAATGACCAGCTCCGCTGTTGAGAGCCGTTGCGCTTCTTCCTGGCTACAACGGCAGCATCCCCCGGAATCCGCTGCGCTTCTTCCGGGCTACTTCCTGCTGATCCGACCTCGCGAGTAGCATCGACGCCCACGCAACCGGCAGCGCGTTTTCAGAGCACCATGGACCCCACCGACCATCATCCAGGCATGACCCGCCGACCCCGATCGCTGGTGGAAGTGGTCGAGTGGTCCAGCGACTCTGGGCAACTGGAGGCCTATCTACGCGAGTTTCTGGACAGCTTCTATGTCTGCGACGAACCCGCGCAGCGTCAGGCAATGTTGCGCGACGCCCCGGCGCTCACTGGTCAAGCGCGGACCGATGCCTACCTGGCCGCAGTCGCAGAACATCTGGCCCACGCCGACCGGCATCCGGCACCGGCCTGGGTCGATGCACCCGAGCGCTTCCTCAAACGTCCGTTCTTTCCCTGTGGCCTGGAATCGTTGAAGGCGCGACTGCTGGTCGAAAGCCCACCTGCATTCCGGCGCCGGATGATCTTTGTCGATTTCGATCCACTCTATCGCCCGCGGCGGCGCACCCCGCCAGCAAAAGTTTTGAGCGCCTGATCCAATGCTGAGCAAGCTCGACATCCTGCGCGGATTGGAACGGATCGACCAGGAAGCCCGCCGGGCGGGCGTGGTCGTCGACCTCGCGATCTATGGTGGTGCCGCACTGGTCATCACCTTCGACCTGCGCCAGGCAACCCGCGACGTCGACGCAGTGGTGTCTGGCGATCCGGCGTTCCTGCGCAAGGTGGTTGCCGAGCTTGCCGCCGAACACGGCTGGCCGCCGGACTGGCTGAACGACGGTGTCAAGGGATTTCTTTCATCCAAAGAGAAGATGCAGGCGGTGGCACAGTTCCAGGGCAGTGGCCAGGGTGGTCTGCGCGTGTACGTGCCCACGCCGGAATACATGTTCGCGCTGAAGGCCATGGCGATGCGGACCGGTGGACTCGGTGCCGGCAACGACGTGCCGGACATCGAGGCATTGGCCGAAATCCTCCAGTTCAAGGATGTCGGCGAGGCATTGGCACTGATCGAAGACTTCTACCCTGCACGACAGATTCCAGCAAAAGTGCGGTTTGGCGTGGAAGAAATCATCCAGCGGGTAATCGCCAGGAAGTAGCCTGGATGAAGCGCAGCGGAATCCGGGGAATCAAGCGGAAGTAGCCTGGATGAAGCGCAGCGGAATCCGGGGAATCAAGCGGAAGTCGCCTGGATGAAGCGCAGCGGCATCCGGGGAATCAAGCGGAAGTAGCCTGGATGAAGCGCAGCGGGTTTTCAACAGCGGAGCTGATCATCCGGGAAGAACCTGGCCAGTAACCCGGAAAGAACGCAGCGGCTCTCAACAGCGGAGCTGGTCAATCCGGGCGACTTCTACTTCTTGACCCAACCCCATCCGACGGAAACAGGAGCACACGGTGGTCGACTATCGTCGGGTCCGGGTCGCGGGTGGGACCTACTTCTTTACGCTGGCACTGCACGACCGGCGGGCCGATACCCTGGTAAGCCACATCGATGCACTGAAAGCCGCGGTCCGCGAAACGCGCACGCTGCGGCCGTTTCGGATCGACGCGATGGTGGTACTGCCCGATCACCTGCACGCGGTCTGGACCCTGCCGGCGGAAGACGCGGATTACTCGGCACGTTGGCGCGCGATCAAGGCATTGTTCGTACGCAATCTTCGCGCCGCCGGCACGCCATTGACCCCCAACACCAAGGGCGAATACAAGGTGTGGCAGCGCCGCTTCTGGGAGCATTTGATTCGCGATGAAAACGACTTGCAGCGCCACGTCGATTACGTTCACATCAACCCGGTCAAGCATGGCCTGGTCACGCAAGCGCGCGAATGGCCGTGGTCGAGCTTTCATCGTTTTGTGCGCGAAGGCGTGTTGACCGCGGATTGGGCCAGCGCCCCAGAAACCACCGGCAGCTTTGGCGAATAGGCAAGCAGCAAGTAGCCCGGATGAAGGAAGTAGCCTGGATGGAGCGCAGCGGAATCCGGGAGAACCTGGCCATAAGGCAGCCGGAGGTAGCCCGGATGAAGCGCAGCGGGCTTTCAACAGCGGAGCTGGTCATCCGGGATGTTCAGCCGATGCAATATTGTCCCGTCTACCGATCCCCCGGAATCCGCTGCGCTCCTTCCGGGCTACTTCCTGCTGATCCCCCGGAATGACCAGCTCCGCTGTTAAGAGCCGCTGCGCTTCTTCCGGTTAAATCAAATGGTCGCTTGGTATGCTGGCTTGCACCCAATCGGCTCTGCAGGAACTTGTGGCAAGCTATGGTCTGCGGACACCTCGTGCTACTCGGAGCGATCCATGTCAACCACGATCGAGATGTTGGAAGTTGAAGTCCTGCGCCTTCCGCATGCAGACCGGGCGCGCTTGCTTGATCGACTGATCGCCAGTCTGGATGCAGACGAAGCGATGGAAGCGGCCTGGGACGCTATCGCAGCCCAGCGCGAGATGGAGATCGCAAGCGGTACCACCCAACTCTTGCCATTGGACGCATTGCTCGCCAGCCTGGAAGCGCGCTTTCCCGGATGAAAATTTCGATCCATCCCGGTGCCGGGCAAGATATCGAAGAAGCCGCGGAATTCTATCGACGGGAAGGGTCGCCGGCACTGGCCGCAAAATTCGTTGCCGAGTTCAAGAAACTCGCCCTCCTCCTCGCCGGGAATCCAGGTATAGGCTCGGTTCGTTCCGGTGGTCGGCGCGGTTTGGCGATGCATGTTTTTCCGTACACAGTGATCTATCGTGCAAGCCAGGAAAGCGTTCGAATTCTGGTCGTAAAGCATGATCGAAGGCGAACTGGCTTTGGTTCTTCACGAACCTGATCGCTAGCCAGAAAACCGGCTGCGCTTCTTCCGGGCTACTTTCGTTTGATTCCCCGGA
>JBFWOQ010000058.1:5539-10877 GCA_050250395.1 Porticoccaceae bacterium
TTGATTCCCCGGAATGACCAGACGTAGGTCGGCTCAAACCGCGCAGCGGTGGAGCCGACATCCACCCGAGCGCCGCAGACCACAACCAAGCCGCAGGCATCGGACCGTCGGGTCCGCGCCTGCGGCGCTTGACCCGACCTACGGCTACTTCCGCTGATCCCCCACTTCCGCTTTGACGACCGACCCCACATGTGCGGCCTGAACGCCATCTACGCCTACCACCCGAGCGCGCCGCCGGTTGATCGCGGTGAGCTGTTGCGGGTGCGCGATCGGATGCGCGCGCGCGGGCCGGACGGCGAGGGTGCCTGGTATTCGCCGGATGGTCGGGTCGGGCTCGGCCACCGGCGCCTGGCGATCATCGATCTGGACCCGCGGGCGGCCCAGCCGATGGCTTCGGCGGATGGCCTGGCGGTGCTCAGTTTCAATGGCGAAATCTACAATTTTCGTTCGTTGCGGGCCGAGTTGGTCGCGGATGGCCTGGTGCCGCGCACCGAGTCGGACAGCGAAGTGCTGATCGAGCTGTATCGACGCCACGGCGAAGCCATGTTGGCGCGGCTGCGCGGCATGTACGCGTTCGCGCTGTGGGATGCCAAGCGCGCAGCACTGTTGCTGGCGCGCGACCCTTATGGCATCAAGCCGCTGTATTACGCCGACGACGGCTGGAGCGTGCGGGTGGCATCGCAGGTCAAGGCATTGCTCGCCAGTCCGCAGGTATCGCGCCTGCCCGAGCCGGCCGGGCAGGTCGGTTTCGCGCTGTTCGGCTCGGTGCCCGAGCCGTTCACCTTGTGGCAGGAAATTCGCGCCTTGCCAGCCGGGCATCTGGCCTGGGTCGATGAAACCGGCGTGCAGATGCCACGCGCGCATTGGCATCTGGCCGATGCCTTCGTACGCAACGACGCGGCGATCGACGAAGAAACATTGCTCGGCCATTTGCGCGATAGCGTCAGCGCGCACCGGGTATCCGATGTGCCGGTCGGTGTGTTTCTGTCGGCCGGTGTGGATTCGTCCGCCTTGCTCGGCGGCCTCAGCGATACCGGCGGCGGGCCGGTCACCGCGATCACCATTGGCTTCGACGAATTTCAGGGCCAGCCCGAAGACGAAGTGCCACTGGCCCGCGAGATCGCAAGTCGCTATGGCGCCAGGCACATCGTGCGCCGGGTCGATGCCGCCGAGTTTGCTGCCGATCTGCCGGCCATCCTCGACGCCATGGACCAGCCCTCGATCGACGGCTTCAATTCCTGGTTCGCCGCCAAGGCCGCACGCGAGGCCGGGCTCAAAGTCATGCTGTCAGGCATCGGTGGGGACGAACTGTTTGGCGGTTACGACAGCTTCCGCGATCTGCCGCGCTGGCGGCGCTTGATGGCGCCCATCGCGGCGCTGCGGCCCTTGGCGATCGCGATGCGTGCCGTGCTTGCGGCGCTGCTGCCGCGGCTCGGTTTGCCGCCCAAGGCGGCGGGCCTGCCCGAACTGGGCGGCACTTGGGCGGGTGCGTATTTGCTGCGGCGCGGCGTGTTCCTGCCCTGGGAGCTCAAACATCTGCTGCCCGACGATGTGGTCGCCGCCGGACTGTATCGACTGCAATGGCAGGCGCTGATCGACCAGCACCTGGCGGCGCGCTTGCCGAACGATCACAGCCGGGTCGCCGTGCTCGAATCCGGTCTGTATCTGCGCAATCAGTTACTGCGCGACAGCGACTGGGCAAGCATGGCCCACGGTGTGGAGCTGCGCACGCCCCTGGTCGATGCGCTGCTGCTAAACCAAACCGCAAGCGCCGCCGCTGGGCTGGGCCGGAGCGGCGGCAAACGCCTGCTGGCGCGACTGCCAAAGTTGCCCCTGCGTACCCAGATCGTCGAACGGCCGAAGACCGGTTTCACCACGCCGATTGCCGGCTGGCTGCAAAGTAGCGAGCCACTGCAGGGCTGGCGCAGACTCCGGATTTTGCGTGGCGAACGCGTGCAGGTATCGCGGCGGCTGGTGGCGGCGTTGTTGGCGGGCAGCTAGTCGAATCGGTGAAGTTCGCCGAGCGATAATGTGCGGTTATGCGAAGTAGTCTGCCTCGCAAAGCGATGCAAGTGCTTGAACATCGGCTCAGTCGGAATGCCAATGGGATGACCGCAATACTCGCCCTTGCTACCGACGCCTATGCCGGCGAAGGCGGCATCGCCCGCTACAACCGCGATTGGTTGGGTGTATGGAATGGTGCGAGGGTGGATCTGTTGTTGTTGACCGCGGCGGATACCCGCGCGGAAGCGACGCCCGCCCACGTCCGAATCGTGCATGCCGGAAAGAGCCGCATCGGCCTGGTGCTCGCCGTGCTCGCCCGTTTGCGCGGCCCGCGCCCGGACTGGGTCTGGTGTGGACATCTGCATCTGGCGCCGGTCGCGGCGTTGATGGCCTGGTGGTGGCGGGTGCCGATGTGGTTGCAGGTGCATGGCATCGAAGCCTGGCCCAGGCCATCGCGCTGGCGGCGGCTGGCGGCGGAACGCGCGCAGTTGATCACCGCGGTCAGCCGCCACACGCGGCGCGAAGTATTACGTTGGTGGCCCGGCGCGCCAGAGCGGGTGAGGGTGCTGCCCAATACGGTTTCGGAGGTGTTCGCGCCGCTGCCGCAGTCGTCAGCATCGGCATCCGCACCGGGCCCGCATGCCGGCCCGGTGCTGCTCACCGTGGGCCGATTGGCAGCGGGCGAGCGCTACAAGGGCCACGATCGGGTGCTGCAACTGCTGCCGATGCTGGTCGGTGTGCACCCCGATTTGATCTATGTGATCGCTGGCGACGGCGATGATCGCGCGCGACTGCAAGAACTGACGGTGGCGCTGGGTGTCGCCGCGCGTGTGCAGTTCGTCGGTCATGTCGCTGCGGACAGGCTACCCGACCTTTACCGCAGTGCCGACCTGCTGCTCATGCCGAGTACCGGCGAAGGCTTTGGCATCGCCTTTCTGGAGGCCATGGCCTGCGGCACACCGGCGCTCGGCCTGATCGGCGATGGCAGCGTCGATGCGCTGCAGGACGGTCACCTGGGGCATTGCGTCGCCGCGTCCGATCTCGGCCCGGCGATACTCAAAGCGCTGGCCAGCCGTCCGTCACCCGCCGACCTCAGCCAACGCACCCTCGCCGCATTTGGCCGGCCAGTATTCGACCGGCACTGCCGAAGCATCGCCAACAGTCTCACCGCGAGCCAAAAGTAGCCCGGAAGAAGCGCAGCGTAGACGTAGGTCGGCTTAAGCCGCGCAGCGGTGGAGCCGACAACCACCAGACCGCAGCAACCATCAACCAAGACGCAGATATCGGACCACCGGAGCCATGTCCACGGCGCTTGACCCGAGCTGCTCGTCCCTCCCATTCCGCTCCACCGACGAACATCCGCCGTGCTTGATGCAGCGTAAATGCCGATAGCTTGCGATAAGTCATTGTCTCCCAACAGCCAAGCTCAATCAGTGGACGGATTCTGGACGCCATGGCGCAGTTTGTCAGGGTTCCTCGCGGCACTTCGCTGGGTCGCTGCCTGGCTTGTAGTGCTGGGCCATATGCGAACGCAATGGTTTGTGGCGCTATCGGATATGGATACACCGAATTTAGCGGTCATGGGCTTTGTATGGTTGGCTGGCCTTGGCCACTCCGCGGTGATGGCATTTTTTTTGCTAAGCGGCTATTTGGTGGGTGGGCGCCTGCTTGATGCACAGGCTGCTGGCCATGGCTACGCGCGCTACGCGATCGACCGCATCACACGTCTATACGTGGTGTTGCTACCTGCGTTCGCGGTGTCCTACCTGCTGGTGGTTCTTGGTTCGCTGATCGTCGGCGATCCGACGATTCTTGATCGCGAGGAAAACTCCCTCTACACCCTGCTGGCGAACATGGCGTTTCTGCAGGGCGTTGCCGCAACAGACTTCGCACATAATCTACCGCTATGGAGTCTCAGCAACGAGTTCTGGTACTACGTGATGGCGCCCTTGCTGGTCATCGCGGTCCTGACCAAGCGTCTGGATATTCGGTTGGGGCTGGTGCTGATGCTGGCAGCGATGTGCTATCTGCTGGGATCAAGCATTGCGGTTTATTCACTCGTTTGGCTACTTGGCATGAGCGTCCGACTGGGATGGCTGCCACGCATAGAACGTCGTTTCGCCTTCGCAGCCTGGCTGTTGATTCTGGTGCTAATTCGCACCTTCCATAATGAGGTGGCACTGTGGATCGACTTGATCCAGGCCTTGGCGCTTGCGATCGTAATCGCATCGTTCGACGACGCCCGCGGGCAAGTGAAGCGACAAGGTCACTGGCTCCACCATTGGTTGGCCGATTGGTCGTTTTCGCTGTATGTGATTCACGATCCAATCAAGCTGTTCCTGGTGATGCTGCTCACTGGTAGCGAGGGCGGGTTGGCATTGCAGCCATCTTGGCACGCTTTCATGTCGTTCGCGGTGGTATCGGTCTGCATCTTGCTATCGGCAAGCGTTTTCGCCTGGCTCACCGAGTTTCGGATCGAAAGGATTCGATTCTGGATCTACGTGCGCCTGGGCTGGAAGAAGTCAACAGCCCGGATGACGCGGAGTGCAATCGGGAATGTGCCCGGGCGAACGTAGCCCGGCATGACGATCTCCCTTGTTAATAGCCCCCTGAATCACATCCTCGGCTACCCACCGCTCACTTCATTTAGGGGTCGATACCCATGTCTTTTGCCGACTACGGATATGTAAGCGCCGAACCAACCGGCACCGATATGGCCATTTATCGTGCGGTGGAGGCGCTGTTACGCGCAAATGTTGAGCGTGGGGCGAGGGTGCTTGACCTGGGTTGTGGCAATGGGCTGTTCACTAAACAATTGGCCAACCATGGCTATCGCTGCTTGGGCTTGGATACCTCTGCGAGCGGCATCGTGGTGGCAAGTCAGGCGCATCCCGACGTGCAGTTTAGCTGTGGCGACAGCGAGTCGCTATTGCATTCCGGACAAGCGAGCTTCGATGCTGTTGTCAGCGTCGAAGTGATAGAGCACTGCCCGTCGACCAGCGATTTTTGCCTGGACATTGCGCGCAGTCTGCGCCCCGGTGGTTCGGCCATCATCACCACCCCCTACCATGGCTATGTAAAAAATCTGCTGATCGCCTTGTTGGGCATGGGCGACCGGCATTACAACCCGCTCTGGGATGGTGGCCACATCAAGTTCTTTTCGCCAAAAACGCTCACGCGTGCGCTTGAAAAAGCCGGAATGCAAGTCTGTTCCCTCACCCGCGTCGGCCGCCTGCCGATGATCGCCAAGTCGATGGTAATTCATGCAAAGCTGCCGGTATGAAGCGCAGCAAGTAGCCCGGAAGAAGCGCAGCGGATTCCGGGAGAACCTGGC
>JBFWOQ010000059.1:0-10850 GCA_050250395.1 Porticoccaceae bacterium
AGTAGTACTTGCCGTAACCGGCACCGCTCTTGCGCGGCACGACCTGGTTGACCACGGCACCGATCAGCGGCGCGTTGATGCGCGCCAAACGCTTCAGTCCGTTCTGCGCCACCTGCCATTGGGTGGCATCGCTGCGGATCACGTAGACCACGCCGTGTACCAGTTTGGACAGCACCAGCGCATCGCTGACTGCGCAAGCCGGCGCGCAATCGATGATGACATGGTCGAAGGTATTGCCAAGCGAATCCAGCACATCGGTAAACTTGCGCGAACTCAGAATCTCCAAAGGATTAGGCGGCGACAGACCCGAGGGCATCACGTACACATTGGCGCCGACGATCTTGCGCAGGCAGTCGGAAATCTTGGCTTCGCCGGTGACGAACTCGCTCAAACCCGGAGACTGATTCTGCCCGGGCAGCCCTTTGTGCAGCGCCGGACGGCGCATGTCGGCGTCGATCAACAGCACTTTCTTCATTTGCCCCAAAGAAAACGCCAGGTTCATCGACAACGTGGTCTTGCCCTCGCCCGGCACCGAAGACGTAATCAGCAGCCGCTTGTGCGCCTGATCGACAGACGACAGCAGCACCGCCGTGCGGATGGTACGCACCGATTCGGCGAACGAAGAATGCGGGTGCGAACCGAAATAGCCGATCGGCGCGTCGCTGGCGGTTTCGCTGGACGGCAGCCGCGGCACCAGACCGAGCACCGGCACGCCGAGTCGTTGTTCGACGTCGTCGGCACCTTTCAGGGTGTTGTCCATGTGATCGAGCACCAACGCCAGCGCGATGCCGAGCGCGAGTCCGAGCAGCAGCCCGATCATCAACGAACGCTGCTGGTTCGGATAGACCGGTGCCGGATTGGGCAGGGCGCTCTCGACCAGACGGGCGTTTGCGGTTTGCACACCGCTGGCCGCCGAGGTCTCCTTGAAGCGCGCCTGGAACAGCTCGTAGAGTTGGCGATTGGCATCGACATCGCGTTGCAGGGCGCCTAACTCGTACTGCTTGCGATTGATATCACGCACTTCGCCCTTGGCCTGGCCGAGCTCGGCCGCTACTTCGGACTCGCGCAGGCGCGCGGCTTGATAGTCGCGCTCGACCGCAGTTGCGGCGATCTGCAACTGCTGATCGAGTGCGGCGCGTGTGGTGGCCAGCGCGGCCTCGGCTTCGATGCGCTTCGGGTGCTTGGGGCCATAACGGCTGGCGAATTCCCGGGCGCTGCGTTCGGCAGCGACCAGACCCTGCTTGAACTCGCTGACCAGGGGATCGGCGAGCAAGTCGGGCAGCGAAGCCAGGGTGCCGGCAGCGCGGGCGCGCTCGACTTCGCGAAAACGAGCTTCTTTGGCGGCGCGCTCGCGCCTGACCTCGGACAACTGGCCGCTGGCCAGGGTCAGATCGTTCGACGCCAGTCTATCGACGCCTTTCAGATCGATCAGGCGTTCGCGATCGCGGAACTCCTGCAAGGCTTTTTCCGACTGTTCGAGCTTGGCGCGCAGGGCGGTGGTGCGTTCGCCCAGCCAGTTCGACGCGGTCTGCGACATCTCCAGGCGGCCTTCCATCATCGCCTCGATATAGGCGCGGGCGTGGGCATTGGCGAGATCGGCAGCAAATTTTGGATCGGGGTGCTTCATCTGCAAACGCACCAATTGGCTGTTGCGCACCGGCACCACGCCGAGGCCGCCGAGCACGGTGGCGATCGCCGCGTTGCGACGTTCCGGATCGCTGGGCTTTGCCGTCGGCGCTGGCTTCGCGGCCCAGGGCCAAAGCCGGCTCAGGCTGAAGCCTTCAGCCTTGGCTGGTAGCACATCGAAAGCATCCAGGCCGATACTGTCGACCAGGCGTTCGGCGACCGGGCGCGAGCGCAGGATTTCGTACTGCGTCTGATAGTACTCGCCAAAATCCCACATCTGGCTGGTCTGATAGACATCCTGGATGGCCACGAAGCGCGCGGCGTTACGTTCGATCAGCAGGGTCGCGGTGGCCTGGTAGATCGGCGTTTCCGAGGCAGCGCGCAACAGCGAAATCATGCCGACCGCGAGCGTCAGCACCAGGATGCCCCACTTGAAGCGCAGCAAGACGCGCAGGTAATCCTGCACATTGGGCAGCTTGCTGCCTTCTCCGGTCGGCGGGGTTTCGAACGGATCGCTGGCTGAGGTGCTGGTCATTCGGCGAAAGGTTTCCGGAGCGGGAAGTAGGGTGGATAAGCGCGGTTCAGAAGACGGAGGACAGACGACGGCGGACAGACAGGCAGAAGCAGGTTCCGTTTACACGCCCTGCCCTGTTCTTTTCTGTCCTCGGTCGCCTGTTCTCTGTCATCCGGACCGGATGCGCGGCCAGAGTCGGTCGGGAAATGCTAACAGGCCGCGCCGGTGGGCAAATCAAAAGAAGCTTTCGTCGACGGTGAGGATATCGCCCGGCCCGACCGCTTCGTCCATCTTGATCGAGCGAGCCTTGCCGCCTTTGCCTTTGGCGCTTTCCGGGATGATCGTGATGCGCTTCTCCGAGCCGCGCTCGGTCAATCCGCCGGCCAGGGAAATCGCCTTGCGCACGGTCAGGCCGGGCTGATACGGATAACTGCCGGGGCTTTTGACCTGGCCATTGATGAAAATCGGCCGGTACTCGGAAATCGTCACCGAGACCTTGGGATCGACCAGATAATCGCCGCGCAACCGTTCGGATAATTGTTGTTCCAATTGGCGCGGGGTCAGGCCACTGACTTCGAGGTCACCGAGTAGCGGATAGGTCAGCCGACCGTTGACCGCGATCCGGGTGGTCAACGACAACTCGGCCTCGCCATAGACCACGATGGCGATCGCGTCGCCGGCATTGAGGTGGTAACTGTTGCTGGCGCTGTCCTGGCTGGCGCTGTCTGCGTCCGGCTCGGTCGCGGCGCCGGCCTGGCCGAACACGCCAATCAGCAGACCGAGAGCCGCCCCAAGGCCACGAACGCTGCCACATCGACCGATTGTCCAGATTGTTCCGCGCATCGCCTGCATCGCCACTGGTTCAGTTCCGACCCGCACAGGCTACAGTTTAAGCCAGCAATCCCCCCTTAACCAATCGTGGCGACTTGTGGAGGCACGGGGGTCTGGAAGCGGGAAGTGCATAGGTTGTGCTGAGCGCAGCGCAGCGGAGCGAAGCGCAACAAACCGAAGTGTAATGGCGAGATCGTTGCGCTTCGCTGCGCTCAGCACAACCTATGCCCGGAAGCGCCGTGCCGTCGCTCCCACAACCTAAAACCGAAAACCCTGAAACCGCTTTTAGAACGACGCCTCCAGCGACAGCAGCCACTCCTGGCGGTCAAAGTCGAAGCCCGCCTGATCGGAGTTGCGCTGGTAGTCGCGGTAACCCGCGCCCAGGTTCAGCCAGGGCCGGAACTGGTACTGGGCGGACAGCCCATAGAACCAGGTATCTTCGTCACGTCCGCTGTCGCCGTGGCGGTCGTTGGCGAAGCCGCCGTCGACGGTGGTGCTGAAGCGGTTGTTCCACTGATGCGACCAACCCAGGGTGACATCGCGGCGCAGGATGAAATCGCCGAAGCCATTGGTCTCGTCGGTGTCGCGCCCGCTGGACAGGGTAAGCAGCGAGTAACTGCGCAGCTTGTAGCTGAGCTGTGCGCGCCAACTGGTACCGCTGAAATCGTCACGGGTCGGATCCTCGAAATCCTTCTCCACCCTGCCGAACAGCAAGCGCCCGCTGGTGCGCGCAGTGGCATCGAAATCGATACCGACGAAATAGTGATGTTCGGTACTGTCTAGCGTGGCAAACTGGTAGTCCGTCTCGATCCGATCGACGCTGACCACAGCCGAGGTTTTTGGCGCAATACGCCAGAAAAAGGCGGCGTCCAGGGTGACATCATCGCGATCGCGCAAGCGGGTAAAGGTGCGGTTGTTGCGGTAATCGAGATCTTGATAGTGGGCACCGAGCTCGATCCGCCCGCGTGCGCCTGGCGCGCCAAAACGATAGTTGCCGCCAAACCTGGTCTGGTCGTAGCTGTCTGGATCGAGCGCCAGCAGGGCCAGGTCGCCCTCGCGACTGGCGGTACCACGCTGGTCGTGGCCACGTTTCCAACTCGCATCGACACCGATCGCATGTCGCAGCACCGGGTTGTACAACCAATCGAGATTGATTCGATGGTCGTCGAAATCGTCGCGACCAGAATCGCTATAGCGCGCCACTTCGGCCTGGTAACTGGCACTCAGCCGGCTACGATCCGAGCCTGTCTCGGCGCGCACACCGGGCGATATCTGGGTCACCAACGAATCGGTTTCCTGTGTCTCGGTCAGCGCGACATTGCTGTCGTGCCTAAGCGAGAGCCCAATGGTTGGGTAAATGCGCCAGTCGCCTGCAGCAAAACCGTCGCCGGCCTGCGCCCAGGCACTGGTGTTGGCAGCGATGGCCAGAAACAAAACTGCTGCCTTTAGGGCATAACGAGTACGCATTCGGGACTCTCGGAAAGTGGAATTGCGGTCACATTTTCCGTGATCCGGGCAACAGCTTACAAGGCGGCGGCAGCAACGATTGTGTCTTGCCAGATGGGTTTTCCGCTACTGCCGACGGTATCGGCACCCCAACCCGATCCCGTATCTCACGCCGGTACCGGGACCCGGCGCTTGCGAAGTGGCACCTGGCAGGCCAGGGCGCCGACCAGGATCAGCGTGTGGAACCACCAGCGATTGGCAGGAATCTGCTGATTGAAATCGACCAGGCCGTGCAGCAACAAGGCGCTGCCCGCAGCGATGCTGGCCAGCGCCAGGCCGCGATGCAGGCTGTCGTTATGCCGGCGCAGCACGCGCAGTGCCAAAGCCAGAGGCGTCAGCACGGCGAGCAACCACAGGCCCAAGCCGAGCAGCCCACGCTCGGCCAACTGCTCCAGATAGTCGTTGTGGGCGTGCTCATAAAACAATTGCACCGAAGCCGGCTTGACCGATGGAAACAGCACGCGGAAACTTCCGGCACCGTGGCCCAGCAGCGGGCGCTGTTGCCATAACGTCCAGGTCGCCCCGGCCACGGCCAGACGCTCGGCATCACTGGGTTCGAGCCGGACCGGACGGTCCGCGGTGTCGGCCCCCGATGTGGCCGGATTGGCCGGGTCCACGGGCGCGCGTTCGATCGCGACGATTCGGGTCTCGGCCAGACGCTCGGCGACTTTGTCCACCCCGACCCAGGCGCCCAACACCGCCACATCGACGACCAGGATCGACAGCAGCAGCCACAGCAGCAAGCGCGGCAGCGGCCGCCAACAGGCGAGCGCCGCCAGACCAGCCACGGTCAACCCAAAGAACAAGCCGACATTACCCATGCGCGAACGGCTCAGCACCAGGGCGACCACGATCAGGGCCAGACCGGCACGCACCGCAAACCGTTCACCGAGCAGCGCGTGGCCTATGCGGCGCAGGCGTTCACGCAGACTCAAGGCTTCGGGATGGGCAGAAATACCGCTGGCCAGAAGGCCGAATCCGACCCCACCAGCCAGCTCCAGCAAACCGGCGAAATGATTGCGATTGATCATCGTGCCGCTGGCGTTGCCGCCCTCGCCCAGATTATGGCCCAGCCAGTGCAGGCTTCCCCCGGACAGGGCCACAGCGATCTCAAGCAGCGCCTCGGCCACGCCACTGGCGAATACCGCCAGCATCAACCAGCGCGCGCGGCGACGGCTGTGCACCAATTGCACCAGCAGCATCGCCAGCACCAGCACCCCAGCACCCTGGATCGCACCGAGCGCGGCTGCATCCGGGTCGGCCAGGCGCCAGATCGACTGCGGTGCATCGGCAAACCGGTGCAGCAGCAGGCGTCCCACATCGAGCGCGACCAAAGCGGCCAGCGCCAACAGCGACAAGCGCAGCCAGCGATCGCTGGCCCGCCACCAACTCGCCAACGGCAGCAACCACCAGGCCCAGGCGCCGAACGCAAACAACAGCGCAGCAAAGCCCAGCCACAGCGCATCCCGATTCGCGCCCAACGGCCACGGCAAAGCCACCAGCCACAGCAGCAGCAGGTAGAACAGCGGACGCGTCGCGCGCAGCTCGGAATCAGTCATCGTCGCGGGAGTCGGGAAACGAGAGTCGAGAGTCGGGAGTCGGGAGTCGGGAGTCGATTTTGTGGGAGCGACGGCACGTCGCGACTCTCGCCAGGATCAGCCGTCGCGACGTTCCGTCGCTCCCACAAACTCCATCGGCCACAGCGCCTCGGTCATCAAACTTCGGTGCGTCGCATCAGGGTGTGGTAGCCGAGCGCCAGCAGCACGAAGATGATCGCCAATAGCGGCGCGGGCCAATGCCAACGGGCCGCCGCCACACCGACCACGGCGAAGACCAGGGCGATGGCGGTGATCGCCAGCCAGACCGCACGCGGCCCGAGGCCCAGGCGCGCGAGCACATGATGCAGGTGGCGTTGATCGGGAGCGAACATCGGATGGCCGACGGCATGGCGACGCCACATCACCGACACCGTATCGATCAAGGGCAGCGCATACAGCCACAGTGCCACCACCGGCTCGAACGCACGCCCGGCGCCCTGGCTCGAATGCACCAGCACCGCCGCAAGCAGGCCGCCCAACAGCAGACTGCCGGCATCGCCCAGATAGGCCCGCGCCCGTCCGCGCCAAGGCGCATTCCAGGCCAGAAACCCGATCAACGCCGACAGCAGCACGGCAGCCAGTCGTCCGAGCGCTCCCTCCCAGGCCAGAAGCACCCCAGCCGCCAGCAGGGCCAAGGCCACTTGGCTACCGGCAACCCCATCGTGACCATCGCTCATATTGCAGGCGTTGATCAAACCGACCACGCAGAACACCGACAGCGGCCAGGACAGCCAGCCCAGGCTCAGCAGCGTGTCGCCATCCAGCAAGGTGCCGAAATCGCGCAACAAAAGCCCGCCGCCCGCCCCCATCAAAATGGCCGCCAGCGCCTGCACCACAAAACGCAGCCGGGGCGACAGCCCGCGGCGATCATCGACCAGGCCGACCAGCAGCAAAATCGCAGCGGCGGCCAATACCGCGGCGAGCGCAGCCATCGTCGCCACGCCCAGCCATCCCAGCCCGGCCGACAGTCCCAGTGCGATCGCGATTCCACCCACCGCCGGCACCGGATCGGCGTGCTGCTTGTGGCCACCCGGATGATCCAGCAGCCCGAGCGCCGCGGCGAAGCGTCGCAACACCAGGGTCATGCCCCAACTCGTGGCGAAGGCCAGCAAGACTGCAATCGGCAATGGCTGCAATTCAATCGCTCCGAAAAACCGCACCCGATGCAAGGTCTGGGCATCGGCGCCAGCGCCGACCCATGCCGTAGCCGTCACCCCGTCGGCTCCACCGCTGCGCGGTTTGAGCCGACCTACTGCTGCGCGGTTTGAGCCGACCTACTGCTGCGCAGCTTCGGCCAACTTACGCCTGCGCTACTTGCCCCCGATACCACCGATACACCGCCTCGATGCCCTGGCGCAAGGGCATTCGGGCCTGCCAGCCGAGGGCACAGATACCGCGCGCGACCGCAGCAAGGAGATCAGTCGCTCGCGCCAACGGCAACCTGCTGCGCGATCCAACGATAGGTGTCTTCCAACCCGACCCGCAGCGCCTGTGCCGGCTGCCAACCGAGGCGCTCGGCGATCAGGCGGTTATCCGAATTGCGCCCGCGAACCCCGGTCGGGCCATCGATATGCCGGATGCTCAGCTTTTTGTTGGCGATGCCCATGATCATCGCTGCAAACTGGTTGATCGACACCATCTCATCCGAACCGATATTGACTGGACCAGTCCAGTCGCTGCGCATCAGCCGCAGTGTGCCCTCCAGACACTCGTCGATGTACAGGAACGATCGTGTCTGCGATCCGTCGCCCCATATCTCGATTTCGCCCCCGTCAACCGCCGCCGCGACTTTTCGGCACAGCGCTGCAGGGGCTTTTTCGCGACCGTCCGACCAAGACCCCTCTGGTCCAAAAATGTTGTGGTACCTAGCCACCCTCACCGTGATGCCGTGGTTTCGTGCGTAGGCGAAATAGAGTCTCTCGCTGAACAGTTTCTCCCATCCGTATTCACTGTCCGGCGCCGCAGGATAGGCCGAGTCCTCGCTACAACGAGGATTGCTCGGATCAAGCTGATTGTGCTCTGGATACATGCAGGCCGATGACGAGTAGAACACCCGACCGCAGCGCGTCTGGCGCAGCGCTTCCAGCATGTTGAGGTTGATCTGGGCGGAGTTGTGCATGATGTCGGCATCGTGTTCGCCGGTGAACACGAATCCAGCGCCACCCATGTCCGCGGCCAGTTGGTAGACCTCATCGAAACCACCATCCAGCGCCGCCTGGGCTACGGCCAGATCGCGCAGATCGCCATCGATGAATTCGTCGGCGAGCGTTTCGGCATAGCGCGGTCGCCGCAGATCCACCCCACGAACCCACATGCCCTCGCGTTTGAGGCGCCGCACCAGATGACTGCCGATGAACCCACCCGCTCCGCAAACCAAAGCACGTTTCATGTTGTCCCTGCCTTATCCAATGTCTTATCCAATCGGGTGCCTTTGTATCACTACGACAATTCCGCCAGCAAATGGACAGTCGCTATGGCTGTGGTCGCCGGGCGAATCCATACCGCACAAATGCCAGCCCTGGCCGACACCGGCGCGTTCAACTGCCCAGTTCCGGCTGCGGCAGCAACAGGCTTTCCAGTGCCGAACAGATCGCTTGGTAATCGCCCACGGCCACTCGCCGGTAACGACCATCGGCAACGCCATCGGCACACAAAGCATGCACGTCCGATTCGGCGCTGCCGACAAACAGCACCGGCCGGCCCGATTCGATGCAGGCATAGACCTTGGATGGCAGCACGTAACCGACAAAGGCGTCGGCCAAGGTAATCAAATGCACATCCGCCGCCAGCAGCACCGCGGGCAAATCGGCCAAGGGGCAAGGCGGCGTGCGCGCGACGGTCACACCGACTGCACGCAGCCCCAACTCGGCTTGATCGGCACGCGCGCCGGTGGCGTTCAACCACACGCCAGCAAAGCCCGGATACTTCTTTTCGAGCAGGGACATCCCGACCGCAAAGGTTTCATGGTCGTGGGCAACCCCCCAATTGCCCGAGTACAACACCACCTTGCGACCCTGCAACGCCGACGGCAATGGCGCGCGGGTTTGCTTCCCGTCGAACTGCACCGGCGACGGATCGCGCAGCAATTCGATTCGATCGGCCGGAATACCGCCATCCAGCAGGCGCCGCATCTGGTCGGTGCCGATCACTTCGATCACATCGATCTGCCGGCGCCAGAACCAGGTCAGGCGCTCGATGATTTTCAGCCATTCGGGTCGGCTTCCCTTGGCAGCGATCAGGCATTCGGGATGAAAATCGGTGATGCGATAACGCATGCGCACGGCCAGTATCTGCCTCAGTGGCGCCAAGAAATGCAGCAAATACGGTGGAGAACCGGTGAACCGCACCTCATCGGCCAGCGACAGTTCATAACGAGCGGCCCAGACCAGCGCCACATTGGCCTTGACCGTCCAAAGGGCACGCTGCAAAAGCGCGCTACGGTCGTAGCTCGGCATGGGCACATAACGCACGGTCAGGCTACCCTGTGCGGTGACTGCGACCGTTTGCGCTCGCTCTTGCGACGAGAAGCCGACGAGACAGACCTGATTCCCGGCTTCGGCCAATTGGCGGGCAAACTGTTGCGCATATTGGCCAACCGCTCCAAAGTCTGGCGGCAGCCAATCGCAGAGCATGACGATATTCATCGCGCCTGCATCCACCGCCAGGCGCTTGCCACCATGTCGGCAAGCTCGGAGTAGTGTTGCTGCCAACCGAGCACCGTTCTGGCGCGGCCGTTGGAAGCGACCAGGGCGGCGGCGTCGCCGGCCCGACGCGGCTGATCGATCAAGCGGATATTGCGGCCGGTGACCTGCTCGCAGACCGCGTGTACCTGGCGCACCGAAAAGCCGCTGCCCGAGCCCAGGTTGATTGCATCCGAGCGCATCCCCGATTGCAGGGCAGCCAGCGCCTGCAGGTGCGCCGCGGCGATATCGGCGACGTGGACATAATCGCGGATGCAGGTGCCGTCGGGCGTCGGCCAGTCGGTGCCGAACACAGAGAAAGCATCGCGCCGGCCGAGTGCTACGTCGAGAAGCAACGGAATGATATGGGTCTCCGGCTCGTGCCACTCGCCGGTCTCGCCGTCCGGATCGCAACCGGCGGCGTTGAAATAGCGTAGCGCCACGTAGTCGAGCGCACCGGCGGCGGCGCGATCGGCCAGCAGCCACTCCATGGCCAGCTTGGTGCGGCCATACGGATTGATCGGCGCCTTGGCGGTCTGCTCGGTCAATACGCCGCTGTCCGGTTCCCCATACACCGCGCAACTGCTGGAAAAAACTACATGCCGCACACCGCTCGCGATCAGCGCATCGACCAGCAAACAACCACCGACCACGTTGTTGTGCCAGTAGCGCTCGGGATGGGTCATCGACTCGCCGACGTAGGCCGAACTGGCCAGGTGCATGCAGGCACCGATGGCGTATTTATCAACCACCGCCGCCACCCGCGCGCCATCGGCGACATCGCCCAACTCCAGCGGCCCCCACTTGACCAACTCGGCGTGGCCGGTGCGCAGGTCGTCATAGCTCACCGGCAGATAGCCAGCGGCCGCCAATGCCTTGCAGACATGGCTGCCGATATAGCCCGCGCCGCCGGTCACCAGAACCGCCTTACTCATCAATCAATCTCCATGCTGGGTTGGGTGGGTCAAAAAAACCCCGGCGTTAACCGGGAAGACGGAAGTAGGGTGGATAAGTACCGCGCATCCACCATTCGCACCAAAGGCGAGCGTCGCGACGTGCCGTCGCTCCCACAAAGCGACGCCGCATTTTGTGGGA
>JBFWOQ010000060.1:0-10517 GCA_050250395.1 Porticoccaceae bacterium
GTCCGAACGCCTCGACCTCTACGCCCGCATCCCGCACCACCCCTTCCCCGGCGGCCCCTGGCTACGCACCCCGGCCCTGGTCCTCGCCATGACCTGGTTCCGCCTGATGGACCTCAGGCCCTGAGCCGCAGCGACCGCATGGGCCGGCGCGGACATGGGGGAACCGCGATGCACGAGCCGTGGCAGCGACGAACACTTCACGACCGCCGACCTAAGCGCCGTTAGCCCGCCCGACTCACTGGAACCGTTCCAGGATTTTCGTTCATCCGACCCATCGCCGTCTCAATCCCTGCGACAGCGACCGCGCACACTCGTCCGAAATCCGTTCGGCGAAAAAACGCATGAAAAGAAAGTCTCCAGCGCGAGAGCCTTCCAGTTCGGGACAGGTCCTGCCAACAGCCGGTTCGGTCTGGATAGACTCGCTCGCAGTGTCGAAACTTCGCGATCGTCGCCGTCCCGGCGACGGTGACAAACCAATGTCAGAACCAGACAACTTCAAAGCGTTGCTCGCCCACGTGGCCGCCGATGCCGGCGGCCGGTGGCGCTGTCATAGTCTGACCGAACATCTCCATGCGGTCGCCGCACTGGCTGGCGAATTTGCGCGGGCGTTCGGAGCGCGCGATCTGGCCGAGCCTGCTGGCCGTTGGCACGACCTCGGCAAGCACAGCGCCGCCTTCCAGGAATACATTCGCACTGCTTCGGTTTTCGAGCGCGCCAATGCCCATGTAGAGGGCAGATCGGGGCGGGTCAATCATTCCAGTGCCGGCGCTCTGCACGCCGTCGCCAAACCCGCCCCAAAGGGAAAGATGCTGGCGCAACTCATAATGTCCGGCCATGCTGGATTGTATGATCGCAACAGGAGTGGCACTCGGGCCTTCGCTGGACGCAGGGAGAACAGGTGCGAATTATGCCCAAGTTAGAAGCCAAGCCTACCCATATCGCTCACGTAAGAGGTGGCAGTGACCCTTACCAGTCGCTGGAATCTCACCTGCTGGGTGTCGCCAGTCTTTGCGCCGAATTTGCGGCCAAACTGGGGATGTCCGCTCAGGGCGAATTGATCGGTCTGATCCACGATCTCGGCAAGTACAGTGCATCTTTTCAGGCGTATCTACAGTCCGCGACCGGATTACTCAACCAGGACGAAGACGAGGACTATGTCGATGCAGTCAGTCTCAAGGGCAAGATCGACCACTCCACAAGTGGTGCGCAGCTTATCTGGCAGACGCTGACGAATGAAGGGCCGGCCGGAACGCTCGCGGCCCAGATTCTGTCTCTGTGTGTCGCATCGCACCACTCGGGGCTGATTGATTGTCTGGCAATGTCGGCAGGCCAGTCAGCGCAAGACACATTCTCCAAACGGATGCGCAAAGCGGACGAGCGAACTTGCCTGAACGAAGTGTTGGAAAAAGCCGACGCCGAACTGCTCGCGCGCGCCCGAGCATTGATGGCGAATCCAGAGACAACGCTGGCGTTCCGCTCTTGGGTGAGCCAAATTCTGGAGAAAGCGCCCGGCACGACGCCGCAGGAAAAAGCCGCAAGCCCGGCCAGTGCGCAACAGATCGGTTTGCTGGTGCGCGCTCTTTTCAGTTGCCTCATCGACGCAGATCGCGTCGACACCGCTGACTTCGAGCATCCGGGTCGGGCACGTAGACGGCTACGCGGTAACTATCCAGCCTGGCAAACGCTGATCGAGCGTCTCGAACGCAAATTGACGGAATTCACTCCCCGTTATCCCGTTGACCATCTGCGTGCAGACATTTCGCGTCATTGCCTGGATGCCGCGCATCGCGAATGCGGCATCTACACGCTTACCGTGCCGACCGGCGGCGGGAAGACATTGGCAAGTTTGCGGTTCGCAATGCACCATGCCCGCGAACATAATTTGGATAGAGTGATCTACTTTATCCCCTACACGTCGATCATCGACCAGAACGCGCAAGTCGTTCGCCAGATTCTGGAGCCGGTGGGTGTCGAATCCGGTAGCGTGGTGCTGGAGCACCACTCCAACCTCACGCCGGAAGCGCAAGGCTGGCGCAGCAAGATACTCTCCGAGAACTGGGATGCACCGGTGGTCTACACCACCACCGTGCAGTTGCTGGAAACGTTGTTTGGTGCGGGCACGCGCGGCGCCCGGCGTATGCATCAACTCGCGCGCGCCGTGCTGATCTTCGACGAAATCCAGAGCTTGCCGGTCAATTGCGTACATCTTTTCAACAACGCGATGAACTTTCTGGCCGACCACTGCGGCAGCACAGTCGTGCTATGCACCGCTACCCAACCGCTGCTCGACCAAGTGGAGGCAAGCAAGGGCGCAATCCGCATACTCTCTGGCCGCGAGCTCATGCCAGACACGCATCGGTTGTTCGACGATCTCAATCGCGTGGAAGTGTTCAACCTGTGCAAACCCGGCGGGTGGTCGCAAGACGAAATCGTCGCTCTGTCACGCGAGCAAATCAGCGATTCGGGGAGTTGCCTGGTCATCGTCAACACCAAAAAGGCTGCGCAGGCGCTCTACCGTTTGTGCCAGGGCGACACTCAAACCGGTATTTTCCACCTCAGTACCAACATGTGCCCGGCGCATCGCAAGCTCATTCTTGATACGGTGCGAGCCCGCCTCGATGAAGGGCTGCCGACGTTATGTTTTAGCACACAGTTGATCGAGGCCGGTGTGGATGTCGATTTCGGTGCAGTCATTCGCTACGCGGCCGGACTCGACTCCATCGCGCAGGCCGGCGGGCGCTGCAACCGCAATGGCAGGCGTACGCACGGGAAAGTACTGGTCGTCAATCCGCGGCCCGAGGATGAAAATCTTGATTCGTTGCACGATATCCGCATCGGCCGCGACATCGCTGCACGCGTACTCGACGACTTTGCCGAATCTCCTAAGCGCTATGCCAATAACCTGCTCGGCCCAGAAGCGATGAACTGGTACTACAAGAATTATTTCTTCGCCCGTAGCAACGAGATGGGCTATCCGCTTCCTCGCGGCGAGCTGGGACGCGAAGACAGTCTGCTCAACCTGCTGGGCCACAACGCGCAGGCAGTTAAAGACTATGCGCGCGAGCACGGTAAAGGTCCTGGGATACCGCTTCGGCAATCGTTCATGTCAGCCGCCAAAGCCTTCAAAGCGATCGACACACCGGCGCGCGGCATCATCGTTCCGCACGGAGAGGAAGGCAGCGCGCTCATTGCCGACTTGTGCGCGCAATATTTGCCCGATCAGGCCTTCGAGCTTTTGCGCCGCGCGCAGCAATATAGCGTTAACGTCATGCCGTGGCTTCTGGAAAAGCTACGGACAGCGCGTGTGGTGCAGGAAATCCATATCGGTTGCGGCATTTTTTTTCTCGCCGATCCGCGCTACTACAGTGAGGAGTACGGTTTGTCTGATACCCCTGAGGGTTTGATGGAGAATTTGCATGGCTAATCGAAACAGCATTGAATTCAAAGTGAGCGCGCGTCACGCGCTGTTCACCGATCCGCTGACTCGAATCGGTGGCGAGAAATGCTCCTATCACCTGCCGACGTACGAGGCGCTCAAGGGCATTGCCAAGTCGATTTACTGGAAGCCGACCCTGGTCTGGGTGATCGACGAAGTCCGCGTGATGAAGGCCATCCGCACCCAGACCAAGGGCACCAAGCCATTGGGCTACGGCGGCGGGAACACGTTGGCGATTTACACCTTTCTGTCTGACGTGGAATACCAAGTGCGAGCGCATTTTGAGTGGAACCTGCATCAACCAAGGCTCGAATCCGACCGCATTGAAGGCAAACACTACGCCGTCGCCCGGCGCATGCTCGAACTGGGCGGGCGTCAGGACATATTTCTCGGCACCCGCGACTGCCAAGGCTACGTTGAAGCGTGCGATTGCGGCAGTGGCAGCGGCGCTTACGACGATCTCGACGAACTCGCCTACGGCCTGACTTTCCACGGATTCGACTACCCCGACGAAACCGGCAAGTCGGAACTAAAGGCGCGCTTCTGGCGACCCGTCATGCGTCAGGGTCGCATCGTGTTCCCACGCCCGGACGTGGGCGAACCGCACATAGTCCGCAAGTTCGTCCGTGTCATGCACGGCAAGCAGTTCGGCAAAGGCAGCGTGCGCGAAGTCGAGCACGAAGCCACCGATTTGGGGGTGTGAGATGAGTTGGATTCAGAAGCTCTACGAAACCTATGAGCAATGCCAGGGGCATGAACCGGAAGGCTCGGAGCCCCTGTTGCCGATCAGCCACGCTTACCAGCAGGCGCATGTGGAGGTCACGCTGGATGTGCAGGGTCACTTCAAATCTGCGCAGTTCATCGGCAAACAAGAAACCATCATCCCCGCGACCGAGGAGTCGGCGGGCAGAACCAACACCTGTGCACCACACCCGCTTTGCGACAAGGTTCAATACTGCGCGGCTGACTATTTCGAACATGGGGGGAAGAAAGCACCCTTCTACAACGATTACAAAAACAAAAAGGGAGATGTGGCCACTGGATACGAGACGCTTTTGTCGGCTTGGTGTAGTTCACCACACCGCCACCCCAAGGCGGATGCTGTTCTGGCCTATGTGCGCAAAGGCCAACTGGTGGCCGATCTGGTGCGGGAAAAAATTCTTCATGTCGGCGGGGATGGGAAACTGCTCGGTGGCTGGGCGGACGATTCGCCCACGCCGGAAGTGTTCAAGATTCTCACCCCGGACGCCAAGACGAAGCAGCGCGATCAAGGCAATGTGTTCATCCGCTGGCACGTTCGCGAGCCCGGCAACCCATGTACCGCTGTCTGGGAAGACAAGACGCTGCAAGCGGCATGGGCCGCTTACGACGCCAGCAGTAAAGCTGTGCAGGGCGTGTGTCTCGTGACCGGCGACGCCCATGCCAATCTGGCACTCAGCCACCCGAAGCGTATCCGCCACGCTGGGGATGGGGCCAAACTCATCAGTGCCAACGATGGCTCCGGCTATACCTTTCGCGGCCGGTTCACCGACGATACGGGTCAGCAAGCCTGCGGTGTTGGCTACGAGGTCACCCAGAAAGCCCACAATGCTTTGCGCTGGTTGATCCAGCGTCAGAGCTACCGCAACGACGATCAGGTTATCGTCAGTTGGGCAGTTGGTGGTGCAGAGATTCCCGACCCATTCGGCGATTCCTACATGCTCACCCTGGCTGGCGCGGACGTTGATTCAGAGGCGGCGGCTTCGCCAATCGATCAAGACGCCGGGCAAGCATTCGCCAATCGGCTCGCACTGCGTATGAAGGGTTACCACTCCAGGCTCGGCGCGAGTGAGGAGATCGTGGTCATGGGGCTGGATTCCGCCACGTCAGGTCGCATGGCGATTACCTATTACCGCGAGCTGACCGGCTCGGAGTTCCTGCAACGCATCGAATGTTGGCACACCGAGCACGCATGGCAGCAGAACTACAGCAAGGACAAGAAGTTCGTCGGTGCGCCCGCACCACGCGAGATCGCCGAAGCCGTCTATGGCCGCCGCCTGGATGACAAGCTTAAGAAAGCCACTGTCGAGCGACTATTGCCCTGCATCGTTGACGGCCAGCCAGTGCCGCGAGACTTGATTGAATCCGCAGTGCGCCGTACCAGCAACCGCACAGGGATGGAACGCTGGGAATGGGAAAAGACCCTGGGAATCGCCTGCGCCCTCTATCGGGGTGCGTTCAGAAAAGAGGAGTACAAAATGAGCTTGGAAACCGACCGGCACAGCCGGGATTACCTGTTTGGTCGATTGCTGGCGATTGCCGAACACATCGAAAGCCGCGCGTTGTATGTGGCAGGTGAAAAGCGTGACACCACTGCTTCCAAGTTGATGCAGCGATTCGCCGACCGGCCTGCGAGCACGTGGCGAATTATCGAACCTGCACTCAAACCCTACATCTCCCGACTGCGAGCAAAACGCACCGGATTCATGTTCGAGATGGACAAGCTGCTGGATGAAATCATCCCTGCTTTCATCGGTGACGACTTTCTCGACGACAGAAAACTCTCTGGTGAGTTTCTACTCGGTTACCATTGCCAGAGACAAGCACTGAGTCCACCCAAGAAAGAAGATGACACGGCCACCGCTGAGACGGATTCTGAAACCATTTCCGCATGAACCACGAGGACGCCAACATGCCCACTTTGCAAAACAAAATCGATTTCGCCGTGATCTTCCGAGTCGCCAACGCCAATCCCAACGGCGATCCGCTCAACGGCAATCGCCCGCGCACTGACTACGCGAACTACGGCGAGATGAGCGATGTGTCGATCAAGCGCAAAATCCGCGACCGCCTGCTCGAGCGTTGGATCGACAACGGCAAGAATGACGACGGCAACATGATTTTCGTGCAGTCCGATGACCGCAAGGCCGACGACGCCAAGAGTTTGCGCGCGCGTGCCGAGGCAGGCCTTGGTAAAGAGCTGGGGTCGGATAAGACGGCTGAACTCGCCTGCAAAAAATGGCTCGATGTGCGTGCTTTCGGCCAGCTCTTCGCACTCAAGAGCAACAAGAAGGCGGGAAAGAAAAATGAGGATGGCTCGGACGCAGAGGGTGATACCGGCGTCTCCATCGGTATACGAGGCCCCGTTTCGGTGCAGTCGGCGTTCAGCGTCGAACCCATCGACGTGACCAGCCTACAAATCACCAAGAGTGTGAGCGGAGAAGGTGACGGCAGTAAACGTAGCGCCGACACGATGGGGATGAAACATCGCGTCGATCATGGAATCTACGTCTTCTACGGCAGCATGAATCCGCAACTCGCCGAGAGAACCGGTTTCAGCGACGATGACGCGAAAGCGATCAAGGCGGTGCTTCCCCGATTGTTCGAGAACGACGAAGCGGCGGCCCGCCCCGCTGGCAGCATGGAAGTGTTGAAGGTGGTCTGGTGGCAACACAACAGCAGGGCGGGTCAGCATTCATCTGCGAAGGTCCATCGCACGCTCACCGTGAATGCCGATGGTAGCTACGTGCTGAATAATCTTGACGATCTGAGCCCGGAGGAAGTCGACGGGTTTTGATATCTACCGCCGCTCATCCAAATTTGCGGGGCAATGGCGGTGGGCGATTGCAAGCACCCTCATTGCCTCGCCCCGGATGCGATAAATCACGGTATTGGGGAAGTGGCGAGCCTGCAGTCGACGCGCACTTCCCGTAGATGGCGATTCCGGGCCGGGGAGTTCCTGGACCAGTCGCAAGCCGCACTAGATTTCACTTTTGAAAGTTTTCGCCCGGCCTGCACCTGCCTTATTCGCGTGCCAGCGCGTTGCCTCGACCAATTCCATCTGCGCGAAAAGTTGAAACTTACGCGCAACGCTTGCCCACCTTCGCGATTATCTCGTCGACTTCCCTGAACAACTCTTCCGCGAGAATCCATTGCGTCCGCCCTGCATCCATGTTAACCACCCGTCGCGCGATTTCTTCGTCCCAGGCTTGCGCGATGGCTGCGGGCGAGTCTTCGGCCGGGCCGTCGAGGCTCACGAACAGGCGGTGCGCGAGTTCACTGCGTTTGCGCGGCGTGAGTTGCAGCGCCTGCGCTTCGATCGACCTCTGCCAGGGTGGTCGCCATGATTCGCTCCCAAGCGGTTGTTTGGGAGGATGTTTTCACCGCGATCCAGGTCCGCCCAAATCCACGCCCGAAGCATTCCGCATCGGCGCACCTGCCTGCACCAATGGGCGTTGATCTCGGCAGGCGTTACACTCATTCGCAAAGCCTGAATTGCACTGGCAACCGCTGGAGAGGCCCATGACTACCGAGATCGTGTTCGTCGTTGAGCAAGCGCCGGAGGGCGGGTATACCGCGCACGCCGCCGGGCATGCGATCTTCACCGAAGCCGATGATCTGGAATCGATGCCGGCGCAGGTGCGTGACGCGGTGCATTGTCACTTCGACGAGCACGAACGGCCCAAGTTGATTCGCCTGCACTATGTCCGCGACCAGGTGATCGCGGCGTGAGACTGCCGCGCAATCTGGACGCACCGACGCTGGTCAAGGCATTGGCGCACCAAGGCTACGCGGTAGTGCGGCAAACCGGCAGCCACATTCGCTTGCAGCATGAAGGCCCGCCACGGCATGCCATCACCGTGCCAAACCATGCGCCGCTGCGCCTTGGCACGCTGGCTGCTGTCCTCGCCGAGGTTGCGCAGCATCAAGGCCTATCGCGCGAACAACTACTCGAGCGGCTGTTTGGCGGCTGACCATGGCTGGTGATGAAGGCATACTCCAGGTACCGATTTCTGCTCTCCAGCATTGGAGCTACTGCCCGCGCCAATGCGCGTTGATCCATGTCGAGCAGGTGTTTGCCGACAACCTTTACACCGCGCGCGGCAACGCCGTGCATGCCCTGGTCGACGAGCCCGGCGCCGAACGTAAGGGCACAGTGCGGATCGAACGCGCCATGCCGCTGTGGTGCGATCGCCTTGGTCTGATCGGCAAGGCCGATCTGGTCGAGTTCGATGCCAATGGCTCGCCGTATCCGGTGGAGTACAAGCATGGACCGCGACGGCAGACGCAGCACGACGACCTACAACTCGCCGCGCAAGCCGTGTGCCTCGAAGAAATGACCGGCATGCCGGTACCTTTAGGCGCGATCTTTCACTTCAGTTCGAGACGTCGCCGCGAAGTGCGTGTCGATACCTCACTGCGCGCCGCGCTCGCGGAAGCCGTAGAGCGCGTGCGGGCGCTGCTGGATAGCGCCACCCTGCCACCGGCGGTCAACGACGCCCGTTGCCGGCATTGTTCGTTAGCCGAGCTGTGCCAACCAAAAGCCGTAGCCGAAGCCGGCCGTTACCGTGCCCTGCTGACCGACCTGGAAGCCCCGCCGTGAGCAACTACACCCTGCTGAATACGCTCTACGTCACCAGCGCTGGCGCTTATCTGCACCTCGACAACGATACCGTGCGCATCGAAATCGAGCGCGAGACCCGACTGCGCGTGCCGCTGCATCACCTGGGCGGCATCGTCGGTTTTGGCGACACCCTAATCTCGCCTGCCCTGATCGGACGCTGCGCCGAGGCTGGAATCGGCATGGTCCTGCTCGACCGTAACGGCCGCTTCCGCGCCCGGATCGAAGGACCGGTCAGCGGCAACGTGTTGCTGCGCCGCGCCCAGTTTGAGGCCAGCGCCAGCGCCGCTGTCAGCTTGACCGTGGCAAGACAAATGGTGCTTGGAAAATTGCGCAACACCCGCGTCGTCGCCCAACGTGGCGCGCGCGAGGCCAAGTCCGGCGAGGATCGCGCCGCCATCGAGGCAGTCGTCCACAAGTTCGATGCCGCTCTACGCGCGGCGATGGTCGCCGCTGATCTGGATAGCCTGCGCGGTGTCGAGGGCGAAGCGGCGCGAACCTGGTTCGGCGTTTTCTCGACCTTGGTGCGAACCGATCTGCGGGATGATTTTTCGCTTGCCGGCCGCAGTCGACGGCCACCGCGCGACCGCATGAACGCGCTGCTGTCGTTCCTCTATACCTTGCTGGTGAACGACTGCCGATCTGCGCTGGAAACCGTTGGCCTGGACCCGCAGTTCGGATTTCTGCATGCCCTGCGGCCCGGCCGACCGGCGTTGGCACTCGATCTGTGCGAGGAATTCCGAAGCATCCTGGCCGAGCGCGCCGCACTCGCTCTGGTCAATCGCGGGCAAGTGTCGTCTGGCGACTTCCGCGTAACGGAAGGCGGAGGCGTCCTGCTTGGCGACGATGCACGGCGTACGGTGGCGGTCGCCTGGCAGGAGCGCAAACAGGAAACGTTGCAACATCCGCTGCTCGAAACCGACGTGCCGCTTGGAATGTTGCCGCAGATCCAGGCGCGCTTGCTGGCCCGTACTCTCCGCGGGGAGACCACGGCCTATCTGCCATTCATGGCGCGCTGATCATGCTGGTAATCGTTTGCTACGATGTATCGACCGAAACCCGAGAAGGCCGACGGCGCCTTCGGCATGCCGCCAAGGCCTGCGAGCGCGTCGGCCAGCGCGTGCAGAAGTCGGTATTCGAATGCAAAGTCGATCAGGCCCAATATGAAGCACTGGAACGTAGACTGCGCGAAATCATCGAAGAAGCAGAGGACTGCCTGCGTTTCTACCGCCTGACCGAACCGGTGCAACTGCATGTCAAGGAATTCGGCAAGTTCAAGGCAATCGACTTCGATGGCCCCCTGGTCCTGTAGGCGGCGAGGATCGCGCGCGCGAACCCCAAGCGCCCGGCAGACCCCGGCAGGTTCGCGCACCCGCCAAAGCATTGATTTTGCTGACCTCGCGTCCATAGCCCAAGTCGCGATGGAGAGCGGGCACAGACACCCGAGCAGCTTCGCGCATTTTGCGCGAAAATCCTCGCGCAGGCCGTTACTTACAGGCGTGCAGTCGCCCGCTTCATCCGAAGCGGGCGCGGATTGAAACATCGTGTTGGACGAGCCTGTCCCGGTTGATATCTGTCGCCCGCTTCATCCGAAGCGGGCGCGGATTGAAACTTCAGCAGAATCACCTTGGTGACATTGTCATTCGGTCGCCCGCTTCATCCGAAGCGGGCGCGGATTGAAACATCCTTCACCGGCACCGG
>JBFWOQ010000061.1:0-10366 GCA_050250395.1 Porticoccaceae bacterium
GCCAGACCGAGCGCGTTGACCAGATCGCGGAAGGCGTCCAGCGTAAGGCGCATTTCGCCGTCCCACAGCAGGTGATAACCGCCGATGGTGTTGGCGTCGGTCCGGTTGAGTCCCAGATTGCCGGTGATCAGGCGCTGGCCATCGGGCGTTGCCAGACCGTCGAGCACGTGGTCGAGGTGCAGCACAGCGAAGATGGGGGTGCCGCGCGCGAGTTCTCCCGTCACATAGACGACGCGCTCATAGTCCTTGTGGAGGATCGGCTGTGCGGCGAAACCCTGGGTTACCGAGGTGAGGCTCGAAAGTGGAATCCGCTGGCCCATGGCGTTGGTGATGAGGGCGGCGGTCAGATCTTCGGGATTGAGCTCGCGCGCCTGCGGCAGCGCGAGGTGAATCGGGACCGGATGTTTTTCATGCGGCGCATAAAGCCGGCCAATGGTCGTGCCGCGCAGCAGCAGGTGCAACGCCTCGGCCACGGCGGTCGGACTGATACCGGCGAGCGCGGTCTTTTCCCGGTCCACGCCGAGGATCCGGGCTGGCATCGGCGCATGCGAAGATGTGTCGACCTCGACCATGTCATGGGTCTCGCGGAACGCCGTGGCGACCTGTGTGGCGATGGCTTCCATGACGCCGAGATCGCGGCCGTAGATTTCCGCCAGCACGCTGGCCCGCATCGGCGGCCCGGGCGGATCTTCCACCAGGCGGATCAGGGTGCCCGGGTGGCGCCCTTGAATGGCGGCGACATCGCCGCGCAGACGCAACACCAGGTCGATCGAACTGATGTCACGCTGCCGTTTGGGTACCAGGTTGACCCGTATCTCGGCGATATGGGCGCCGATCTTGTTGGTCGCGCCACGCAGCAGGCCGTTGAAATCGACCACCCCGGACTGCCCGACCCAAGTCTGGTAGTTGAGGATTTCCGGCTGCCGGCGCAGCAGGTCGCCGACCTCGCGCGCCACCCGGTCGGTGGTTTCGAGCGGGGAGTCCTCGGGCAGGTCGATGGTGATGTTGAAGGTGTTTTTGTTGTCCTTGAGCAGCATCGCCAGATCGACGCCCAGCAGCGATACCGGCCCGCCGACGCCGCCTGGCCTCAGGAACTGCCAGGTGGGTTGCAGGCAGGCGAGAACGATGGCACCGATGACGGCCGCATACAGACAGCGCCGCGCCTTCGGACGCACCAGCAGGGGGGTGAGCCAGCGCCGATAGAGACCAGTGAGCCGCGACTGCTTCTGGATCGCCGCCATCACGGATGATTCGCTGTTGCCGAGCCAGCGGTGGGCTGCCCAGGGCGTGACCACATAGGCCACCAGCAGGGACGCGAACATGGCGATAGGCACATTGAATGCCACCGGGTAAAAGTACTGCCCGACCATGCCGCCCAAGGCAACCAGCATCGAGGAAAAGCCGAGGATGACCGCGAACGTGGCCAGGCTGGTGGCATTGCCGATTTCGTTGGTGGCCTGGATCGCGAGCGCGCGCCGGTTCCCGTTGCCGTCGTGATGGAAATGGCGGTGAATGTTTTCCACCACCACCATGGCATCGTCCACCAGCATGCCGAGCGACAGAATCAGGGCGAACAGGGTGACGCGGTTGATGGTGGGGCCGAACAGGTAGTCCGCGCCCAGGGTGAGCGCTACGGTGATCGGGACCGCCATTGCCACTACCAGCGCGGAACGCCAGCCGAGGAAAAAGATGGTGACGATGAGCACGCACAACAGAGCGATACCAAACTCTTCCAGCAAACGGTTTACGGCCTCGTTCGCCTTGGCGCCGTCGTTGCGGGTGACGACGACATCGATCCCGGCCGGGACGAAAGTGGGGCCCATGGCATCGATACGGGCGAGCACTTCGTTCGCCATCGACACGGCGTTGGTGTTGGCCCGCTTCGCCACCGCGAGCGTCACCGCCGCCAGTTCGGGATCGGCATCGCGGCCGAACGCGGGGTCGGCGGGACCGTAGGCGAAACGGCTCAGACTGGTGCGCGCCGGCGGCGGGCCGTCGCGCACCGCGGCCACGTCGGACAGATACACCAGGCGCTGGTTCCGACTGCCGACGATCACCTGCTCGAGTTCCCGAACATCGAACAGCCGATCGTTCAGCGTGGTTTGAACCTGGCGCCGGTCGGTGACCTGGGTACCGAGCGGCGCCCTGATATTGGCGAGCGCGATGGCCCGCTGCACCTGCGCCAGCGGGATCCCGTAGGCGTCGAGCCGGGCCAGATCCGGTTCGATGCGCACTTCCCGGTCGCGGCCGCCGCGCACATAGACGTCGGCTACCGGGCGCAGGCTGCGCAACTGATCGGTCATGCGCTCGGCGATGCGCCGGAGGGCGTAATCGTCGTACCGCGACGAGGCGAGCGTGACCGTGACTATGGGCACCTCGTCCACATCGACGCTTTTCACCAGGGGCGTACTGGTGTCGGCGGGCAGTAGTTCGCGCGATTGCAAAATATGGTCGTAGAGTTTGACCAGGGATTTTTCCTTGTCCTGACCGACTTCGAATTGCACGTTCAGAATGGCCAGCGAATCCATCGCCGCGGCGTAGGTGTGATCGACGCCCGCGATCTGTTTGATGGTATTTTCCAGCGGGCGGATGACGAGGGTTTCCATTTCCAGCGGCGTGGCGCCCGGCAGTTGCACGATGATGTCGGCGGCCGGCACCACGATCTGGGGGTTTTCCTCGCGCGGCGTATTGCGGATCGCCACCACTCCGAGCAGCAGACAGGCGAGGATGATCACCGGGGTGATGCGCGAGGTGACGAAGATCCGCGTCAGCCAGCCCGCGGCATTGAATCCGGAATCATTCACCGGGCGCGACTTCCGGATCGATGCGCGCCCCTTCCGGCAGCCGGGGCGCGCCGAGCGCGACGATGCGTTCGCCGGGCGCGATCCCGGCGGTGACTTCCACCCGGTCCGGCCATTCGCGGCGGGTGCGCAGCCAGCGGAACCGGGCCTGCTGGTTGGCGTCGACCACGAACACGCCGGCGAGTCCGCCGCGCTCCACCAGTGCCGCGCGCGGCACCGCGAGCAGGGTTTCGTCGCCGAGCTGGAAGCGCGCGCGGCCAAACAGCCCGGGCGCCAGGCCGGGCGTTTCGGGCAAGGCGATTTTCACCGCGAAGCGCCGGGAGATCGGATCGCCGGAGGGCACGATGCGCGCGAGCCTGCCCGGCAAGGGCGCGGCGATGCCGTCGATGGTCACGCTTACCGGTGCGCCCGGTGCGAGCGCGCCCAGCCATTCCTCCGCCACCCAGGTTTCGAGCAGTAAACCCCTGGGCGATTCCAGCGTCAGCAGTGGCAGTCCGGGCGCGACCAGGTCGCCGCTGCGGCGCTGGCGCGCTATCACCACGGCATCCACCGGGCTGGTGATGCGCGTGTACGCTTGCTGCGCGCTGGCCTGCTCCAGCGCGGCGCGCGCCGCGCGCAGCTGGCCGCTCGCGGCATCCCGTTGCAGACGGGTCTTGCGCACCTGGGCTTCGGCGATGCTGTTCTGAGCCAGCAGCGCCTCGTAGCGCGCGAGATCGGCCGCCGCATCCGCCAGCACGGCCTGTGCCGCGTCGAGTCCGACCCGGGCCTGAGTGATGGCCGCGGCGATCTGACTGTCGTCGATCTGCACCAGCAGGTCGCCCACCGCGACAGCATCGCCCTCGGCGACCGGGATAGCCTGGATATAACCGCTGATCTTGGACGCGATCTCGATGCGCCGGTCCGAGACCACATTCCCGGCCACCTCGTATTCGCGCGGCTGGGTTGTCGTGGCGATGGCGATCACCGGCAACCGCACCGAAGTTTCCGGCGCGGGCGCCGGAGTATCGCCGGAGCAGCCCGCCAGCGTCATCGCCAGCGGGATCAGCCGCCGCCATCCGGTCGGCGTGCGCAGGATCGAACGGCGCATCAGGCCGGCGCTCCCAGACCGTGACGCAGCAGGTTGGCGACGTGGCGTGCCACTGTAGCCGGTTTGTCGTGGCTCACCCGGTTGCCCGGCAGCAGCTTGCGCGCGTCCTGGGTCTGATAGTGGAACACCACCAGACCGATGATCGAGATCGACAGCAGGTGGGGGTCGTAGCGGGACTTGAAGGAATCCGCGAGCTGCTGGATCGCGGCAAACAGCTCGCTGAAGATTTCCTGCACCAGCTGGCGGGTGCGGACGGGATCGGCGTCCAGAAACACCCACTGCAACAACTTGCGGAAATTGCCTTCCCGCGCCAGGGTCTGCGCAAACCACAGCAGGAAGGCTTCCAGGCTCGCAAACGGATCGCCGGCGGCGGCGACGATCTTCCTGGCCGCCGCGGTCTTGGCCCGGAACGCGTATTTCACGGTGTCGAGATACAGCTGTTCCTTGTCGGCGAAATGATGGTACAGAGCGGCCGGCGTCACCCCGACGTGCTCGGCCACCTGGCGCATGGATACGCCCGCGAACCCGGCCGCGGCGAACAGGTGGATGGTCTGTTCCAGAATCTGGGTGCGCGCCTTGCTTTGATCCGCTACCGGGCCGGATGCCATGGCAATTCCTGGCTAAACGAACGTTCGGTTAATGATAGGCGCGGTGGAGCGGTATCGCAACGCTCCTCCGACACGCTTTCCGGCGGCCCTGGTGATGACTTCGCTCAGCCGACCAACGGCGGCTCAGGCGCTGGCGCGGCGCCGGGTTTTGCGGGTGCCGAGCAGGGGTTTGAGAAACCGCCCGGTGTGGGACTCGGGGCAGTGGGCAATTTCTTCCGGGGTGCCGGTGGCCAGTACCCGACCACCACCGCTGCCGCCCTCGGGGCCCAGGTCGATGACCCAGTCGGCGGTCTTGATGACATCGAGGTTGTGTTCGATCACCACCACGGTGTTGCCGTGATCGCGAAAGCGGTGCAGTACGCCGAGCAACTGTTGAATGTCGTGGAAGTGCAGCCCGGTGGTGGGCTCGTCCAGAATGTAGAGCGTGCTGCCGGTGTCGCGCTTGGACAGTTCCCGCGACAGTTTCACCCGCTGCGCCTCGCCGCCGGACAGCGTGGTGGCGGACTGACCGAGGCGCACATAGGCGAGCCCCACATCCATCAGGGTCTGCAATTTGCCCGCGATGGCGGGGATGGCATCGAAAAAGGCGCGCGCGTCTTCCACCGTCATTTCCAGCACTTCGTGGATGCTCTTGCCCTTGTAGAGAATCTCCAGAGTCTCGCGGTTGTAGCGCTTGCCGCCACAGACTTCGCACATCACATGAATGTCCGGCAGAAAATGCATCTCGACCTTGGTGACACCGTCACCCTGGCAGGCTTCGCAGCGGCCGCCCTTGACGTTGAAGCTGAAGCGCCCGGGCAGGTAGCCGCGCGAGCGCGCCTCCGGGGTGCCGGCGAAGAGCTCGCGGATCGGCGTGAAGATGCCGGTGTAGGTGGCGGGATTGGAGCGCGGCGTGCGGCCGATGGGGCTTTGATCGATGTCCACGCACTTGTCGAGGTGCTCCAGTCCGCTGATCTCGCGATGGGGCGCGGGATGCAAGGTGGTCGCCTTGTTGAGCGCGGTGGCGGCGAGGGGAAACAGGGTCTCGTTGATGAGCGTGGACTTGCCGGAGCCCGACACCCCGGTGATGCAGGTCAGCAGCCCCAGGGGTATCGCGACATCGAGGTCGCGCAAATTGTTGCCGCTGGCACCCAGAATCCGCAGCACGCGCCCGGGATCGACCGGGGTGCGCACCGCCGGCACGGGGATGGCCTTGCGGCCCGCCAGGTAGTCGCCGGTCAGGGAGTCGGGCGCGGCGACGATGTCGGCCACCTTGCCCTGGGCGACCACGCGGCCGCCGTGCACGCCGGCGCCGGGTCCCATGTCCACCACATGGTCGGCGCTGCGGATCGCCTCCTCGTCGTGCTCCACCACGATCACGGTATTGCCGAGATCGCGCAGCCGGGTGAGGGTGGCGAGCAGGCGCGCATTGTCGCGCTGGTGTAGCCCGATGGAGGGTTCGTCGAGGATGTACATGACGCCTACCAGCCCGGCGCCGATCTGACTCGCGAGGCGGATGCGCTGCGCCTCGCCGCCGGACAGGGTGTCGGCGCTGCGATCCAGGGTCAGGTAATTGAGCCCCACATCCACCAGAAAATGCAGGCGGTCGCGGATTTCCTTGAGGATCTTGCCGGCGATTTCGCCTTTCTGCCCGGGCAATTCCAGTTGGGCGTAGTACGCGGCCAGCTCGCCGGTGGTCCGTGCCGTCGCGGCGGGCAGCGCGCGGCCATCCACAAAGACGTGCCGCGCGGCGCGGTTGAGGCGCATGCCCTCGCACTCGGGGCAGCGCTGGGTGCTCAGGTACTTGACCAGTTCCTCGCGCACGCCGGCGGAATCGGTCTCGCGGTAGCGCCGCTCCATGTTGGGGATGATGCCCTCGAAGCGGTGCGTGCGTTTGAATACGGTGCCGCGTTCGTTGACATAGTTGAAGGTGATTTCCTCCTCGCCGCTGCCGAACAGGATGCGCTGCTGGTGGCGGGGATCGAGCGCGGCGAACGGCGTGTCGATGGCAAAGCCGTAATGCTCGGCGAGCGAGGTGAGCATGTTGAAATAGAACAGATTGCGGCGGTCCCAGCCGCGGATCGCGCCTTCGGAAATGCTCGCCTCCGGGTGCTGAATGACGCGGTCGAGATCGAAGAACTGCCGCACCCCCAGGCCGTCGCAGGTGGGGCAGGCGCCGGACGGATTGTTGAAGGAGAAAATCCGCGGCTCCAGTTCGTCGATACTGTAGTTGCAGATCGGGCAGGCAAAGCGCGCGGAGAACAGCCGCTCCGGCTGATCGCCATCCATGAAACTCACCACCGCGAGGCCCTCGGCGAGCTTGAGCGCGGTTTCAAAGGATTCCGAGAGCCGCAGGCGCAACTCCGGCTTGACCCGCAGGCGATCCACCACCACCTCGATGCTGTGCTTGCGGTTCTTGGCCAGCTTCGGCGTCTCGTCGAGTTCGTAGACACTGCCGTCGATGCGCACCCGGATGAAGCCGCGCGAGCGCAATTGCTCGAACAGTTGCTGATACTCGCCCTTGCGCTCGCGCACCATGGGGGCGAGCAGCAGCAGGCGGGTGTCCTCGGGCAGCGCCAGCACCTGATCGACCATCTCGGTGACGGTCTGGGCGGCGAGCGGCCGATCGTGATCGGGACAGCGTGGCTCGCCGACGCGGGCGTAGAGCAGGCGCAGGTAGTCGTAGATTTCGGTGATGGTGCCCACGGTGGAGCGCGGGTTGTGGGAGGTGGATTTCTGCTCGATGGAAATCGCCGGCGACAGTCCCTCGATGTGATCCACATCGGGCTTTTCCATCATCGAGAGGAATTGCCGGGCATAGGCCGAGAGGGATTCCACATAGCGCCGCTGGCCTTCGGCGTAGAGGGTGTCGAAGGCGAGCGACGACTTGCCCGAGCCGGACAGCCCGGTAATCACGATCAGGCGGTCCCGGGGCAGCGTCAGGTCGATGTTCTTGAGGTTGTGGGTGCGGGCACCGCGAATCCCGATATGCTTCATGACGGTTGCTCGCAGCGGATCCAAATCAATCGCGCATTGTAATCACCGCGGACGGCGCCGCACTACGCCGAGTCAAGCCGAGTCGACCTGACGCAGCGGTTCCCGGCAATGTACTGCCGCAGGCGCTAAGATGACGCGGTTTATCCGACCGACCGAGCGGCGCGTCCCGATGATTGTCCCCGTAGTCATGGCCGGCGGCGCCGGCACCCGCCTGTGGCCGCTGTCCCGGCGTCTGTTTCCGAAACAGTTTCTGCCCCTGGTCGGCGACCAGCCGATGCTGCAGACGACGCTGCGACGCCTCGCCGGACTCGCGGTCGGACCTGCCGTGCTGGTGTGCAACGAGGAGCATCGCTTCATTGCCGCCGAGCAGGCGCGCGTCTGGGGCGGGGCCGTCGACGCCATCTTGCTGGAGCCGGTGGCGCGCAATACCGCGCCCGCGGTGGCGCTGGCGGCGCTCCATGCCCGGGCCATGACCGGAGCCGATCCGCTGCTGCTGGTGCTGGCGGCCGACCATGTGATCGCGGACGTGGCGGCTTTTCACGCTGCGGTTACCACGGCAGCGCACCAGGCCGATGGCGGGCGCCTGGTGACCTTCGGAATTACGCCCGTGGCCGCCGAAACCGGCTATGGCTACATTCGGCGCGGCGTGCCGTTATCGCGCGAGGAATCCGTGTACGAGGTGGCCGCCTTTGTCGAAAAGCCTGATGCCGACACCGCGCGCACCTATCTGGAAGCGGGCGACTATTACTGGAACAGCGGCATCTTCGTGTTCCGGGCGGGCCGTTTCCTCGCCGAGCTGGGCCGTTACCGGCCCGAGATCCTGGCAGTCTGCGAGCAAGCCGCGGCGGGCTGGACCCGCGATGGGGATTTTGTGCGTGTCGATGCGAAGGCATTTGCCGCCTGTCCCGCGGACTCGATCGATTACGCGGTGATGGAGCACACCGACACCGCCGCGGTGGTGGAGCTGCACAGCCCGTGGAATGACGTCGGTTCCTGGTCGGCGTTGTGGGAGCTGGCGGACAAGGACGCCAGCGGCAACGCTTGTCGTGGCGACGTGCTGCAGATCGATTCCAGCAACAATCTGCTGCGGTCCGAACACCGGCTGCTGGCAACTGTGGGATTGCGCGATACCGTGGTGGTGGAAACCAAGGACGCCGTGCTGGTGGCATCGCGCGATCGCATCGGCGGTCTCAAGCAACTGGTGGCGCAGCTGGCGGGCGCGGCGCGTCCCGAAGAGGAAACGCATCGTCAGGTATACCGGCCCTGGGGCAGTTACGACACCCTGGATGCCGGCCACCGCTTCCAGGTCAAGCGCATCCTGGTGGAGCCCGGCGCCAGTCTCTCGACCCAGATGCATCATCACCGCGCCGAGCACTGGATTGTGGTGGCGGGCACCGCGCGGGTCGCGCTGGATGGCAAGGAAACCCTGTTGGCGGAGAACGAATCCATCTACATTCCCGTCGGAACCCGACATTCCCTGGCCAATCCGGGAAAACTGCCACTGGAGCTCATCGAAGTACAGACCGGCGCTTATCTCGGGGAAGACGACATCGTGCGTTTCGAAGACCGCTACGGCCGTATCTGATCGGGAGATCGCGCGGTGCTTGCGCGTGGCGCGCGCGGCTGCGGAAAATGGCTGAATCCGCAAACCGACTTTGGGGAGGACTTGTTTTGGGGCAGGCGGTTTTGGAGCGAAAAAGTACCGGCGTCAATGACATCTGTTGCCTGCCGAGCCGGATCGACAAAGCGGCGATCCGGCACGACCCCTTTCCCCATCTGGTGGTCCCGGAAGCATTGCCGCCGGCGCAGTACCAGGAGCTGGAGCGTTCCTACCCGGCACTGGCCGATGTCGCCGGTCCGGGGCCGCTCGCCAACAACAGGCTGTACAAGCTCGCCGCCGCGGACGTGATGGCCAGTTCGCGTATCGCGCCCCTGTGGCGGGAGTTTTTTGCCTACCACACCTCGGACGAATTCTTCCGCAGGATTTACACCCTGTGGGAGGATGTGCTCGCCGTCCTGCATCCCGGTCTTCGGGATGCTTTCGGCAAGGCGCCGGAGGATTTTGCGACCGCGCTTCGGCAGCCGGGGAAAAAAGGCAATGCCGCCAATTTCGCTGCCGATGTCGCGCTCGACTGTCAGTTCGGCATGAACAGTCCGGTGACGACGCCGTCCTCGGTACGCGGCCCGCACCTCGACAATCCCGCCAAGCTGTTCGCGGCCCTGCTCTATTTTCGTCACGCGGACGACAGTTCCACCGGTGGCGAGCTCGAGCTGTATCGGGTCAAGCCCGGGCAGCGTCCGGTCGCGCGAGGCTCGCGCGTAAAACCGGAAGCGGTGGAGGTGGCCGAGCGCGTGGCCTATGCGCCCAATACACTGGTGATGTGGCTCAATTCGCCCTGGGCCATCCACGGGGTGTCGCCGCGTTCGGTCACCCCGACGCCGCGGCGCTACGTCAATTTGCTCGGGGAATGCTACGGCGCCGGCGTATCCTTCACCGATACCGCCGGCTTGCGTCCCCGCCCCTGGCAGTTGATCGAACGCTGGCGGCGGCGCCGCGCGGGCTGATCCTGCGCCGTCCGCCAGCGCGGGGCGTGCGATGCCGCGGCGGCGTGGGGTCTCCTTTGCTTTTGGGGGGGCATTCAGTATTCTAGCGGCCCCGCCGGTTACCCGGCCGCGCTGTTCCCCGCATGCTGACATCCCTCGAACTGCGTGCCCTGCTGGGCCTGGTGTTTCTCTATGCCACGCGGATGCTCGGCCTGTTCATGGTGCTGCCGGTACTTGCGCTCAATGCGCCGCAGTACGCCGGCGCTACGGCGGCGACCTTGGGTCTGTGCCTGGGAATTTTCGGTCTCTCCCAGGGCCTGTTGCAGTTTCCCTTTGGCTTCGCTTCCGAC
>JBFWOQ010000062.1:0-9691 GCA_050250395.1 Porticoccaceae bacterium
CGCCAGATCGAAGCCAAAGCCCTGCGCAAACTGCGCCACCCGAGCCGCTCCGAACAACTGCGCAGTTTCCTCGATCTGGAGTAGCCGGCAGCGCAGTATCCCTGGCAGCGGCCGGATGGCCGTCTGTGGGAGCGACGGGCACGTCGCGACAGTCGCCGCGATCGGCAGTCGCGACGTTCCGTCGCTCCCACAACGGCAGATGCTCGGGCTGGCGCAGCGCACCAGGGACGGTTCGTGCAAAAATCCCGCAGCGGGCCCATAGCACAATGGTTAGTGCAGAAGACTCATAATCTTTTGGTTCCAGGTTCGAGTCCTGGTGGGCCCACCATCCATCCCCGCACCAACCACCGCATGCGGCGGAAAGCCATCAGGGGTAGGCCGTTGAAGTCTCCGTTTGACCTGTTCAAGCGCGTCTCACAGGCGCCCACCAACCCGAAGCCAGCGACGGCCTCGCGGCAGTTCGATGTCGCAGATCTGTATCAGGGTCCAATCGAGCTTGGTGATTCGGCGCAACCTTCGGCCGTACCGTTGGATGAGAAGTTGCGGCAAGCCTACTTTTGGATCGTGAATAACGCGATCATCACGCCGCATTACGACATCGAATACAACGCCGGGCCAGCGCCGACCTATTCGGTCGGCGATAGCAAGCGCACGTTGACGCTGCCTTCCGCCCAGAGCTATTCGAGTTTTGTGCTGTTGCCGTTGCTGACCTTTGCGACCAAGCGCAAGTGTCTGTTCGTCGGCGGTCCTGGCCGTGGCAAGACGGCGAGCGCAATCTTGATGGCGGTGCTCGCCGGTTATCCGATACGCGACGTGCGGCGTTCCATGCAACACGGCCACCCGCAGATGACGATCGCCGACCTGCTCGGAAACCCGCTACCCGCGGACCTGATCGCCGCGCAGAATATGGACGATATCCGCATTGCGTGGAGATCGTGGCTGGCGATGCGGGTCAAAATCATCGACGAGTACAACCGCATTCCAACCCGCACCCAGAGCGCCCTGTTGACCGTGATGGGCGACAACTACGCCGAGATCCTGAATCATATCTACGAATGCCCGGAAGCGGCCTGGTACCTCACTGCCAATGACGATCGCGGCGGCGGAACCTACCAGGTTATCGAGGCGCTGCGCGACCGGATCGACGTGATCGTCCAGGCACTGGCCTTCAACCCGCGCTTTCTCGACGACCTGCTGCTGCGGATCGAGGAGAACATTCGGCCAGAGGAGCAGGTTCCTCACGACATCATCTTTAGCGCGGAAGAATCGGACCGGATGGTGGCCGAAATTCGACAGATCGAAGTGCCAGTGGAAGTGCGTCGGCGATTGGAGTTCTTCACCAGCCAGTTCGAACTGCTCGAAACAGCGGGCGCCCAATTCGAATACTTGACCAAGGATACGGCGCGACTTTCCGGCGCCGATTGGACACAAGTCACAGCGGCGGACAGCGGACGCGACCGTCTGAAGGATCTCGGTTGCCAGACGCGAAATGGCCTGTCGGTCAGAAACCTGATGACCCTGCTGATATTTGCCAAGGCATTGGCCTATTTCCGGGGCGGCAATCTGGTCGAGTTGGACGACTTGCGGCAGATTCTGCCCTTTGTATTGCACGACAAACTGCAACCGGACCTGGACGCGCCATTCTTTGCATTGCCAGAGAACGCTGCTTACCGAACCGACCGCCTAAGTTGGCTGCGCCGTATCTTCGACCTGTCCAACAGCGAATTCGACCGTCTGGATCTCGACCGGAACGATCCGGTGGGATCGCTCTCCGCGGAATTCGGTCGCGGTCTGGAAGGAATCGGCGAGGGCGAAACCCGCTCGCGCCTGACCAAGATCGAGCGATTGATCGACGAGCGCGTTAAAGGTCGAAAGCTGTACGGCCACCTCTACGACGATTTATTGAAGCTGAAGTACCTGCATCAGCGCTATACCAACTACCTACACTGGCTGCGGGCGCGATAACCGCGAGACCGACATGACCGGGATTCCTGGCCAGCTATCGACAGCTCTTGCATCGGCGCTCGCCTCCGGGCGTCCGCATTTCAATGCCCGGGTCGCCGAAGTCCGGCATCGATTCCCCTCGTTCGACACAGCGGCATTTGCGGAATTTGTAAAGTCGGGCCTCGAGAGTGTCGTGCGGAGTGTGGCGACGGTTGCCCCCGACCGGATCGGTTTTGCGGTTTTTCCGGCCTACGACGTAGCCCTGGAACTCGTCGCCCAGGGACTCGCCGGTCCAGGCGCCCGATCGAGTCTGGTCGATCGCGTCTGGATGCAACTTGTCCCGCGCCTCGGGCGCCTTCTGGCCGCAGACTCGGGCGAGGTGCTGGGGTTGCTGAGCAATGCCGCGGTCAATGTTTCCAGTGAGCCCGCGGCTCGACCTGACGAATGGCTGGAGGTACTCACCGCCGTGGCCGATTGCGTCGACAGCATCGAGAGCCTGCGCTCGGTCGGCGTCATTGCTGCTTGGCGCGCTGGCATGGTGCAATTCAGGGAATCCGCCTTGCTCGCTGCCGACCGCCTGCCGGAGCAGGTGGCTCTGCGTGCGGTGGCCGCCGCTGAGCACTCAAGCTGGGCGCAGGTACGCCAGTCCTATTCCCTCGACCCTTGGTGGTCGCCGCAGCCATCGGTGCGCGAGGCGGTGAGGACGGGCCGAGAGGTGGGTCGATTCACCGGCTTTGGTGGATCGTTCTCCCAACCACCGAGCTTGCATGCCTGTGAGCAAGGATTTCTGGTCCGCAGCGGCGATCGATTCAGCTTTCTGCTTTCCGACGCCTATGGATCCGTACTGCTCCCGGCGACCAGCCAGGAATACGCGAACGCCGATCAGGGCACCCGCTCGCTGGGGGCGACGATCTGTGGTTCCGATGTGGTGATAGGAAATCGCCGAATTGCCAGCGAGCTACCCGAAGATGGGCTGGTTCTGAACGGCAACGATCACACGCTCGCTCTCACCTCGCCCTACACCTATGCGATTCGTCTGCTCCCTTGCCTCGGGCCAGGATGATGAGCGTGCCCGATATCGCCCTGCTCGCGGAAAGCCAGATCGATCGCTGGCGGTCGGCATGGCCCGCAGCGCTAGCCACCTGGAGCAAGTACACGAGGCTGCATGATGCCCGCCTGTGCACCAGTCGCGTCGAGGCGGCACGGGAGGGCTTGACTGGCAGTTTCGCGATGATTCGGCTGCGCGACCAAAGTGTCGTGGTCGATCTTGAGACGACCCGACAACTTGGGCTCGACGACTACGCGGTCGAGATTCTTGCGCACGAGATCGGCCACCATGTACTGGCGCCGGCAACGACCACCGACCACCTTCGTCTGTTGGCGAGAATTCGCCGCGCCTTGCCAACGCTCGAACGACACGCCGCGATGGTCGCGAATCTCTACACCGACCTGTTTATCAATGACCGCTTGCAGCGACAGGCTGGCCTGCGCATGGCCGCCATTTATGCTTGCCTCGAGGCGCGTCGCGCCGAAGACGCGAAGCACCCGCCAGGTGGCGTGTGGTCGTTGTATATGGGAATGTACGAGAGCCTGTGGCAATTGGAAAAGGGCAGTTTGGGCGGTCCGACCAGCGACCAGCGCTGCGCAAGCGATGCATGGTTGGGTGCGCGCCTGATTCGGGTCTACGCGAGCGACTGGCTGTCGGCGGCCGGCCGCTTCGCGACGCTGTTGCTGCCCTATCTTGTCGATGATCCGATCGACGAAACATCGCTCGGCTATCTACAGGACACTAAGGCCGCGGCCGAGGGTTGCGAGCCTGCCGGTGCCCAGCAGGTCGAGGCCGACGAGGTGGACGGCGCGATTCACCCCGCGGAGGACCCCCGTGTCACCGGCATCGACGCAGCGCTGCCGGCCGAGGCGGACTCGCAAAGCGGGAACCACGGTCAGGCCCGCGAACCCTTCGAATACGGCGAACTGCTTCGATCGGCGGGCATCGATCTCAGCGATCACCAGATCGCGGTGCGCTACTACCGCGAACGGGCGCTCCCGCATCTGGTTGCGTTTCCGTCCCGACCTGCCCTGGAATCGCCGGAGCCGCAACTCGAGGGTTTGGAACCCTGGGAGATCGGCGATCCATTGGATGAAATCGACTGGTTGGAGAGCGTGGTCCAGTCGCCCCCCGTCATTCCCGGCATGACCACGGTCCGACGATATCTCGGCCGCGAGCCCGGCGACCAGCCGGATCGGGTTCCGGTCGATCTGGACATGTACGTGGACAGCTCGGGGTCGATGCCAAATCCGCAAAGTCAAACGTCCTATCTGGCTTTGGCCGGCGCGGTGATTGCGCTTTCGGCACTGCGCGCCGGATCGCGCGTGCAGGCGACCCTGTGGAGCGGCAAGCATCAGGTGCTGCACAGCCATGGCTTCGTGGGCAACGAAGACGACATACTTCGCGTATTGACCGGTTTCTACGGCGGAGGGACAGCATTTCCGATCCACCGTCTGAGAGACACCTACGCCCGTCGGGCAGCCACCGCGCGTCCAGTGCATATCTTGATGATTTCGGACGACGGCATCACCACGATGTTTGACCAGGACGAGCAAGGCAATAGCGGCTGGACCATTGCCGCGCGCGCCCTTGCCGAAGGCCGAGCCGGTGGAACCATGGCGCTGAACATTCCCGGCGACTGGGCCATGCGCGGTCGCAGTCGGGTCGCGAGCGACCTGCACCGTGCAAGCACCGAGCAAGGATGGGACATTCACGCCATATCCAGGCTGGAGGACCTGGTGGCGTTTGCCCGCTGGTTCAGTCGACTCCATTACCAATCACCCCGACCAGGTGAGGACAGGAAGCGCGCATGATCGTGATCTGGAGAGTCACCGAGCACTGCAATCTGGCCTGTGGGTTTTGCGCCTACGATCGCCGTCTTGCCGGCGCGAGGCGGCAGGTGGACAGGAACGTCGTGTGCCGACTCGGACCAATATTCGGCGAGTATCTAAGGGCCACCGGCGAGCGCCTGCTATTGAGCTGGATCGGCGGCGAGCCTCTGCTCTGGCCGGACGTGTACCAGACCTCAACCTGGCTGCACCAGGAATATGGCGTCGAAATCAGCGCGACCACCAACGGCTCGACCTTGCACCTGCCGCAGGTGGTTCGATCCATCGTCGACAGCTTCTCCGAACTCACAGTGAGTGTGGATGGCCTGTCCCGTTTCCACGACCAGGTGCGTGGCTGTCCCGGTGGTTGGCAACGCCTTCAGACTTCCGTGCGGGCGCTGGCGCAGGCGCGCACCGCGGCAGGCAGTCGGCTGAAGATCCGCAGCAACACGGTGCTGATGCGAGATAATCTGGCCGAGTTCACGGCACTATGCGGCGAACTTGCGGAGTGGGGTGTGGACGAGATCACCTTCAACCAGCTTGGCGGGCGCGACCGCCCCGAATTCTTTCCTGAACACGGCCTCCGTCCGCAGGACGTGGACGAGCTGCGCAATTTGCTTCCTGGTCTTAGCGCCTCGCTTGCCGCCCGCGGCGTCAGACTCTGCGCAAGCGCCCGCTACCTGATGCGGATCGAAGCGAGCGCACTTCGGCATCCGCTGCCGGTAGAAAACTGCCAGCCGGGAGAGCGCTTGCTGTTCATCGACGAAGCCGGACGTGTCTCACCCTGCAGTTTCACGGCCGACCAATACGGCGTCGCGCTGCACGATCTTCGCGACAGTGCCGATCTGCGCGAGCTGCCGTTGCGCTACCGAAGCGCCAGAGCCAACGTGAAGTCGGCTTCTTGCAGCGACTGTCCATCCAACCAAGTGTTCGCAAAGTTCTCGGCCTAGCCATGCACCGCATCGGACCACCGCTGGAAGTTCTGCTTCGACGGCTGATCGATATCCCGTCGGACTTTCTCGACGAGCCCCGGATCGGGGGTACGGGGACGGTAGTGGTCCCGGCATTGGTCAATGACCTGATGCAGCGGCTCGGCCAGCGGGCACCGGCTTCCGCGCTGGCCAGATTTCGATCCAGCAACGTCGCTCTCGACCGCAACCGGTTGGCGTTAACAATGATCGTCGTTTGGCTGCTCGCCGACGACTGGTTTCTGTCGGCTGGAAATTCGACCGAAACCTTCCTCACCCTGCTCGACGAAAGCGTGGCGGAACTGGCCTCGGCGACGCCCGCACACCGGTTTGTAACGGACCCGGATCGACGCGAGGAGATCGTCCGGACTGTGCTGGCGCGGCTGAACTTGCGTCCGGACGGGGAGACCCTCGCGCAAGCGACCGATCGTCTGTCCGGCCTCAGCAGCACCGAACGGCGCCGACTGCTTGAGGCTGGGCGCGCCGCCGAGCAACGCGCCCGAGCGATCCGCGAGGCACTTGCCAAGAAAGCGGCGGAAGAATCGGCCGACAAATGGACCCGCGAATGAACGCCGATAGCATGGATCGGGACCGCTATCCAACACTGGGCGACCCCGGCCGTCGGATGCTGCAACGACTGCGCGAGCATCCCGCTGCGCCGATTTATCGGAACCAAAGTGGCAACCGTTTAACCACAGAGGATCTGGCGTCGTTGCGGGAATTCGAGTCCGAGGTGCTATCCGCCCGCATCGATACCACCGCACAAGGGGTGCCGGACTGGATTTCGGAATTCACCGCGCAGGTATTCTCGGACGTTCCGTACTACCGCGCGCTGGGCTCCAGACCCCTGCGCTTTGAGGATCTACCGGTCGTTGATCGGGGCATGCTGGCGGCGGACATTGCCAAGTTCGTACCGGACTCCGTAGCGGTCGACAGGCTGATCAACTTCCGAACCACGGGCACAACAGGGCAGCCCCTACTTGTCCCTTCGCACCCCCTGGTGGCCGGACGCTATCTGGCATTCCACAAGCGCGCGTTGCGACGGTTCGGGGTCGCGCCAGAACACGGCCGCGACCAGGTGGGCGTGGTGATCCTTGGTCACCAACGCAAATGCTTCACTTACGTTTCGGTGACGCCAGCAATGGATGAATCCGGGCTAGCCAAAATCAACCTCCATCCAGATGACTGGCGAGACCCGGACGATCGATGGCGTTACCTCGATTCGTTGGGTGCGGAAATATTCGCTGGCGATCCGATCTCCTTCGCGGAACTGTTGAAGCTTCCGACTTCGGCGCGGCCACGGGCGTTGATTTCGGTTTCGATGGCGCTGTCGCCGGGCTTGCGCGCAGAGCTTGGGGAGCGTTTCGGCTGCCCGGTGCTGGACGTGTATTCCCTGAACGAGGTCGGTCCGGTGGCGGTGTTCGATTCCAGCGTCGGTGGACATGTACTGCTACAACCGAGCTTGCATGTCGAAATCCTCGACCCCGAAGGCCGGGGCGTTGCTACCGGAACTCGCGGGGAGATCACGGTAACCGGCGGCTTCAACTTCTGCCTTCCGCTGTTGCGCTATCGAACTGGTGATTTTGGCGCCCTGTCCGCGGGTCCGGATGCGCCGGTAATTGTCGGGCTGTGTGGACGTCAGCCGATACGCTTTCGAAACGCAGCCGGCCAGTGGTTCAACAATATCGATGTCAGCCACGCACTCGGAACGATTCCCTTGTCCCGCTACAGTCTCCACCAAGCGGCTGACGGCCACTTGCGGCTGGCACTGGCACCTGGAGAGATGGGCTTGGCTGCAACCGCTGCAGAAGCGTTGCGATCGCTTTTTCCTGGCCAAGCGATCGGCGTCGAGAGTATCGGAGCGGATGACAAGCTGGTTCAGTACAGTTCGGACCTTGCCGGGGCCAGAGTGTGATGATGCCACTGGAAGTCGCCGCCAACCTCGCCACAACCATCGCGATTCTGCTGGCGGGCCGCAATAGTGTTCATACCTGGTGGGTCGGGATTGTTGGTTGCGCGTTGTTCGCCGCAGTGTTCCTGCAAGCCCGGCTGTATGCCGACGTCGTTCTGCAAGTCTTCTTCATGGTCGCCAGCGCAATCGGCTGGTGGCAGTGGCTGCATGGCGATGCCGGCAAGTCCTTGAACGTTTCGAGCACAGCTTCCACGCTATTGGGATGGGCAGTGCTTGCGGGTGTCGCTACAACCGTTGGTTACGGATCGCTTCTGCATCGCTTTACCGACGCGTACGCGCCGTTCACCGATTCGGCGGTCCTGGCCTTCAGCGTGATTGGCCAAATCCTTCTAATGCAACGGCGGGTCGAAACCTGGGGCTTCTGGCTACTGGTGAACACCCTCGCTGTTCCACTGTATGCGAGCCGGGGCTTGCACTTGACCGCGGTGCTGTATGCGGTCTATTGGGTCAATGCCGTGGTTTCCTGGCGCCACTGGACCAGGCTGATGCGAGGCGAAATCGTTGCCCATACAGAGAGCGAATACGCGTGAAGTCGCGCTTCGCTACCGGGTTGGTGGTCGGCAAGTTCTGTCCTCTGCATAAAGGCCACCAACACCTGATCGATGCGGCAGTTCGCAGCTGCGACCACCTGTTGGTGATCAGCTATTCCAAGCCGGAGTTCGATCATTGCAGTCGGGCGAATCGTGAGCGATGGATCAGCCAGTTGTATCCGACCGTCACTGCACTGGTCATCGACGACCAGAGTCTGCAACGCCTTTGCCGCGTCCGGCGAATCGAATGGCGACCGCTTCCGCACAACGCCGCGCCAGACCTCGAACACCGGGACTTCGTCGCCTGGCTGTGCCTGACGATTCTGGGAACCCAGGTCGATGTCGTCTTCACCAGCGAAGCGTACGGCGACGGGTTTGCCGGCTTCCTGACCGAATATTTCCGATCCCGAGGAAGATTGGCGGCAGACGTTACGCACGTAAGTGTCGACCTCGCTCGGAACACTGTGCCGGTTAGCGGCACCGTCGTTCGCCGGGACCCGTTTGCCAGCCGGTCGTTGCTCGCGCCGGTCGTCTATACCGACTTCGTCGAGCGCGTGGCGATACTGGGTGGCGAATCCAGTGGAAAGTCGACCCTGGCTCAGGCGCTCGCCGACCACTTCGAAACGACATGGGCACGAGAATACGGCCGCGAACTTTGGCAGGTGCGGCGCGGCCAATTGCGTCGAGAGGACATGCTGGAAATCGCCACCACGCAGGTCGATCGGGAGTTTCGCCTTGGATTGGAGGCTCGTCGCTTCTTGTTTTGCGACACCACGCCCCTGACTACAGCGTTTTACAGCCAAGCAATGTTTGGGCAGGTCGATCCCCGCCTCGACCAACTGGCCGCGAGATCCTATGATCACACGATCTTGTGTGCGCCAGACTTCGAGTTCGTCCAGGATGGGACGCGAAGGACGGAAGCCTTCCGTACCCAACAACACGAATGGTATGAGCATCGCCTGCGCAGCGCGGATGCCGCCTTCACACTGGTTTCGGGGTCCGTCGAGAATCGGTTGGCGACGGTCGCTGCGTTGCTGAACCAAGGAGCGGCGACTCGATCGCCCCTTGCTTCGGGCTAAAACCCAACAGTGGACAGCGATTCAGCCTGAGACACGATGAGCATCGGCGCTATCGGCATCGCTGAACGGCGGCGCCGAACTGTCGCTCCGAAATCCGTGCTGGCGAACGGCAGGATCGATCTCACGAAATGCCTTTCTTCGCCATCAAACACCACCCAAGCCCGGCCCGGCCAATCGGTGTTTTCCCGGAGCAGCCATCCCTCCCTTCCCCACACCGCGACCCATTCCGTCGCGGTCATCTGCATCATGTGGGTACCGAGCGAGGTGCCCCATGTGGTTGCGCGATTTTCCTACTGAGCACGGCGACCGCGTGCGCGTCAT
>JBFWOQ010000063.1:0-9403 GCA_050250395.1 Porticoccaceae bacterium
GGCCTCGGCATCGTTGCCGCACACCAGCACATCGCAGTCGGGATCGTGCTCGGGATCGTCGAGATGAGCCGCGGCCACGTTCTGGAACGCCGACACCACCCGCACGCCCTCGCCCAGAATCGCCTGCGCGATCTGGCCGGCGCTGCCGCCCGCGGGCAACTGCACGGTGCCGACCCTGGGTGGCACCAGCGGGACGGTGACATCGATCAGAATCTTGCCCTGCACCGCGGCCTTGATGGCCTCGAGCGTCGGCGCCTGATTGGCGAAGGGCACCGTCAGCACCACGATGTCGCCAGCCCGCGCCGCCGCCTCGTTGTCCATGCCGCGCACCTTGCCCGCCAGCCCCTTGGCAGCCAGCTCCGTTGCGGCCTGTTCGGCTTTGTCAGCGCTGCGCGAGCCGATGATGATGGGGTAGCCGGCGCGCGCCCAGCGAAAGGCGAGGCCACCGCCGAGATCGCCACTGCCACCGAGAATCGCCAGAGTCGGCTTGGAGTCGCTCATGCCAGGTTTCCTGTACGGGTGGGTGATGGATTGGGTGATTGATCGCAAGCTGGCCCGACCGGGACGCTGCCGGCCGGGCGGATCAGTGAATCAGCCTTTGAGCCTGGGCATCACCGCGCGGGCGAACAATTCCATGCTGTTGCGGGTGCGCTCGGGGTCCATGCCCGGCAGCGCCATCATCAGCACCAGATGGGTCGCCGGTGTCACCTCCAAAAACGCGCGGAGTCCCTGATACACCTGCTCGGGGTCGCCAATCATAGCAGGGCGGCCCATCACCTCGGCAACGCGCCCGGCCATGAACTCCTCCGCCGGCGGCACCGCCATGGTGGCCAGGGCGTCACCGCTCTCATCCCCGGACTCTTCCGCCCAGGCCTGATACTCGCGGATCACATGATGGATCGCGCGGCCGCATTCCCGCCACGCCTGCGCCGCCGTCGCGGCCACATAGACCACCGCGAGCTGGCCGATATGGTGGTCTTCGGCACGGCGGCCATGGGCTGCGAGTGCGGCCAGATAGCGCTCGCGGTGACCGGGCGCGCCGATGGAGGCGAGATGGCAGCCGAGCTGCGCGGCGCGCTCCAGCGCCCGGTCGCCGCGCGCTCCGACCCAGATCGGCAGCTGGCGCTGGGCCGGCGGCGGCGTGATGCGGACGTCTTCGAACTGGTTGAACCGCCCGTCAAGCGACAGGGTTTCCCCCGCCAGCAGACGCTGGATCACCGGCAGGGCTTCCTGGAAGCGGGCCGCGCGCTCGGAGCTGGGAATACCCATGCCGGTGAACTCCCCAGGCCGGTAGCCGAGGCCGACACCCAGATCGAAGCGTCCGCCGGAAATCACATCGACTGTCGCCGCATCCTCGGCGACCCGCACCGGATTGTGCAGCGGCAGCAGCATCACATAGGTACCGATGCGGATGCTGCGCGTCAGCGCCGCCACCGCGGCCGCGATGGGCAGCAGCGACGGTGAATAGCCGTCGTCCACAAAGTGGTGCTCACTGAGCCAGACGTGGTCATAACCCAGTTCTTCCGCCGCGACGGTCAGGTCGAGCTCATCGGCGTAGGTCGTGGTCCAGGGCACCCGGTTGAACGCCGGATTGCGAAACGAAAACAGGATACCGATATCCATTGCCTGCCCCTCTTATGGTTTTCTGCGGCTGTGGTGTGTCTGCTATGGTAGCGCCAAACGTCGGCCGCGGGCCGCAACCACAGCCAAATGACAGGGGGGATCGACCATGAAACTCGGACTGATGACCGGCTATTCCGGGAACAAGGTAAAAGTGCCGCTGGAGGTAATCCGCCACGCCGAAAAGCTGGGCTACGACTCGGTGTGGACCGCCGAAGCCTACGGCTCGGACGCCGTGACCACCGCGGCCTGGATTCTCGCCAACACCACCCGCATCCGCGCCGGCACCGCCATCATGCAGATGCCGGCGCGCACCCCGGCGATGGCGGCGATGACCGCCATGACCCTGTCCCACCTCTCGGACAACCGCTTCATCGTGGGCCTGGGCGCATCCGGTCCCCAGGTGGTCGAGGGCTGGCACGGCGTGGCCTATGGCAAGCCGGTCACGCGACTGAAGGAATACATCCAGATCATGAAACAGATTTTCGCCCGCGAAGCGCCGGTCAGTTTCGACGGCGAAATGTACCAACTGCCCTATCGCGGGCCGGGGGCGACCGGGCTCGGCAAGCCCCTCAAAAGCATCCTCCACTGCGACGCCCCGATCCCGATCTACAGCGCCAACATCACGCCTGCCGGCGTCAAGGCGGCGGCCGAAGTGGCCGATGGATTCTTCCCGGTGTGGATGGACCCGGAGCGCTTCGACGTGTTCGAAAAACCCATCCGGGACGGTTTCGCCGCCGCCGGCAAGGACAAATCGCTGAAGGATTTCGATGTCGCACCTTTCGTGCGGGTGGTGATCGGTGACGATCTGGCCGCCTGCATGAAACCCCTCAAGAACAACCTCGCGCTCTATATCGGCGGCATGGGCGCGCGCAGCAAGAATTTCTACAACGACTACGCCAAACGTCTGGGCTATGAGGAGGCCGCGGTGAAAATCCAGGATCTCTATCTGGAAGGCCGCAAGGAAGAAGCTGCCGCCGCCGTGCCGGACGCCCTGGTCGATGCCTGCAATCTGGTCGGCCCGCCGGCGCGCATCCGCGACCGCGCCCAGCGCTGGGCACAAGCCGGCCAGCGCGGGCAGGTCGGCACCCTGCTGCTGTCCGATGCCAACACCCAGGCGGTGGAATTGATGGCGGAGATTTTCGGCTGAGATGATGCGAACCCGCGCCGCTATCCGTCGCGTCGCCGCCCGGCGGTGCACGTACCATGAATGATCCGGGCGGCATCCGTATCTCCAAGCTCATGGCCGAGCGCGGCCTGTGCTCGCGGCGCGAAGCGGATGCCTACATCGAGCGCGGACTGGTCTTCGTGAACGGCGAGCGGGTGACGCAGCTCGGCACCCGCGCCGCGCCGGATGCGGTGATCACGCTGGGGGCGCAGGCGCAGGCGAGTCAGGCGCGGCAGGTCACCATTCTGCTGCACAAGCCCATCGGCTATGTTTCCGGCCAGGCGGAGGACGGCCATCAACCCGCCGTCACGCTGATCTCCGCGCAGACCCAGGCACCCGGCGACAAGCTGCGGTTTCAGATGAGCCATCTGAAAGGTCTTGCCCCCGCCGGCCGGCTCGATATCGATTCCACCGGACTGCTGGTCCTGACCCAGGATGGCCGCGTGGCACGCCAACTGGTCGGCGAGAATTCGACCGTGGAAAAAGAATATCTGGTGCGTGTGGAAGGCAACCTCGACCGCCCATCGCTGGCGCTGCTCAACCACGGCCTCGAACTGGACGGCAAACAACTGCGTCCGGCCAAGGTGAGCTGGGCCAATCCGGAACAACTGCGCTTCGCGCTGCGGGAAGGCCGCAAGCGCCAGATCCGCCGCATGTGCGAACTGGTGGGCTTGCGGGTCACCGGACTCAAGCGCGTGCGCATCGGTCGCGTGCGGCTGGGGGAACTGCCGGTGGGACAGTGGCGATTCTTGCGGGAGGATGAAGGGTTTTAGCGCGGGCGCGCCGCCTCCCATCGGCTCGCCTCGATTAGTCTCGGCAACGCGCGCCTGGCCGTCACAGGATCACTGAGCACGCAGACGACGAACGGACGACGCGGCTTCCGGTTCGGTCCAGGGCATTTCACTTTTGCGAATCCGAATGGGCGTTTGCTGATTCCGAACTTGTGTTCCCCTTTCTCACGGCAACACAACCGCACGGCGACACGACGGTTGCGCCGATCACCCGGCTCCGCCGTGTATTTCGATAACTCCCTGCGCGGCCAAGGCGCCGATGCGGTCCTCTGCATAACCCAGTTCGCGCAGTATCGCCGCGCTGTCGGCGCCCAGTTCCGAACCGAGCTGAGCCGGCACCTTGTCCGAACCCTGGATCCAAAAGGGGCTATTGACGGCCTGGCCGCGGCCATGGCTGTGGCCCCCGACCTTGATGAACATGTCGTTCTGCAGGGCTTGCGGGTCGTCGATGACCTCCTCCATGGTGGCCACGACACTGAAGGTTATGCCCTGGTCGCGCAGGCGTTGGCGCCATTCCGCGCAGGGGCGGGTCTTGAATACCTCGACCAGCACCGCACCGAGTTCCTTCGCATGTTTGAACCGCGCCGCAATATCGGCAAAGCGCGGATCCGCCGCTAGGTCGGGACGCTCGATGGCCTTGAGGAAGTTGGTCCAGTGTTTGTCTTCCTGAAGCACGATCAAGGAAACCCAGCGGTCGTCGAGGGTGCGGTAATAGTTGATCAGCGCACTGCCGGGGGCAGCGGGGTTCAGGCGCCGATAGGGCTTGGTCCCCGCCAACAGACCGGCCAGGGCGCTGGACGCCGCCCACAGTCCGTTCGCCATCAGGCTGGTGCTGATTTTGCTGCCGAGACCGGTGCGCTCGCGTTTGTACAGCGCGGTCATCACCGCGGCATAGAGTGTCATCGCGCTGGGGTGATCGCCCATCGCGGGCGATGGCATCGAGGGTTCGCCATGCATGGTGCGCACCGCGTCCATCAGGCCCGTGCGCGCCCAATAGGCGTTGCCGTCGAAGCCGGGCGTATTGACGTCATCGCCCTGCTCGCCGTACCCGGTGACCTGCCCGTAAATGAGTCGGCTGTTTTCCGGCGCCAGATCTTCGAAGCGGATTTTCAGCCGCGCCAGCACATTGGGCGGGAAGTTCGTGATCAGGACATCCGCGTCCCTGACCAGCCTGAGCAGGATTTCGCGACCCTCGGCGGTTTTCAGATCGAGCGCCAGGCTGCGCTTGTTGCGGTTGTCCTGCTGCCAGGGATACGCGAAATCGTGGCGCATGAAGGGAGGCGATTTATGCGCGTGGCGCAAGGGATCGCCGCGCCCGGGGGTTTCGACCTTGATCACGTCAGCGCCGAAATCGGACAGGATGGCGCCGGCGCCGGGCCCAAAAACGTAGGTGGCGAGTTCAAGAACCTTGATGCCAGCGAGCAGCGGTGTCGAGTCAGTCATGCGCGGGATTCCTTGGGTGTCGTGATATGTTTTTCCGGACGCGATGCGCCGGGGGGATTGCACGGAGACTGCCGCGCAGCGCCACAATTTGTTTTACAGGCGCGCATCGTAACAGCGATAGAAACTCGCCAAAAACTGATGCCGGAAGATTTCCAATTGACGCATCTTCGCAACAGCACCGCGACGCGATAATGGTACCGGACATCTTGGTTCGTCCAATCTCCTGCCTGCTTCCGTTGCGTGTATTATCGCCCATCGTGCGAATTAGTCAGAGTTTCCAGAACAAGGAAGAATGCCATGGCGGACACCTTGAGGGTTGACGTGTGTTACCGACCATTGCGTATCGGCTGGGCGGTGCAGCAAGGTGACAGCGTCGCCATTCGCCAAGCGATGCGGTATTCGCATGCACTCTGGGGTGGGCGGTTTAATCCGATACTGATGGTTGACCGCGAGGAAGAGGCGCGGCACTTGGTTGAGCTGTTTCGTCTCGATTTGATTTGGCCCTTGGGCGACAGCCAGGAGGTCAAGGACTTTCCGAAGAAGTTCCCGCACCTTATCCCACCGTTTTATGGCGATTCAATCTTCGTCAAGGACGTTCAGTGGGGGAGCTTCGCGCACGTTCTGGATATCATCAATGCGATTTCGCACTGGCACGCCAAACCGGAATGGAAGCTCTTCCAGGATCAGGGCGTCCGTGCTTACCAATGGCATCAGGACGACCCACTGGCAGACGTGTTTCTCATGCAGTTCGGGGCCTACCCAAGCGCCGACGAAGTCGGTGTGGACTATGCTGAGATGGTCGCCAAGGTGGCTGCACCGACGACGTACGAACTGGCACCGCAAGCTCGCATCCCCGCCGATGTCACGGCACACCCCGGCTTTGCGGCCATCGGCAGATTCGGTATCGAACGTCACTACACGGTGCGGGCGGGCTGGGACACGCCCGGCTTCTTCGTCGGCAGCGCTGCCGATCCGGATGATCTTGTCTGCTGCTGGAATATTCGCGCCTGCGATATTCCCTTGTTGTTCGTCGATCCCACCACCCTGGACCGCTACGCTGAGCTGATTCCAGAATGGGAGCGAACGCTGCATCGCATGGTGGAGCATCGCCGCCACGAGTTGGATCGCCGCCTGGGCGTTTGGTCAAGGCAGGACATCGATGCGGCAGCCCAGCCTTTCGCAGGCATGCAGTTGATGCGCTACCGCGTACAGGACCACTTCTGGGCCGGTGGTACTGTATCGCCGCCGGTGATGCATTTCGGCCAAGCGTCAACGCTTGGGGTGATAGGTGAGTCCAACGGCGTTCCGCGCGTGAATTTCGCGCTGGCTGACAAACCTTTCAACGGCGACTCGCATTTCTTCAACCAACATCTGGTCGCGTCCATTTCATTCATCGGCGGCCTCTATGACGACGAGCAACACACGTTTGATGTGCCCTATCTTCCTGAACTCAATGAGTTCTATGCGCGCACCATGCACTTCCACTACCACAAGCTGCGTGTCGAGCCGGAACGTGTCGGGCTGGTGATCGACGCCGCCGATCACGACAGTTTTCTCACCGCGATGCCGGTTGCCGATTTGATGCAGCGCATCTTTTCGATGGCGGGCTTCGACAGTAGGTTAAACAACAGCGGACGCATAGTGCGTCAACTCCTGACTCAACTGGGTGGGCTCCAGGGCGCGCGCGTGTTCAAGATCCCAGGTGCCAGACAACTGCTCAAAAAGTACGGCCCGCGCGATACGTTCTCACGCAACATGGCGCACGACACCATTGCCGGGAAAGCATCGGAACATCAGAGCAGCACATTCGCCATGCACACGGACCTGTTTCTAGGTCCACGTCCGATTCACACCAAACTGACGCCACCCGATGTCTTCACCTTCATGGTGGACAAAGGCTTGTTCCGTATGGGTGTCGATCTGGACTGTCCCAAATGCGGAATGTCGAGTTGGGTGGCACTCGATGTGCTCAAGCAGCAGACGACCTGCGAACTATGCGGCCATGACCACAACGCGACACGGCAGCTGATCGCCAGCACCTGGCGCTTTCGGCGATCAGGTGTGCTCGGCTCCGAGCGCAACGCACAGGGTGCCGTTCCCGTGGCACTGACCCTGCAGCAGCTTGGAACGACACTGAACGACTCTCTGCGCCACAATGTCTATGCACCGTCGCTGGACTTAAAACCAACGGCGGCCTTGAACCTACCAAGCTGTGAAGTCGATTTCGTCTGGCTGATGACCGGACGCTATCCGGAGCGGGCGGCGATAATTCTCGCTGAGTGCAAAGATCAGGGTCCGATCAAACCCGAAGAGTTTCAACGCGACGTGGACAACCTGCGCCGCGTCGCCGATGCCTTCCCCAAGCATCGGTTCGAGACGTACCTGCTCTTTGTAAAACTGGCGCCGTTCACCGCTGACGAGATCGCCATGGCGGGCACATTGAACGAGCCTTATCGGCATCGCGTGATTCTGCTAACAGCGCGCGAGTTGGAGCCGTACCACATCTTCGAACGGCTCAAGGCCGAGCACGGGATAGACAGTTACGCGGGATCACCGAAAGAATTGGCTCAGGTGACAGCTCGACTCTATTTCACCGCCCCGGCTGCCGCCAGCGATCAGGCGACCGAGTAGTGAATCCACGCGCTTCAAAAGCAATTATGTCGTCCGTCGCCCCAACAACCGAAGCAAGACTTCTCAGTGGGATGCTTGAAGAAAGCTTGCGATCTTGGCAGTTAGGGAAACTCTGATTATTTCGCACGACAGGCGATAATGCACGCAACGGAAACGGCCAGGAGACTGGAGCCCATACGGCAGCAAACCTTTGCCGAGGAAGGCCTCGAAAAGTTCCGCAAGAAGACCCGCAAGGAACAACTTCGTGACGAAATGGAGCGCATCATTCCGTGGCAGGAACTGACCGCTGCCATCAAGCCGTTCTATCCCAACCCACAGAGTGCCGGCCGGTGGGCGTCGAGCGGATGTTGCGGATCTACTTCCTCCAGCATTGGCTCAACCGGTCGGATCCCGACGTCATCCTGATCAACAACCAGCCAATACCGGGAGTACCGCCGCCGGATAGAACCCAGACCCATACCGTCCGACTCTCGGGTTTTTCCGCTGTCCCCGCCGCAATGTCTCCGTACAATGCCGCCTTTTGCGCCCCGTCCTGCCCCAAGGAACGCCGATGTCCGAAACCATCATCTCCACCCAGGCGCCAGCCGCCAACGGCAAGGCCCGGGTACTGCTCGCCAGCATGATCGGCACCGCCATCGAGTTTTTCGACTTCTACATTTACGCCACTGCGGCGGTACTGGTATTCCCGAAGCTGTTTTTCCCGGCCGGGGATGCCACCACGGCGATGCTGCAATCCCTCGCCACCTTTGCCCTCGCCTTCTTTGCCCGCCCGCTCGGATCCGCATTGTTCGGGCATTTCGGCGATCGTGTCGGCCGCAAGGCCACCTTGGTGGCGGCGCTGCTGACCATGGGACTGTCGACGGTGATCATCGGCGTGCTGCCGACCTATACGCAGATCGGCGTCGCGGCCCCCCTGTTGCTGGCGCTGTGCCGCTTCGGGCAAGGGCTGGGATTGGGCGGGGAATGGGGCGGCGCGATTTTGCTGGCCACCGAAAATGCACCGCCCGGTCGGCGCGCCTGGTACGGGATGTTTCCGCAACTGGGCGCGCCCATAGGTTTCATCCTCTCCGGCGGGTCGTTTCTGTTGCTCACCCACTACCTCAGCGATGCCCAGTTCTTTCTCTGGGGCTGGCGAGTACCCTTCCTGGCCAGCAGCATCCTGGTGCTGGTGGGCCTGTGGGTGCGCCTGAATCTGCAGGAAACTCCCGTGTTTCGGCATGCACTCGCCGCACAGGAGCGCGAGCGATTGCCGATTCTCACGGTGTTGCGCGATCACACCGGGATGCTGGTACGCGGCACGCTGATGGCGCTCTGCACATTTGTATTGTTTTATCTGATGACGGTATTCACCCTCACCTGGGGCACCACCGCGCTGAATTTTTCCCGCGAGCGGCTCTTGCTGATCCAGCTTTTCGGGATTCTGTTTTTCGGCCTCGGCATCCCGATTTCGGCGCATCTCGCGGATCGCCATGGCCGCCGCCGGGTACTGATGGCCGCGAGCATCGCCATCGCACTGTTTGGCCTGCTGTTCACGCCCTTGCTCGGCGCCGGCAGCGAGGCGCGGGTGATCCTGTTCATGGCCCTCGGGCTTGGCCTGATGGGCCTCACCTATGGTCCGCTCGGCACCATGTTGAGCGAGCAGTTTCCCACCATGGTGCGCTATACCGGCGCTTCACTCACTTTCAATCTGGCGGGCATTTTCGGCGCGTCCCTGGCGCCCTACATCGCGACCTGGCTCGCTACCCGATAC
>JBFWOQ010000064.1:0-8450 GCA_050250395.1 Porticoccaceae bacterium
CAACACCGGGGCAATCTGATCCGTGCGCCGGTCTTCAAGGCGCACGGTCAGCGAATAGCGTCCTGCGGCCAGTTTCAGCGGGAAGCGGAACCGGCACGCGAAGGCCCCGTCAGCGCCCAGCGTCAGCTCGCCCTCGCTCGCCCGCGCCAGCAGACCGTAGAGGTTGTAGCCGCGGGCGTCGCGCAGTATCAGCGCCACCGCAGGCGCCACCTCGGGCGCGTGCACCCGGCCCGCCACCCGCACGCCGATGGCATCGCCCGCGGCAAACTCCCCGGTGACCGCATCGGGATGTTCGATCGCCACATCTTCCACCGCCCCCCGGCGACTCTGAAAGCGGGTTCCCCCAGCGTCTGCGTGCCACACCAGCGCATCCTCACTCACCTGGCCGCCGCTGCGCATCAGAAAGTAATAGCGCTCGGTCACCGTCTCGGGATCGCCCTCGGCCACTATCCGGCCCTGATCCAGGCAAATGGCGCCAGTGCAGTAATTCTTGATCAACTGGACATCGTGGGACGCGAGCAAAATACTGGTGCCGCCGTCGATCAACTGTTCCAGCCGGTCCAGGCAGCGCGCCTGGAAGCCGACATCACCCACCGAAAGCGCCTCGTCGACGATGAGCAGATCCGGTTCGAGCGCGGTGGACACCGAAAACGCGAGGCGCACGAACATCCCCGAGGAATAGGTCTTCACCGGGCGCGCCAGCGCCTCCCCCAGACCGGAAAATTCGACGATGGCATCGTAACTTGCCTTGATGCGCTCGCGCTCGATGCCATAGGTGGCGCCCATGAGAAAGATATTCTCGCGCCCGGTCATCTCCGGGTTCATGCCCGCCCCCAGTTGCAGCAGGGCAGTGACCCGGCCGCGCAGGCGCACGCTGCCCGAGCTCGGCCGCAGGGTGCCGGCAATCATTTGCAGCAGGGTAGATTTGCCAGCGCCGTTGGGGCCGATGATGCCCAGAATCTCGCCACGCCCCAGCCGAAACGACACCCCCGTCAGTGAGGCCAGGCGCTCCGGGGGGGAGCGGCGCCACAGCAGTTCGGCGAGCCGCTGGCGGGGACTCGCCCAGGCGGGATAGGACTTGCCCAGGTTTTCGACCTCAAGTACCGGCTCCGACTCAGAGGACATCGGCAAAGCCCTCACGCAGGCGCTGGAACCACCACCACCCCAGTTGCAGCACCACCAGCGCAACAATCCAGAGCACCCCAAGCGAATGCCAGTCCGGCAGCGCGCCCTCGATCATCACCGCGCGCAGCCCCTCGATCACCACCGTGAGGGGATTCAACAACAGCAGTGCCCGCGCCTTGTCCGGCACCGTATGCAGTGGGTAGAAAACCGGCGTCAGGAACATCACGGCCGAGACCACCAAGCCGATCATATGGGCGATATCGCGCACATAGACCGTGAGCGCGGAGAGAAACCAGGAGACGCCGACCAGAAAAAGATACAGGGGTGCGATAAACAACAGCACATAGGGCCAGGTCGGGGCGATACCGGGACCCCAGACCGACAGCGCTGCCATGAAGACCCCGAGGTTCATCAGAAAAAACAGCGTCAAGGTGGTCACCGACGCGACCGGGATCACCTCCAGCGGAAACACCACCTTCTTGACCAGGTTGGCCTGATCCAACACCAGCCCGGGCGCACTGCCGACCGCCTCGGAAAACAGCGAAAACACCACAAATCCGGAGTACAGAAAGAGCGGGAAACTGAGTGCCGCGCCGCGATCCACCACCCACTTGAGGGGCATCACGTAGGCGAACACCAGGGAGAACACCCCAATCAGCAGCAGCGGCTGCAGGAAGGGCCACAGCAGCCCGAACCAGGAGCCCCGGTAGCGCCCGGCCACGCCGTTGGCCGACAGCGAGGCGATCAGCCCCCGGTGGCGCCAGCAGGCAGCCAGCCAGCCCAAGGACTCAGGGCCCTGCGGCGGGCGCCGCGACATCCACCGGCAGTTGCGCCAGGCGCGCCCGCGCCGCGGCCATCAGCACGCGCAACTGGTCGGCGTCGATCTGGATGTCGGCGGCCCTCATCAGATCCCGCTCCCAGGCCACCAGATAGTTCTCGCGGTACTCCACCCGGAGTTTCGACACGATGAATTTTTCCGCTTCCTCGAAACTCATGGGACCGCCCGGCTGATGCTCGATCAACTGGATCAGATGCAAGCCGTACTGGGTCTGCACGATGTCGCTCAATTCGCCCGGCGCGCGCAGGGCGAAGGCCGCCTGCTCGAAGGGCTTGGCCATCCGGCCGCGCGGGAACAACGGCAGTTCGCCGCCCAATCCGGCGCTGCCCTCGTCCTCCGAATATTGCCGGGCCAGATCCGCGAAGGACTCGCCCGCGCGCGCGCGCGCCATCAGGGCCTCGAGCCGCGCGCGCTTGCCGGCCACCGCGACGCTGTCCTCGGAAGCCGCCTTCAGCAAGATGTGGCGTGCCTTGACCTGCTCGGGCTTGGCGTAGCGGGCCTTGTCGATTTTGTACTGCTCGGCTGCCAGGGCGCGATAATCCGGCTCCCGGATCTCCGCCAGCACCTGCTGGCGCAGCGCATCGCCCAGGATGCGCGCACGCGCGGTTTCGATGGCCACCCGCACCCCGGGCTGCTCCGCGACGCCGGCCCGCTCCGCGGCGCGCGTGAACACCCGCAGTTTCATCAACCCATTGGCGAAGGTGAGCGCGGCCTGGGGATCGTCGGCGAGCTGATTGAGCACCTCCGGCGGCAGCACCGAAAGCTCCGTGTCGAGCCGCTCCCCGGTGAGGGCGATGCCCGCGCCGGTCGCGATTACCCCCGGCTCGCCGGCCATCGCCGGGACGGCACCGGCCAGCAACGCCAGCAGCAGCGCGGATACCGCCCGTCCGCCGCGGTGCGCGCGCCGCGCATCGATACCTTTCCAACCCACTGTGGCACCCCCCCTCAAAGCCCGTCGATGTGTCGCCCCCGGTCCACCCGGGGGCGACACGAGGAGCGGCATGATACACAAAAAAACGGGCGCCGCGGGCGCCCGTCGAGCCGCCGCGATCCAGCGGTTACTGGTAGGGAAAGCCCGTGGGCAGGGTAATCCGGTAGCGGCAGGCGTTGCCGGAGCCGCTGCCGCAGAGGGTGGCCTCCGGCTTGCCCAACGCCGGCCGAACGTTCAGATAGTAGCGTGTGCCCGGAGTGATCGGGCAGCTTACGATACCGAAGGTCGGTGTGTAGACCGCCGGGTCGTGGACCCGGATCTCGCCCACATCGCCCAGCTTCTTGCAAGCGGTGGCCACACTGAAATCCCCGATCCCCGTGGAGATGGCCAAATCAAAGCGGGTCAGGGTTTCGCCGGTCTCGGCCCGCTGGACCCCGAAGGCATAGGTCTGGCTGGCGAAGCCGGTCCCCGCAGGAATCCGCATGGCCCACACCTGGCCCGCCACCACGGTGTCGTACAGGGACTGCGAGCCGCCCAGACGGCATTGGTTGTACTGGGTGGGCACGCAGCGGGGCACGAAGAGTTCGGACAGGGTGGAAGGGCGGTCATGGACGTAGTTGCTGCCGTTGATCCAGAGCCCGGCGCCCGGATCGCCGCCGCCCCCGCCGCTGGGATTGAAGGTCGCTATGACCGACCGGTTTGTGGTCATACTCAAATTGCAGGCGCTTGTGCCCGTGCAGGCGCCCGACCAGCCGCCAAAGGTGGATCCTTGACCCGGCGTGACGGTCAGGGACACCGAGGTGCCACTGGTATAGGACTCGTTGCAGTCGGTCCCGCAGTCAATCCCGGTCGGGTTGCTGGTCACGGTTCCGGCGCCGCTGCCTCCCTTGGTCACCGTCAGGGTGAATGGCCCGGGCGGCGGGTTCCCGCCGCCGCCACCACTCAGGTCGCAGCCTTGGCCGGTACTGACACTGGCATTGATATCGCCGTTGGCAGCTATGGTGGTGTTGCCAACGGTCGCACAGGTGACGCTGTTGGTGCCGTCACCGAGGGTGATATTGATCCCCCAGGCGGTCAGCGCCGCGCCGAGCAGCAGCAGGCCGGCGGCGGTTTGGAATTTCCGATGCTTGTTCATGCTTGTCTCCTGATACCGGACCTCTTGTGCCCACTGTGGGTTGTACCCACTGCGGGGCGCGCCCGGCGGGCCCGCCCTCCAGCAGGAGGTCGATTGTATCACCGGTGGTGTGACCGGCCCATGGCCGCAATGTGCGGCGCGCGGCACTTTTCGGCCGACGCCCGCCGCAGTGGCAAAAACCGTGATCCCGCCCGCAGAAACACGGGCGGCGGACCATCCCGCAACGGCGGGCGTTGTCGACACAAAAAACCGGGGGCCACAAGGGCCCCCGGGGGTCTGGCTGGCAGTCCGCGACGATGATTACGGCGCGCTGCTGCCGCTGATAGAGGTCACATAGCCGTGATCCCACAGCAGCCCGTAGTTCAGCACCGCGTTGCCGTTGGTGCCGTTCTCGAGGCTGGTGGCGGCGAAGCCGATCACCGGCAGACCCGTGAAGGACACGCCGTTGGTGAGCCCGGCAATGGTGCCCGCCGCCGGGAACTCGAGCCGCATCCAGCCGCTGGTGAAGCCGGAGTTGGTGAGGTCGACATTGGCGTCGATCGGCGAGTCGAACAGGTCGCTGTTGTTGAAGGTGATGACCTGGGTCTCGTAGCAGATGCTGTTTCCGGGGGTACCGGGCGGGGGCGGCGAGAAGCCGTTATCCACGCCGATCACCTCGTCTTCCTCGCGATCAAAGAAGCGGAAGGTCACGTCGACCGGCGCGCAGTCGTCACCCGTGGGCTCACCTGCGGCGTCGCGCGGCCACTGGAAGGTGGTCGACTCATCGAAGGGCGGCAGGCCGAAATAGGGCGACGGGTTGGGGCCGTTGGGGCTCCGGCCGACCGCAGGCGTGCGCTCATCCGTATACCAGTACTTGGTGGGCATGCTGACCACCCAGTCGGTCCTGGCCAGGTTGGCCGGGTTGACGCTGTACTGGTTGGCCACCACGGTGCGGGAGATGGCGGCGGTGACCGCATCCACCGGATAGGCGAAATTGTCGAAGATGGGCACGGCGACGGCCTGGTCGATCACGTCCACCACCGGCGGGAACACCTGATCCAGGGCCGGCAACTGGCTCTGGGGCGCGACCAGGAGGTTTTGGCCGACAGCCGAGGTACCATCGAAGGTGGAGGGGTTATAGAAGTTGGCCAGGGTGGTGGGGTTGCCGGAGAAGCCCTTGCCCTCGGTGACCTTCAGGAAGCTGAAGGCGCCCTTGAGCACATTGATCGGTTCGAACACCAGCCCCGCGGTGGTAATGACGTTGGCGTTATTCAACTGATCGCGCACCACCGAGCAACTGCGCGGCACGCCGTTGACGTGCTGGGCGTTGTAGCCGATGGAGTCGACCAGTTCCGGCGTGCCGTCGCCATCGTTGGGGAAGCTCAGCGCCGGCGAGGGCGCGCCCGTGTTTTCGGGCGGCAGATGCGCCATCTCGATCACTTCGATGTGGCCTTCCTTGGTGCGATCCAGGGTGATCGGGCCGCCATCCGCAGGGCCGACGTTCTGGCCGTTGATGTAGTCGAAATTGGTGAAGTCGATGGCGCGGCGGCCGTTGCCCAGATCGATCGGCAACTGGCCTGCGGTGCAGGACTGGTCGGCGGTGATGATGCGCGCGGCCTGGCCATCGGGCGAGAGGGTGACGGTGGCGTTCCACACGTCGTAGGGCGAGAGCACCACGTTGAAGTCGCGGGCGTCGCGGCTGTTGTGGGCTTCGCGGAACCGGATCTTGAAGATCACGGTGTTCTCGCTGGTGTTGGTGATGTTGATGTTGGTGTCGATGCTGTTGCGCACTGTGTAGTACGGGAACAGCAGCACCTCGCCCAAGCCATTTTGTGACACATTTACGGCTTGCGCCTGGGGCGGAACCGTCAAGGCGCCGGCCAGGGCGACAGCCACCGCGAGCGGCTTGGCTGCAAAGTTGAAGGATTTTTTGGTTACGGTCATTTTAACTTTCCTCTTGAGTAGTCCATTCACTGTGCGATCGACACGGCCCGTTGGGTCTGATCCGGTCTGGAGCGTCGTCCGCTCGCGCCAGCGATGTTAAAGGGCAAATTCAGGTTTTGCAAACACAATATCCAGCAAAAAAACACCGTTCGGCAGGCTCGTTTAGTTAGTGTGCCACCAGTCACCTCCCGTATTTATCCAGTGTTCGTCCACCGGTCGCTGGCCCTCGATAACACCGCCAACCGCGTCCATGCCGGTATAGAACACCATCAGCCTGACCAATGCGGTTTCGCCGGCTTCGTCGGGCACTACCTCGATCACCTTGACGGCATTCCAGCGCAACTGCGACCCGAACCTGCTGGTGTACAGACGCAGCGGCGTGATCTCCCGGTAAGCCGGGGTTTCGAAACTGTAGGCCTTGGCGAAATCGCCATCGATCAGCCCGGCCCAGCGCGCCTCGGCGCGCTCGGTCAGGACGGCCTGGAGATCCCGGAACCCGGCCCCAGCGACCTGCGACCCTGGGGCTGCGCAGCCGGCGGAGATGAGTATGGAGAGCAGGGCCAGCAGCGTGGCGACCCGGGTTGCTGGCAGGCTTCTTGTCATAGGGCTGTTTGATAAATCAGGGGATAACGGCGTTCATGTAACAACATCGTTGAAGACAATACAATGGCCGGAGCCAGTTTTTTGGCGCCGAATGGGCAGGCTTTCACAGCTTTGGCGGCCCGCCCCAACGTTTGGGCACTTGCGCGGGCGTAGGATGGGGCAGCGCAGTGCATCCTCTATACCACCGCGCGCGGCGGACGCGCGGCGCTTGTCGGCCCTGCAACCTGCCGTCCCGCAACCCGGCCAGCCCGCAACCGCGCGGCAAGGTCAGGGCGCCGGCGTATCGGGCGACGCGGGCGCCGACGGTTGCGCCGGCGGAACCGCGATCTCCTCGGACAGCGCGCCCTCGATCTTCAAGCCGTTGATCGCTCCCAGGGAGCGCGCAAAGTGGCGCCGCATTTCTTCGGACACCGCGCGCAGTTGTTCGTCGTTCTGCAAGGCCCGCGGGGTGATCAGCACCACCAGTTCGGTGCGATTGTTGGTGCGCGAGGTGGTGCGAAACAAGCCGCCCAACACCGGAATATCCTGCAACCAGGGCAGGCCCGTCTTGCCCCGGGAGGTGTTGTCGCGGATCAGCCCGCCCAGCACCACGGTCTCGCCCGAGCGCACCGCGACGCGGCTGGTGATCGCGCGCTGCAGGAAGGCGCGCTGGCCGGTGGCCGCATCCACCTGGCCGACATCGGTGACATCCTGGTTGATGTCCATGGTGACCAGGCCGCCCGCGTTCACCGACGGCAGGACATCGAGCGTCACGCCGGTGTCTTTGTACTGGATCGAACTGGTGGTGTTGCCGCCGTCGGTGACGACGGTGGAGGACTGCACCGGCTGCTGGTCGCCCACCTGGATCTGGGCGTTGTGGTTGTCGAGCACCATGAGGCTCGGGCTCGATATCACGTTGACGAGGTTCTTCTGCGCCAGGGTATTCAATACTGCCTTCACCTGACCGGCGCGGTTGGCGATGGTGTAGGAGAAGCCGGGCTGCAGCGGACCGATGTTGCCGGAGGCATTGGGGTTGAAGGTCCCGGTGCCGGTGCGACCGCCATTGACGTCGCCCTGGAACGCCCACTGCAAGCCGAAGGAAAACTCGTCGGTGAGGGTCACCTCCAGGATGCTGGCCTCGATGAGGATCTGGGTCGGGGGCACATCGAGCTGCTGCAGGGCGCCGCGGACTTTTTCGTACTCCCGTCGCGGCGCATAGATCAGCAGGGCGTTGTTGAACTCGTCGGCCACGATCCGCACATCCGGGCCCAGTTCGATGGTCGTCATCTCCTGCTGGTTGCCGGACTGGCCCCCGCGCCCCAGGCGACTTCCGCCAAGGCCACCGCGGCTGCCGCCAAAACCACCTCCGTAACCGCCGCTGTTCGAGCCGCCGAAGCCGCCCCCGGAACCACTGCGGTTGGAGCCGCCGAAACCGGACTGCCCTCCCAGGCTGCTACCGCCGAAACCGCTGCGATTGCCGCCAAAGCCGCCGCTGCTTCCGGAGCGCCCGAACCCGCCGCCGAAGCTGGACTGTCCCAGACCCGGCGCGACACCCGAGTCGGCGCCACCTCCGCCCGCTGTGGTTCCGCCGCCGTAGAGCGCGTTGAGTAGATCGGAGAGATGCTGGGAAGTGCCGTTCTGCACCGCATAGACGAACAGTTGTGGCTCGTTGCCATCGCCGCGCGGCTGGTCGAACTGGGCGATCCACTCGCGCGCCCGGTCGAGGTAATAGGCGCGGGAGGTGACGATCAGCAGGGCGTTGAGGCGCTCGATGGCCACCACCTTGACCAGCCCCGCCAGTGGACCCGGCAATTCCAGCCCGGTCGCCGCCGGCGCCGCGGCAGTGCCCTTGGCGGCGCCCTGGACACTGCCCTTGGCGGCTTCGCCCGCTCCGGGGGCCTTGGCTGGCGCCGCCG
>JBFWOQ010000065.1:0-8001 GCA_050250395.1 Porticoccaceae bacterium
CCAGCCAACCCCCGGCACGCGAAGTCGCTGCTACCGTTGCTCCCTTCCGGGCCTGGCGGGGTTCACAGTTGTTCGCCGCGGGGAACCGGCAGGGGCCACCATTGCGGGGCGCGATTATCCGGGCTGACCAGTAATGACGCAACCACGAATGCCAGGGGCTGAGCGTTTACCGGTTTTCGTGGGCGTTCCCTTGAAGCGGTTCAAACGCCCCAGCGGTTTCAATCCGCGCCCGGCTTTGCAGCCGGGCGATGCCGAAGGGCGGCGGGTTAGCGGTCACTCGCCGTCACGTTTCAATCCGCGCCCGGCTTTGCAGCCGGGCGATGCCTCTGCCGCTACGTCGGAGTCATGGAAGGCGAAGGTTTCAATCCGCGCCCGGCTTTGCAGCCGGGCGATGCCTTGCCCGACTGGGTGATCATGCGCGACTTGTACGTTTCAATCCGCGCCCGGCTTTGCAGCCGGGCGATGCGCACCTCTGCGCCCAGCTCAGGGTCGTATATGGCTGTTTCAATCCGCGCCCGGCTTTGCAGCCGGGCGATGCCGCCAGTGGAAATCGCTCGAAGAATTACGCAAGAAGTTTCAATCCGCGCCCGGCTTTGCAGCCGGGCGATGCCTGAGTGCGTGCCCGGTGAGCGCGTTGAAAGCGGCGTTTCAATCCGCGCCCGGCTTTGCAGCCGGGCGATGCGTCGGCGGACCTGATCCGGCACGTGCGCACTATCGTTTCAATCCGCGCCCGGCTTTGCAGCCGGGCGATGCCGGGACCAGGTCCGGCTCCAGCAATTCCAGCGAAGTTTCAATCCGCGCCCGGCTTTGCAGCCGGGCGATGCACGATCGTGGGGATCCTGGGCGGCATCGTGCTGACCGTTTCAATCCGCGCCCGGCTTTGCAGCCGGGCGATGCTTGGCTACCCTGATCGATGCCGTCCCGGTCTATTTGTTTCAATCCGCGCCCGGCTTTGCAGCCGGGCGATGCCGGGCAGCACGTCCAGGTCGGCGCGACTCAGCGTGCTGTTTCAATCCGCGCCCGGCTTTGCAGCCGGGCGATGCCGAATCGTGGAAGCGCGCGGCCTCCCGGATTTTCGTTTCAATCCGCGCCCGGCTTTGCAGCCGGGCGATGCGCCGACGTGTTACTTTATTTGTCCGATCTGGAATTGTTTCAATCCGCGCCCGGCTTTGCAGCCGGGCGATGCGGGCTGACTGGCACCAGCTACACCTGGGCGGACGAGTTTCAATCCGCGCCCGGCTTTGCAGCCGGGCGATGCCGAGCGACAGGCGGAGGAAGCCAGGGCTGAAGCCGTTTCAATCCGCGCCCGGCTTTGCAGCCGGGCGATGCCGTAACCGTGCCCCAGGCCTCTCCTGAGGCGCTGGTTTCAATCCGCGCCCGGCTTTGCAGCCGGGCGATGCACGATTGGTGTTTTGCGGCAGATACCATGGTTCTGTTTCAATCCGCGCCCGGCTTTGCAGCCGGGCGATGCATCAGCTGCACCTCGGCGCGGTCGTGCTGCAGGTCGTTTCAATCCGCGCCCGGCTTTGCAGCCGGGCGATGCCCGGCAACGAGCAGTATTCAGACGCGCCCGACCAGTTTCAATCCGCGCCCGGCTTTGCAGCCGGGCGATGCCAACGAACCCGTAGAACAATCAACGAACGTTGTTGTTTCAATCCGCGCCCGGCTTTGCAGCCGGGCGATGCCCGCTTTCTGCGGATCCCGGAACCAGGCGCCGTTGTTTCAATCCGCGCCCGGCTTTGCAGCCGGGCGATGCCAAGGCGCGCGAGATCAACGGCGCCGAATACAACGTTTCAATCCGCGCCCGGCTTTGCAGCCGGGCGATGCCGGCCCGCAAAGCGGCCGCTGGGGCTTTGCCGATGTTTCAATCCGCGCCCGGCTTTGCAGCCGGGCGATGCTTGTTCACCGCGCGCGCCGTGGTCAGTCTTCAGGTGTTTCAATCCGCGCCCGGCTTTGCAGCCGGGCGATGCTGAACTGTGGTTCTTCCTCGCGAAACTTGCGATATGTTTCAATCCGCGCCCGGCTTTGCAGCCGGGCGATGCCGTATGACGCGCCCGTGAATTTCGGCATCACCGGGTTTCAATCCGCGCCCGGCTTTGCAGCCGGGCGATGCGGACACACTCCCACCGTAGGGATTCCCACTCAATCGGTTTCAATCCGCGCCCGGCTTTGCAGCCGGGCGATGCGTTCGCGTTGAAGCTGAGCGGCGGGCCGTGTCGTGTTTCAATCCGCGCCCGGCTTTGCAGCCGGGCGATGCGCCGACCTGGCAGGATGACCTGAAACTGGTGCAGGTTTCAATCCGCGCCCGGCTTTGCAGCCGGGCGATGCCCAATAACCGCTCATATCTATTCTCATCTCCGAAAAGTTTCAATCCGCGCCCGGCTTTGCAGCCGGGCGATGCCGCATCGAGCGCGACCCACTGGCCCCCTATATAAGTTTCAATCCGCGCCCGGCTTTGCAGCCGGGCGATGCCCCCAGCAGAGTCGAACGAAGCCGGAACGCGAGAAGTTTCAATCCGCGCCCGGCTTTGCAGCCGGGCGATGCAGGAAGAACCGCAATTCATCGATAAAATCTCGATGAGTTTCAATCCGCGCCCGGCTTTGCAGCCGGGCGATGCAACGCAGCGCCAACGTTTGCTGCTTTACAGATAACGTTTCAATCCGCGCCCGGCTTTGCAGCCGGGCGATGCCCGTGCCGGAAATGGCGATGTCGAAACCGAACTCGTTTCAATCCGCGCCCGGCTTTGCAGCCGGGCGATGCCTGGCCGCGATACAGGAATCGACGCGGCAGCAAATGGTTTCAATCCGCGCCCGGCTTTGCAGCCGGGCGATGCGGTGCTGTTTGTTGTGATGGGGGATAAATAACGTGTTTCAATCCGCGCCCGGCTTTGCAGCCGGGCGATGCCGTACTACATCGATCCCGAGCTGACCCTCATCCCGTTTCAATCCGCGCCCGGCTTTGCAGCCGGGCGATGCAGAATCAGCCACGACAGCCTGCGAAACGAGCGAAGAGTTTCAATCCGCGCCCGGCTTTGCAGCCGGGCGATGCCTGCGAACATCGCGATCAACAGCCGCGGTAGAACCTGTTTCAATCCGCGCCCGGCTTTGCAGCCGGGCGATGCCCAAATCGAAAAGCGCGTCCATACCGGTATACGTGTTTCAATCCGCGCCCGGCTTTGCAGCCGGGCGATGCTTCACCTTGACAACGCATTGCTGCCAAAGCGAATTCTTTCCGCCCGCCGCGAACCTGTCTGATGGTTGACAATCATGATCAAACAGAACGCGCCGTCGGTAACATTTTTCATCACTTTTCAAAGAACTACGCAATCCGCGAACCTCTCGATGATTGGGCGGAGCTTGGGGTTCGCGCGCTCATAGTACCAGCGGACCCTCGAAATCGGTGGACCGGAAAATGCCATATTGCTTGACACGTATCCGGGCCGATTCAGTGATGCGATAAAAACGAAGGTTGTCTTCGGATTCGTCGATTTCGGCGAGCAGAGTCCGCTCGAGCTCTTCGAATTGCATTTCATTGACCTGGCATTCGAATACGGACTTTTGCACACGTTGGCCGGTGCTCACACACACCCGCGCCACCCGCCGCAAGCGCCTGCGTCCCGCGGCGGTTTCAGTGGAGACATCGTAGGTAACGACAACGAGCATGGCACCCCCATTTCGGCAAACTCACTTCGAATGACTCATTTCGGAAGATAAGGCAGGTAGCCCGTCATTTCGCCACGCACAGTGCGGGCCATCAGCCGCGCCTGCACAAAGGGCACGACGCCGATGGGCAACTTCATGCCCAGCAGCGGGTGGGTGACCTCCTCCTGCTTGCGTTCCTGCCAGGCGGTGATGACGGTGCGTCGACCGCGGTCGTTGAGCATGACCGCGCCGCCTTCACGCTCGTCGAAATCGCCGGGGCCGAGCTGGCCGCGGTTGACCAGGGTGAGCGCCAGGCGATCGGCCAGGGTGGCGCGAAACTCTTCCTGCAAGTCGAGCGCCAACGCCGCCCTCCCCGGTCGCAGTGCGTGAAGAAATCCAAGTTGGGGATCCAGCCCCACCGTCTCCAACGCCGAGCGGCAGTCGTTCATCAGCATGGAATACAGAAACGACAGCAGTGCATTGAGGCGATCCAGCGGCGGGCGGCGGGTGCGGCCATCGAGGGCGAAATGGGCACGGGCCTGGGGTTTGACGACGAGATTGAGCGCGGCGAAATAGCCCCGCGCCGCCTCCCCTTCTACCCCCCGCAAGGTGTCGAGATCACCCGCCGCCGCAGCCGAGCGCAGGGATGCGGCAAGGTTGTCGGCGGTGCGGGTGAGCGCGGCCTGCTCGGTGGTGTCGGGAGTTTCACGGGCGGCGCGCACCAGCAGGGCACGACTGTTCTTGAGCTTGCCGGCGATGATTGCGCGGGCGAGTTCGAGCGCGAAACCGCCGTCGCCGGCGCTGCGATGTTGCGCCTGGCGCAACAGGATATTGCCGGAAACAGGCCCTTCGAGCCGTGCCTTGAAACGGCCGCTGGTCTCCAGCAGCACCAGCGATTTGCCCTCGTCGGCAAGCCGGTGCATCAACGCCGGGGAGACCATGACATTGCCGAAACAGACCAGGCTACCGACATGGTGCAGCGGCACCTGCAAGCGCTTCTCGCGCTCGACGTCGATGCGCACGGTGTTGTTTTCGAGGTGCGCGTAGGCGTTGGGCGTCATCACATAGAGGGTGTTTTGCAGGCTGTACATGGCGGCCTCTACGATGGATCGGTCGCGCGGAACAGATCGGCGCGCAGTTCGGTCTGTATGTCCTTTGCTGCGAGCGCCGCCGGTTCGCAGATTTCGTTCAGCGAGCACTCCCGGCAGCGGGCGTCGTTCACCGGCGGCGGCAAGCGGCCACTCGCCAGCATGGCGCGGATGGCGTCGGCGGTCTCCATCACCAGGCGACGCAATTCGGGCGTAATGGCGACCTCGCGCCGCCGCCGGCTGCTGGCGTGATAGATGGCGCCGTGGGTCACCGGCCGACCGAGCATCTCTTCGAGGCACAGCGCCTGGGCGGCGAGCTGGAGATCATCGTTGAGCCACTTCTTGCGAGCGCCATGCTTGTACTCCACCGGATAAACAGTGCCGTCCGGCCAGAACTCGACCACATCGCACTTGCCGATCAGACCGACACGATCGGACCAGACCGGAAGCGCGTATTCCACCCGCGCTCCCGACTGCCTGGTTTCATAAGTGACCCGATCCACCCGCTCATGTTCGGCGTTGCCGCGCGCGGTGTGGATGTTGTCGGTGAACTCCCCCTCCACATGGATCAGCCCACAGCGCCGGGGGCAGTAGGCGTAGTGGTTGAGGGCGGACAGGGGGATGGGGTCTGTGTTGGCCATGTTCACGCTGCTAAGATGGCTCGGCAATCCAATTGATGCTGGAGGTGCCCGATGGCGACCAATCTTGAACAGATCGAAGCCCTGGCCCTGGGGTTGCCACCCAAGGAACGCGGCGAATTGGCACATCGGCTCATCGTGAGCCTGGATGGCGAGCCCGACGGCACGCCCGAGGAAATCGCCCAAGCCTGGGACGAAGAAATCGCCAGGCGAGTGGCAGATATGGAAGCTGGACGGACTAAATGGATTCCCGCCGAGGAGGTTTTCGCGGAAATCGATGCCCTGATTGCTGCGCACGATAAGTGAAGTCGATATTCGAGCCGACAGCCCGTAAGGAATTTGCAGAAGCTGCGCGTTGGTATGCGGTTAAGGCCGGCCCACTCTATGCTATGGACTTCAGAAACGAAGTTCGCCGCACCGTGGCCCTGCTGTGTGATCATTCGGCGATGGGGACGCCCGCTGGCAGTAACACCCGACGCATGGTGGTTCATCGCTACCCCTATTTCATCGTCTACCGCGTCCATGCTGACCGCCTGCATGTTTTGGCCTTGGCGCACCAAAGCCGCCGACCGGGGTATTGGGCCGGCCGGCGGTAGAGCACACTCGCTTAATGACATGGCTCGATCAGCTCAACGCCATTGGGCAGGCGGTAGCGGTGCGCGCACCAGTTCCCCCCGGTGAGGTCGCGCGGCAACCTCATGCCGCGATCACTTCTTCGCGCGAAATATGCAGGCGAATCAGCGAGGGGCGGTCGCCGTTGTCGAAATGGCAGTGCACCGCATCCTTCACCTGTTCGCGCAGACTGGGCAGGTCATCGGCTTCGCTGAAGATGTCAGCACCCACGGCGCGGGCAAGATAACCCCCTTCGGCGGCTTCTTCGACGATGAAATGAATTTCCGTCATTCTGGCTCTCCTCGTTGGACATTCAGCCCATGCAAATAAGCTCTACGCCGGCTGGCAAACGCGATTCGTGCACGGTAACCCGGTAATCCGCGAAGCTGCGGGGGGAACCCGACAGCCCGTCGCGATGGCTTATGTCGATGATCACGTTATCCAATGGGCGTGCCGGCGTCGAGAAATCGAGCAGCCGATGCGCTGGTGACCGTCGTTGAGCCATTTCTTGCATGCGCGGCATTTGTACTCCGCTGGATAAACGATGCCGTCTGGCCAGAACTCGACCGCGTCGCACCTGCCGATCAGACCGATGCGATCGGACCAGACCGGCAGTGCATATTCCACCCATGCTCCCGGTTGCTTGGTGTCATAGGCGACCCAATCCACCCGCTGGTGTTCGGCGGTGCCGCGCACCGTGTGAACATTGTCGGCCAACTCCCCCTCCAAGTGAATAAGGGCGCAACGGCTGGGACAGCAAGCCCAGTGGTTGAGGTCGGAGAGTGGGAGGGAGGAGTGGTCAGCCATGGCATGTCGAGCGGGTTCTTGGCTAGATGAGCGCTGCCTTGCCGGATTTCACGTCCTGCACTTGGAGCGCACCCGCCATATAACCGATGAATTCATCGTAAGCCAGATCCCATGCGTACAGGCCAGGGTAAGCCTCGATAGGCGTGAGACCGAACTCAACCTTCTTGGTTGCCCAGATTTGCACACAGTGACTTTGTAGGGATTTCCAATCCGGACGCGCGCCGTTTTTGATGGAGTCGAGGAAAGGGCCGGGCGTCAACACGGTCACCGTGTCCGAGGCGATAACCTGGAATTTTTCAGCGACCACAGGGAATTGCTTGACTGCATCGGCCTTGAACAACTCGCCGACCAGTGCCGGATTGCCAGCCTCGCGCACTTCGAGTTTCAGCGCCTGGGTACAGTCATCTGGCGTGATCTCGTCGCGGGCAAAAAGCCTTGCCAGTATGGAAGCCGGTATCCGCATGGCCTGATGCGGGCGGATACCGCTGCCGGGCAGCAGGCTCACCGACCAGACTTCCGCCTCTTCGTGTTCATCGTGCCGGTTCACGCGCCCACCCAACTGAAGTAGGCCGGGCAGCCCGGACGACTCACGCAGGCCCGCGCGGAACGAGAAATCGACCCCGGCCTCCACCAGCGAGGTGGCGATAAGCGTCCAATCTTTGTCCGATTTGTCGGCAAGCCGCGCTTTGACGCTGGTCAACGTCTTTTCCCGATCTGACGGGTTGAGCGCAGTAGAAAGATGCTCGACCTTTTCCCGGCCAACTTTCTTTGCCAATGCCAGCGCGACGATGGCGGCAGTCTGTACGGTGTTGAAAACTGCGATGCACGGGCTGGGCAGTGCGACCAGAAACGCCAGCAACGTGTCCAGCGCGAGCTTTTCCGGGTGCTGGCGGAAAGTGATCCGCCGAGTTTCGCCGGCGTCGAGCCTGGCTCGCAGTGTCAGGATTTCCTGAGTCCTGCCCAACAGCGGCGGCAAAGATCGGGTCTGACGCGGCGCGCCGGGTTTGATAGGTTCGGGATAGAACTCTTCCAGCGTCCAAAAGCGCGCGAGCGAGCCGGAGGCAAGCACGACGTGACAGCCCCAGTGTTCGACGAGTTGGCGCAGCCATTGCCAGGCCAGCGGCCAGAGGTGGGCGGGCAGGGCGGCGTGCGCTTCGTCGATGAAAATCGCCGAGCGCGCGACCTGATGCAGCTTGCGCAGGCTCGCAGGCTGAT
>JBFWOQ010000066.1:0-7893 GCA_050250395.1 Porticoccaceae bacterium
AGACGCGCGCGCGGGGATTTCGAAACAAGCAACGATTCCGCGATGCCATTTACTTTCATCTTGGTGGCCTGCAGCTGTATCCGGCCGGAATTCGCCAATGATTACCCACCATGATTGGGGAAGACCCAAACACGGAAGATTTCCGCATATCCCGCACGGCCCTTGCCGGGCGCGTGGACGCCGGGTCAGACCACCCGTTGACCAAACGTCGTCTTTGAACGATCACTTGCACACTCCGTTGCCGCTCTTGCATACGCCCCGATACCCGCCAGCCGCGGCGGGAATTCCGGAACATGTCCGTATAGCGCCGCCAGCATAGCAAACACAGGGCTCAGCTCTGTCGACATGGCAGCACCTCTTCGTTGAGTTCTCGTACCCGATCACCACTCTGCTCACCGCCGTAGGGTGGACGCCGAAATACCTGACCCCGCCGCATTGATGCCGCTGCTTGCGAATTGGTTACTCGGGCGCCTGGGACGACGCGCTGCTGGGGCACGTCCGCCACGGATCATTCCGGCAGATCGATCCCGGAACCGCCCATTTCCTTCGGCACGTCCTGCAGCTTCGGCAAGCCATCCCTGATGCGCAATTTGGTTTCCTGATAATGCACATGGACGCCAGGCTGGTATGGGAAATCCGGTGTCACCGCCGCGTACACGTCCGTGAGCCCCATGCCGGGGTGCTCGGTAAAGAGATGGCCCCCGCAGGTCTTGCACCATTTGCGATAGCTGTTGGGCGTTTTGTTGTAAGTACCGATGTTGTCCGCGCCCCGGGTAACGCGCACGGCCTCGGGTTTCCACAACACAAAGGCATTGACCGGCCCCGCGGACCAGTGGCGGCACGACTCGCAATGGCAATAACCCATCGCCGCCGGCGCGCCAGTGACGGTGAGCTGTACCGCGCCGCAAAAACAGCTGCCGTTGTAGCTTTTTTCATTGCTCATGATGTTTCTCCATTCCGCGTGTGTGATGTTGTTTTGAAGGCCGACCTGAACGCCGACAACCCTGTCTCCCATGCTCCCTTTCCGGTCAGCCGGCGACCCTGGCCAGGTAGATGGTCTGGGTAAATGGCCGGTCCTGCAGCGGATTGTGGAAGGTCACGGGCTCGGCCCAGGCCGCATCGAACACACCCGCCAGCCGTTCAGTGAACACCGCGTCCGGTTGGTCGTTTGACCACAGTCCAAAGACACCGCCGGGTTTCAGATGCGCGGCCAGCGCGCGCAGCCCCTGCGGCCGGTAGAAGCTGGTGCTGCGCGCATCGAGCAGCGCCTCCGGCGAATGGTCGATATCCAGCAGGATGGCGTCAAACCGCCGTCCCGGCGTTGCCGGATCGAAACCGGTCGGCGCTTTCGCGAGCGCAAAAAAATCGCCCTGCACGAACCGACAGCGCGGATCGGACGTGAGCCCGGGGCCGAGCGGCAACAGCGCGGTCCGATGCCAGTCGATGACGGCATCCAGCAGTTCGACGACGATGAGCGAGGCGACGCGCGGTTCTTCGAGCACCGTCCGTGCGGTATAGCCGAGACCCAGGCCGCCGACGACCACATCGAGCCGCTCCCCCGGCAGCGCCGCCAACCCCAGATGCGCGAGCGCGATCTCGGAAGCGGTGAACAGGCTCGACATCAGATAGTCTTCGCCGAGCTTGATCTCGAACACATCGACGCCCAGCGCATGCTCGCGCCGCCGCCGCAGGCTCAGCACGCCGATGGGTGTGGGGCGACTGTCCAGCTCCTTGAATAACAGGTTCATGGCTTAGCAAGGCGCCGTGGATGGCCGTCGATCCTGTCACACGCCTCCAGGGAATGGATCTCTTGTCGGCGCTGTTCGCACGCCCGCCGGCGACATGCCCGGGCACCGGCCGCGGGCATCCGGAAGACCCTGAGGTTTCCGGATTGGCCCCGCTGCGGCAACGCAGCTATTTGGCTTTCCACACCAGCTCGGCCTGATTCGCCGCGATCAGATGCTCGTTTTTCCGCGCCCAGGCGAAGCCCAGCTTGATGCGCTCGAACAGGCGCTCGATCTGCCGTTCCATCCGTGGGTCCGTGAAGATGTAAAACTGATTTTCGCGAATGGCGTCCAACACCAGTTCACCGACCACGTCGGGGTCCAGGCCCTGTTGCAGGGTTTCGCCGATGGGGTTCAGCGCAATCGGGCGATCGTCGGATTTTCCGAAATGGTCGGGCCGGTGGGTGGCGGCTTCGAGGATATTGGTGTTGACCGCGCCGGGGCACAGCACCGATACGCCGATGGGCGTGTCCTTGAGTTCGCTGTAGAGCACTTCCATCATCGCCACGGCGGCGTGCTTGCTGGCGTTGTAGGCGCCCCAGCCGGCGCCGGCGTTGACCAGCCCCGCCATGGACGCGGTGCTCATCACATGGCCGCTTTCGCCATTGGCTTTCATCAACGGCAGAAACGCGCGCATGGCGTAGACAATCGCGGTCTGGTTGACGGCGACCACCCAATCCCAATCCTTTTGCGAAAGCTCTTCGCTGAGTCCGCCGACGCTGACGCCGGCGTTGTTGCACAGCACATTCACCGTACCGAAACGCTTGACGGTGGCCGCGGCGGCGGCAAACACGGAATCCTCGACGGTGATGTCGCAATGCAAGGTATCCACATCCGCGCCCCTGGCCTTCAGATCGGCGGCGGCGGCCTGCAACCGCTTGGCGTCGATATCGGCCATCATCACTTTCATGCCGGCCTTGGTGAAGGCCTTGGTCATCCCCAGCCCCATGCCGCTGGCGGCGCCGGTGATAAAGGCTACCTTTCCTTCGATGTCGTGCATTGTTTGTTGCTCCCGATGATTGAATTGTTGTGTTCGTTTCGAAGCCGGCGCCCGCTGCTTCACCCCGGCACGAAAAACGGCAGCGCCGAGCCCTCTCCCGTATCCACGAACTTCACCTTCACCGCCTGGCCGACCGCGAGCTTGTCGAAGTCGCAGTCGATCAGATTGGTCAGCATGGTTGGGCCTTCTTCCAGCGTGACATAGGCAATGGCATAGGGATCGCCGCGGCGGGTGACGCTGTAGGTGTAGATGCTGCCGCGCCCGCTGCATTTCAGCCACTCGGTCGCGTCGCTGAAACAGAACGGGCAGAAAGTGCGCGGGAAATAATGGTTCTCGCCGCAGGCGGTGCAGTGCTTCACCAACAGCTCGCCGCGGGTGGTAGCCTCCCAGAACGGGCGGCTCTCGTCGTTGATGCGCGGCGCGCGAACTTTCGCGCGCGGGGCGGTTTTCGCGGTTGCTGTGTCGACTTTGGATTCGCTCATGCGTCCTCCCGATCCATGATCACGGTGGCACTGCCCATGCGCGAGCCGAGCAGGCCGCCGGTGCCGTGGGCGAGCACCAGGTTGCAATTGGGCACCTGTACGTTCGGGTGCGCCTCGCCGCGCACCTGGCGCACGGCTTCGATGACCTTGGTGATGCCGCCGCGGTCGCTGGGGTGGTTGTTGCACAGGCCGCCGCCGTCGGTGTTGAAGGGCAGCTTGCCGACGCCGGAGATGAGATTGCCGTCGGCGACGAAGGCGCCGCCCTTGCCCTTGGCGCAGAAACCCAGGTCTTCGAGTGTCACCACCACGGTGATGGTGAAGGAGTCGTAGATGGAGGCGTATTTGATGTCGGCGGGCTTCACTCCGGCTTCGGCAAAGGCATCGGCACCGGACCAGACCGCGCCGGAATAGGTGAGATCCACCTTGCCGCCGTTGAGGTGCTTCGGCGCTTCGCCGGCGCCGAGCACACGAATGCGCGGACGCTTGAGGCTTTTTGCGATCTCGGGCGCGACCAGGATGATGGCGCCGCCGCCGTCGGTCATCACGCAGCAGTCGAGACGGTGCAGCGGATCGCTGACCACGGGTGAGTTGAGCACGTCCTCCACCGTCACCACATCGCGCAGCAGCGCATGGGGATTGTGCTGGGCGTGGTGGGACGCGGCCACCTTGACCCAGGCGAGCTGGGCGCTGGTGGTGCCGAACTCGTGCATGTGGCGCGTCGCGACCATGGCGTACATGTTGACGATGCTGGGCCGGAACGGCGCCTCGAAACCGTAGTCGGCGGGCGGACCGCCACCCGGGCGCACGCTGTAGTTTTCCTTGGCGTCGGCGCGCGGGCGGCCGGCCAGCGTGATCAGCGCGACCTTGCAGTGGCCGGCGGCGATGGCCTGGGCCGCATGGCGCACGTGCAGCACATAGGACGAGCCGCCGGTCTCGGTACTGTCGATCTGGCGCAGCTTGAGGCCCATGTACTCGGCCTGATTGATGCCGCCCATGCCCGGCACGTCGCCCGCGCAGTAGTAGGCGTCGATGTCGTTCTTGTGCAGACCGGCGTCTTCGAGCGCGCCCCTGGCCACTTCGGCGTGCAGTTGCGGCACGGTTTTGCCGGTGCCCTCGCGCAGCGGATGCTCGTAGACGCCCGCGATATAGGCTTTACCCTTGATGGTCATGCCACCTCCTTCAGTGTCGAATGGCTAGCGCACGGCGCTGAAGCCGGCGTCGATCACCAGCTCGGCACCGTGCATGTATTTGGATTCGTCGGACGCGAGATAGAGCACGCCGTTGGCGATGTCGCTGGGCTCGCCCAGTTCGCCCAGCGGCGACATGGCCTCGAAACTCGCCCGCACCTTGGCCTCCTTGTCGGTGCCGCCGTATTTGCGGATGGTCTTCTCGACGCCCGGCGTGCGGATCACGCCCGGATGCACGGAGTTCACCCGCACGCCGTTCTTGAGGCGCGCGAACTCGGCGGCGGCAGCCTTGGTCAGCAGGCGCACGCCGCCCTTGGCGGCGCAGTAGGCGGCGGATTTGTCGAGACCGACGATGCCGGCGATGGACGAGATATTGACGATCGAGCCGCCGCCGGATTGCTCCATCGCCGCGCAGCCGTATTTGACGCCAAGAAAGACGCCGTCGAGGGCGATGCTGTTCTGCCAGCGCCAGTCCTTGAGCGTGGTGTCCCGGATCGACTTGGCGATGATCACCGCGGCATTGTTGACCAGCACATCGAGCCGGCCCCAGGTGGCGAGTATCGCGTCGACGGTCGCCTGCCATTCTTCCTCACTCGACACGTCCTGATGCCGGTACTGCGCCTCGCCGCCCGCGGCGCGGATCAGGTCCACGGTTTCGGCGCCGCCGCGATCTTCCCAGTCGGTGACCATAACCCGTGCGCCCTCCTCCGCGAGCCGGATCGCGGTCGCCCGCCCCAGCCCCGAGGCGGCGCCGGTGACCAGCGCCACCTTGCCTGCCACTCGTCCCATATTCCCCCCTGCTATTTATATTCTTGTGGTCGATTGCGCGCGGATGCTTTCAACGCCCGCTGAAACGCGCCTGGCGTTTTTCGAGAAAGTGCGCGACGCCCTCCTTGAAATCCTCGCTCGCGATGCTGGCTTTCATTTCCACCACCGAGAGCTCAACCCCTTCGCCGAGGCTCTGGAACAGGCTCTCCCAGATCTGGTGCTTGATCACCCGCATCGAACGCGGCGAATTGTTCTGCGCCATGTCGCGGGCGTACTTCATCACCGCATCCAGGAAACCCTCGCTCGGCAGCACCTTGTTCACCAGCCCCAGATCGCGCGCCTCGACGCCGTCGAAAACCCGTCCGGAAATGAAGATTTCGAGCGCATTGGCGACCCCCATCACGCGCGAAGCGAGCCAGGCGCCGCCGTATTCGGCGATCAGGCCGCGCTTGACGAAGGCGCTGGTGAATTTGGCGTCCGCCGCGGCAATGCGGATGTCGCAATAGAGCGTCATTACCAGCCCGATGCCGGCCACCGGGCCGTTGATGGCGGCGATGACCGGCTTGGGGATGGCGGGAAAGTACGAATACTTGTGGGTGTAGTCGGCGCGCACACCGGTGGGCCGTTCGCGGGGACTGTCGTCGGGGTCGTCGCTGGCCGCCTGGCCTTTGCCGCCGCCGCCCATGTCCGACAGCAGTTTCATGTCGGCGCCGGAACAAAACCCGCGGCCGGCGCCGGTGATCACGATCACCCGCGCCTTGTCGTCCTCGGCGGCCGCGAGCGTGGCGTCCTGGATCTCTTCCGCCATGCGGGTGGTCCAGGCGTTGAGCTTGTCGGGACGGTTGAGCGTCACCAGGGCGACGCCGTCCTTTACCTCGTACAGAATTTCACGGTACTTCATGGTTGCGGTTCTCCGGTTTGGAATTCGGGGTTCGAGCCGGGCTCAGCCCCGCTCGATGAACGTCTTGAGCAACTGGTGGGCGATGGCCATGGGCGGTGGCAGCAGCACGCCGGTGCCGGTTTCGCCGCGATACGCGGCCGCGAGCAGGTTGCGCGACACCCAGCGGGCTTCCTCCAGCTCGTTCCCGTCGATATGGATCTCGGTGGTCTCGGCATCCGCAAAACAGCCGATCATCAGCGACGAGGGCCAGGGCCAGGGCTGGGTGGAGTGGTAGTGCACCGCGCCGACGCGAATGCCGGCCTCTTCGAAAATCTCGCGCCGCACCGCCTCCTCGATGTTCTCGCCGGGCTCGATGAAACCCGCGAGCGCGGAATACATGCCGGGGGGAAAGCTCTTCTGACGGCCTACCAGCGCTTCGTCGCCGCGCGTGGCGAGCATGATCACCACCGGGTCGGTGCGGGGGAAGTGCTCGGCATTGCAGTCCTGGTTGCCGCATTTGCGCATGTAGCCCGCCATCCGCATCGCGGTGCGGCTGCCGCACACGGCGCAGAACTGGTGGCGCGCGTGCCAGTCGAGCACGGCCTTGCCGGTGGCGAGCGTGGAGGGATCGCCCATCGGCAGGCGCAATGCGATGGCGCGCAGGTCCATGAAACGGCCCGCCCCGCGGAAGGGCTCCAGCGTCGGTGCGTCCTCCACGCCCGTCACGTCCAGCGCAAAGTGCGCCACGCCGGCGGCGTCGAGGCCCAGAAAAATGCAGGGCGCATCGACGCCGAGGAATTCGCCCAGCTCGGCGGCCGGCAGCCAGCCGATGGCGTTGCCGCCGGGCGTGACCAGGGGTTGCAGCCGGTAGTAGGGAATGACGCGCGTGTCGGGTTTCGCGCGCTGCGCGGCGATCCAGTCGGCGTCGGTGCGGCGGTCGCTGGCACGATCCAGCGGACCGCCGGCAAAGGTATTGATGATCGACATGGCATTCCCCTCTGTATTGATGCGGCGGTTTGGTGGTCGATGCCGACCGCTGTTGTTGGCCGATGCGGTTGTTGGCCGATGCGGTTGTTGGCCGATGCGGCTGTTGGTCGATGCGACGCCCGGATCCACACTGCCCGCCAGCGGTCCGCGCGGGTCGGCAGTACAGGTGTGGGCCGTGTCTGTCTGTGTTCTCGCCGGGGTCCGCCGGCCGGCAGGGCCGGCGGACGGTGCCGCCGCACACTAGCAGATTTGGCGCGGCCGTTGAAACCGCCCGGCGGGGTCCGGCGCGGCGCGCGGGGCCCATTGCACCTTGCGGCAGCCCGGGTCCTAGCTTAGAATCGCCGCCCTTTGCACAGGGTAGCTGGCCTCGTCCGAGGCCGGGACCGTTCGGGAGTCCAGCATGTACGCGGTTATCGAAAGCGGCGGCAAACAACACCGGGTCGAACCGGGTGAAGTACTCAACGTCGAGAAGCTCAATGTCGCCCCGGGCGACACGGTCGATTTCGACCGCGTCCTGATGGTGGCGGACGGCAGCGACATCAAGCTGGGCGCGCCCTATGTGGCCGGCGGCAAGGTGACCGCCGAGGTGGTCAGCCAGGGTCGTGCCGACAAGGTGAGGATCATCAAATTCCGTCGCCGCAAGCACCACATGAAACAGATGGGCCACCGTCAGTGGTACACCCAGATCAAAATTACCGGCATCAGCGCCGGCTGAACCCGGATTGAAGGAGCAGATCGATGGCAACCAAAAAGGCAGGCGGCAGTACCCGCAATGGCCGCGACTCCCACAGCAAGCGCCTCGGCG
>JBFWOQ010000067.1:0-7865 GCA_050250395.1 Porticoccaceae bacterium
CCCTGTCGATGCGACAAATTGTCGCACCCGACCACCGACCACCGACCACCGACCACCGAACTGCGCCGCTACCGTCCGCGGTGTACCGCGATTGCTCCTGCGGGCCCGCCCGCGATAATGACGCCATGGAATTGCCCGAATCGCGCAAGATCATTCACTGCGATTGCGACTGCTTCTACGCCGCCGTCGAGACTCGCGACGATCCCCGCCTCGCCGGTCGGCCGCTGGCGGTGGGCGGGCGGCCCGAGCGGCGCGGCGTGGTGGCGACCTGCAACTACGAGGCGCGCGCCTTCGGCATCCGCTCGGCGATGTCCATGGCGCAGGCCTTGCGCCGCTGTCCCGGACTGGTGGTGCTGCCGCCGGATTTCACCCGCTATCGCCGGGCGGCGGAGCAGATCCGCGCGATTTTTCTCGACTACACGCCGCAGGTCGAGCCGCTGTCGCTCGACGAAGCCTTTCTCGATGTCACCGGTGCCAGCGCCGGTGGCGGCAGCGCGATCCGCATCGCCCGGGAAATCCGCGCGCGGGTGCGCAGCGAAGTGCGTATCACGGTATCGGCGGGCGTCGCCCCCAACAAGTTTCTCGCCAAGATCGCGAGCGAATGGCGCAAGCCGGACGGCCTGTTCGTGATCACGCCGGAGCGGGTCGATGCTTTCGTGCGCGCGCTGCCGGTGGCGCGGCTGTTCGGAGTCGGCGCCGCCACCGCCAGAAAGCTGGCGGGGCTCGGGGTCGAAACCTGCGCCGATCTGCGCACCCTGCCGCAGCCGCTGCTCGCCGAACATTTCGGCGCCTTGGGGCAGCGTCTGTACGAACTCTGCCGCGGCATCGACCCGCGACCGGTGCAAGCGGACCGGCGCTCCAAATCCCTCAGCGTCGAGACCACCTTTGCGCAGGACCTGTCGGGACTGGCCGCCTGTCTGGACGCGCTCGCCGAACTTCACACCGAGCTGGAGCGGCGTCTGCTACGGCTCGATACGAGTTACCGCATCGAGCGTCATTTCCTGAAATTGCGTTTCGACGATTTCACCGCCACCACCATGGAGCGCGCGCTGCCCGAGGGCACGGCGCTGACCGGCTACCGCCGCCTGTGCGAAGAGGCCTGGGCGCGCCGCGCGCGACCCGTGCGGCTGCTGGGCCTGGGTGTAAGGCTGAGGGACAGCGCGGGTTCCGAGCCCGAGCAGCGCGATCTGTTTGCGGCCGCTGTCGCCGTTGCAGAACCTTCCGCTACAAGCCCGGGCGGTTGAGCACCCGGTAGAGCAGGTCGTGGGAGTTGCCTTGGCAGCTTTTCAACGAGCTGTTGGATTGCTCATGATGTTGGCGCTGCGTCGCGTCGTCGATACAGGTGTCGTTGGAAGCCCACGAAAACCCGTCGCACTTGATCCGGCTCGCCCAGCTCGGCAAAGGCGTCATTCAGTGCGCGGTACTTGAGGTGCAGCAGAGGCGACAGCTTCTCAGTGTCGAGTTCCTCCACGCCATGCTCGACGTACTGCGCCAGCACGAAGTCCACAAAGGCCCGCTGCCTGTCGGTGAACTCGGCCGCTGAAGCCGAGTGCGCCGCCGCAGCGCGCTCAGCTCTCGCTACCGGCTCGGCCGCGAACGCCACGTAGGCCAGTACGTCGAACAAATCGCTGTTCTCGGCCTCGATGATCTTCTGCATTTCGGCCAGCGGTTCCCGGCCGAAGCCCTTGTCGGCCAGACCCGCCAGCAGCGTTTTACGGGTATCCGGAGCGCTCCAGATGCGCCGTAGCTCGTCTTCGTCCTTGAAGAACTCGGGCAGCGCCCCGTACATAACCTCCAGAAACTGCGCGGCCGACATCGGGCGCCCGTCGGCGCTCCAGAAGGTCGTAGCCGTCATGTGCTGGATCTTGCGCTCCTTGCCGTCGGCGAGCTGCACCTTGATCTTGCGCCGCGGCGGCAGCGGCTCGGGTGGTGATTCGTAGCCGGGCGGGTCGATCTCGCCAGCCGGCACTGCCCCGCCGGTCGCGGGTTCCGGCTCCAGCGGCTCGCCGTCCCACTCCGGGTCGCTGAAGTGCTGGTGGGCCTTCACGAAGTCGTAGATGGTGAAGTAGTCCTTGCCGTCGTACAGGCGCGTGCCGCGGCCGATGATCTGCTTGAACTCGATCATCGAGTTCACCGGGCGCAGCAGCACGATGTTGCGCACGTTGCGCGCGTCCACGCCGGTGGAGAGCTTCTGCGAGGTGGTCAGCACCGTCGGGATGGTCTTCTCGTTGTCCTGGAAGTCGCGCAGATGCTGGTCGCCCAAGGCGCCGTCGTCGGCCGTCACGCGCACGCAGTAATCGGGGTGCGTGCCGGTCTTGTTCTGATTGATCAGGTCGCGCACCGCCAGCGCATGGGCCTGCGTGGCGCAGAACACGAGGGTCTTCTCGCGCTGGTCGATCATCCCCATCATGAGCTTGACCCGGTAGGCCTCGCGCTCCTTGATCTCGATGATCCTGTTGAAATCCGCCTCGATGTAGCGCCTGCCGGCCTCGATAGCGCCTTCGACCACCTGGTCGTCGGACGTGTAGACGTAGTCGTCCAGCGTGGTGGCGATCTGCTTGACCTTGAACGGCGTCAGGAAGCCATCGTTGATGCCCTCCTTCAGCGAGTAGCTGTACACCGGCTCACCGAAATAGGCATAGGTGTCGACGTTGTCGCGACGCTTGGGCGTGGCCGTCAGGCCCAGCTGCACCGCGGGCGAAAAATATTCGAGGATGCCGCGCCAGGTGCCCTCGTCGTTGGCGCCGCCGCGGTGGCACTCGTCGATGACGATGAAGTCGAAAAAGTCTGGCGGGTACTCGCCGAAGTAGGGCGACGGCTGCCCATCCTTCGGCGGACCGCTCATGAAGGTCTGGAAGATGGTGAAGAAAATGCTGCCGTTCGTCGGCACCCGGCGCTTCTTGCGGATGTCCGCCGGATCAATCCGCACCAGCGCATCCTCGGCAAAGGCCGAGAAGGCGTTGTAGGCCTGGTCGGCCAGGATGTGGCGGTCGGCCAGAAACAGGATGCGCGGGCGGCGGCTGGGCGCGGCGCGGCTCTTCCAGTCGGCCAGGTTCCAGCGGCTCTGGAACAGCTTCCACGCCAGCTGGAACGCAATGAAGGTCTTGCCGGTGCCGGTGGCCAGCGTCAGCAGGATGCGCGTGTTTGTGGATTTCGGGCCGGCCTCGATGGTTTCCAGCACGCGGCTGATGGCGATGTCCTGGTAGTAGCGCCCCTGCCAGGTGCCGCCCTTGTCCTCGAAAGGCACGGCGGCGAAGCGATCGCGCCAGGCGTTCGCCTCCGCGAAGGTCAGCTTCCACAGCTCGTCGGGGCTCGGGTAGCTGGCCACCTCGCCTTCGGCGCCGGTCGTCATGTCGATGCCGTAGATGCCCTGGCCGTTGGTGGCGAACGCGCTCCGCACCGCCAGCTTCGCGGCATAGCGCTTGGCCTGGCCGACGCCCTCGGTGACGGCTTCGCCCCAGGCCTTGGCCTCGATCACGGCCAGCCTGGTGTTGCGGTAGACGAGCACGTAGTCGGCGACATCGCCCTTGGCCCGCGTGTCCTTGCCGCCACCCAGCAGTCGGCCCAACGTGATGCGGTGTTCGCGCAGAACCCGACTGCCGTCGACCACGCCCCAGCCAGCGGCCTTCAGGGCGGGGTCGATGTGCTCGGCGCGGGTTTCGGCTTCGTTCATGTTTTCCCTGGCCGCTTGCCAGCCCGGCCGATCAAAACCAGATCAAGAAACCCAAGCCCAGGCTTATCGGCGTAAGTCATGGATTTACAAAGAAACAATTGCCCCACCCCTTGTTCCTTGTGCAGTTGAATCAAGACCCGATCAAGAAGCCTCAGGCCCAATGCGGGACATAGCCGGCATGCGGATGCTCCGGGTCTGCCGCGCGAATCAACCCGGCCTCCAGCGCCTTGTTGATCACCGTCGCCGCTCGCAAGCTTTTCTGCAAGTTCGACGCGCTCCCTTGCGCCTACACGAGTAAATTTTTCGGCCGGAAACTTGTTCGGCACCCAAAGTCTGCCTATACTCCACGCCAAGTGGACTGGGGGTTCCCGGTCGGCGTCATAGCCTCGGTGAGACTCATCGGGGCTTTTCGCTTTCTGGCGCCGGATAAACCTTGAGGCCCCAGTTTTCGTAGCCGGCCCCAACACTGCTGCGCCCTCCGCTGCAATAGAACTTGGGCTTCAGCGACTCGAAAGCCCGATTTGCTTGCCCGGGGCGCAATATGTTGAGACCTACCGGACGCGCGACGAGGTCGGCTAACTGCAGGCCCGAAGAATTCGCCTTCTTGTCTACAAAGACGACCTCGAAGGGCAGTGGCCTGTCCAGGCGGTTGGCACCATCGCAGATACGCCGAAATTCCAGCTCCAGATCCCTGTCCTCCTTATTCCCTCGGCATTCCACGACAACATGCGTCAGCGCGTCGTCCTGGTTCTTCTCCTGAAGAAACTCGTGGAGGGTTTCCAGGCAGAAGCCTAGCGCGAGGTGATAGGGATTGGCTGCGGTGTCCTGCTTCTTCTGCAATCGAAGCTTTTCGATCACGCAGCTAATGAGGATGAAATTGTTGGCTTCGATAATGCCGGTCAGCTGATTTTGGAAATCGGTTTTGTGCTGCCTACTCTGAAATCTGAAACGGCCGCGCTCCTTGCGAATTTCGTGCTCGTGCAGGACCACGTAATCGTGTCCGAAGTGATTGAACTTGAATTTTTGCAGCGAGGGAACCACTTTCTCGCAGTAATGGCGCTTGTAGAACACGCAAAATGCCAGCACGAAGATCGGATAGTCCGGGTCCACCGTCTGCATGCCATGGTCGCCACTTTCGTCGACATAAACGATGAAGTTACTAAATCGGCCCTTGGGCGCAGAAGCCGCTCCTGATTCTGCGGCACCCGCAGTCTCGTCGTTGAACAATGGCAATTGCTCGGACGAGTTGGCCGGCACGATCGGACTGGCCGGACGCGCGGGCGATGACGGCATAACCGTTTTGTCTTTCATAGCCACCCACTAAATGCACGAGGCAACATTGATTTTATCGTTTCCGCCGGCGACGCCTGCTTTTGCTCATTGGGGCATGAGAGACGCTGGGTTTCGGCTTCGTTCATGCGACTTCGGCGACTTGCTGGTCAGTGGACTTGGCGGTCAGCGCGCCGGTGAAGGCTTGGTGGAGGAGGGACTTCTGCAGCTCGTCGAGAGCAGCCAGCTTGGCTACGTATAGGTCCTCAAGACGGCTTGTCGCTTCTGCCAGGGAATCCAGCCTTTCGACTATGGCCGCCTGTTCCGTCAGGGTTTTCGGGAAGGTGATTGGGATGCGCTTGAGCAAGCTCGCCTTGATGCCCTGCGCAGTTGCACCAGTCGCCTGTGCATGCAGCTTGGCCTGCATTGGTTCCGAGAGCAGTAGATACTTCAAGAACGTACTGTCCAAGGCTACGGGATCGGGCTGCATGATGATGATGCGTTGAGCGAAGACAACGCGTTCAGCCGTATCAAGCTGGGCGACGTTCCCGAGCGGGGCCTCCGTGGTGAACAGCACATCGCCCAGCTTCGGGATGCCCCGCGTCATCCAGCTCTCATACGATCCCGGCGCAACAAACTCCAACGGTTCCTCCTGGATGAAGCCCTTCTTGACGTTCTTTGCGGTGATGAGGCGGAGCCCTTCCGAGGTCTTCTGCGGCGTCTTGCCTCGGTAGTCGATAAAGCGAATGTGCTGATCGACAACGGTTTGGAGCCAAGTGGGCTCCGGCTTTCGGAAGACATCGCGCAGATAGCCATCGAACAGCTCGCGGGCGCTTCGCAGTTTCTTCTCGGCGTTGGCCTTGGCGGTGGCGATGCCCTCGAAGGCTTCGTCGAGGATGGCGACGATGCGGCGCTGTTCGGCGAGCGGCGGCAACGGAATCTGGTAGCTCTCGACAAACTCTTTCGTCACCCGCTTGTGGCCCACCGCGCCCGTCATGGTCCGTGCGCCCTCTTCCAAGAACGTCGGCCGCGCGAGATAGTAGTAGAGAAACTCGGCATCCAGCGCTGGGGCCGGCCGCAAGACGATGTATTCGCTCGAACCGAAGCCAACACCGTTCGTCAGACCGCGCGCGACGCCCAGCTTGCCGTTCTCGAAGCAGGGCGTGATCTTGGCCAGCAACACATCGCCATCGGCGAAGTAGGTATAGCTTCCGCTCACCTCGCCAAGTTGACGAGTGCGACGCGGCTGCAGGTACTTCTCGCTGATACCCAAGTCTTCCATCGGGGCGAAGGAAACCTCGTCTCCGTCGGCGAGCTTGGCCCTTGCTTCAGCTTTCGGAGGCTTGATCGTGCAGACCTCGCCAATCGGCTTGGATTCCCACCCGGCTATCACGCCACCAATTCCCGAATCGTCGCCAGCACTTCCGCACTCTCCGCATCCAGCGCCGCGATCTCGTCGAGGATTTCTTGCGGCGTGCGAAGCGCGACCTCGTCGCCGCCGTTCGGGTTCCTGACCGACAGGTCGTAGGTGGCGGGGTCGATGCCGGCCACGTCCACCGACCAGCTCTGCGCCGAGTCTGCGAAGGTCTTCTGCCGCTCGATGAAATCCACCAGGTCGTCGTCGTTCAGCGGATTGGTCTTGCCCATGTTCCGGCCCGGGTTCAACTGGTAGAACCACACCTTGCGCGTGGGCGCGCCCTTCTCGAAGAACAGCACCACGGTCTTGACGCCGGCGCCCTGGAAGGTGCCGCCGGGCATGTCGAGCACCGTGTGCAGGTTGCAGCTTTCCAGCAGCAGCTTGCGGATGCTGGTGCTGGCGTTGTCGGTGTTGGAGAGGAAGGTGTTCTTGATGACGATGGCCGCGCGCCCGCCGGCCCGCAGCGTCTTGATGAAGTGCTGCAGGAACAGGAAGGCCGTCTCGCCGGTCTTGATCGGGAAGTTCTGCTGGACCTCCTTGCGTTCCTTGCCGCCGAAGGGCGGGTTGGCCAGGACCACATCGAAGCGGTCGCGCTCCTGGATGTCGTTGATGTTGTCGGCCAGGGTGTTGGCGTGGATGACGTTGGGCGCCTCGATGCCGTGCAGGATCATGTTCATGATCGCGATGACATAGGCCAGGCTCTTTTTCTCCTTGCCGTGGAAGGTGCGCGTCTGCAGGGTCTTGAGGTCGTCCGCCCTGGTGGCCTTGGGCAGCAGGTAGTCGAAGGCCTCGCACAGGAAGCCGGCCGAGCCGCAGGCGCCGTCGTAGATGCGCTCGCCGATCTTCGGGTCCAGCACCTGGATCATGGCGCGGATCAGCGGGCGCGGCGTGTAGTACTCGCCGCCGTTGCGCCCGGCGTTGCCCATGTTCCTGATCTTGGCTTCGTACAGGTGCGACAGCTCGTGCTTCTCGCTCTGCGACCGGAAGCGCAGCTCGTCCACCCGATCGATGACGTCGCGCAGGTTGTAGCCGCTCTGGATCTTGTTCTTGATCTCGCCGAAGACCTCGCCGATCTTGTATTCGATGGTGTTGGGGCCGCTGGCGCGCTGCTTGAAGCCGGCCAGGTAGGGGAACAGCTTGCCGTTGACGAAGTCGCGCAGGTCGTCGCCGGTCATGGCGGCGTTGTGGTCGAGCTTGCCGTCGGGGGTCTTGGGCGCGGCCCAGGCGCCCCAACGGTAGGTGTCGTCCAGGATGAAGCCGTAGGGCTTGCCCTCCAGCGCCGCCTCGGCGGCCTTGTCGTGCTCCAGGGCGTCGAGGTACTTCAGGAACAGCAGCCAGGACGACTGCTCGGTGTAGTCCAATTCGCTGGTGCAGCCGGCATCCTTGTGCAGGATGTCGTCGATGTTCTTGAAGGTTTGTTCGAACACGGTGTGACAGAACCTCTTGGCGCAAAACGGCGATAGACGATAGCACAGGGGCGCCGGCCCGCCAGGCAGCATCGAGGCC
>JBFWOQ010000068.1:0-7680 GCA_050250395.1 Porticoccaceae bacterium
AGGCTAACGCAGCTGATCCAGCAGATAACCCGGTTTGATCGATTAGGTTTATCGGATCGGAGTTAACGTACAGGTACAAATTTGTCATTCTGGCCCCAAACCCAATCGGATCCTTATTGGTCCACCTTCCCGTCTCCGGATCATAATCCCGCGCCCCAAACCGTACCAGGCCGGTGTCTTGGTCGTAGATGCCGCCGGCGAAGCCGAAGGGTTGGAAGCCGGGGTTGGTGTCTTCGAGCACTTGGCCCCAGGCGTCGTAGTCGAGGCGCTGGGCGATGCTGCCGTCGGCGATGTCGATGACCAGACGCACGCTGCCCAGATGATCGCTGATCACGCGATAGACCCGTCCGGCCTTCAGCAGGTAGCTCGGGGTGTTGGCGCGGTCGGCGTAGATAAAGGTGGCGATGCGGTTGCCCTGGCCGTCGGTTTCGGCGACCGGCTCCAGGTCGTTCAGGTAGACCAGGCCCTGCACCTTCACGCCGTCGATGGTCTTGCCGATACGGCGGTTGCGGCCGTCGATGGCGTAGTCGATGCGCCGGCCATCCGGCAGATTGACCTGGCGCAGGTTCGAGAAGCTGTCGTATTGGTAGCTGGTGACGGCGGCGGTGGCGCTGTCGGTCTTGCGGCTCAGCTCGCCGTTGTCGGTGTACTGGTAGGTGCAGTTGCCGTAGGTCAGTAGCCGGTCCTGGGCATCGACGCTGGCGCTGACGTTGGCGAGATTGGCCGCACAGCCGGTGCTCGGCATGCCCACCCCCGCCTGCGCGACGCCGATGCGGTTGCTGTTGGCATCGTAGGCGTAATCCGCGATCAGCGCGCCATCGACCGTCACCGTATCCAATCGCCCGGCCAGGTCATAGCTGTAGTCGCTGGTCTCGCTCGTTCCGGCCACGGCCTCGACCTTCTGGGTGATGCGGCCGAGCTTATCGCGGCTGTAGCTGGTTGCAAACAGCTCCGTCGCATTGAACGCGGCGGCGTAGCCGCTCGGCTCGGCGAAGGCGTTGTAGCTCCAGCTATCGGTAACCAAGCCAAGCGCAGTGCCGGTCAGCAGGCCGTTCTGTGGGTCGCGGGTGAGGGTCATCATATCGGCCTGGCCCCGCACCGCGGCCGAGGTCAACAGGCCATCGTTGTCGTAGACATAATCGATGCTGTCGGTGCTCGGCGCGCTGCCGGCCAAGGCCGCGACCTGCAGGCCGCTCAACCAGAAGTTGGCATCGTATTGGTAGCCGATCTCGGCCTGCGGCGATCCGCCCTGGTCGGTGGCCTCGCTCACCAGCAGCGGCCCATTGAAACCGCGGCGCAGCTGGATCGCTCCCGGCGCCTGCTCATCGATGATCCGTCCGACCGGATCGCGCACATAATCGTACTGGCCCTGCGGCGTTGTCAGCCCCACCGCCAACCCGGTCGCGGGATTGAGCTGCGGGCTCAGTTGCACGGTTCCTTGGCGGCTCTGCCCGGTCACGATCTGGTCAAGGTTGTAGCTGTAGCTGGTCGCAGAGTCGGCGATACCGGCCAGCGCCGGTGGCACGTAGGCGGTGACCTGATCGACGCGGTTGTACCCTTTCGTAGTCGCATCAATTCGCTCGATCTTGTGGACCATCCTTCTCAAAGAAGAGCGTTTCCACCTCCACGCCGGATTGTTGAACCGTTAAAGCCAACCGGTTTGGTCGGTAGCTCAACAGGAAGGTGATGTCGTCGGCTGTGTAAGGCGCTACTGCTTCAGCACGTGGATCACGCGGTTCTACAGGTGGCGAGTACAAGAAGCGAATTCCCTCAAGGCGCAGATTCCGGCCAGCGGGCTCACTTGAAACCTTAAAGAAATCCGATGCATAGCTTGCAACCCACAAACCATCGTTCGCAACCGTTAATCGCTGAATTGCGAACGACCCTTTCAGAAAGGCAGCCGTAACTGTTCTCGCCCATTGGTCATCAGATACTCGCGATATGGCTTCCCATCTACCGGCAACTTGTGGATCAGAAAGGTCGCAAGCATGAGCGTTTGAACAGCCCAGTGTGGCAAGCATCAAACAAGCAGCGAGCAATCTGATCATCGGGGACCCTACAGGTACGTAGTCGGCGATGTTACCTTGGTAAAATTGCAACTTATTCATGCTACCATATACCTACGGCACATTCACGACCTCTTCTGCGGCAGCAATTATCCCCGCTTCGAAGACCGGCCTATCCTCTGGACGTTCATCCCACTCGCTTGCAGCATAAACAAAGGAATCGAGCGCTGGAAATTGTAGATTGTTACAACGAAGAGTAAGTACCCATATCCTTTTGGCACCGTCATCGGGGCGAATGGCGCCACTCAATATTTCCTTGGCGATTCCTTGCGCCAGGGTCATAACTGCGTCGTACTTTTCGGGCAGTGCAATACCAAGCTCCGAGAGTATACGATAAAAATAGGCCATAATCTCACTAGTATTATCGCATGACAGTCCCGCCAGTATTCTGAGTGACGGCGAATCACTGCCGCATTCCAAGGCGTCTACTGCGAACTCAACCAGCGCGACCGGCTCCAGTAACCCCAAGACGACCTTTGAAGAAACTATTTTTAGTTTATCTATATTCATTTAAACTTGAACCCTTCTCGAGCACCTGTCTGCACATTTTGCCAATAGTGAATTACGGTTTGAGTTCCGTCCGGATGGTCATGCACATGTTGCATTTTTGCCCACACATTTTCTGGAAACTTTGGATCATTAATCTTTCCCTTCATTATTCGTACTCCTGCCCCTGCTTTTGCCTCGTCAAGAGCTAATTTTTCAGCCAAATTGCGCGCAGCTGTTCTGGTTGCCCCTTTGGCTACGCGCACCCCAGCACCGAATCCTGTCCCGAATGGAACGAATACTCCGAGAAGATCAGCTCCTGCCGCAAGCAGATTTGTTCCAAGGTTATCGCAATCGCCAATAATATTATCCGTGACGATTCTATAGATATCGTATCCAAAGAAGCCGACATCGGCAACAGTGTCGATTATTAGCCCATTGTGGTCGACCGCGTTTATCGGGTCTGCCGAAATATATGAATATAGATTTGAATCAACACCCCCAAACCCAATCGGATCCTTATTGGTCCACCTTCCCGTCTCCGGATCATAATCCCTTGCCCCAAACCGTACCAAGCCGGTGTCGGGATCGTAGATGCCGCCGGCGAAGCCGAAGGGTTGGAAGCCGGGGTTGGTGTCTTCGATGACTTGGCCCCAGGCGTCGTAATCGAGGCGCTGGGCGATGCTGCCATCTTGGACATTGACGACGAGACGGACGCTGCCGAGGTGATCGGCAATCACGCGATACACGTTCCCGCCTTTGAGTAAATAGCTCGGCGTGTTGGCGCGGTCGGCGTAGATAAAGGTGGCGATGCGGTTGCCCTGGCCGTCGGTTTCGGCGACCGGCTCCAGATCGTTCATGTAGACCAGGCCATGCACCTTGACGCCGTCGATGCTCTTGCCGATGCGGCGGTTGCGGCCGTCGATCAGGTAGTCGATGGTCCGGCCATCCGGCAGATTGACCTGGCGCAGGTTCGAGAAGCTGTCGTATTGATAGGTCGTGACGGCGGCGGTGGCGCTGTCGGTCTTGCGGGTCAGCTCGCCGTTGTCGGTGTAGTCGTAGTTACAACTGCCATAGCTCAGTAGCCGGTCCTGGGCATCGACGCTGGCGCTGACGTTGGCGAGATTGGCCGCGCAGCCGCTGCTCGGCATGCCCACGCCCGTCTGCGCGACGCCGATGCGGTTGCTGTTGGCATCGTAAGCGTAGTCCGCGATCAGCGCGCCATCGACCGTCACCGTATCCAATCGCCCGGCCAGGTCGTAGCTTTAGTCGCTGGTCTCATTTTTCTGGCCACTCGAGTTCCAGTCCCCACTCCGCAACCAACGCCCGGGCTTCAGACACCTCGTCCGGAATGCGTAGACGACGCAGTTCGCTGATCGCCGCTCGTCGCGCATCACTGTCACCCAAGTGGCCCGCAGATTTCATCCAATGCAGCATCTGGACGCGATCATCAGTGCATATTTCGTAATGTTCGTAAAGCCTTTTCATCGCCGCCATTACACCTGTTTTGGCAGCCGCCAGCGTCGTCCGGAATTGAGCTTGGCTCAGACAAATATCCCCGGTACCTGCAACGGGATAGATGTTTCCACTTTCCAATTCATTATGCTGTGAAACCTGCGAACAGGCACAAGCAAGAACCACCACAAGCCAGCAAGGAATGATATTCTTCATTCACTCTTTCTCCGGAACACCCGATAAGTCCCTGGATCTGAGTAGTTTGGTGCGTTTTGGTTGCCAGGATCCTTTCCAAAGACCAGCGATGGGCCGTGGCTCTGGTCATTGTAATCGTAAAATATATAGTTGTCCGGGGCAGTGACTTCGCTGCCTGTTTCGTCTGCAAATTGCTGCGCGAAGCTATAATCACCCTGGCCAGCTCTACACCAAAAAAATGTTACAGGATCTCCAGGCGTCCAGCCACGTTTTTTTAGAATTTCTCCTAGGTCATCAGGATTTCTAAGTACCTTACTTACTCCAGTAGTATCATCGTAAACCACTCCGGGACCACCATGTGCATAAACCAAGTAATGTCCAGGTAGGTCAATATACCCCAACGCGGCTTGGTTAATATAATAATCATTTGCTGGCGCTTCAGCTCCGGGATTAAATAAAATAATCTTTTCAAGTCCAGATGGGTCAATTGAATTTATTGGGTCACTCGTAACGTAGGCAAACAAGTTCGCCTCGGCCGCCGCGAACCTCAGCTTGTCCTTATTAGTCCACCGCCCCACCTCCGGATCATAATCCCGCGCCCCAAACCGTACCAGGCCGGTGTCTTGGTCGTAGATGCCGCCGGCGAAGCCGAAGGGTTGGAAGCCGGGGTTGGTGTCTTCGAGCACTTGGCCCCAGGCGTCGTAGTCGAGGCGCTGGGCGATGCTGCCGTCGGCGATGTCGATGACCAGACGCACGCTGCCCAGATGATCGCTGATCACGCGATAGACCCGTCCGCCCTTCAGCAGGTAGCTCGGGGTGTTGGCGCGGTCGGCGTAGATAAAGGTGGCGATGCGGTTGCCCTGGCCGTCGGTTTCGGCGACCGGCTCCAGATCGTTCATGTAGACCAGACCCTGCACCTTGACACCGTCGATGGTCTTGCCGATGCGGCGGTTGCGGCCGTCGATGGCGTAGTCGATGGCTCGACCATCGGGCAGGCTGACGTGACGAAGATTAGAGAAGGTGTCGTACTGGTAGGTGGTCTGCGCGCTGGTGGAGGTGTCGGTCTTGGCCGTGAGTTCGCCATTGTCGGTGTACTGGTAGGTGCAGTTGCCGTAAGTCAACAAACGATCTTGCGCATCGACCGTGGCGCTGACGCTGGCCAGGTTCGCCACGCAGCCTTGGGTCGGCATGCCCACCCCCGTCTGCGCGACGCCGATGCGGTTGCTGTTGGCATCGTAAGCGTAATCCGCGATCAGCGCGCCATCGACCGTCACCGTATCCAATCGCCCGGCCAGGTCGTAGCTGTAGTCGCTGGTCTCGCTGGCTCCTGCCACGGTCTCGACCTTCTGGGTGATGCGGCCGAGCTTATCGCGGCTGTAGCTGGTTGCAAACAGCGCGGTGGCGTCGAACTGGGCGGCGTAGCCGCTCGGCTCGGCGAAGGCGTTGTAGCTCCAGCTATCGGTAACCAAGCCAAGCGCAGTGCCGGTCAGCAGGCCGTTCTGTGGGTCGCGGGTCAGGGCCATGCTGGCCTGGCTCGGCACCTGGGCGAAAATCAACAGGCCATCGTTGTCGTAGACATAGTCGATGCGGTCGCTGCTCGGCGCGCTGCCGGCCAGGGCCGCGACCTGCAGGCGGCTCAACCAGAAGTTGGCATCGTATTGGTAGCCCACCGCGGCCTGTGGTGTGCTGCCCTGGTCGGTGGCCTCGCTCACCAGCAGCGGCCCATTGAAACCGCGGCGCAGCCGGATCGCTCCCGGCGCCTGCTCATCGATGATCCGTCCGACCGGATCGCGCACATAATCGTACTGGCCCTGCGGCGTGCTCAGGCCGACCGCCAGACCACTGGCCGGATCGAGCTGCGGAACAAACTGCACACTACTCAGCCACCGTCGATTTGAATGCCTTGATTGCGCTGACGTACCGATTGGACAATCGCGTCACGTCAACAGTTGCAGAACATTTCGAGGTGACGAGCAATCGCTCCGCCTTAGCGCTTGACTCTCGCTGTGCCCATGATCCTTTCGAGAGGAATTTGGCCGCGACTTGATACCAGATGGCAGCCTGCCAACGGTCAATGCAAACGCTACTCTTTGCCAAACTGCCAGCGAGGTGAGACATGCCATCTGTATCACCACGCCAGGCGGCGCGTTCAAACCACCACGACGCCACCGGATCGCTTTGCTCCTCGTAAAAGTAGCCAAGTTTCATCTGGGCGCGGAGATGGCCGCGCTCCGCCAAGGGCAATAGCAAAGCCTCACCTTCGGCTTGTTCAACTTTGGTACGGTCTGGAAAAGTAAGTAAACTACCCAGTGTGAATGCCATACTGCTTGATCCCGCTTTGGAGCCCTCGCGCAACCAATGCTCCGCCTCCTGTTGGTTTTCTACGACTATTAAATAGTAGTTCCAAAGGAGCTCAATCGCCTCTAGGTCGTGCGACCTCGCACTACTTATAGCCGCCTGCAACCTGTCTTCATCAATAAATAGACAACGATAATATTCGACGAGCATCTGTTCATGCCAATCGCAGACCTCCTCAGATCGCAGCGGCTGGAAAAATAGCGATAATGTTATCGCACAGAATGCAATGAAGCGAGTCATTGTTTTTTATTCCCAGGAAATGCAGTAAATATTGCAGGAGCTTCGTCAGAGTCCTTCTTGTGATTATTATTGCTGTCAATGAACGGTGAAAATGCACCTGTTTCTGTATTACCGCTTATCCTTCCTTCAGTTGCAATTACATCATTTGGTAAAGCCTTTGCGAGCTTCGCTGCCAACGAATCCTGACCCTGCCCGGCGTGACATGATAATAGACGTATTGGAATTTCTGGAGTGTATTTCTCAAGCTTCTGTATTTCCGCCACCATTTCTGCAACATGTAGCGGCTGGCTCTCTTTAACGCGTTTATCCCAAACACCGGTCCTGTCACCGTGCGCACTAACGGATATCTCATCCGCATTATTAGGATAACGTTCGCCAACTTGAGCATCTAACGAACCAGGTCGATTAAGGTTTAGATCAACCTCCAAACCGCTAATATCTATATAATTCTGTGAATTGTTAAGTGCATATACGTAGAAATTCTGCGCACCCCAAAATAAAATTGGCTCTTTAGTCGTCCACCTTCCCACCTCCGGATCATAATCCCGCGCCCCAAACCGCACCAGACCGGTGTCGGGGTCGTAGATGCCGCCGGCGAAGCCGAAGGGTTGGAAGCCGGGGTTGGTGTCGGTTAGGACTTGGCCCCAGGCGTCGTAATCGAGGCGCTGGGCGATGCTGCCGTCTTGGATATCGACGACCAGGCGCACGCTGCCCAGGTGATCGGCGATGAGGCGATAGACCCGGCCGCCCTTGAGCAGGTAGCTCGGGGTGTTGGCGCGGTCGGCGTAGATAAAGGTGGCGATGCGGTTGCCCTGGCCGTCGGTTTCGGCGACCGGCTCCAGGTCGTTCAGGTAGACCAGGCCCTGCACCTTCACGCCGT
>JBFWOQ010000069.1:0-7604 GCA_050250395.1 Porticoccaceae bacterium
GCTCATGCCGGGGCTCGCGCCGCAGGGCCGGCTCGTCGTGGTGGGCGTGGGCAAGGCTCCCCTCGAGGTGCAGCCCGGCCCGCTCGTCTCCGGCGAGCGGATCGTGCAGGGGGCCATCACCGGCTCGCCCTTCGAGAGCGAGCGGGCGCTCGACTTCAGCGTCCTCGCCGGCATCCGGCCGCTGATCGAGACGCTGCCCCTGGAGCGCGCGTTCGAGGCCTACTCGCGCATGCGCTCCGGTGAGACGCGCTTCCGCATGGTCCTCACGATGGGAAGCACCGCTTGAGGGCGACGGCAAGCCGGCGCGGTTGCAATCGAGCCCTGGGCCTGCCGCGCCGCCGCCGGCCCCATGAAGACGGGACAGTGCAGGTAGTCCACGCCTTTCGAACGCAGCCGCTGCGCCCGTTCGGCGGTAAGCGCGGGCTGCGTCGTCGTGTGGTCCAGGAGCACGGCGCCGGGGGAGAGGCCCGGGCGCGCGGCCGCGATGACCTCGTCGACGACCGCGTCGTCCTTCAGGACGAGGTGCACTCGCGAGGCGCCGCGGACGGCCTCGGCGGGGCTCGCGGCGGCCTTCACGCCGAATTTCGCGAGGGCTTGTGCCTTGTCCGCGGTGCGGTTCCAGGCGGTAACGGTGTCGCCGCGGGATGCTGCGGCTTCGGCGAAGGCGGATCCGAGCAAGCCGGTTCCGAGAAAGGCGATGTTTGGCATGGGAGTGAGCGAGGGGATCGATGAAGTTCGATAGGGACGCGGGGATGGGATCAATTCAGCTCACCGCGCGACGCCACTTTACCCGGCTGTATCCACGTTCCGCTATAGACCCTGACCTGCCTCTCCTCTTGTTACGGCCCGGATGTCCGGAGCCACCATAAAGCCGTCATTCCCACTGACGTGAATTCGAACGCTTGGTTCGAACCCAAGCCGGGAAACCATGGTCGGGGAGTCGTCTAGCGCAGGCGCCCCACGCCCAATGCCAACCTGCGTAAGAACCAAAGCTGGAATATGTGTTACGTTGTTTATACATTTCAATGTGGTTTCCACGGGATATGAAGCATGGCAGCGATCAAATCGGCCACGCTGACGCTACGAATCGAACCGGGCCTTAAAGAAGCGTTGAGCGTTGCTGCACAGGGCGAGCACCGCTCGGTCTCGAACATGGTCGAGGTATTGATCCGGGACTATTGCACGCACAATGGCGTCTACATCCCGCTGTTGGGTGCGAAAACTTCGGCCCGGCGCAGCAAGAAGCGGGCTAAACGATGACGCCGTCGCATCTCTCTCCTGACGAACCCCAGCGCGGCGGCACCTCCGCATCGGTTGCCGTCGCTCGGACCCCGCCCGCTCTCCGGTGGTCGCGCCTGCTGTGGCTGGCGCTCGCCTATTTCGTCGCGGCGCAGTTGAGTCTGGCCTTCGCCATCCCCCCCGGTTATGCGGCGCCGCTGTGGCCGGCGGCAGGGCTGGCGCTTGTGGGTCTGGTTGTCTGGGGCAGGCGCTGCTGGCCGGCGGTGTGGGTGGGGTCGTTTGCAGCCAACCTTGTCAATCAGAGCGTAGTTTCCGGCGCCGACACGACGCCGACGCTGGTGGCGCTTGCGGCGCTGATCGCCGCCGGCGCTACGCTGCAGGCTGCGCTCGGCGTCCGGCTGGTGCAGCGTTTCGTCGAAGTCCCCGAACCCTTGGCACAAGAACGCCACGCCTTGCACTTTCTGGCTTTGGGCGGGCCACTGGCGTGCCTGGTGTCCGCCACGGTCGGGGTGGCCGGGTTGTATTTCCTGCGCGGACTGCCGGCGGAGGCGCTGGCGGCAAACTGGATCGCTTGGTGGGCGGGCGACAGTCTTGGCGTGCTGTTGTTTGCGCCGCTGGTAATACTCGTATTGCCGGAGTCCAGCGGCCAGTGGCGCGGGCGCGCCCTGCAGATCGCCGTGCCCTTGCTGGTGACCGGCGCGCTGGTGGTGGCAGGCTACGTCTGGATGAATCGTGCCGAGGAGGCCGCTTACCGCGATGAGCTTGTCCATGTCGCCGAGGACGTGCGTCACGCCTTAGAAACCAAGCTGATCCGGGACGTCGGCAGCGTTCAGGGGCTTGCCTCGCTATTCGACGCGAGCGAGAAAGTGACCCGGGTGGAATTTTCCACCTTCAGCCGGTCCGCCCTGGGGTGGTCGGACGTACAGACGCTCGCCTGGCTTCCGCGCGTGCCGCGCGCGCAGCGCGAGGCGGTGGAAGCGGCGGCGCGACGCGACGGCGTGCACGACTTCGTTTTCCGCGAGCGCGACAGCGAAAACCGGCGGCTGGTCCCGGCAGGTGAGCGCGCGGAATACTACCCGGCGCTGTACATCGCCACGCGCGACGGCAAGCAATCCGCCGCGCTCGGCTTCGACGCCGGGGCGGCGGCCGCGAGCCGCGCCACCCTGCAACGGGCTATGGAAAGCGCGCGGCCGGTGTTGGCCGAGCGCGAGGCCTTTTATGACCGTGACGCCGCCCGCAGCGACGACTGGCGCCTCTATGTGCCGGTGTACCGCGCCGGGTTCGATGCGCGGGCGGCCGGCGTCGAGGCGCGGCGCGAAGCGCTGCGCGGCTTTGCCGTCGGAGTCTTCTATATCAACAAGCTGTTTGCGCCGATGGCGGCGCCCACCGGGCTTCAGCGAATCGGCTACCGGCTCACGAACCTGTCCGACCCCGGTCCCACGCGCCTGCTGCTCGAGAGCTCCGTGCCCGCAGCGCGCGCCACCCAGCCGGACGCGTCGCACGGCATCGAGGGACTGGCCGGCAACAGCCTGCTGCTGGAGACCTGGTCCCTCGCTCCCTGGCAGCCGGCGCAGTCGGCGACGGGAAAGATCTACCTCTTGGCCAGCGTGCTCATCACGTTGCTGGCCGCGGTATTCGTCCTGGCTACTGCGGGACAGGGCGTGCGCGTTGCGCGGGAAGTCTCCCGGCGCACGGCCGAGCTCGAACGGGAACTCGAGAACCGGCGGCGGGCCGAGCGGGCTTTGGCGACGGAGACAGATCGCTTGAGTCTGGCGCTGGCGAGTTCGAATCTGTCGATGTGGGAACTCAATCCGCGCACCGGTCAGTTAACCCTCGACGGGCGGTGGGCCACGATGATGGGCGCAGAGCCTGGAGGAGATAAGATCGTCACCACCGCCGAGGAATTACTCAATCTGATACCTGCCGACGACCGGGGTCGCGTTCGGGCGGCCGCCTTGGACACGATCAAGGGGCTGTCTCCGGATTACCAAGTCGAGCACCAGGTGCGCACCAAGGCCGGCGAGTTACGGTGGATCCAAAGCCACGGAAAAGGGGTGGAGCGAAACGCGCGAGGTCGGGTGCTGCGCCTGATCGGCACCAATCTAGATATAACGGAGCGCAAGCAGGGTGAGCAGGAACTCCGCGCGCTGAACGAGGATCTCGAGCGCATCGTTGCCGAGCGCACCGTGGCCCTGCGCGCGAGTGAGCGGCGCTTCGCCGGCCTGTTCGAGCATGCGCCCGACGCCGTAGTCATGATCGATGCGCAGGGCCGCATCAAGCTGGTCAACCGGCAGGCGCAAGCGCTGTTCGGCTACAGCCGCGAAGAGCTCGTCGGCCAGGCGGTGGAAAAACTGATCCCCGAAAGCTCACGCCTGCGGCACGCCGGTCTGCGGCAGGGGTTCTTCAGGCACCCCTCGGCGCGCAGCATGGGTGCGGGCCAGGATATCTTTGCCCTCAGGAAAGACGGCAGCACCTTCCCCGCCGACATCAGCTTGAGCCCTGTGGAATCGGAAGAAGGCATGCTGGTGTCGGCTGCCGTGCGCGACGACACCGAGCGAAAGCAGGCGGAAGCGACACTCGAAGAACAGCGGCAGCAGCTCGCCGAGGCGCAGCGCCTTGCGCATATCGGGAGCTGGATCTGGAACATCGCGACGGACGAGATCATCTGCTCGGACGAATATTTCCGCCTGCATGGCCTGGCGCCGCAAGAGGTCAAGTCCAGCCGCGATGTAATGCGGGAGCGCATGCATCCGGATGACCGTGAGATGCTCAGGCAGTGCTTCGAGCAGGCGTTCCAGGACCATCGGCCGTTCGACTTCGACTACCGGGCAGTCTGGCCGGACGGCACGGTGCGGTTTCTCCATGGCCGAGGCGAGGTGCTCCTCGACGGCGCGGGCCAGCCGAAGCAGGTCAGCGGGACCGCGCAGGACATCACAGAACAGCGGGAACAGGAAGCCGATCGCCAGGCGCGCGCCGTGGCCGAACGCGGGAACGAGGCCAAGTCGAGCTTCCTCGCCATGATGAGTCATGAGATTCGCACGCCTCTGAACGGTCTGCTGGGCCTGCTGGAACTGCTCCAGTTGTCTTTTCTCAACGACGAACAGACGGCAGAACTGAATATGGCCATGGACTCAGGCCGGTCGCTGGCGCGCATCATCGATGACCTCCTCGACTACTCCAAGATCGAGGCGGGCAAGCTGGAGATCCATCCGCAACCGGCATCGGTGGCGAGCATTGTCGAAGGCGTGAAAAACACCTTTCTCGCCCGGGCCAGCGAGAAAGGCCTGATCCTTGCCAGCGTCATTGATGCGCGCATCCGCCCGGTGCTGAATATCGACGCCCTGCGGCTGTCGCAGATCCTCAACAACTTTGTCAGTAACGCGCTGAAGTTTACTGAGAAAGGACACGTGGAGATTCATGCCGAACTCGTGCAGCGCGATGATGCGAGCGACACCGTGCGCCTGTCGGTCAAGGACACGGGCATCGGCGTTACGCCGGAGGATCAGCAGCGCCTGTTCGAACCCTACGAGCAGGCGCATGGCGCTATCCCGCGCATGTATGGCGGCACCGGGCTGGGGCTGGCCATCTGCCGCCGTCTGACTGAATTGATGGACGGGCGGATCGCAATGGACAGCACCTTGGGTCAAGGGACCACGTTGAGCGTGACGTTTATCCTGCCCGTGGTCGAGGGCCAGCCACTGGATGTGCTCGCGCTGACACCCTCGGTGACCGGGATTCCCACCCCGTCCTTCAGCGGCTTGCCGATTCTGGCGGTGGATGACCATCCGACAAACCGCACCGTGCTTGAACGGCAACTGGGGAAAATCGGGTTACAGGCGGAGCTGGCAGAATCCGGCGAGCAGGCGCTAGCGCGCTGGCGCGAGGGGCGCTATGCCCTGATCATCACCGACATCCACATGCCTCACATGGATGGCTATGCGCTCACGCGGGCCATCCGCGAAATCGAGGGCCGGGAGAACCGACCCCGTATCCCCATCATCGCGTGGACAGCAAGCGCCATGCCCGAGGACAGGACGCGTTGCCTTGCGGCAGGCATGGACGACTTTTTGGCCAAGCCGGTGGAACTGCAAACGCTTCAACAGACGTTGGGCAGGTGGCTGCCGACTTCCGAGGCCCCGGCAGCGGGAGAGACGACGCCAACGCGGATCAATCTGGAAGCGTTGAACAAACTCTCCGGTTCGAGCACCGAGCAGGCCGAAATCCTGAAGGAATTCGAAGCCCAGACGCGCAAGGATTTCGACGCGCTGAAGGCGGCGCTGGACAAAAGCGACATGCCCGCGGTCAAGCGCACCGCCCATTCGATGAAGGGGTCGAGCCGCATGGTCGGCGCGCAGGAACTGGCGACGCTGTGCGAGGCCCTGGAGCATTCGCTACGCGCGAATGATGTAGGCCGCAGGATCGCGCTTGTAGCTGAACTGACCAAGGCACTTCAGCGTCTGCAGAAGGCGATACGCGATTATCGGTAGCCCCGTGTGCGCGCGGCAATACATTGAGCGCAAGCCTGTTTTGCGGTTCGCGCCAAGTACGAGGAGATGAGATGTCAGCCACAGGCAAGGTAATTCTTGTTGTCGACGACCACGATTTTCAGCGCCATACCATCGCGCGCATGCTGAAATCCCTGGGTGCAAGCCAGGTGCTGGAGGCAGCCAATGGCGAGGAAGCGCTCGCGCTGCTGGGTAACCCGGCGCTGCCGCAAGCGGAGATCGTCGTGTCCGATCTCGATATGCCGCAAATGGACGGCATGGAGTTCATCCGGCATTTGGGCAAGGCCAATTCCGCTTTGTCGGTGGTGATTTCCAGCGCCATGGACAAGGCGCTGCTCGACTCGGTGGAAAAGATGTCACGCGCCTATGGGGTGCGGCTACTGGGCGTGATCGAAAAGCCGCTGACTCTGGAGGGCCTGCAGGACATTCTGGCGCGGCACAAGCCGGTCGACACCAAGCCGAGGCAACCGGCAACGAATGTCCCTGCATTTACCACCGAGCAGATACTGCAGGGGGTGCAAGATAAGGAGTTCGAGCCATTCTTCCAGCCCAAGGTCGGTCTCGCCGACGGCAAGGTGGTGGGCGCCGAGGCGCTGGCGCGCTGGCGCCATCCCCAGCATGGCGTTGTCGCTCCCTATGCCTTTATCCTGCCGCTCGAACAAAGCAAGCAAATCGACGCTCTCACGTTCCTGATGCTGGAAAAAGCGGCCCGCTCTTGCCAGGTCTGGCGCGAGCGGGGATTCGATATTTCGGTTTCGGTCAATCTGTCTTTGGTATCCCTGGCGGACACCACGCTGGCCGAGCGGATATTGCAGAGCGTGCAAAGCACCGGACTGGATCCCCGGCACATGATCCTCGAAATCACCGAAACCGCGGCGATGACCGACATCGCCCCAGCGCTGGAAAACCTGGCCCGCCTGCGCATGCGCGGTTTCGGGCTGTCCATCGACGACTACGGCACCGGCTTCTCCAGCATGCAGCAACTCACCCGCGTGCCCTTTACGGAATTGAAAGTCGACCAGAGCTTTGTGACCGGTTGCACGAAAACCCCGTCCTCGATGGTCATCATCGAGTCCAGCCTGAGCCTGGCCAAGAAGCTGTCGATCAAATCGGTCGCCGAGGGCGTGGAAACCCAGGAGGATTGGGACGCACTGAAGGCCATGGGCTGCGACATCGCCCAAGGTTATTTGATCGCCAAGCCCATGGAGGAAGCGGCCTTTCTCGACTTCTGTGTGGGAAAGACAGCGCCCGTCTGACCTCCAAAGTATCTCCAACAGCGACAGACCGAGGGGCCGAGCCGAGGGCTGGGAGGACGTTGAGAACTGGGGGATTGGAAAACGAGGCGATGTTGCGCCATTACCAGCATCAGCGAAATGGGATTCGTCGGTATGACACGATCCGGCAGGTGCTCGAACCTTCAGTTGGTAGATGTTCGGTATGACACGAATTGCTGCCGCTCGCTTGCTCGAAATTGTCCAGGCTCGTATGACTGGTGATGGACGTTACACTCGGAAGTCCGCATCTGGCCGGCGGTGGAAGTTGCCCATGACCTGAAAGGCATCGCGAAAGGGCTGGCGGTGCGCTTGTGTTCACGCCGCGGTATAAGGTCGAACCTTGCGTAAGGCACAGGCCAGATCAGGGCGACACGGATGAGGAAGACCTACAGGGCGATCCAAGTAACCCGCCCCGGCCTGCTGGAGCTCGTCGAGCGCGAGACTCCAGAGCCGGGCCTTGGCGAAGCGCTCATCCAGGTGGAAGCCTGCGGCATCTGCGGCGCGGACGCGGGCGCCATCGAGGGGCTCGAGCCGGGCCTCGAGTATCCCCGCGTGCCCGGCCACGAAGTGGTGGGCCGCATCGCCG
>JBFWOQ010000070.1:0-7541 GCA_050250395.1 Porticoccaceae bacterium
CGGGCGATGGCCCATGTCTCGGTGAAAAGCCACGCCAACGGCGCCAAGAATTCCAAGGCGCACCTGCAGCGCGCGATCACCGAAGAACAGGCCATGAACGCACCCATGATCGCCGAGCCGATCGGGTTGTTCGACTGCTGCGGTGTCAGTGACGGCGCGGCCTGCGCCATCGTCACCACACCGGAAATTGCCCGCAGCCTGGGCAAGCGCGATCTGGTCAGTGTGAAGGCACTGCAACTGTGCGCCTCCAATGGCGAGGAGGGCGGATTCGGCAACTGGGACGGCTCCTATGTCGCCACTACCCGCATCGCCGCCAAGCGCGCCTATGAAGAGGCGGGAATCAAAAACCCGCGCCAGGAAATCAGCATGACGGAGGTGCATGACTGCTTCTCCATCACCGAGCTGGTCACCATGGAAGATCTGTTTCTGTCGTCCGACGGCGGTGCCGTCAAGGACGTGCTGGATGGCGTGTTCGATGCCGACGGTGCGGTGCCGTGCCAGATCGACGGCGGCCTCAAGTGCTTCGGCCATCCCATCGGCGCTTCCGGCCTGCGCATGCTCTACGAGATGTATTTGCAGCTCACCGGCCGCGCCGGGCCGCGCCAGCTGGCCAATCCGAAAATCGGCCTGACCCACAATCTCGGTGGGTTCCCCCACCAGAACGTGGTAAGTGTGGCCATCGTCGGGCGTTACGACGCCTGATTTCCGGCGCTGACTACCTCGGACGGCAGTCGGCCGGGGTTCTTTGATTACAGTGTCTCCGTCCGGCCGTCGTGCTCGTCACGGCGGCCGGTCACCGTTCCTGAGCTTGCCGGTGAGGGCCGTCACCATGAATAGCGCCATCGATCAAACGCTCATCAACAGCCTGAGCGGCAATTGGGACGGCGATCTTGCCCTTACCCGCACGGCCCTCGCCCAGGCGCGCGCACTGGTGAATGCCGCCCTCGTTCATCTGCGGGCGCGGTGCAGCGACGCCAAGGGTGCGCTGGTGCCGGAACTGCTCGACCAGCACCAGCTCGCGAGCTACGAAATCGCCTTCTGTGCCGCCGACCTGAGCGCCGCCGACGCCTGCGTGGCCTATGCGGGGGCAGTCGCCGCGGCCGATGCGCTGGCGCCCTGGGCAGCCGCCCAATTCAGCGCCGAAGCCATCAAGGCGGTGCTCGGCCGCCTCGGCAACCGCCCGGCCGATTACGGCCTCGATGCGCGTCAGGTAGCGGAATGCGGCCTTGCCATCGACGATCTGGGGCTGGCCGCGCACTACCTGACCGCGGCCCGCATGGCGGAACTGGGCCGCCGCCTGAGCGCCCGGGAGGGGGATTTTCTCCCCGCCAATCTGGATACCGAGAAAGAGCTCATCCGCGACACCTTCCGCCGCTTCGCCACCACCGTTGTGATGCCGCTCGCCGAAGAGATTCACCGCGAGGATCTGGATATTCCCGAGGCTATCCTGCAGCCGCTGCGCGAGATGGGCTGTTTCGGCATTTCCATTCCCGAGCGCTACCAGGGCTTGCAGCCCGATGCCGGCGACGACAGCCTCTACATGATCCTGGTCACCGAGGAGCTGTCGCGCGGTTCCCTGGGCGCGGCCGGGAGCCTGATCACAAGGCCCGAGATCCTCGCCCGTGCCCTGATGGCCGGCGGCACCGACGCCCAGCGCGACCACTGGCTGCCGCGCGTGGCGCGCGGCGAGACGCTGTGCGCCATTTCGCTCACCGAACCCGATTACGGCTCCGATCTGGCGGCGGCGAAATTCCGGGCGACCCGCGCCGACGGCGGCTGGCTGCTCAATGGCGGCAAGACCTGGTGCACCTTCGCCGGCACCGCGAGCCTGATTCTGGTGCTGGCGCGCACCGGCAGCGACGCCGAAGGTTTTCGCGGCCTGAGCCTGTTTCTGGTGGAAAAGCCGCGCACCAGCGGGCATGGCATCGAGGTGACCCAGCCCGGTGGCGGGCGCCTCAGCGGTCGCGCCATTGCCACCCTGGGTTATCGCGGCATGCATTCGTTCGATCTGGCGTTCGAAGACTACTTTGTGCCCGACAGTCACCTGCTGGGTGGCGAAGACGGGCTCGGCAAGGGTTTCTACTACACCATGAACGGCCTCACCGGCGGCCGTCTCCAGACCTCGGCGCGCGCCGCGGGCGTGATGCAGGCGGCCTGCGAGCAGGCCATCGGCTACGCCCGCGAGCGCAAGGTGTTTGCCCAGCCGATCGCCGACTATCAGTTGTCGCAGGTGAAGCTGAGCCGGATGATCACCACCTTGCAGGCATCGCGGCAGTTCAGCTACGCGGTGGCGCGCCTGGTGGACGCCGGCGGCGGCAGGATGGAGGCGAGTCTGGTCAAGCTGTTCGCCTGCCGGGCCGCCGAGTGGGTGACCCGCGAGGCCCTGCAACTTCATGGCGGCATGGGTTACGCGGAGGAAGTGCCGGTGAGCCGCTATTTTGTCGATGCCCGCGTACTGTCGATCTTCGAAGGCGCCGAGGAAACCCTTGCGCTCAAGGTGATTGCGCGGGATCTGATCGCCAACGCCTGATCGAACAAACCCTGTTTAGCAACGAGAGGAAACCGCCATGCAAACAACCAAACATCTCGAAGGCAAGGGCGTCGTCGTTACCGGCGCCGGACGCGGCATCGGCCGCGAGATTGCTCTGGCCGTGGCGCGCGCCGGCGGCAAAGTGATTGTCAACGATCTCGATCGTGACGTGGCCGAAGAAGTCGTTGCTGAAATCAGGGCGCTCGGCGGCGAAGCGCTGGCCAACACCGACAGCGTTGTCTCCTGGGAAGGCGCCAACAACATGGTGACCCAGGCGGTGGACAATTTCGGCAATGTCAGCGGTGTGGTGAACAACGCCGGCAATCTGCGCGACGTGATCTTCCACAAGATGACCCAGGACGATTTCGATCAGGTGATCGGCGTTCACCTCAAGGGCAGCTTCAACGTTGCGCGTGCCGCCGCCACCCATTTCCGGAATCAGGAAAACGGCGCCGTGGTCAACATGACCTCGACCTCGGGATTGATCGGCAACTTCGGTCAGGCCAACTACGCCGCCGCCAAGGCCGGCATCGCCGCGCTGTCCAAATCCATTGCTCTCGACATGCAGCGCTACAACGTGCGCTCCAACTGCATCGCGCCCTTCGCCTGGAGCCGCCTGATCGCAACCATTCCCACCGAGACGCCGGATCAGGTGGCACGCGTCGAAAAACTGAAAAAAATGACCGCCGACAAGGTCGCCATCGTGGCGGCTGCGCTGTTGAGCGATCAGGCCGCGCACATCACCGGGCAGATTTTTGCGGTGCGCATGAACGAGATTTTCCTGATGAGTCAATCGCGACCGCTGCGCTCGGTGCATGCCGGCGAGGGCTGGACCATCGACAGCATCTTCGAGCGCGCGATGCCGGCGCTGCAAAGCCATTTCTATGCGCTCGACCGCTCGCAGGATGTATTCAGCTGGGATCCGGTCTGAGGGAAGCGGCGCCATGGCCATCGACTATCGGAAACTCAAGAATCGCACGTTTGACGAGATCGTCCACACCTACAGCGCGCGCGACACCATGCTCTACGCGTTGGGCGTCGGGGTCGGTAGCGACCCGCTGGATGCCAAGGCGCTCGATTTCGTCTACGAGGCGAACCTCAAGGCGCTGCCCACCATGGCCGCAGTGCTGGCCTATCCCGGTTTCTGGCTGAAGGAGCCGGACACCGGTGTCGACTGGACCCAGGTGCTGCACGCCGATCAGGAGATCGTGATCCACCAGCCGCTGCCGCCCACCGGCACCGTCAAGGCCACTACCCGTGTCGACGAAATCATCGACAAGGGTCCGGGCAAGGGCGCGTTCATCTACTCCTCGCGTACGGTCGCGGATGCGGCCACCGGTCAACCGCTGTGCACACTGACCCAGAACACCATGGCCCGCGGTCACGGCGGTTTTGGCGGCAGCACGGCGCCGACGCCGGCGTCCCAGGAAATTCCGCAGGTCGCGCCTGACTTCAGTTGCGATCTGCCGACGCTGCCCCAGGCCGCGCTGATCTATCGCCTGTCGGGCGATTACAACCCGCTCCACGCCGATCCGGCGGTCGCGCGCCAGGGCGGTTTCGAGCGGCCCATCCTGCACGGGCTCTGCACCTTCGGAGTGGCCGGGCACGCCTTGCTGAAAACCTGCTGCGACTACGATGTGACACGGTTTCGTCGCATCAAGGCGCGCTTTTCTGCGCCGGTGTATCCGGGCGAGACCATCCGCACCCAAGTGTGGCGACTGCGCAGCGGCGTGGCATTTCGCTGCCGGGTGATCGAGCGCGACCTGGTGGTGATCGACAACGGTTTCGCGGACGTGGGCTGAGCGGTGGCGGCTGTGGAGCAGATTCTCTCGGGGATGCGGGTGATCGAGGGCGCGGCCTTTGTCGCTGCTCCCTCGGGGGCCATGACGCTCGCGCAACTGGGTGCGGACGTGATCCGCTTCGACCTGATCGGCGGCGGTCTCGACTACCGCCGCTGGCCGGTGGACGCCCACGACAACAGCCTGTTCTGGGCCGGGCTCAACAAGGGCAAGCGTTCCCTTGCGGTGGACTTCCGCAAACCCGAAGGCCAGGAGATTCTGGCCCGGCTTATCGGTGCACCCGGCGAGGACGCGGGTCTGTTCATCAGTAATTTTCCGGCGCGCGGCTGGCTGTCCTACGAAAGCCTCAAGAGCCAGCGCGACGACCTGATCTATGTGAATCTCACCGGCGATCGCCACGGCGGCAGCGCGGTGGATTACACCGTCAACTGCGAGGTGGGTTTTCCCTACCTCACCGGGAAGGGTGACGAACCGGTCAATCATGTGCTGGCTGCCTGGGATGTCATCACCGGCCAGACGCTCGCCCTCGGGCTGCTCGCCGCCGAACGCCACCGCCGCAAGACCGGTGCCGGCCAGTTCGTTCAGCTCGCCCTTGCCGATGTGGCGCTCGCGACCCTGGGTCATCTCGGCTTCATCGCCGAGGCGCAGATCAACGGCGAGCGCGACGCCTGCGGCAACTACCTCTATGGCGCCTACGGCAAGGATTTCGTCACCGCTGACGGTCGCCGCGTGATGATCGTGGGCCTCACGGGCAATCAATGGAGCGCGATCCGCAAGGCCACCGGACTGGGCGATGCGCTCGATCAGCTGGGCGCGCGCCGGGGTCTCGATCTGCGCGCCGAGGGCAACCGTTTTCGCGCCCGCGAGGCGATCACCGATATTCTCGCGCCCTGGTTCGCGGCGCATTCTTTCCAGGAAGTCTGTGCGCAGCTCGACGCGCACGGCGTCTGCTGGGGCAAGTACCAGACCGTGAGCGAGCTGGTCGCGTCCGACCCCGAGTGCTCGCCTGCCAATCCCCTGTTCGACGAGATCGAGCAACCCGGCATCGGCCGCTATCTGGCACCGGGCAATCCACTCAATTTCGCCCAGTTTTCGCGCGCGCCGGTTGCGCCCGCGCCGCGCCTGGGTGAGCACACCGACCAGATTCTGGCGGATGAGCTGGGTTTCTCCGGTGCAGAGATCGGCCGGCTTCACGATGCGGGAATTGTGGCCGGCCCTGCCGCGTAGCGGGACTGCCGGTCCCTGTTGCCGGGCAGCGGGGGGGCTTCTATGATGCCCCGATCCCGCCGCACCACCGGCGCATCCGGATTTTCGATATCTAACCAGAAACGAGGTAAGCCCGATGGCCAGCAAGCAGGCGCAATTGATCGACAATCTCTACCGGGAATGGCAGAGCAAACTGACCCTGGGCGGCGACATGCCCCTCGACCAACTGCGCGAGCTGTTCGACGGCTGGGGCGATCTGTCAACCGAACCCCAGGGCGTGGAATTCCGCGAGGCGACCATTGCCGGTGTGCCCGGCATCTGGGCGACGCCGTCGGACTCCGACAAGAGCCGGGCGGTGATCTGCTGCCACGGCGGTGGTTTCGTGGTGGGGTCGAGCAAGAGTCACCGCAAGCTGTACGGCCATCTGGCCAAGGCGATGGGCTGTCCTACCTTCACGCTCGACTACACACGGGCGCCGGAAAATCCCCATCCGGGTATCGTCGAGCAGGCGGTGGCGGTGTACGCCAAGCTGCTGGAGCTGGGTTTCAAGCCCGAGCATATCGGCACCACCGGGGATTCCGCCGGCGGCAACCTCTGCACCAGCATGATTCTCTATGCCCGCCACAAGGGTCATCCGTTGCCGGCCGCCTGTGCGCCGATCTCGCCCTGGTACGACATGGAAGGCAAGGGCGCGAGTCTGAAGACCAATGCCGACAAGGATCTGCTGGTGGCGCCGGGCGTGCTGGAGGGAATGAGCGCCGCGTTCCTGGGCGAGAAAGGCTCGCCGACCGATCCCTTCGCCAACCCGCTTTATGCCGATCTCAAGGGCTTTCCGCCCACGTTGGTACAGGTCGGCGCCTACGAAGGCCTGCTCTCGGACAGCGAGCGGTTCGTCGAAAAAGCCAAAGCGGCCGGTGTGGATGTGCAGCTCCAGGTGTTTCCGGAAATGCAGCATGTATTCCAGTTCATGGTGGGCAACGCGCCCGAGGCAGATGACGCCGTCGCGAAGATCGCTGCCTGGATGCGGCCGAAACTCGGGCTGGTCTGAAGGGCGCGCGGGCCTGCGCGATTTGCAGGTCGCGGACATTCACATTTTGCAGGGGGATAACAAGATGATCGAGTACAACAAGATTTTTATCGATGGCAAATGGGTCGCCGCGAGTAGCGGTGAATTCAGCACGCTCGTAAATCCCGCCACGGAGGAAGCCTTTGCGCGCGTTCCGGCGTCGCATCCGCAGGATGTCGATCAAGCCGTGGCGGCCGCGCGCCGCGCGTTTCATTCCTGGTCGCGCACTTCCGCCGCGGAACGCAAAGGTTATATCGATGCGATCTGCGCCAAACTGACCGAGCGCGCGGACGAGCTCGCCAGTCTCATTTCCCAAGAAATGGGCATCCCGGTGCATTTCGCCAAGGGCATCCAGGTGACCGGCCCCATTCAGGGCCTGTCGATCTTCGGCAATCTGGCCCATACCATGGAAGAAGAGCGTCAGGAAGAAGGCTATCTGGTGGTGCGCGAACCGGTCGGCGTCTGCGCCTTCATCACGCCCTGGAATTTCCCCCTGTTCCAGGTGATCGCCAAGGTGGGCCCCGCACTGGCAGCCGGTTGCACTTCGGTACTGAAGCCGAGCGAGCAGACGCCACTGTCCTGTTTCATTTTCGCCGAAGCCTGCGAGCAGGTCGGACTGCCGGCCGGGGTGTTCAATCTCGTCACGGGTAAGGGTTCGGTGATGGGCGATGCCCTGTCCACCCATCCCGAAGTCGACATGGTGTCCTTCACGGGCTCGACCGAAGTCGGCGTGCAGATCGCCAAGGCCGCGGCCGGCGGCGTGAAGCGGGTGTGTCAGGAACTGGGCGGCAAATCGCCCTTCTTGGTGGCGCCCGGTGCCAATGTGGCGAAGGCCATCAAGTATGTGGTCAAGGATTCGATGTTCAATTCCGGACAGATGTGCGTCCAGCTCAGTCGCATCCTGGTGCATGAGTCCCAGTACGACCAAGCCGTTGAAGTC
>JBFWOQ010000071.1:0-7513 GCA_050250395.1 Porticoccaceae bacterium
TCCGCGCCCGGCTTTGCAGCCGGGCGATGCACCATACTCGAGGTTGGCGCAGTCGCTGCCGCAGTGTTTCACTCCGCGCCCGGCTTTGCAGCCGGGCGATGCTTGACGAATCGCTGTTCCGTGATCGCAATACCTGAGTTTCAATCCGCGCCCGGCTTTGCAGCCGGGCGATGCGATTAGATTTGCAGGAGGCGGCAGATACCCTTTACGGTTTCAATCCGCGCCCGGCTTTGCAGCCGGGCGATGCTGTGGTTTATCGACACCGCCACGCTGCCATACCTGTTTCAATCCGCGCCCGGCTTTGCAGCCGGGCGATGCCATATCCCGGTTGCCGCGGCACCGACCGCAGAGGGGTTTCAATCCGCGCCCGGCTTTGCAGCCGGGCGATGCCAATGCTGCCCAGTGGGTTGCATCCCGCACACAAGTTTCAATCCGCGCCCGGCTTTGCAGCCGGGCGATGCTGCTTGGCACCGCATTCAGTGAATACCCCACTACTGTTTCAATCCGCGCCCGGCTTTGCAGCCGGGCGATGCCTGCGCAAGCCCTGACGCCAGAGCACATATACAAGGTTTCAATCCGCGCCCGGCTTTGCAGCCGGGCGATGCATGAAGACCATTTATGACGCCGCCGGAAATAGCGTGTTTCAATCCGCGCCCGGCTTTGCAGCCGGGCGATGCGTTCCGCAATTGGTATGCGCCCGCCGACTATATGTCGTTTCAATCCGCGCCCGGCTTTGCAGCCGGGCGATGCCACATAGGCGCCCACCTTCGCGGCAGCACCCACGGTGTTTCAATCCGCGCCCGGCTTTGCAGCCGGGCGATGCCGGCCCTGGGCGCGCAGCAGGGCGATCTGCACGTTGTTTCAATCCGCGCCCGGCTTTGCAGCCGGGCGATGCGTGGACGCTATGGCGAAACCCGGCTGAACAACTACGAGTTTCAATCCGCGCCCGGCTTTGCAGCCGGGCGATGCGGCGTCTGCGGCGGGCTGGTATCAACACCCGTCTCGTTTCAATCCGCGCCCGGCTTTGCAGCCGGGCGATGCGCGATCAACAGCCGCGGCAACACCTGGCAATAATGCGTTTCAATCCGCGCCCGGCTTTGCAGCCGGGCGATGCATCATGCCGACTGGGCGCTGGGCGGCGGTGACTGGTTTCAATCCGCGCCCGGCTTTGCAGCCGGGCGATGCCGGGCCAGATGTTGGCCCAGGTAGTATTTATAGCCGTTTCAATCCGCGCCCGGCTTTGCAGCCGGGCGATGCCGCGCGGCGCTGACGAGCTGGCAGCGGCACGATTGGTTTCAATCCGCGCCCGGCTTTGCAGCCGGGCGATGCCAGAAACAACCCTGAGCCAGAGCCTCATTCTTTAGTTTCAATCCGCGCCCGGCTTTGCAGCCGGGCGATGCGGAGCCCTGCCTATGCGCGCAAAGCCGCGAGCTGGGTTTCAATCCGCGCCCGGCTTTGCAGCCGGGCGATGCCTGACCTGGAGCGCGGGAGCATGTCCATGACCGAGTTTCAATCCGCGCCCGGCTTTGCAGCCGGGCGATGCCGCCGCCGTTTGGCACGTCGAGCCTGCTGCTGGATGGGTTTCAATCCGCGCCCGGCTTTGCAGCCGGGCGATGCCCAAGCAGGCGCCGCGACATGAGCTGGCAGTGATGTTTCAATCCGCGCCCGGCTTTGCAGCCGGGCGATGCCCTGTGGCATGGAGCACGCGCGCGGAACATACCATCGTTTCAATCCGCGCCCGGCTTTGCAGCCGGGCGATGCACGTTGTATCGCCGCCGTTGGTCCCGCTGCTACCCGTTTCAATCCGCGCCCGGCTTTGCAGCCGGGCGATGCCCGCCCGCACCCGTGTTGCCCGTGGCATGGCCGACGTTTCAATCCGCGCCCGGCTTTGCAGCCGGGCGATGCCGCTGTAGCGGTAAGCCGCTTTCTGTTTGATCGTAGTTTCAATCCGCGCCCGGCTTTGCAGCCGGGCGATGCAGCCGGCGGTACCAAATTTTCCGCCCCCTGCAATAAGTTTCAATCCGCGCCCGGCTTTGCAGCCGGGCGATGCTGTCGCAAATTGCGACGCAGCCGACGTATCTAGTAGCGTTTCAATCCGCGCCCGGCTTTGCAGCCGGGCGATGCATCCCCATTTTCGTACGTGCGCGCACAAGACCAATTGGTTTCAATCCGCGCCCGGCTTTGCAGCCGGGCGATGCAAACAGCTTCTTCCTGGGTGTCGCGAAAGTTGAAATTGTTTCAATCCGCGCCCGGCTTTGCAGCCGGGCGATGCCGACGAACTCAAAGCGATGAAACGCCAGACCAAAGTTTCAATCCGCGCCCGGCTTTGCAGCCGGGCGATGCCGAGCCTGACTCTCCCCGATTGACTCTCCCCTATTGTTTCAATCCGCGCCCGGCTTTGCAGCCGGGCGATGCCAGCGATGGAAGTGAACGCGAGCCAATGCATGAGTTTCAATCCGCGCCCGGCTTTGCAGCCGGGCGATGCAAGGCCGCCCGAGCCACCGCCGGCAGCCACAACGTAGTTTCAATCCGCGCCCGGCTTTGCAGCCGGGCGATGCCCGTCGCGAGTATGGGTAGGAGTATGGGTAGGAATGGTTTCAATCCGCGCCCGGCTTTGCAGCCGGGCGATGCGGTTGGGCGTGTGGGGCGCGTGGTGCTGATCATGCGGTTTCAATCCGCGCCCGGCTTTGCAGCCGGGCGATGCTTCACCTTGACAACGCATTGCTGCCAAAGCGAATTCTTTCCGCCCGCCGCGAACCTGCCTGATGGTTGACAACCATGATCAAACAGAACGCGCCGTCGGTAACATTTTTCATCATTTTTCAAAGAACTACACAATCCGCGAACCTCTCGATGATTGGGCGGAGCTTGAGGTTCGCGCGCTCATAGTACCAGCGGACCCTCGAAATCGGTGGACCGGAAAATGCCGTATTGCTTGACACGTATCCGGGCCGATTCAGTGATGCGATAAAAACGAAGGTTGTCTTCGGATTCGTCGATTTCGGCGAGCAGAGTCCGCTCGAGTTCTTCGAATTGCATTTCATTGACCTGGCATTCGAATACGGACTTTTGCACACGTTGGCCGGTGCTCACACACACCCGCGCCACCCGCCGCAAGCGCCTGCGTCCCGCGGCGGTTTCAGTGGAGACATCGTAGGTAACGACAACGAGCATGGCACCCCCATTTCGGCAAACTCACTTCGAATGACTCATTTCGGAAGATAAGGCAGGTAGCCCGTCATTTCGCCACGCACAGTGCGGGCCATCAGCCGCGCCTGCACAAAGGGCACGACGCCGATGGGCAACTTCATGCCCAGCAGCGGGTGGGTGACCTCCTCCTGCTTGCGTTCCTGCCAGGCGGTGATGACGGTGCGTCGACCGCGGTCGTTGAGCATGACCGCGCCGCCTTCACGCTCGTCGAAATCGCCGGGGCCGAGCTGGCCGCGGTTGACCAGGGTGAGCGCCAGGCGATCGGCCAGGGTGGCGCGAAACTCTTCCTGCAAGTCGAGCGCCAACGCCGCCCTCCCCGGTCGCAGTGCGTGAAGAAATCCAAGTTGGGGATCCAGCCCCACCGTCTCCAACGCCGAGCGGCAGTCGTTCATCAGCATGGAATACAGAAACGACAGCAGTGCATTGAGGCGATCCAGCGGCGGGCGGCGGGTGCGGCCATCGAGGGCGAAATGGGCACGGGCCTGGGGTTTGACGACGAGATTGAGCGCGGCGAAATAGCCCCGCGCCGCCTCCCCTTCTACCCCCCGCAAGGTGTCGAGATCACCCGCCGCCGCAGCCGAGCGCAGGGATGCGGCAAGGTTGTCGGCGGTGCGGGTGAGCGCGGCCTGCTCGGTGGTGTCGGGAGTTTCACGGGCGGCGCGCACCAGCAGGGCACGACTGTTCTTGAGCTTGCCGGCGATGATTGCGCGGGCGAGTTCGAGCGCGAAACCGCCGTCGCCGGCGCTGCGATGTTGCGCCTGGCGCAACAGGATATTGCCGGAAACAGGCCCTTCGAGCCGTGCCTTGAAACGGCCGCTGGTCTCCAGCAGCACCAGCGATTTGCCCTCGTCGGCAAGCCGGTGCATCAACGCCGGGGAGACCATGACATTGCCGAAACAGACCAGGCTACCGACATGGTGCAGCGGCACCTGCAAGCGCTTCTCGCGCTCGACGTCGATGCGCACGGTGTTGTTTTCGAGGTGCGCGTAGGCGTTGGGCGTCATCACATAGAGGGTGTTTTGCAGGCTGTACATGGCGGCCTCTACGATGGATCGGTCGCGCGGAACAGATCGGCGCGCAGTTCGGTCTGTATGTCCTTTGCTGCGAGCGCCGCCGGTTCGCAGATTTCGTTCAGCGAGCACTCCCGGCAGCGGGCGTCGTTCACCGGCGGCGGCAAGCGGCCACTCGCCAGCATGGCGCGGATGGCGTCGGCGGTCTCCATCACCAGGCGACGCAATTCGGGCGTAATGGCGACCTCGCGCCGCCGCCGGCTGCTGGCGTGATAGATGGCGCCGTGGGTCACCGGCCGACCGAGCATCTCTTCGAGGCACAGCGCCTGGGCGGCGAGCTGGAGATCATCGTTGAGCCACTTCTTGCGAGCGCCATGCTTGTACTCCACCGGATAAACAGTGCCGTCCGGCCAGAACTCGACCACATCGCACTTGCCGATCAGACCGACACGATCGGACCAGACCGGAAGCGCGTATTCCACCCGCGCTCCCGACTGCCTGGTTTCATAAGTGACCCGATCCACCCGCTCATGTTCGGCGTTGCCGCGCGCGGTGTGGATGTTGTCGGTGAACTCCCCCTCCACATGGATCAGCCCACAGCGCCGGGGGCAGTAGGCGTAGTGGTTGAGGGCGGACAGGGGGATGGGGTCTGTGTTGGCCATGTTCACGCTGCTAAGATGGCTCGGCAATCCAATTGATGCTGGAGGTGCCCGATGGCGACCAATCTTGAACAGATCGAAGCCCTGGCCCTGGGGTTGCCACCCAAGGAACGCGGCGAATTGGCACATCGGCTCATCGTGAGCCTGGATGGCGAGCCCGACGGCACGCCCGAGGAAATCGCCCAAGCCTGGGACGAAGAAATCGCCAGGCGAGTGGCAGATATGGAAGCTGGACGGACTAAATGGATTCCCGCCGAGGAGGTTTTCGCGGAAATCGATGCCCTGATTGCTGCGCACGATAAGTGAAGTCGATATTCGAGCCGACAGCCCGTAAGGAATTTGCAGAAGCTGCGCGTTGGTATGCGGTTAAGGCCGGCCCACTCTATGCTATGGACTTCAGAAACGAAGTTCGCCGCACCGTGGCCCTGCTGTGTGATCATTCGGCGATGGGGACGCCCGCTGGCAGTAACACCCGACGCATGGTGGTTCATCGCTACCCCTATTTCATCGTCTACCGCGTCCATGCTGACCGCCTGCATGTTTTGGCCTTGGCGCACCAAAGCCGCCGACCGGGGTATTGGGCCGGCCGGCGGTAGAGCACACTCGCTTAATGACATGGCTCGATCAGCTCAACGCCATTGGGCAGGCGGTCGCGGTGCGCGCACCAGTTCCCCCCGGTGAGGTCGCGCGGCAACCTCATGCCGCGATCACTTCTTCGCGCGAAATATGCAGGCGAATCAGCGAGGGGCCGTCGCCGTTGTCGAAATGGCAGTGCACCGCATCCTTCACCTGTTCGCGCAGACTGGGCAGGTCATCGGCTTCGCTGAAGATGTCAGCACCCGCGGCGCGGGCGAGATAACCCCCTTCGGCGGCTTCTTCGACGATGAAATGAATTTCCGTCATTCTGGCTCTCCCCGTTGGACATTCAGCCCATGCAAATAAGCTCTACGCCGGCTGGCAAACGCGATTCATGCACGGTAACCCGGTAATCCGCGAAGCTGCGGGGGGAACCCGACAGCCCGTCGCGATGGCTTATGTCGATGATCACGTTATCCAATGGGCGTGCCGGCGTCGAGAAATCGAGCAGCCGATGGGCTGGTGATCGTCGTTGAGCCATTTCTTGCATGCGCGGCATTTGTACTCCGCTGGATAAACGATGCCGTCTGGCCAGAACTCGACCGCGTCGCACCTGCCGATCAGTCCGATGCGATCGGACCAGACCGGCAGTGCATATTCCACCCATGCTCCCGGTTGCTTGGTGTCATAGGCGACCCAATCCACCCGCCGGTGTTCGGCGGTGCCGCGCACCGTGTGAACATTGTCGGCAAACTCCCCCTCCAAGTGAATAAGGGCGCAACGGCTGGGACAGCAAGCCCAGTGGTTGAGGTCGGATAGTGAGAGGGAGGAGTGGTCAGCCATGGCATGTCGAGCGGGTTCTTGGCTAGATGAGCGCTGCCTTGCCGGATTTCACGTCCTGCACTTGGAGCGCACCCGCCATATAGCCGATGAATTCATCGTAAGCCAGATCCCATGCGTACAGGCCTGGGTAAGCCTCGATAGGCGTGAGGCCAAACTCAACCTTCTTGGTTGCCCAGATTTGCACACAGTGACTTTGTAGGGATTTCCAATCCGGGCGCGCGCCGTTTTTGATGGCGTCGAGGAAAGGGCCGGGCGTCACCACGGTCACCGTGTCCGAGGCGATAACCTGGAATTTTTCAGCGACCGCAGGGAACTGCTTGACCGCATCGGCCTTGAACAACTCGCCGACCAATGCCGGATTGCCAGCCTCGCGCACTTCGAGTTTCAGCGCCTGGGTACAGTCATCTGGCGTGATCTCGTCGCGGGCAAAAAGCCTTGCCAGTATGGAAGCCGGTATCCGCATGGCCTGATGCGGGCGGATACCACCGCCGGGCAGCAGGCTCACCGACCAGACTTCCGCCTCTTCGTGTTCGTCGTGCCGGTTCACACGCCCGCCCAACTGAAGTAGGCCGGGCAGCCCGGACGACTCACGCAGGCCCGCGCGGAACGAGAAATCGACCCCGGCCTCCACCAGCGAAGTGGCGATAAGCGTCCAATCTTTGTCCGATTTGTCGGTAAGCCGCGCTTTGACGCTGGTCAACGTCTTTTCCCGATCTGACGGGTTGAGCGCAGTGGAAAGATGCTCGACCTTTTCCCGGCCAACTTTCTTTGCCAATGCCAGCGCGACGATGGCGGCAGTCTGTACGGTGTTGAAAACTGCGATGCACGGGCCGGGCAGTGCGACCAGAAACGCAAGCAACGTGTCCAGCGCGAGCTTTTCCGCGTGCTGGCGTAACGTGATCCGCCGAGTTTCGCCGGCGTCGAGCCGGGCTCGCAGTGCCTGGACTTCCTGAGTCCTGCCCAACAGCGGCGGCAAAGATCGGGGCTGACGCGGCGCGCCGGGTTTGATGGGTTCGGGATAGAACTCTTCCAGCGTCCAAAAGCGCGCGAGCGAGCCGGAGGCAAGCACGACGTGACAGCCCCAGTGCTCGACGAGTTGGCGCAGCCATTGCCAGGCCAGCGGCCAGAGGTGGGCGGGCAGGGCGGCGTGCGCTTCGTCGATGAAAATCGCCGAGCGCGCGACCTGATGCAGCTTGCGCAGGCTCGCAGGCTGAT
>JBFWOQ010000072.1:0-6982 GCA_050250395.1 Porticoccaceae bacterium
GATCTGCACCTGGGGAATGCCGATGGAAAACGCCAGCGTCACCAGGACAAACCCGATCGCGACGGCGCCGCGGTGATCCATGATCCATTTCGCAAGACGGAATCTCATTGACCGTCGATCTCCAACATCATGTTGTGATAGCAATGAAACATCGAGGCTTCGAAGTGAAGCCTGCGGTTACGCTGAGCCGGAGCTGCGCCCGCGCTGGCCGCGTCGGGGCACGCAGCGTAACGTGACCGACTGCCCCGGGGCGGTCGGTCGTAGCGCCGTAAGTGGCGGGTCGGCGTCCGTGGATCGCGCTTTCGCCTGGGCGTCCGGGGTTGTCGCGACGAAGCTCGCTCTGTCGGCAAGGTGTTCGCAATTGGCGGTGCGCGGCCCGGACGCGGGCGACCGGTTGGTCGCAGTGCGCGGGGATCGTACCCGACATGGTTGTACGGTGCTACCGCCGCAGAGTACCGAGGATGCGGATGATTTCGTCCGTGGCATTGCGCAGGCTAGAATCCAGGAATGAACAATAAGATCTCGCTGGATGACTTTCGCGCCGACATCGCTGGCTGGCTGGCTGAGTGCTATCCCGCCGTGCTGCGCTCGCTCGACGTCGGGAGCGGTACGCGGCCAGAAGCCGTCGCGCCCGCAACCATCCGGAGCGCGGAGCAACGCTGGCATCGCCTGCGCGCCGAACGTGGCTGGCTGGCGCCCACCTGGCCGCGGGAATACGGCGGTGCCGGGCTGGATCGGGACCAGGCGCGCGTACTGGCCCAGGAATTTCGCCGCGTTGGCGTGCGACCGCCGCCGATCAGCGCGGGACTGTCGCTGCTGGGACCGGTACTGCTGCAGCGCGGCACGCCGGAGCAGAAGCTGCGGCATCTCCCGGGCATCGCCCGCGATGAGGTGATGTGGTGCCAGGGCTACAGCGAGCCGGGTGCGGGCTCGGATCTCGCGAGTCTCACCACCCGCGCGGTAATTGATGGCGATCACTTCGTGGTGGATGGTCACAAATTGTGGACTTCTCACGCCGACAAGGCGGACTGGATGTTCTGCCTGGTGCGCACCGACCCCGAGGCGCCCCAGCACGAGGGCATCAGTTTTCTGCTGATCGACATGAAGACGCCGGGGATTTCGGTGGCGCCGATTCGCCTGATCAGCGGCCCCTCCGCGTTCTGTCAGACATTTTTCGATCAAGTGCGGGTGCCCAAGGAGAATCTGCTCGGCCAGCTCGGCGAAGGCTGGACCATCGCCAAGCAGCTGTTGCAGTACGAACGGCAGGCGCTGGGCTCGATCGGTCGCGGCGATCTCGGGCGCGCCCAGACGCTGCCGGAGCTGGCCAGACAGGAACTCGGCAGCGACGGCGCGCGCATCGCCGATCCGGTGCTGCGCGCGCAGGTGGCCCAGTGCGAGCTGGACAGCCTCGCGCTGCGGCTGACCATGAACCGCAGCGCCGACGAAGCCAGCGCCGGGCGCGGCGGCGATCACATCGCGTCCATGCTGAAACTCTATGGCAGCGCGCTCACCAATCGCCGCCACGAGCTGATGATGACCCTGCTCGGTGCGGATGGCCTCGGCTGGGAAGGCCCTGGCTTCAGCGACGCGGCACTGCGCATCACGCGCCAGTGGCTGCGCGCCAAGGGCAACGCCATCGAGGGCGGTACCAATGAAATCCAGCGCAACGTGATCGCCAAGCGCATTCTGGGGCTGCCGGAATGACGACCGCGATGCGTGCGTCCGCGCTGGTGCTCAGCGAAGAACAGGAATTGCTGCGGCGCTCGGTGCGCGAGTTCGCCACCGCGCGATTCGATATCGCGCAACTGCGCGCCTACCGCGATGGCGACGCTGCCGCGGGACAGCCCCTGTGTTATTCCCGCGCCCACTGGCGGGAGATGGCGGAACTCGGCTGGACCGGTATCCTGTTCCCGGAAGCCTACGGCGGTCTGGGCCTTGGCTACGCCGAGCTCGGCGTGGTGCTCGAAGAACTGGGACGCCGGCTGCTGCCCCAACCGTTTTTATCGACGGTGCTGCTGGCCGGCAACGCCATCCTGCGCGGCGGCAGCGAGGCGCAGAAGCAGGCAGTGCTGCCCGGGATCTGTGCCGGCGAACTGGTGCTCGCATTCGCGTTTCAGGAGCAGGGCCGCTTTGCGCCCTGGCAGGTCGCCACTCGGGCCACCCGCGTTGCCGACGGTTACCGACTGGCGGGCGAGAAGCGCTTTGTGCTCGATGGTCATGGCGCCGATCAACTGCTGGTGCTCGCGCGCACCGCGGGCAATCCCGGCGAGCGCGATGGGCTGACGCTGTTTCTGCTCGATCCGCAGACTCCGGGTATTGAATGCGTGCGCACGGCACTGCTCGATGCGCGCAACGCCGCGTGGGTTCGGTTTGCCGATGTCAGGGTCGCGGCGCACCAGGTGGTCGGTGAAGTCGATCGGGCAGCGGAGCTTCTCGACCCGGTGTTTGACGGCGCGGCCGCCGGCCTGAGCGCGGAGCTGCTCGGCGTGCTCTCGGAAGCTTTCGAGCGCACCCTGGCGTATCTGAAAATCCGCCGTCAGTTCGGTGCGCCGATCGGCTCCTTTCAGGCGCTCAAGCACCGCGCCGCCGACATGTTCTGCGAACGCGAACTGGCGGTGTCGGTGACGCTGGCGGCGCTGCGCGCGCTGGACGAAGGCCGCGACGATGCGTCGGCGCTGGCGAGTGCGGCCAAGGCGCGCACCTCGGATGTGGCCAACCTGATCGGCCGCGAAGCCATCCAGATGTTCGGCGGTATCGGCATGACCGACGAGGAAGAGATCGGCTTTTTCATGAAGCGCGCCCGTGCTGTGGAAACCACCCTGGGCGATGGCGCGTACCACCGCGATCGCTTCGCGACCATCAACAACTTTTAGCAGCTTGTTGAAAAGCGTCGCGAGGGGGCCAGCTGCGAGGCGCACGGCGCGCAGCGACCGAGACATATCAAATAGATAGGCGAGGGAGCGAGCACCGCGCAACGAAGCAGATGGCTGCCGCAGCAGTTTTTCAACAAGCTGTTAGCGCCAGCCAGTAACCGACCGCAGGCCGGCGTCCCGACCTGCGGCGCGATTTTTATCCAGAGGAAATACCATGAGCGAACTGATCCTGACCCGCGACGCCGGTGCGATCCGCTACCTGACCATGAACCGTCCCGAAAAACTCAATGCGATGAACGATGCGCTGGTGGGACAACTCGCCGCCGCACTGCGCACCGCCGAAGCGGATCGCGACGTGGCGGTGATCGTGCTGGCCGGTGCCGGGCGGGCCTTCTGTGCCGGCGCGGACCTGGGCAGTGGCAAGCCGTTGAATGGGTCGGAGGGTAGCGAAGCCTCCGAAAATGCGGCGCCCTCGGCCCATCAGATCGCCGCACGCCTCGACGAAACCGTCCGTTTCTACGGCACCATCCAGCGCATGGACACGCCGGTGATCGCCGCGGTGCAGGGCTACGCGATGGGCGGCGGCTGCAACCTCGCGGTGAGCTGCGATCTGGTGGTGGCTGCCGACAACGCCATGTTCGGCTATCCCGAGGTCAAGCTCGGCATGGCGGCGGCCGGCGTGGCGCCGACACTGGTGCATCAGATCGGCCGCAAGGCGGCATTCGAACTGCTGACCCTGTGCAACAACATCGATGCCCGCCAGGCTCTGGCATTCGGGATGATCAATCGCATCGTGCCGGCCGATGAGCTGCTGGCCACCGCCAGCGCCCTGGCCGAGCAGCTCGCGGGCTTCAATCACGACGCTCTGCGCCTGACCAAGCAGCTGATCCGCCGCGCCGCCGATCTGCCGTTCGCTCAGGCGCTGGAGGCCGGTCGCGACATCGGCCTCGCCATGCATCTGTTCAAGTGATACGCGCCGATTCTTCGTCCATTTCGCACCGAGGCCACACCATGAACTTCGACATCCCCCAGGACCTTGCCGATTATCTGCTCGAACTCGACGACTTTATCGAGCGCGTGATCAAGCCCCTGGAAAACCAGGACGACAATATCCGCTTCTTCGACCACCGCCGCGAGGATGCGCGCACCGACTGGGAGCGCGGCGGCCTGCCCAACGCCGAGTGGGAAGCGCTGCTCGAAAAAGCCAAGCGCCTCGCCGATGCCGCCGGGCACTATCGCTATCCCGTGGGCAAGGAATACGGCGGTCGCGACGGCACCAATCTGGGCATGGCCATCATCCGCGAGCACCTGGCGAAAAAGGGCCTTGGGCTGCACAACGACTTGCAGAACGAACACTCCATCGTCGGCAACAATGTGGGTCTGCTGCTGATGCTGGCCTATGGCACCGACGCGCAGAAAGCCGAGTGGGTCGACGACCTGATGGAGGGCAAGAAGAGCTTTGCCTACGGCATCACCGAACCCAACCACGGCTCCGACGCCACCCACATGGAAACCACCGCGGTGCGCGTGGGCGACGAGTGGATCATCAACGGCGAAAAGACCTGGAACACCGGCATTCACAAGGCGCCCTATGATCTGGTGTACGCCCGCACCGCCGGCAAGGCGGGGGATGGTCTGGGCATCACCGCGTTTCTGGTGCCGATGAACGCGCCAGGCCTGAAGATCGAGGAGATGCTGTGGACCTTCAATATGCCGACCGATCACGGTCGGGTATCCCTAACCAATGTGCGCGTGCCGCACAGTGCAATTCTGGGCGGCGAAGGGCGCGGCTTGCAGGTGGTGCAGCATTTCTTCAACGAGAACCGCATCCGCCAGGCCGCATCGAGTCTCGGCGCGGCGCAGTTCTGTATCGATCAGGCGGTCGCCTACGCCAAGGAGCGCAAGCCCTTCGGCAAGCCGCTGTCATCCAACCAGGGCATCCAGTTCCCGCTCGTCGAGTTGCAGACTCGCGCCGAAATGCTGCGCGCACTGATTCACAAGACCGCGTGGAGCATGGACAAGTACGGCAATTTCTCGGTGTCCGACAAGGTCTCGATGTGCAACTACACGGCCAACCGCCTGTGCTGCGAGGCCGCCGACTGGGCGATGCAGGTACACGGCGGCCTGGGCTATTCGCGTCACAAGCCGTTCGAGCACATCTATCGCCACCACCGGCGCTATCGCATCACCGAGGGCGCGGACGAAATTCAGATTCGCCGCATCGCGGGCTACATGTTCGGCTTCATGAGCCAGCAGAAGCCCAAGGGTGTGGCCTGACCCGCGGCGTTCATCGCTGACCGGGACAGATTTTTTTCTTCAACCGGGTTCCCATCAACCAAAAGGTAAGCATTATGGATGTCGGCGTCGTCATGGCTTTTCAGAGCAGCCACAATCAGCCTCTGAGCGATCTTGAGATTTACCAGAAGGAAATCGCCATCGCGGAATTGGCCGAGCCGCTCGGATTCAATTCGATCTGGGGCGTGGAGCACCATTTCACCAACTACACCATGTGCCCGAACCCCTTGCAGTTTCTCACCTACATGGCCGGCAAAACCAGGACCATCAAGCTGGGCACGGCGGCGCTGATCCTGCCCTGGCACAAGGACCCGCTGCGCATCGCCACCGACATCGCGATGCTCGACAACCTGTCCAACGGCCGTGTGATCGTCGGTCTCGGTCGCGGTCTCGGTCGCGTCGAATACGACGGCTTCGGTGTCGCCATGGACAGTTCGCGGGACCGCTTCAACGAAGCGGCGCCGATGATCCTGAATGCGCTCGAGACCGGCTACATGGACGCGCACGACGGCGAGTACTTCAAACAGATCCGCGTCGCCCTGCGCCCTGCGTCCTTCAAGAGCTTCAAGGATCGCACCTATATTGTGTCCATGTCGCCGGATACCGTCCCCCACGCGGCGCGGTTGGGCGGCACCATGATGACCTTCGCGGTCGGCCCCTGGAAGCAGCGCGCCAAGGACATCAAGCTGTACCGGGAGCTGTTCGAGAAGCAGCACAACCGTCCCGCGCCGCCGACCTCGGCCAACATCTTCACGATCTGCGACAAGGACCCCGGTCGTGCCCGGGATATGGCGCACAAGTACATGGGCGACTACTGGGAGTCGGCCATGCAGCACTACGAGATGAAGGGCGAGCACTTCGACAACATCAAGGGCTACGAACACTACGGCCGCTCTGCTGTGGCCATGCGCGAAAATGCCGACCGGGTGACCGAGCAATATGTGGAACAGCAGATTTACGGCACACCCGATCAGTGTCTCGAAAAACTCAAGGGGATCGAAGACATCGTCGGGCCACTGGAACTGAACTGCTTCTTCACCTACGCGGGCATGGACTACGACTATGTGAAGACAGGCATGACACTGTTTGCCGAGAAGGCGCTGCCGGCGCTCAAGAAATGGCAGTACACCGGTAACGTCGCCTGACGCCCATGGTGGCGGACGGATGAAATCCGCAAGGGGTGGCAGGCAACTGTCATCCCTTTTGCGGTCGACAATTCTCTACCATGCGGCGGTCAACAATTCTCTACCATGCGGCGGTCGACGGCGTTAATCTTGACAGCCGAGTTACCTACGACGCGAGCAGAATCATCGCGCGGCCACAATAAATGCCATCAGTCCGAGGAGAATCCGACATGAGCCTGGCAGAACTCGAAAAACGCATTGCCCGCATCGAAGACATCGAAGCCATCAAGCAATTGAAAGCCCGGTACTGTGAAATTTGCGATGACGACCATGATCCCGACCGGATCGCTTCGGTGTTCGCCCCGGACGGCATCTGGGAAGGTGCCGGTTTCGGGAAAGCCCAGGGTCACGAGGGCATCCGCGAATTGTTCAGGGGCTTCCAGAAGCTCATCAGCTTTTCCCAGCACAATGTGATGAATCCGATCATCGAAATCGACGGGGACCGCGCTACCGGCACGTGGTATTTTCTGGGTCCGTTCACCTTTCGCAAGGATAATGCCGATCGGTGGTTGGTGCTGCGCTATGACGACGACTACGTCAAAATCGATGGCGAATGGAAATACCAGCATCTGCGCGCGACGGTGCGCTTGAATGGCGAGCGGTAGCAATCGGCCGGCGTCCGGACTTCCT
>JBFWOQ010000073.1:0-6948 GCA_050250395.1 Porticoccaceae bacterium
GCAATTGCGCAAGGCCTGGATCAACCGGACGCTGGAAGAAAACCCGGTGCCGACCCTGTGGTTGTCGAACAGCGTGGGCTGCATGGACGCGGCCTTTCTGCGCCGCTTCGATGCGATCCTGCAACTCAAGGTTCCGAGCCGCCGTCAGCGCGAGGGTCTGGCCCGCGCGACCTGCGGCGATCTGCTCGACGCCGATGGCCTGGCCCGTCTGGCCGCCGCCGAACACCTGGCGCCCGCGGTAATCGCCCGCGCCGGCGCGGTGATCCGTTCGATCCGCGGCGAGCTCGATCCGGCCGGTCTGTCCGATGCGCTCGAACACCTGGTCGATGCCACCCTGGTCGCGCAGCAGCATGGCCGGCTGCCGACGCTGGACGCCGCCCGCCTGCCCGAGCACTACGACCCGCGCTGGCTGCATAGCAGTGCCGATCTCAGCGCGATGGCCACGGGCATCGAGCGATCCGCGTCCGCCCGCCTGTGCCTGTATGGCCCGCCCGGCACCGGCAAGACCGCCTACGGCCATTGGCTGGCCGAACGCCTGGATCGGCCGCTGTATCTGCGCAAGGCCTCCGACCTGATCGACTGCTATGTCGGCAATACCGAGAAAAACATCGCCGCTGCGTTCCGCGAGGCCGAGACCGACCGGGCGGTATTGCTGTTCGATGAGGTCGACAGTTTCCTGCACGACCGCCGCCATGCCACCCGCAGTTGGGAAGTGAGCGCGGTCAACGAAATGCTCGGCCAAATGGAACGTTTCAACGGCGTGTTCATCGCCGCGACCAACCTGATCGACGGCATCGACCCGGCCGCGCTGCGCCGCTTCGATCTCAAGCTCAAGTTCGGCTATCTGCTGCCGGCGGCGGCCTGGGAACTGTTCTGCGTAAACTGCCAGCGGCTCGTCCTCGGTGCCCCGGCGCCAGCCCTGCGCGCCGCCCTGGCGCGCATCCCGGTGCTCGCCCCCGGCGACTTCGCCGCGGTGGCACGCAGCCATCGCTTCCGCCCGCTCGCTGGTCCCGGCGCCCTGCTCGAAGCGCTGCAAGCCGAGTGCGCCTTCAAGGAAGACGGCAAAACCCTGCGCATCGGATTTATCTGAAGCAGCGCAAAACATAGGTTGTGCTGAGCGAAGCGAAGCGCAACAACCCGAAGCCGAATCATAGGTTGTGCTGAGCGAAGCGCAACAACCCGAAGCCGAATCATAGGTTGTGCTGAGCGCAGCGCAGCGTAGCGAAGCGCAACAAGCCAAAACCGAATCATAGGTTGTGCTGAGCGCAGCGCAGCGTAGCGCAGCGTAGCGAAGCGCAACAAGCCGAAGTGTAATGGCGAGATCGTTGCGCTGACCGGCTCCGCCGTTAAACACCGCTACGCTCAGCACAACCTATGCACAACAACAAGCCGAAGCGACACGGCAAAATCCTTGCGCTTCGCCACGCTCACCACAAGCCATGCGTACGCACCCGGAACCCCCTAAGCTTCAACCACCACGCCCCCCATTCCGGATCAAGCCGCCAAAGGCCATCGAGGTCCCGGTCATGCCCGACAATCCCAAATACGATGCCATCGCGCGCCAATGGCAATTGCTGAAACTGCTGCCGGGCGCGCCGGGCCGGGGCGGCCGGCCCAAATCGGCAATGGAACTACAGCAGTTGCTGGCCCAGGAAGACAGCCGAACAACCAGCAAACGCACCATCGAACGCGACCTGCTCGATCTCAGCCGGCTGTTTGCAATCACCACCGACGACGCCCACCCGCGCGGTTGGCACTGGATGCCGGACAAGGAACTCGACCTGCCCAGCCTGGAACTCGGCGACGCACTGGCGCTTAGCCTGCTCGAACAATTCCTGCGTCCGCTGCTGCCGGCCTCGATCCTGGCCGCGCTGGAAACGCGTTTCCAACTGGCCAAGAGCAAACTCAAGGCGCTCAGCAGCCAACGCGCCGCCGCGCGCTGGCTGGACAAGGTCAAAATCGTCTCGCCGACACTGAACCTGCTGCCACCGACGATCAAGCCCGGCGTGCTCGCCCTGGTCCAGCAGGCCCTGTTTACCGATCGACAGCTCGAACTCGACTACCACAGCGTCGACCGGCCCGCCGCCAAGACCCTGCTTGTCCACCCGCTCGGCCTGGTGCAACGCGGGCCGGGCAGTTACCTGGTCGCCAGCGTATTCGACTACGAGGATCCGCGCCTGTTCGCCCTGCACCGCATCCGCCGCGCCAGCCTGCTCGATCAGCCGACCAAGGCGCCCGCGAACTTCAGCCTGGACGCCTACATCGCCTCCGGCGCACTGGAATTCGGCGACGGCGACCCGATCAAACTGCGCGCCCAGATCAGCCCAGCGCTGGCCCGCCACCTGACCGAAACACCGCTGTCCACCGACATGCAACTGCGCGAGCGCGGCGACCACGTACAACTCAGCGCCAGCCTGCGCGACACCTGGGCACTGCGCTGGTGGATCCTCTCCCAGGGCGCGAACTTCGTCGTGCAAAACCCGGTCGCCCTGAAACGCGACCTGCTCGAAGCACACCGCGCCGCTGCAGCGGCCTATGCCGCTCACACCTGAACCCGGCAGCCATCATCGCGACACAATCTGTCGTCGCCTCCTGCCAGTATCCCCAGCAACCGAGGAATGCGCCATGACCGACGACACCATCAGCAAGAAAAGCGAGCCAGCCAACCTGCACAGCCTGCTGGGCGAAGCTCTGCCGCCCGACTTGAACAGCCACGACTACCACCGATTCTGCCGCGAGGAACGCAACTTCGCGGCGCTGCTCTATCACTTGTTGTTGCAAGACGGTGGCATCAAGAAGTTCATGGCAGCGATCAAGGCGCAGATGCCCGCTGATTCGGCGGGCACTGATCCGGCAGACATTGATCCGGCAAACATTCGCATCTATTTCGAATACGCCCATGCCCGCGATCTTTGGCATCTGGCGGGAAAAAGGACAAACCCAAACCAATGCTATCGGGAAGCAATCATCGCGTTGCTGGGCGGGCCGTCTGCCTTGATGGACTACTTACGGTCGGTCCAAATATTGGACTTCAACAGCTTTTTCGGCGCCTCGCCGAAAGCGTCTGAGAAGTCCATCCAGATGCCGGCCCGATGGCGCATGCGGCCAGGGCCGGGGCCAGATTGGCTTCAAAAGAAACGCACGGAGCTACCGGCGATCAAGCCGGAGGAATGGCTGGCCTTCGCCAAACGCGCCGTGATTCTGAAGTGGGCGTTCAACGTTAAGCCCGACCTGGTCATCCATACCTTGCCGACCAAGACGATGCCGACTAAGGCGATTTGCATTGAAGCCAAACTGGAATCCAAGGAATCGGTCTACTCGGCCGAGCTGTTCAATGGCGAAACATTTCAGATGCGCCAGACCGAAATCCAGCGCTTTGTCCTCGAAAAGCTGCTGGGCTATCGAACGCAGTTCGTGATGCTGACCAAAGGGCCGAGCACCGGCAAGCAAGCAGCCAAGTCCAATGGCGCGGGCGCCGACACGCAAGCAGCCAAGCAAGGGCCCAAATGGCATGATTTTTTCGAAGCTGGAGAGCAACATCCCGCCGCCGAGCCAGCAACGGAGTGCGCTTGGCCGGCAGTGTTTGATGCGCTAAGTGGACCGCCGCTTCCGCCGTTCGTGCCTCAGTGGCTTGTCGAAATGGCAAAAACAGCGTCATGACCCCACCCCTATCCAAGTCCCGCATCCAGTCCGGCCGTCAGTGCGAAAAGCGCCTGTGGCTGGATTTGCACGATGCCTCCGCCGCACACTGGGGCCCGAGCGCGCAGACCCGGCTCGATCAGGGCACGGCATTCGGCGAACTGGCCCGCGAACTGCTCGGCGACGGCGTATTGATCGAAGCCGACCATCGCCATGTGCGCGAGGCACTGGCCGAAACCGCGGCGCTGTTGGCCAAGCCAGTGCGCGGCGCAGCGATGCTGTTCGAAGCCGCCTTCGAGCACCAGAACGTGCGCGTGCGCGTCGATGCCCTGAAGCGCCACGCCGGTGGCGACACCCTGATCGAAGTGAAGTCCACCACCCAGGTCAAACCCGAACACCTATGGGACTGCGCGATCCAGACCTGGGTCGCCGAGGGCGCCGGCCGCCGCATCCGTTCGATCCAACTCGGGCACATCGACAATCGCTTCGTCTATCGCCGCGAAGGCGACTATCGCGGCCTGCTGATCCTTGAAGACGTCACCACCGAAGTCCGCGCGCTGTTGCCGGAAATCCCCGCGATCGTCGCCCGACTCAAGGCGGTGGCCAGCGGCGCGCAGCCGGACATCCGCACCGGGCCGCATTGCACGACGCCCTATGGCTGCCCGTTCATCGACCATTGCCGCGGGCAGGAACCGGCGGCGCCGGACTATCCGGTCGAACTATTGCCGCGTGCCCCCGTCCTGATCCAGCGACTGATCGCGGCCGGCTATCGCGACCTGCGCAAGGTGCCGGCCGCCGCGCTCGCCAATCCCAGGCACCGGCGCATCCTCGCCGCCACCAAGACCGGCCGGACCTACCGCTCGCCCGAACTCGATAGTTTGCTGGCCGGCATCCCGTTCCCGCGTCACTACCTCGATTTCGAAACCATCCGCTTCATCATCCCGCGCTGGCTCGGCACCCGCCCGTTCGAGCAACTGCCGTTCCAGTTTTCCTGTCATATCGAATCCGCCAACGGCGCGCTCAGGCACCGCGAGTTTCTCGATGCGTCCGGCGATTCGCCGCTCGCTGATTTCGTCCAGCACCTGCTGCAGGCTCTGCGCGGCGATGGACCGATCCTGGTCTGGAGCCAAGGATTCGAGGGCACCCGCCTGCGCGAACTCGCCCAGCGCTTCCCCGAACACGGCGACGCACTGCACGCCTTGGCCGCGCGCATCATCGACCTGCTGCCGATCTACCGCGAGCACTATTATCACCGCGACATGCTCGGCTCCTGGTCGATCAAGGCCGTACTGCCCACCATCGCCCCCGACCTGGCCTACGACGACCTGAGCGTCGCCGACGGCAACGCCGCCCAGGACGCCTACCTGCAAGCCATCCACCCCGACACCCACCCCACCGACCGCCAGACCCTCCAGGCAAACCTGCTCGCCTACTGCCGACGGGATACGCTGGCCATGGTGCGGCTGGCGCGGCCTGCTTGAAAATGGTGGACTACTATCCGCATTGCTATCCATCCCACAGAATGCGCTAACATCCATCGACCGTGGCAGGGTGGACAACTAATGGCAATTTTCGACCACTACTGACGGCGAGCCACCAGGTTTATTCAGCCGTTCCCTTGGGTAGCGATATTCTTCGTTCAATCTCTGGAGACTATAAATGGAAATGTATTCAACACAGCTTGCTCAAGAACCTAACAAGTTTACGGTTGATGAATTGCTGAATATTGATGGCGCAGTTCGTGATCTAACAATCATCTCGGCATATACAGACATAAAAATGCTTCGCACATTATGCCGAAAAGCCCGACGCAATGCCGATGGCCGAACTTCCGGCCCGCGTGTCAGAATATTTCTTGACCGACAGGCGAGTACTTACGAGTCGGACCCAGCAATGAAAAATATCATGGATAGGTTTTCACGGCGACTGAAGGAAGATAATAGCGACAGTGGTATCTGGCTTGTAAAGGTTGGCCCACTATTTCATGCTAAGGCAGTGGTGGTAGAAACCAACACCAGTATTTGCTATATGCTGGGATCCTTAAACATGACTCAAAAGGCTTTCTCAAAGAACGAGGAGCTGGTTGGATTGGGTTATGCCGATATTGATGGTAAGGCGGCGGACAATAAAATTGCAAGATGGATTTCAGGAGATTATTGTGACCGTCTGAAGTCGCAGGACCAAACTCAACTCATTCCGTTTCCTGGAAAGACAACATTACCGCAGGATTCGCTTCAAAGCCTGCTGCTTTCAGGAATTATGTTCCATGAAGAGAAAGAGTCCGATCCCTTTCGTTTCAACATCAGACTCCCCGCCGAGTTCTTGCGGATCAAACAGTCGGTTCATCCACTCATGTCCGCTGAGCTGAAAGACTCAATTTCACTGGAGGCCATTGTGTGTGGTGACGAAATTGATGATGGATTGGGACGCCGTTTGCCAAAATCGGAACAAGACGGCAATCGCGAAAGCTGGAAAAAATACTGCCTTGATACCTGCTACGGCTTTTGGTGCCCAGATGTACTGCGTCAAGATGCCGAATCAGCCGTTAAGAAAAACAGAAATTTCCGCAGTCCGAAATACGAGGGCAAAGACGGGTTATTTGAAATTGTCAAGACCGAACAGAAAAAGCTTACGTCATGTTTCTCCAATATTCTGGACAAGCTGGATGTTCAGATTTGTGAGCAACTGCCCAAAGAGAGAACATGGAATAAACAAGAAGTACTGGACAGGTGGTCAAAGTGGTACTCTGCTCTACTCAACAAACTAAAGAATGAAGAAATTTGTAATCGTATTATTATGGGCGTGTCCTCCGCTCCAGTGCCGAACGTCTGGAGTGACCCAATCACCTCTCGCGTATTCGAGAAATCGTGGACGGAAAGCATACAGTTTGCTTGGTCAAAAGACACGCGGTTCAAGAAGGTTTTGCAGACACTAAATGATAAGTATGATATCGATCTTGCCGAAATGCGTGATGCGGATGCCGACGAAGTTCTTGAATACCTTGAAACACAGATCGCAAAAGAGGCTTCAGACGACATTGCGGACGAGGAGTCCTAATTATGTATTGACGCGATGGTGATCGCGTTTGCTGTCGGCGCCCTTAGCTTTGCGACGGACTGCGTAAGTTTGATCAAGCCGACCCACCCTCAAAACCGCGCCTCGACATATAGCCGCCCATCGTCTGTCCACTGCGCGGTGTAGTGGGCGTCGGCCTTGCCGGTGTCGCCGCCGAGCAGTTGGGCGGCGCAGGTGGAGCGATGGGTTTCGCTGTTGCGTTTTAGGGTGCGGATGCCTTCGTATCGGATTTCG
>JBFWOQ010000074.1:0-6926 GCA_050250395.1 Porticoccaceae bacterium
ATGAACGGGCGCGGCGCTTGGTGATGCATCATGACCGGCTGCCGCAGGTGTCCGAAGCCTGGGTGTGGCTAACTGAAGCACGCCTGCTGCTGCGTCGATTGACCGCTTGATTTTGTAAACACCCTCTCAGGGATGCGACGCAAAGTCGTACTGGGCGTAATACGCGGCGAGAAATTGCGCGAAATCCATCGTGTCCGCGGCTTCCAGCGCGGCCTGGTCCGCCAGCGACTGCGCCGCCATGGCCTGGTAGCGCGCAAGGGTCGCCGAATCCAGCGGCGTGGCGCGGAAGTGGTCGCGGTGCTCGCGGGCCTGGCGCAGGGCGGTCTGGAAATAACTCTGCCGGGTGGCGGCCATTTCGCTCAGCAGGCGCGCCGCCGGCGTGAGCGACGCATCCTCGATGCGGGGCGCCAGGGCGAGCAGGGCCGCGCCGTGATCGTCGCGCCCATGCGCGGCGTCGAACACGGCCGCCACCGGCATCATGGCGGCGAACAGTTCCCGCGCCCAGGCGGTGAGTTTTTGTTCGCGTCCCAGGATTTCCAGTTTCAGATCCGGGTCGCGGCCGCGGTACACCACCTGATGCTGGTTGGCCTGGAGCAGCCGGTGTTCGGCGGGGCTGGTGGGCGGGCTCTCCGCCAGCAGGCAGAACAGCAGAAAGGTATCGAGAAACCGGATCTGCCCGGCGTCGATACCGACCGGCGTGTAGGGATTGAGGTCGAGGCAGCGCACCTCGATGTATTCGACGCCCTGTTGTCCGAGCGCGCGCAGCGGCACTTCGCCCTTGTCGCTGGTGCGTTTGGGCCGGATGGTGCTGTAGAACTCGTTTTCGATCTGCAGCAGCGATTTGCTCAGTTGCCGGTAGCTGCCGTCGGCGTCTTTCAGACCCAGCGCGGCGTAGGGCGGATAGGGCGTGGTCAGGCCCTGGCGGAGATGGCCGATGTAGGAGTCGAGACTGTTGTAGCAGATGTCGAGCTGCTGTTGCGCATTGCTCTGATAACCGAGATTACCCATGCGCAGTGAAGTGCCCTGGGGCGCGTGCAGACTGTGGTCGTCGGCGCCGAACGGCGTCAGGCTGTGCTCCCTGCCCCGCACGAAGGAGCGACAGACGGCCGGCGCGGCACCGAACAGGTACAGCAGCAGCCAGAAATAGCGCCGGAAATTGCGGATCAGGCCAAAATACCGCGCGGTCTTGTAGTCCTGCAGCGACTGGTCCGCACCGTCGTCCGCGCGCAGCACTTCCCAGCAACTGTCCGGGAGCGACCAGTTGTAGTGAATGCCCGCGATGGTCTGCATCAGGCGGCCGTAGCGGTGGCCGAGTCCGATCCGGTAAATGGTTTTCATCCGGCCGATGTTGGAGCTGCCATAGCGCGCCACCGGGATGTCGGCGTCCTCGCCCAGCACGCAGGGCATGCTGTTCACCCAGATCAGTTCGTCGTCGAGCACCCCGTAGGCGAAGCGGTGGATCTGTTCGAGCGTCGCCAGGGTCTCCGTCACCGAGGTGGACGGCGGCGTGATGAATTCGAGCAGCGCTTCCGAGAAATCGGTGGTGATGCAGGGATGGGTGAGGGCGGAGCCCAGTGCGCTCGGGTGCGGGCGCTGGGACAGATTGCCGGCCGCATCCACGCGCAGACTTTCTTTTTCGATGCCGCGCACCACCTGTTTGAGCAAGGGTCGGGTGGCGGGCCGATCAAGCAGCCCCAGGCGCCGTTCGAATTCGGACATGGAGACGGGTGTCAGCGGTGGATGCGGGTGGCGCCGCGCTGGCGCGGAGTCGGCGTCCGCGGCCGGAGGCAGCCCGTACCCTGTTGTTGCCGGCGGCGGGCGCCGGCATCCTGTGCGCGCATTGGGGTCATGGTGCGGGTCTGGAATGGCTGGCTTTCAGTGTAACCCAAGCTCGCCGACCCGCAAGCCCGCCGGCATGCAAGACCGCTGCCGGGGACATAATCCGGTCACACTGAACCCAGACAATTGCCGCGACGACACTGCCGGAGGCAGCCATGAAAGTCACGGTAATGGGTAGCGGCTATGTGGGTCTGGTGAGCAGTGCCTGTCTCGCCAATGCCGGTCATCAGGTCGTGTGTTTCGATATCGACAGCGCCCGCATCGAGCGCTTGCGCCGAGGCATCTGCCCGGTATCCGAGCCCGGTCTGGAGGACTGTATCGCCCAGGCCACGCGGGCGGCATCGCTCGCTTTCAGCGATGCGCCGGCCACCGCCTTTGCCGGCGCCGAGGTCGTCATCATCGCGGTCGGCACGCCGCCCGGCGAGGACGGCGCCGCGGACATCTGCCATGTGCTGGCGGCCGCGACGCTGGCGGGGCGCCACCTGGAACAGCAGGCGCTGGTGGTCACCAAGTCCACCGTGCCGGTGGGCACCACCGAACAGGTGCGCGAGCGTATCGCGCAAGTGCTCGCCAAGCGGGGCGCGAAGCTCGAATTCGCCGTGGCATCCAACCCGGAATTTCTCAAGGAAGGCGCGGCCGTCGACGATTTCATGAAGCCGGACCGCATCGTCATCGGCACCGATTCGCCCTGGGCGGAGAAAGTTCTGCGCAGCCTCTACGCGCCGTTCAACCGCAATCACGAGCGCATCATGGTGATGGACGCGCGCTCGGCGGAGCTGACCAAGTATGCCGCCAACGCCATGCTGGCCACCAAGATCAGCTTCATCAACGAGATCGCCAATATTGCCGAAACCCTCGGCGCCGATATCGAAAAAGTCCGTCAGGGCATTGGTGCCGATCCCCGCATCGGCTATCAGTTCATCTATCCGGGCTGTGGTTACGGCGGTTCGTGTTTTCCCAAGGATGTGCGCGCGCTGGAAGCCATGGCGCTCAATCTGGGCTACCGGCCCCAGTTGCTGCGTGCGGTCCGGGAGGTGAACGAGCGGCAGAAACAGCGGTTGGCGGAGAAGATCCTCGCCTATTACGACAAGGACATCCGCGGGCGCACCTTCGCGGTCTGGGGACTCGCGTTCAAGCCCCGCACCGACGACATGCGGGAAGCGCCGAGTCGGGCGTTGCTCGAAGCCCTGTGGCAAGCGGGCGCGCGGGTGCGAGCCTTCGACCCGCGCGCCATGGATGAGTGCCAGGCGCGTTATGGCGAGCGCGACGATCTGCTGCTGCTCGGCACCAAGGAGGCCGCCGCCAAGGGCGCCGATGCACTGGTGATCTGTACCGAATGGAAAGGTTTCTGGGCCCCGGATTTCGATCTGTTGCGGACGCTGTTGCGCAATCCGGTGATTTTCGATGGCCGCAACCTCTACGACCCCACGCTGCTTGCGGAGCAGGGTTTCGACTACATGGCGATCGGTCGGGGCGCCGATCCCGAACTGGCCGGCGTGCGTGCCCGGCGCCGGGGTCTGCCGGTGCGGGCGGCTTGACCTGCGCGCCTCTTGTCGCATCGCCCTTGGTTCGCGAACGGGCAAGGATTGTTGTCCGCCAACTCACGTAGGCATTACCTTGAGGCTGGCGACCGCAGCCGCAGGAGATTCGGCCGTATACCCTGACGATGACTTGCAGGCAGTCCTCGACGATGGTAAATGGCGGTTTACACACAAAGACGGTTCGCCATACTGAAGTGCGCGCCAATCCGACGACGGCGCTCGACACCCGGCCCTTCACAATCCCTCGCCACAGGAGACCAGCCGATGTCCCTATTTCCCGCGCGTCGCTTCTGGTCAGCTGCCCCGGCCGCCCTGCTCGCCCTGGCGACCACGGCCGCGACCGCCGCGCCTTCCAGTGGTCCTTACACCAACCGGCGGTTCTGGGCCTTGCAGGAAGAGAACGCCCTGATTCTGGTGGCCATCACCAAACCCGCCTGCCCCGCCTGCCGGGCGCAGCGCGTCGCGCTGGAGAACTTCCAGAAGCAGCATCCGCAAGCCGACCTGAACATCCTGTGGGTCGACTACGATCACTACAAGCGCGTACGCAGATATGTGAATGCGAGCCTCGCCGGGACGCTGGTGCTGTATCGCGGCACCGAGCGACTCGGATCGACGGTAGTGAAGATGGAGGAAGACGCGATCATCGCGCCGATCCTCAGCGCCGCCGCGCGTTAACCGCGCACCGCGCCGCTCAGGATTCCGACCGCGCCGAGCGCCGGTTCATGGCCCGGCGTCGGGCGGGTTCGCCGGCGGTTGCGCTTCCGCCGCGGTCGCCGCGACCTCCAGCGGCGCCGGCACCAGCGCCTCGCCCCGACCCAGCATCACGCCGATCCAGCGGGTGCCCGGATCGCTCTCCAGCGCGATCTTGACCAGGATGGTGAGGGGTACCGAGAGCAACATGCCGACCGGTCCCAGCACCCAGCCCCAGAACACCAGGGACAGGAACACCACCAGGGGCGACAGATTGAGCCCGCGCCCCATCCAGCGCGGTTCCAGCACATTGCCGATCACCAGATTGATGAGGATCTGCACGCCGGCGGCAAGCCCGGCCGTCACCGGCCCGGCCTGCACCAGGGCCAGCAGCACCGGCGGCGCCGCCGCCAGAATCGACCCGATGGTGGGCACGAAATTGAGCAGGAAAGTGAGCAGCGCCCACATCACCGGATAGCCGACACCGAGCAGCCACAACGCCAGTCCCACCAGCACGCCGGTGAGCAGGCTGGTAAGCGTCTTGAGTCCGACATAGTGGTTGACGCTGTCGGTAAAGCGGCCGATCGCCGCCAGCGAATCGCGCGGGACATTGCGCGCATCGGCCAGCTTGTCGCGAAACCCGACCTGCTCGGCGAGGATGAACACCACCGTGATCAGGATCATGAAGCCGTTGGTGGTGACGCTGCCCAGCGACGCCAGCGTATTGCCGGCGAGCTGCATGACCGCGCCGGGATTGACGCTGTCGCGCCAGTCGCCGATATCGACAACCATTCCATGTCCCGCAAGCCACTGCTGCAAGCCCGCGGTCATCTCCAGGAGCCGTGTCTCGTAGAACGGCAGATCGGTGCGGAAATCCCGGATCGAGCTGCCGACCAGGGTGCCCATCAGGGCAGCGGCAATGATGATAGCGAACACCATCACCGCGATGGCCGCCCAGCCCGGCAAGCCGCGCCCCTTGAGCCAGGCGACCGGCGGCACGCAGATCAGCGCGATGAAAATGGACAGCAGGAAGGGCACCAGCAGCGACGCCGCCGCCTTCATCCCGGCCACCACCACAATGAAGGCGGCGGTGTAGAGCAGAAACCGCGCGGCTACCGACAATCTGAAACCCATCTTCGTCTCCTTGTGTGTTTTTGCCCTGCCGCCGTCACCGCGCCCACAGCAGGCGCAGGGCAACCGCGACCGTGATCACCACGATCACCGGCTGCACCAGCCGGGTGCCGTGCCGGATCACCAGCCCCGATCCGAACCAGGCGCCCGTCATCTGGGCGACCGCCATCGCCAGCGCCAGCCGCCAGACCACCTCGCCGGCCGCCGCGAACAGGAGCGCCGCGGTGCCGTTGACCGTCAGCACCAGTGCCTTGGTGTGGGCGGTGGCCTTGCGCAGGTTATAGCCGCGCAGGCTGACCAGCAGAAACGGAAAAATCGATCCCATGCCGGGGCCGAAGAAACCGCCGTAAAAACCCATGGCCGGCGCGCCAGCGTAGTCGAAAACCCGCGGGGATACCCGCCGGGGCGCGTCGTCGTCACCGATCCGGGGTGAGACCAGAAAATACAGCGCGATGGCAATCATCAGCAGCGGCAGCAGCGGTTCCAGCACGGCATTCGACAGCCGCTGCACAACCCAGGTGCCAAGCACCGCGCCACCGCTGGCCATCAGCAGGCCGGTGCGGGCCGCGCGCAGCTCCAGGTGCCCGGAGCGCACGAACTTGACGGTCGAGACGAGCGTGCCCAGCGCACTCTGCACCTTGTTGCTCCCGAGCGCGGCCAGCGGCGGCAGGCCGGCCCAGAGCAGTATGGGCAGTGTGATGAGCCCACCCGCCCCGGCCATCGACGAGATAAAGCCGGCGCAGAACGCCACCCCAACCAGCAGGCCGAGCACAGGGGCGGTCAGTTCGGGCATCAGGCCGATGCGCCTGCAAAGCGGCGCTCCGCGATGGCAGCGGACCCCGTTCCGTGCCCGCTCAGCGCGCACCCCGCCACTGCATCAACAGCGCCAGCGACCGGCGGCGCAGACTCTGGTCGTGGATGTCGCAGGTGAACATCAGCTCGTCCACTTCGATCCGCGCGAGCAGATCGTCGAGCTGGGCGCACACCCGCTCGCGCCCGCCGATGGCGGCAAGGCCCAGCAACCCCTGCACCGCGGCTCGTTCGCCTGCGGACCAAAGCGCGTCGAGCGCCGCCACCGGCGGTTGCAGGCGCAGACTCTGACCGCGCAACAGCGCCAGCGCGCGCTGTTGCAGGCTGGTGGCGAGGTATTGCGCTTGCGCGTCGGTCGGCGCCGCGATCAGGGGTACACCCGCCATCGCATAGGGTTGTGCCAGCGCGGGCGAGGGTTGAAAATCGCGCCGGTACAGCGCGAGCGCCGCTTCCAGATAGTGCGGCGCGAAATGCGAAGCGAAGGCGTAGGGCAGGCCGAGCGCGGCCGCGAGCTGGGCGCTGTACAGGCTGGAACCCAGCAGCCAGATGGCGACCCCGCTGTTGGTGCCCGGTATCGCCTGCAACGACTGCCCGGCCTGCGCCGGCCCCAGCAGGCGCCGCACCTGCGCCACTTCGGTGGGGAAATCCTCCACCCCACCGGGGCGATCCCGGCGCAGGGCGCGTGCGGTGAGCGGATCCGTGCCGGGCGCGCGCCCGAGCCCCAGATCGATGCGGCCCGGGTGCAGCGCATCCAGGGTGCCGAACTGTTCGGCTACCACCAGCGGCGGGTGGTTGGGGAGCATCACCCCGCCCGCGCCGAGGCGCAGCCGCGTGGTGCCGGCGGCGAGGTGGGCGATCAGCACCGCCGGCGCGGAGCTGGCGATGCCGTCCATGTTGTGGTGCTCGGCGACCCAG
>JBFWOQ010000075.1:0-6899 GCA_050250395.1 Porticoccaceae bacterium
CCGCAGGCTGGTGGCGAGGTATTCGGCCTCCGCGTCGGTCGGCGCCGCGATCAGCGGCACGCCCGCCATCGCATAGGGCTGTGCCAGCGCGGGCGACGGTTGAAAATTGCGCCGGTAAAGCGCGAGTGCCTCTTCCAGATAGTGCGGCGCGAAGTGCGAGGCGAAGGCGTAGGGAAGGCCGAGCGCGGCGGCAAGCTGGGCGCTGTACAGACTCGAACCCAGCAGCCAGATGGCGACGCCACTGTTGGTTCCCGGTATCGCCTGCAACGGCTGCCCTGCCTGCGCAGGCCCCAGCAGGCGCCGCACTTGCGCGACTTCGGCCGGGAAGTCCTCCACCCCGCCAGGACGGTCCCGGCGCAGGGCGCGTGCGGTGAGCGGATCGGTGCCGGGCGCGCGCCCAAGTCCCAGATCGATGCGGCCCGGATGCAGCGCGTCCAGGGTGCCGAACTGCTCGGCCACCACCAGCGGCGGATGGTTGGGCAGCATCACTCCGCCCGCGCCGAGGCGCAGCCGCGTGGTGCCGGCGGCGAGGTGGGCGATCAGCACCGCCGGCGCGGAGCTGGCGATGCCGTCCATGTTGTGGTGCTCGGCGACCCAGAAGCGGGTGTAGCCCAGTTCCTCCGCGCAGCGCGCGAGATCGAGGGAGTCGCGCAGGGCACTGGGGGCATCGCCGTCGGCGCGAATGGGCGCCAGATCCAGCACGGAAACGGGAATGGCGGCGAGCCGGCTCACCTGCCCAGGTGCCTCACCCCAACCCCAACGTTCAGACCTGATTGCTCCAGTCGAAGTCGTAGCGGATCCAGTTGCAGCACGGAGGTGATGGCCGGCAGCATCATCGCGGCCATCCGCGCCGTCATCGTCCGCTCGAAGTGCATGGGTGTGTGTCTCCAGGATGCGTGCCGATCATAGACCTCGTCGCCACCACCCGAAAGAGCGCCCCGGTCGCAGGGCGGGCACCTGCGGGCGAACCGAGTCGGGGAAACCGACTCGGCGACGGCCAGACTGACGCCGAGGTCCTGCAATGGGCGCCACGGCGCGTCGACCTAGGCCGGACCCGTATCATCCGGCGGGACTACAATCGTGAGACTACAATCGCGGGACTGCGGTACCCGCCCCCCGGAGCAACCTCTCATGATGCCCGCCGCCCGCGCACTCCTCACCCGGATGCTGGTCGCCCTGTGCGCCGCCGGCTGCGCGGCGGCGATGGCAGTACCCGCCGCCGTGCCGGCTGTCCCGCGCTACGGCTACGACATCGTTAACAGCTACCCCCACGACCCGCAGGCGTTCACCCAGGGTCTCGCCTGGGCGGACGGCCGCCTGTTCGAGAGCACGGGATTACTGGGACACTCCAGTCTGCGCGAAGTCGAGCTGGCAACCGGCCGGGTGCTGCGACGGGCCGCGCTCGCGCCCTGGCTGTTCGGCGAAGGCATCGCCGCCGTGGGCGACCGCATCGTCCAGCTCACCTGGCACCAACAGCAGGCCTTCGTCCGCGACCGCGACACCTTTGAACTGCGCGCTACCTTCACCTACCAAGGTGAAGGCTGGGGCCTCGCCTGGGATGGCCGCCGGCTGATCATGAGCGACGGCTCCGCCACATTGTATTTCCGCGACCCGGAGACTTTTGCCGAACAGGGACGGATCGCCGTCACCGACGCCGGCGCGCCGGTCATGCAGCTCAACGAGCTGGAGATGGTCGATAAGGAGATCTGGGCCAACATCTGGGGCAGCGAGCGCATCGCCCGCATCGATCCCGCGAGCGGACGGGTGACCGGCTGGATCGAGCTCGCGGGACTGACGCCTGCGCCCGCGCCGGGCGCCGCCATCGATGTACTCAACGGCATCGCCTGGGACGCCACCGGCAAGCGGCTGTTCGTGACCGGCAAGCTGTGGCCGCGGCTGTTCGAGATCCGACTGACGCCAAAGCGGCGGTGACGGCAAGATGAATCTGCTGCTGTTGCAGCCCGACGATTTTGTCGCCCCGGATCGGGTGCGGATTCGCGACCGCCGCCTCGCCCATGTGCGCGCGGTGCTTGGCCTGGCGCCCGGCGGAGAACTGCGCGCGGGCTTGCTCGATGGTGCACTCGGAACCGCAACACTGCTGCACCTGGACGGCGGCGTGGCGGAATTCACCGTGGCGCTGGATTCGCCGCCGCCGCCCCCGCTGGCGGTGGGGCTGATGCTCGCGCTGCCCCGTCCCAAGATTTTGCGGCGCGTGCTGCGCGCGGCCACCGTGCTCGGCGTCAAGGAAATTCACCTGCTCAACAGCTGGCGGGTCGACAAGAGCTATTGGCAGACGCCGCTGCTGGCCCCGGAGCGCGTGCGCGCCGAACTGCTGCTCGGCCTGGAGCAGGGATGCGACACCGCGCTACCCAGCGTGCACATCCACCGGCGTTTCAAGCCCTTTGTCGAAGATGAACTCGATGCCATTGCCGGCGCGCGCCGGCGCCTGGTGGCGCATCCGCGCGGCGCCGAGCCGCTCACCAACGCACCGCCGGAGACGCCTGTGCTGCTGGCGCTGGGACCCGAAGGCGGCTTCATTCCCTACGAAATCGACGCCCTGGTCGCCTGCGGATTTACCCCCGTGACCCTCGGCCTGCGAATACTGACGGTGGAAGTCGCGCTCGCCGCGGCGCTGGGGCGGTTGTCGCTGTAGCCGTCACCGGCGTCCGCGCCGTCCGCAAGGGCCCCGGCGCGGGCGCCTTGCCAGGGCCGGTCCGATCACGCGGACGCCGGGCACCGCGCGGCGTCGCAGTGTTCGATCAGGGACGGAGCAGCTGAAACAGCGGTTCCGGATAGACGCCGATCGCCAGCGTCAGCACGACGGCAAGCAGCACCATGAGGGCACCCGCGTACAGCGCGCCGATCACCCGCAGGTAGTAGGAAAGTCCGATGGCGCTGCCCACCAGCAACCACTGCCCGGACGCGACGCCGAGCGCGAGCACGCTGAATTTCCCGATGAAACCAGCGGTGACGGGAATGCCGGCGAGCGACAGCAGCATCAGGCTCAGGGCGGCGACCACCCAGGGGCGCTGCCGGAACAATCCGCGATAGTCGCCGAGCAGCTCGCGATCCCGCTCCCCGGCGGGGCTGGAAGCCAGCGCAACGGCGCCAACTTTTTTGTGATTACTCTGTGAACTCGCCCTCGCCCCGGCGTTGGCTTCCACGGGCACTCTCTCTATACTCCGGGTGTAGTGATCCGCCCTGTGCCTTGGGCGGACGTCCGTGCGGCTCACTCAGGAGGGAGCGTCAGTGACACTGCAAGCCTTCAGGAAAAGTACTGTGGCGCGTCCGCTGGCGTTGGTCGCGGCGCTGCTGTTGTGCCAGCCGGCATTCGCAATCAACCATGATGAATCGGATCCGAACGAGGTGTCCGCGGTGGACATGGCCGGCGATCTGCTGATCGGGCGCCCCCTGTTGCTCACTGCCACCGTCCTGGGCACGGCCATCTGGGTCGTCGCGCTGCCGTTCTCGGCGCTTGGCGGCAACGTCAAGGACTCCGCCGAAGCGCTGATCGGCTGGCCGGCGAGAAACACCTTCGAGCGCTGCCTGGGTTGCCCCACTGCGGGTTACAAGAAAGACTGATCCAGACCGGGGCTGCGGCGGCGTTCCACGCGGCCGGTTTTTCCATACATCGCCATCCCTGCGAAAGCATCCCCGCGCAAGCATCCCCGCGGAAACACGGACGTCAACGCTCAAATGGCACCTTTTGGGCGCAGTGCACTCCGCGCCGCCTGGAATGATTGCCCGCCGGTCGCAATCCGGTCCGCGCCCGACCTTGCACCGTCGACTCGCCGGGCAGCTTTGTCACCCTTCGGTCATGCCGCGGTTTTCAGCCTGACACATTCCCGCCCTAATCTCGGCGGACATGAACAGAGTCCGACCAGATCGCCATTCCGTGCTGGGCTACATCCAGCACAGCGATATCCTTACCTTCAACTGGTGCATGCGCCGCAAGCGCCGCGAGTTGTTCACCGCCGTCGGCCGCCTGATATCCAGAACCGCTGACGGCCCTTACTACTTCCTCGTGCCGCTGGCGTTGTTACTGGTCGACAGCCGCGCAGCCATCACCCTGTTCACGGTACTGGCCGGCGCATTTGCGATCGAACGACCGCTCTATGCCATCCTCAAGCGCGGTCTCAAACGCAATCGCCCGGCGGACGCCCTGCCCGGCTTCGAAAGTTTCATCGTGCCGGCGGACAAGTTCAGCTTTCCATCCGGCCATACCAGCGGTGCCTTTCTGGTGGCTACCGCGACCGCCTGGGCGTTTCCAATCCTGCTGGTGCCGCTGTACTGCTGGGCCGTGCTGGTGGGCACCTCGCGGGTATTTCTGGGCGTTCACTTTCCGTCCGATATCGCCGCCGGAGCCCTGATGGGCAGCGGCATCGCGGCGCTGGCGACCGGCGTGCTGGCCTCCGGATTTATCCCTTGACGCGTATCCTCTACGGCGTCCAGGGCACCGGCAACGGCCATATCACCCGCGCCCGCGCCATGGCCAAAGCCATGGCCGATCAGGGACTGACCGTGGATTACCTGTTTTCCGGGCGGGAACCCGACCAGTTCTTCGACATGGAGCCGTTCGGCGACTACCGCCTCTGCAAGGGTCTCACGCTCGACATTGAAGCGGGTCGGCTGCGCAGCTTCGGAACCCTGCGGAAATTCGCTCCACGCCGACTGGTGAACGAGATCCGCGCGCTGGATCTGTCCCCGTACGATCTCGTGCTCACCGACTTCGAACCGGTCACCGCCTGGGCGGCTCGTCTGCGCCATAAGCCCTGCGTCGGCATCGGCCATCAGTACGCGTTTCGCTATCCGGTTCCGCGACCGGGCGGCAACTACCATCAGCGCCTGCTACTGCGCTGGACGGCGCCCGCGGACAGCTGCCTGGGTCTGCACTGGTACCACTTCGACGCGCCGCTGCTGCCCCCGGTGGCGCCCGTGCCCGCGTTGGACAGCGAGCAGGATGCGCGGCTGATCGTGGTCTATCTGCCGTTCGAGACTCCCGCCGCCATCAACGCGCTGCTCAAGCCGTTTGTCGACTTCCGGTTCGCGGTGTATCACCCGGACGCCGACGACGTCACCGAGAGTGCCGCGCACATCCACTGGCAGCGACCCAATCGCCACGGTTTTCACCAGGAACTCGCCCGCTCCGGCGGCGTGATTTGCAGCGCCGGCTTCGAACTGGCGAGCGAGGCCCTGCAACTGGGCATCAAGCTGCTGGTCAAGCCCGTGCGGGGACAGTCCGAGCAGCACGCCAACGCCATGGCGCTGGTACAGCTGGGAGTGGGTTACACCATGGACCGCCTCGATGGCGCGCGAGTGCGCGATTGGCTCGACGGCGGTCGCGCGGTGCGCGTGCGCTACCCGGATGTGGCGGCCGCCATCGCGCGCTGGATCGCTGCCGGGCATCGCTCCCGGGACATTCAGACGCTGTCGGCGGCGCTGTGGCGCGCCACCCGGTTACCCGACGTCCCGCTGTTTCCACCGCTGGAGATGCATCCTGTTGTCTCGGAACCCTGAATCCGGCACATCTGAACGCAGCACAACCGGCGCGCTGCCTTTTCCGGGTCGGCGCGCCCCCGACAAACCGGACACCGCTCCGCTGACGCAACGCCTCAACGCCGTCTGGCTCTCCGATATCCACCTGGGCAGCCGCGGCTGCCGCGCCGAGTTCCTGCTCGACTTTCTGGAGCGCACCCAGTGCGACGTACTTTATCTGATCGGCGACATCGTCGATCTGTGGGCGCTGAAACGGAGTTTTTACTGGCCCAGCAGCCATCAGGCCGTGCTGCGCAGGATTATCGCCAAGGCCGCTGAAGGCACCCGCGTGGTGTATGTGCCCGGCAACCACGACATGCTGGTGCGCGATATCGCCGCGCGTCGGTTTCTCGATATCGAAGTGGCAACCGAGGCGGTTCACACCACCGCCGATGGCCGTCGCCTGTTGCTGCTGCACGGCGATCAGTTCGACCATGTGGTGTTGTGCTCGCGCTTCAATCGCTGGGTCGGCAATGCGAGTTATTCACTGCTGCTGGCGCTGAATCAACTGGCCAACGGTGTGCGGCGCCGGCTGCGGCTGCCCTACTGGTCGCTCGCCTACTATGTGAAGAACCGGGTCGGCAATGCCCGCGCGGCGATCGAAACCTTTGAGCGCGCCGTCGTACACGAAGCCCGTCGACGGGGTTTCGACGGCGTGGTCTGCGGCCACATCCATCAGCCGGAACTGCGCGTGATCGACGATCTCCTCTACTGCAACGACGGCGACTGGGTCGAAAGCTGCACCGCGCTGGTGGAGCACCGCGGCGGACGGCTCGAACTCGTGCACTGGGGCGATCTGCAACAACCGCTCAAGTGCGAGCGCACGGCCAGCGCGGCGGCGGAGTTCCAGCTCTTGCGCCTCCCGCGCCTGTCGGCGCGCTAGGGAAAGTCCGAGCAATGCCCTGCTATCGGGACGACGACGTAACGTATTGCACTTGGTAGGCGCCTGACAATTCCCAAATCGAGCCTACCCAAATGCTTGCGGCCATGACAAAGGTCGCAATACACCCGAGAGCACCGACCAAACACACCCGGGCAGTAGCGCCCAAACCGGGGCTGTTTGACGAGGTTCGCGCGCGGTTGCGTCGGTGGGTCTCCACGCATCACCCGGATCCTTCCCGAGCCGCCGATGGCGCGCAGTCAAGGCGTGTCGCGCAGTGGGCAGCGCGGAGCTGCCAGCTCTCCCAGGGCGCGAATCTGTATGGCGCCCAGGCCGGCGCCCGCCAGGATGTCCGATAGCACCACCATTTTGTCGCTCGCCGAAAACTCCTTGCGCTCGATCAGGATGGCGGCGGCGGCGGCGAGAATGGTCTCGGGGTCGTCGTGGTGGGGAATGCGGTAGCTCAGCACATTGCGATTCAGAA
>JBFWOQ010000076.1:0-6829 GCA_050250395.1 Porticoccaceae bacterium
CATCGAAACCGCCGACATGCCGTCGCACTGGCAGCAAGGCAACGGACTGAATGGGACCAAGATCAACACCTGGTACGGTCATACGATCAGATGGAATACACGCGGACGTTGTTGCCAGGTGACGCGGGCGGTACTTACGGTCAAATTCAAGGCACTGAAAAATGGCAGCCCCAATGGGACTGATGCCTTTAACGACAATGTGCATGTCGTGAAGAATGGACTTTATGGTCCAAATCTCCCAGGTGGTGGTGTGTTGGGCGGAGGTCGCATTTGGCAACCGCCGGTGCAAGCATTCCAGGCAGGCGCCACCACCAGCAAGACCATCACGATTACCAACCCGGCGATTCTGGCAAGCGGGCGTGTCAGCTTCTTCGCGCAAGACGACACGGCAATCCAAGGTGCAACGCTGACGATTACCGGCTGTTGCTTGGATGCCAGACAGCAGGTTGGGGATCAGACCCCACAAAACTAGTACGAAGGCAAACCCCACGGCACTGAGGGGGAAGCAATAGCCGGTTGACATCGATTGTAGTCCACCGATGAAAATCCTGGGCGTGAGCCGCAAAGCTAAGCAGTGTGCGTCAAGCGCTGCAAATCGGTTGATCAGGTAATCGGTCGATTTCGTGTTGCCGTGGTCGGTGCGTAGGGCGTAGGCCGGAGCGCCGACCACGGCAGCAGCCTTCAGGCGGCTAGCCTCAACTGCTGCTTTCCCTGCTCAGCCAGCAGAGCCACGTTCAAGCAACGGGAGGCTTCGAGCAACATCTCGCGGGTTTCGCCGCGCAGTGACCCAATTGGCCACTGGTACGAATCAGTGTTCGAGAAGCTATCTACCGTGCGTGCGTGTGCGTGCGCAGCTTGATCTCATCGTTAAACCGCTCGAGCATGTTGTTGCTCTTCAAGTGCCTGTGGTGAATCCGGGGTAGCGACAGAAGCTCAAGGTCTCACCGATTCAAGTTCTCACCGATCTTGCTTTCGACTATCCCTGGCAACCATAGGGACCCGCTGCCAATGCACCCATCCGGCCCAATGAAATGGGTGGCGGAAGGCGCGGCTGGCGCGCAGCGCACGGCGGGCTTCCGCGAGCGCCTGTGCCGGGTCGGGGTGATCGCCAGCAGCCGCCAGTGCGCGGTAGAACACCGGCACCCACACCGCACTGGCGGTATCGCTGACCGGCCATTGCGCGGCAATGGTGTCGCGCGCGCCAGCGCTGCTGATCGCGGCGGCAAAGTCCAGGGCTGCATTGGCGGCAGCGCCGTCGCTTTGCGCAAGCTCGCAGGCGTTGAGCACCACCAGATCGGCGGCGACGCCGCGCTCGAACACATCGGCCCAACCGAGGAATTGCGGGTCGTTGCTGCCGTCTTTCGGGTTCAACCACAGGCCCGAGGCCAGCAGACGATCGCTCTGCGTTCTGCCGTGTGCAGACACATGCAGCCACGCGCCCGGCTCGGCCAGTTTGGCCAGGGCCTGCTCGCGGCTCGCGGCGGCCAGTGTGTCGATCTGGCGATTGGACGAGTTGCGTTGAATCAACGCCGGCTCGAAGGCGGCTGCGCTGAGCGTTGGCAGAACATTGGCATCGCCGTCTTGCGCCGCGAGCAGTACGTCGATCCGTCTGGGCGCGGTACGGCGTGGTGCCGATGTCGCGCTCAGGCGCAGCAACACCGTCATGCTGTTTTGCGCCAGCGGTTGGGTGTGCTGCGGCCAATACAAAACCGGCCACGGAATGGCGGCGCCCAGATGATCGCCGAGCACCTGCAGCCGCTCGGGCGATGCACGCCCGGCCAACCCGTCGAACACCTGTTCCGACAGCGCGCGGGCATGCGCGTCGATCCGCGCCAAGCTGCTGCCGGGCTGTGCCAGCAATGCGCGCAGGGGGTGCAGATGGGTGTGCAATGTGCGCAGATCGATGCTGTCCAGACGTGGCTCGAAACCCACCTCCAGCCACAACCGCAATGCGCGATTGCGCCCTTGCAGCAATGCCAGCACCGGCCGGCCGGACTGCGCCAGCGACCGCAAAACGTCGGTGTCCGGCACGCTATCGGCGATTTTCACATGCGGCCCACCGGCGGCGCGGGCGAGGCGTTCGAGCAGCGCAAAGTCGATCGCGTCGGCACCCGGCTTGCCAGTTCCGCCGGGGGCGTTGTCGGAAAGCAGCAGCGCGGAAAGGGCGGCATCCAACTCGACGCTGGATGGGTTGGCGAGCCTGGCGCGGGCGGTCGCATTGTCGGTATCGAGTATCCAGGGCGCCAGCCATTGCAGCCATTGTTCGCTGCGGGTGTTGTCGGCATCGAGTTCCTGCGCCAGCAGATCGATTGCGCTCTGCCGCAAGACATCCGTGGAAGCACGCAGCATGTGGGCAAGCACTGCATTGCCGCTACGCCGCGACAGCGCAAGCAAAGTGCGCGCATGGGTTCGTAACGCGGCGTAGGCTTTGGTCCGTCGTCCCGCCTGCCAATCGGCCTCGGCCAGCAAACGCGTGCGCTCAAGCTGCTCGCTCAAGGTCAAGTTCGTAGTCAAGCTCCGGAGCAGGCGCGCCGATTGCTCGAATTGCCCGGCGCGCATCGCGAGTTCAGCGCCAATCAACCGGTGCGCGTTGGCATCGGCGCCGCTGCGCGACTGGGCAACAGGTGTGGCGGCCAGTGCGCTGCTGGCGTCATCAACACGTCCCGCACGTAATAGCAAACGGGCACGGAGCAACTGCGTATTCATGATTTCATCGTGCATGGCCAGTGCGCGGAACGCGGTCAGAGATTGCTCGACGCTCGCCAAGCCGGCATCGATGTTGCCATCGCCCAGCTCGATCCGCGCCAGCAACAGGTGTGCCGCGGCTACCCGTGCCGGGGCGTGGCGGGCATCAAGCAAGGTCAGCGCGCGACGGACGGCTGCGCGGGCATCGCCCGGCGCGCTCAACTCGCTGAGCAGGGCGGCCAGACGCAGCAGGGTGCTGGCCTGCCAACGTGGCTCGGCGGCGCCGGCGAAGCGTTCCTGTGCTTGCTGCAAGCGGTGCAAGGCTTCGGCAACATCGCCCCGATCGCGCGCCAGCCCGGCCAATTCGAACTGGGCGCGCCCCTGCACGGTCAGCGCCTGTGCTCCCTGCGCCAACACCAGGCTGTCGAGCAGCAGTTTATGCGCCGCATCGGCGTTGCCACGCGCAACCTCCACGGTCGCATGATCGATGCCGGTAGAAGCGAGCTCGAGGATTTCATTCAGTGCATCAAGCCTTGCGCTGGTCCACGCATAGCAGGCCGTAGCCGCATCGAGCTGGTGCAGGTAATGCAACGCCAGACAGCGCGCATTCTCCAGCCGCACGGCAAAATAGTGGCTGCCATCCGGCGCATTCGTCGCCGCACGGGCCAAGCTGAGCACACGCGCATACTGTCCGCTGCGATTGAGGTCTTCGCCAGCACCCACCCGGGCGGCGCTGGCGCGCTCGGCGTCGCCGATGCGATCCCATGCCAACGCTGCATGTTCGAAGGCGACGCTGGCGTCGGCCGCGCGACCCGCCAGCAGCAGGGTTTGCGCGTTCAGATGCGCGGCCAATGCCCGACTAGGCGGATCGAAGGCGTCGTCATTCACTGCCTGCAGCAAGGTGTCAGGAAAGTCGCCACGCAGGCTGCCGACACCACCGGTAAAGCGGGTGGCAAGCGCACTGGCATATCCGAACCAACGCCACAGGCGCTCGCCGGCCTGCGGCTCGCAATGCAAACGCAATTCAAGCGCACCTAAACCACGACCGGGGCGCAGGCGGCTGATGTCGATCGCCATCGGATGCTGCACCTGGTAAAGCGTTACGCCGTAGCGTGGCGGTGTTTGCACCGTGCGGTGGGGCGCATCGCTATGCAGGCTCAGATCCTGGCCAGCCTCGCGCAAATCCAGAAGCGTGCCGGCGGGAATGCTCTCTGGCACAAGCAGGCGCAGGGTATCCGATGCTATCGGTAATGGCACGCGCTGCGCAGTCGCAGCGACGCAATCGATTTGTGCAGTCAAAGCCACTTGCGTTGCCGGTGCGCTCAGTGGCATCGCCAAACCGAGCAGAAACAGCCACCGCCGCGCGTTGATTTGATCCGCGGCGTTGAGCCGTGCCATTAGCACCGCCGACAATGCATGGGAAGCAGCATCGCTCAACCGCTGTTGCACGACAGACACGGTAGGGCGGCTGCGCCGCATCCGTGCATGTCCACGTCAGCGCTCGATCGGTTCGTGGCCGCCGCCGGTGTCGGTTTGCTGTCCCGGCCCTTCACTCCCGCTCGTGGGCGCGGCGCGGCTTGCTTGAGCGCCTTTGCGAAATTGCAGCGCGCTTTCGCCGGACTTGGGCAATGCCGATGCGCGCCCACCCAGGCAACTCGCATCGGTATCGGGGTTCATGCACAAGGTGTTGGGCCCGGGCAGGTGTTAAGCAAGGCAGGTGGTATCGCACTTGTGGAAGACTTCGAGCAGGTAGAATTTGTAACCGTTCACGTCTTGCAGATAGACGTAAAATTCATGCGAATTGAGTGCGTTACCGTTGGCGGTGATGTTGCTGCTCTTGAGCCAAACCACTTCGCGTGGGCCATGCGGGTTGTTGATGGCGGTGAGCCGGCCCCTGATTGTGCCAAGGCTGGTGTTTTCGATCTTGAATGCCATGCCAGCGCTGGTTCTGGCGATCCGCAAACGACTGCCGTTGCCGTCGGCATCGATGATCGCAACCGGCCAGCAGATCGCGCCTTGGTTCACCACATGCTGCGATTTCAGGATCACCGGGCAGCGGGTAATCCAGAAATCACTGTCGGGTTTAAGTGACTGGATGTGAGTCGCCGTGGCGCCCCCGCTGGCGGCTGGTTCGCTGCGCAACAATTTGCGCGGCGCGCTGACCTGCTCGGCGTCCATACCGACGAATTGCGTGCCGGCATCATAAAAACAGCGTGGCGTCGGCTGCTCCAGCGGATCGGCTAGTTGCGCGAGTTTTTGCGGTAGTGCCTGCGCCTGCGGCCCGCGCACCTGACCAAACGCGAGCGGTGCCGAAGTTGTCAACAGCAACATGGTTGTCAACGCGCATAACGACGATGTCTTGCTCACTTCGTACTCCTCAGTGTTTGGGCGGTATATCCAGCGTGCGCGAGGTGATCGCACCGCCACGGCGGTATTCAATGTGCGGCGCGGGCTGGTTGCCCACCCCCGCACGCGGCAACAGGAAACTGGCAAAACCATCCGGAGACACCTGCAGCGGTAGCGGTGCTTGCCCGACCACATGCAGGGTGACGTGCTCGGCATCCGGCGGCAGCCCCACTTCCACCAGGACATGGCTGCTTGCAGCCGCACCGGGGTATACCAGCGGTGGGCTGTCCACGCCGCGCAAGGTATCGAATACCACGCGCTCCGGACTGGCAATGATCTGTGCGGAGTTTCCACCAGCGCCAATCGAGAGCGGCCCGGCCAGCATCAGACCCAGACCCCAGGCAGCAACCACGCTGGCCGCCCAGGCCATTACCGGCCACTGCGGTTTTCCGATCCGGCGATGGCTGCCCGCCGACCCGGATGCGGACGCATCGCCCTGCAACGCGGTTGCCGCTGCCAACACCAGCCCGTCGCGCAGGTCGTTGTCGGCCTCGATCTGAGTAATCAGATGCGGTTTGTCGAGAATGTACACCTCGAACCACTCCGCTTCGGACTCGGACAGCTCGCGTTCCAGATAACGCCGCAACCATGCGTTCTCCAGCCAGTCGGATAGGGGTTGATTGTTCGACAAGTGGTTCACCGTTGGTTCCTGAAAGCTGCTGTGACCGACACCTGTGTACAGGGATACCAGTGTCGTGTTCGGGCGGTTTGTCTCACTGCGCGTTTGCAATTCCGCGTTGAACGAGCAGTTCCTTCATCCGCGCGCGGGCACGATGCAGCACGCGGTGGAAGTGATCCGGCTCTATCGATAAGACGGCACACACCGTATCTCGATCCTCTTCCATGAGGTAATAGCGCCGCAATACTTCACGGTCGCGCTCCACACTAAGTTCGGACAAAACACGGTTCACGCTGCTGTGCAACTGCTCGCGACGGGCGTGGTGGTCGGGTTGATCGGGGTCGGGTAAGGCATCGGCAGATAGCGGGCTGGTATCGTTCTCGCCGCGTCGGTCGCGCTTGCGGTACTCAGCGGTGACAACAAACACCACTGTGCTGCGCACGTATGCCGGTAGCGTATGGGCATCGTGCAATGCGTTGTCGCGCAAACGCATGATGACCGTATGCAACACGTCCTGAACCAGATCATCGATACTCGGGTCGGCCGGGCGGGCGTGCCGACGAACCAAGGCGCGTACGCCGGCCTGAAAAGCCAACACGAACTCGGTCTCTGCGGATCGATCACCGGCAGCGATGCGGGCAACCAGGGCGGCATGATTGGAAGTGCCCTGACCGACAGCCTGTGCGTTTGTCTGCATGCTTCCCTCTGCGGCGAGACGATCCAGCGAAAACTGTCGATCTGTCGGCGATGATAACCATCATTTGCTCCGAATCGAACGGGGAATGGGGAACGGGGAGCGGGGAGCGGGGAGCGGGGAGCGGGGAACGGGGAACGGGGAACGGGGAACGGGGAACGGGGAGAATTGTGGGAGCGACGGCACGACGATCCACCCTTCCGTCGCCCCGGCGCAAGCCGGGGTCCAGTGCTCAACTGCTCCGCCGCATCCAGCACTGGGCCCCGGCGTTCGCCGGGGCGACGGTGGTTGCTGTCCTCTGTCCTCTGTCCTCTGTCCTCTGTCCTCCGGACAGCCACTAGACCAGAATGCGAATGAATCGTAATATGGGAACCTGCTGGCGCTTTGGCCAGCGCTAGCTCGGCCACAGCCAATGTCATCGGGTG
>JBFWOQ010000077.1:0-6694 GCA_050250395.1 Porticoccaceae bacterium
CCACGATGCTCCAGCACCATGCGAACCGCGCGCTCGCGGACTTCCGGGGAAAACCGATTTGACGTTGACTTGTTCATGGCTCCATTCTCTCAAAGGTTGGAGCCTCCTCAAAACCCGGGGCGGTTCATCTGCCGGGTGAACCGCACCTACTCCGAGCAGAAGACCCACGGCCTGATCGTGGATTACCTCGGCATCTTCGACGACGTGGCCAAGGCGCTGGAGTTCGACGACAAGAGCGTCACGGCGGTGGTGTCGAACATCCAGGAACTCAAGGATCGGCTGCCGGAGGCGATGCAGAAGTGCCTGGCTTTCTTCGCCGGCGTAAATCGCACGGTCGAGGGCTACGAGGGCCTGATCGCCGCCCAGCAGTGCCTGCCCAACAACGCGGTGCGCGACAGCTTCGCGGCCGAGTACAGCCTGCTGGGCAAGCTGTGGGAGGCCATCTCGCCCGACCCGATGCTCGGCGAGTACGAGAAGGACTACAGGTGGCTGTCGCAGGTGTACCAGTCGGTGCAGCCCTCCAGCGGCCACGGCAAGCTGATCTGGCATTCCCTCGGCGCCAAGACCATCGAGCTGATCCACCAGAACGTGCACGTCGATGCCGTGCGCGACGACCTCGACACCCTGGTGCTGGACGCCGATCTGCTGGAGGCGGTGCTCTCGAATCCGGACCCGAAAAAGGCGAAGGAGATCGAGATCAAGGTGGCCCGACGGCTGCGCAAGCACCTCGGCAACCCCAAGTTCAAGGCGCTCTCGGAACGCCTGGATGCCCTGCGGGATCGCTTCGAGTCCGGCGTGCTCAACAGCGTCGAGTTCCTCAAGCAACTGCTGCAACTGGCCAAGGAAGTACTGCAGGCCGAGCAGGAAACACCGCCGGAAGAGGACGAGGACCGAGGCAAGGCGGCACTGACCGAGCTGTTCAACGAGGTCAAGACCGCCGAGACGCCGATCATGGTCGAGCGGGTGGTGGCGGATATCGACGAGATCGTGCGTCTGGTCCGATTCCCCGGCTGGCAAGGCACGCAGGCCGGTGAGCGTGAGGTCAAGAAGGCCCTGCGCAAAGCCCTCTTCAAATACAAGCTGCACGCGGATGAGGAGCTGTTCGAGAAGGCGTACAGCTACATCCGGCAGTATTACTAAAGGGGCTGGAATGAATTCTCAGAACATTGACGGTGCTTCACGCGCAAGTCACGCGCAGCTCACGGCAAGTCACCTTTCGCGTACTCGCCCCCGTGCCAGCCGGGGGCGGGGGAGATCAGCGAAAGCGGGCTTTGAGTTCCCGGCGCCGGGCGTGCAACACGGGCTCGGTGTAGCCGCTGGGTTGCTCGCGACCCTTGAAAACAAGATCGCACGCGGCCTGGAAGGCGATGCTGGCGTCGAAATCCGGTGCCATCGGGTGATACAGGGCGTCGCCGGCATTCTGCCGATCCACCACGGCGGCCATCTTCTTCAGCGTCGCCATCACCTGTTCCGCCGAGCAGATGCCGTGGTGTAGCCAGTTGGCGATGTGCTGGCTGGAGATGCGCAGGGTGGCGCGGTCCTCCATGAGGCCCACGTCGTGAATGTCGGGGACCTTGGAGCAGCCGATGCCCTGGTCCACCCAGCGCACCACATAGCCGAGAATCCCCTGCACGTTGTTGTCGAGTTCCTGCTGAATCTCCGTCGCGGTGAGCCGGCGCTCGCCCAGCAGCGGCAGGGTCAGGATGTCGTCCAGGCTGGCCCGTGGCCGGCGCGCGAGTTCGATCTGACGGGCGGCCACGTCGACGCGGTGGTAGTGCATGACGTGCAGGGTGGCGGCGGTGGGCGAGGGCACCCAGGCGCAGTTGGCACCGGCGCGCGGATGCTCGATCTTGGCGACCATCATGTCCGCCATGCGATCCGGCATCGCCCACATGCCCTTGCCGATCTGGGCGCGGCCGCGCAGACCGCAGGCGAGGCCGATGTCCACATTCCAGTCTTCGTACGCCTTGATCCAGGGCTGCTGTTTCATCTCGCCCTTGGGCACCATGGCGCCCGCCTCCATGCTGGTATGGATCTCGTCGCCGGTGCGATCGAGGAAGCCGGTGTTGATGAAGATCAGCCGGTCGGCGGCGCGGCGGATGCATTCCTTGAGATTGACCGTGGTGCGGCGCTCCTCATCCATGATGCCGATCTTGAGGGTCTGCGCGGGCAGGCCCAGGATCTGCTCCACGCGCGCGAACAGGGCGACGCTGAGCGCAACCTCGTCGGGGCCGTGCATCTTGGGCTTGACGATGTAGACGCTGCCGGCGCGGGAGTTGCGGAAACGCCCCAGCCCGCGCAGGTCATGCGCCGCCACGGCGCCGGTGATCAGCGCATCCAGCATGCCCTCGGGTATGGGTTTGCCGGCGGCGTCGAGGACGGCATCGGTGGTCATCAGGTGGCCGACGTTGCGGACCAGCAGCAGGCTGCGCCCGGGCACGTTGAAGGCGGTGCCGGTGGGGCTCAGGTATTCGCGATCAGGATTCAGTGTGCGACGTAATAGCTTGTCACCCTTGGGGATGACCTCTTCGAGGTCGCCGCGAATCAGTCCCAGCCAGTTGCGGTAGGCCAGACACTTGTCCTCGGCATCCACCGCGGCGACCGAGTCTTCGCAGTCCTGGATCGTCGTGATGGCGCTTTCCAGGTAGACATCCTTGATATGGGCAGGGTCGTCCCGGCCGACATAGTGCGAAGGATCGAATTGAATTTCTATGTGTAATCCATTGTTTTTCAATAGAACACAGTCCGGAGAATCCGGATCACCCTGGTAGCCGACCCATTGCGCCGGGGTTTTGAGCCCGGTGGTTGCACCATTGCCGAGCTGCACCGCCAGCGCACCGTTCACGACACGATAGCCGATGGCATCGGCATGGCTGCCGGTGGCGAGCGGAGCGCTGGCGTCGAGGAATTCCCGTGCATAGGCAATGACTTTGGCGCCCCGCACCGGGTTGTAGCCCGGGCCTCGCACCGCGCCGTCGGTTTCCGGGATCACGTCATTGCCGTACAGGGCGTCGTAGAGGCTGCCCCAGCGGGCGTTGGCGGCATTGAGCGCGTAGCGCGCATTGGTGATGGGCACCACCAATTGGGGGCCGGCGATGGTGGCGATCTCGGCATCGACGTTCTGGGTGGTGACGGCGAAGTCGTCGCCTTCGGGGAGCAGATAGCCGATGGCGGTCAGAAACGCCCTGTAGGCGACGGGGTCATGGGGCTGGCCCGCGCGCTCCCGATGCCAGGTATCGATGCGTTGCTGGAAATCATCGCGCACCGCGAGCAGGCGCGCGTTTTCGGGCGTCAGGTCGGTCAACACGGATTCGAAGCCGGCCCAGAAGGTGGCCGGCTCGATGCCGAGGCCGGGAAGGATGTCGTTGCGCACCAGGTCGTCGAGTGCCCGCGCAATGTGCAGGCCGCCCTGTTGAACCCGTTCAGTCATGGCTCTCTCCTCGCATGGTTCGGCTAGTGCCGGGGTCGATCGAGCCGGTATTTTAGTCACCCGAGTCATGATTGATCGAATTTATCGTTTTTATGCCCGTTATTCACAACGGAAATGCTGGCAGTTTGCTGAAAAGCTCCTGCGGCAGCCATCTGCTTCGTTGCGCGGTGCTCGCTCCCTCGCCTATCTATCTGATATGTCTCGGTCGCTGCGCGCCGTGCGCCTCGCAGCTGGCCGCCTCGCGACGCTTTTCAACAAGCTGCTAGGCGTTGCTTTCCCGGGCCGCTGCCTGAATCTGTCGCCGCATCCATTGGTGCGCGGGGTTGTTCTGCAACAGCGGACTCCAGGCCATCTTGAGCTCGAAGGGGGGAATCTCGAAGGGCGGTGTCAGGATGGCCACCGCGGCATTGTCGCGCTGCATGTCGGCGAGGCGACTCGGGATGGTGACGATCAGATCCGGCTGTCGCGCCAGCAGCACGGCGACCTGATAGTGGCGGGTGAAGATCGCGATGTGGCGCTTCTTGCCCAGCCGGGCCAGCGCTTCGTCCACCCAGCCCAGGCGCTGGGCATCCTGCGGGTTCATGCCCACGCCCACCCCCATGCCGGTCTTGCTTACCCAGACGTGGCGTCCGGCGAGATAGCGTTCCAGATCGAAATCCGCCAAGGCGGGATTGTCTTTGCGCAGCAGGCAGGAGAAACCATCCCGCCATACCGTGATCTGATGAAACGATTGGGGCATGTCGTCGAAGCGGTTGAGCAGCATGTCGACCCGGCCCTGTTCCACGTCGTGCAGGGTGACATCGCTGGGGTTGAGGATGTCGAGGGTGATGCCGGGCGCCTGTTTGCCGAGGAACGCCAGTAGCGGCGGCACCAGGGTGGATTCGGCGTAGTCGCTCGCCATGATGCGAAATACGCGCTTGGTGGAGCCGGCGTCGAACTCCGTGCGGGGCTGCACTGCTTGCTCAATGCTGGCAAGGATATCACGGACCTGGGGTTGCAGCGCGAGCGCCCGCTCGGTAGGTGTCATGCCGCCGCTGGTACGGATCAGCAGGGGATCGCCGAGCAGGTCCCGCAGGCGGCGCAGCCCGTTGCTCATGGCGGGCTGGGTGATGCCCAGCGACTGGGCCGCGCGAGTGACATTGCACTCCCGCAGCAGGACATCCAGGTACACCAGCAGGTTGAGATCGATACGGGATATATTCATAAAGTAAATAACGAAGATAAAAACGATAAATTAGTCGAATCATCCCACAAAAAATACAATCCGCAACCTCTCCACCCACCACCCGTTCGAGGAGCTGCACACCATGACCATCGGCAACTACAACCGCGCCGCGGAAATCGCCCAGATCACCGAGGATTGGGCCACCAACCCCCGCTGGAAGGGCATCAAACGCACCTACAGCGCCGCCGATGTGGTGCGTCTGCGTGGCTCCATCAAGATCGACAACACCATTGCCCAGCGCGGCGCCGAGCAGCTTTGGAAGCTTGTCACCCAGGGCGGGCGTCCCAGTTTCCGTCCGGACAAGGATTTCGTGAACGCCATGGGCGCCCTCACCGGCGGTCAGGCGGTGCAGCAGGTCAAGGCCGGCGTCCAGGCGATCTATCTGTCCGGCTGGCAGGTCGCGGCGGACAACAACACCGCGTCCAGCATGTACCCCGATCAGTCCCTGTATCCGGTCGACTCCGTGCCCGCGGTGGTGCGCCGCATCAACAACGCGTTCCGCCGCGCCGACCAGATCCAGTGGAAGGCGGGCAAAGCCCCGGGCGATGCCGACTACGTCGATTACTTCGCGCCTATCGTGGCCGATGCCGAAGCCGGCTTCGGCGGCGTCCTCAACGCCTACGAACTGATGAAAGCCATGATCGAAGCCGGCGCCGCGGGCGTCCACTTCGAAGACCAGCTCGCATCGGTCAAGAAGTGCGGCCACATGGGTGGCAAGGTGCTGGTGCCGACTCAGGAAGCCATCCAGAAACTGATCGCGGCCCGCCTGGCCGCCGACGTGGCTGGCGTGCCGACCATCCTGCTGGCCCGCACCGACGCCAACGCCGCCGACCTGCTCACCAGCGACTGCGATCCCTACGACAAGCCGTTCGTCACCGGCGAGCGCACCAGCGAAGGGTTCTACAAGGTCCGCGCCGGCATCGACCAGGCGATTGCCCGGGGTATCGCCTACGCGCCCTACGCCGATCTGCTGTGGTGCGAGACCGCGACGCCGGACCTGGGTGAAGCCAGAAAATTCGCCGACGCCGTCCGCAAGGAGCATCCCGACCAGTTGCTCAGCTACAACTGCTCGCCGTCGTTCAACTGGAAGAAAAATCTGGACGATGCCACCATCGCCAAATTCCAGCGCGAGCTGTCGGCCATGGGCTACAAGTTCCAGTTCATCACTTTGGCCGGCATTCACAGCATGTGGTACAACATGTTCGATCTCGCGCACGCCTACGCCCGCGAGGACATGAAAGCCTATGTCGAGAAAGTGCAGGAGCCGGAATTCGCTGCCCGCGACCGCGGCTACACCTTTGTCGCCCATCAGCAGGAAGTGGGTACGGGTTATTTCGACGACATGACCACGGTGATTCAGGGTGGCGTGTCCTCGGTGACCGCACTTACCGGCTCGACCGAGGAAGATCAGTTCCACTGACAGCTTGTCGAAAAACTGCCAGGCCGATAATCGGGATGCGCGGGGACCGTCTCGCGCGCCCAACCGATGTGGGCGATGCAATGCCGCAGTGCGTTGTTCCCGACGATCTTGCCTGTTTCTTGCCGTTGCTGCTTCGTTAGCCCGGCGCAGATCGCGCACTGGTACGCCCTGCGCATGCAGATCGAAGCGTCGTTCCGCGACCTGAAGTCGCACCGGTTCGGCTGTGCGTTCGAGGACACGCTCACCCGCAGCGCCGAACGGCTCGAAGTGCTGCTGCTGATCCACATGCTCGCCACACTCGTTGCCTGGCTGGCGGCGCTGGCGGCAATCGCGCGGCACGAGTACCGCTTCCGTATCTCGCTGCTGCGTCACGGATGGGAATCCCTGCGCTCGGGCGAGCGCCGCATCGAATCGCCACGCCATGCACTCTCCCAGCTCTGGCGGCTCGCCGAGCAGTCAGCATGGGCGCCGTAAAATGTGGGGAATCCTCAGGGTCTTATATCTTCAAAAAAGCGTAGTGTTGGTGTTGCAGGTACGGCAGCCTGATTGGTCTGTAGGTGTAGTTTAAGCCTGTGGGACAGCGCATGGCGTCGTGCCTGATTCTTTTTAACCCGAACAG
>JBFWOQ010000078.1:0-6639 GCA_050250395.1 Porticoccaceae bacterium
CCCAGGCCGAGCAAATCGCGGTCATGCTGCAACCGGGCGGCAACGATTCGGTGCATGCACTGTGGCCGGAAGCCCCCGAGCTCGATTACGCTCTGCCGGACTACGATCTCCGTCTGGCGTTCCGACCCCTGGATTTTATCCAGGTCAATGGTGCCATGAACCAGCGCATGATCGAGATGGCGCTGACCCTGCTCGATCTCCAGGCCAGTGACGACGTGCTTGACCTGTTCTGCGGGCTCGGCAATTTCACCCTGCCGCTGGCGCGGCGCGCGCATTCGCTGGTCGGGGTCGAGGGCGAGCATGGTCTGGTCGAACGTGCCCGCGAGAATGCCCGCGCCAATGGCATCGCCAACGCCGAGTTTTTCGTCGCTGATCTGATCCAGGATCAACGCCATGCCACCTGGGCCGGCCGGCGTTATCACAAGCTACTGTTGGATCCGGCCCGCGCCGGTGCCGATCAGGTGCTGGCCTGGCTGCCACTGGCGGCGATCGAGCGCATCGTCTACGTCAGTTGTCATCCCGGCACCCTGGCCCGCGACGCCGGCCTGCTGGTACATCAACACGGCTTTCGCCTGCGCGCGGCCGGGGTGATGGACATGTTTCCACACACCGCCCACGTTGAATCGATCGCGGTGTTCGAACGCTGAGCGGCAAACCGACGAAATCCCGCATACTTGCGGCACAGTCGTGGTCGAGGTGGCGGCCATCGATCGATGTGTTCGCTCTGTCGTGGGCCTACCAGCCGCAACTTTCCCCGGCTGAAAGGCGCATTGCCTACCTCGCTGCCGACGATGGCAAGCCGGCCTTGTGTACCTGATCGCCGCCGACGTAGCGTTGGCGCGCGGGGAGCCAGCGCAAGGGCTCAGCCTTGCCGAGCAGGCGCTGCGGGTCTACACGCTGGCTGAGACCGTCGAGCCTGGACGACGCGAACGCGCCCTCGTAGTCGCCACCCAGGGGCGAGAGCTGCTGGAGCAGCACTGAACCGATGCTCGCGGCAGACCGGCGTGCGACATTCCCGGACCTTTTTGCGCCATTGCAATCAGGACCCCTGCAATGCCGGCATCCTGCCGTGCAGCGGCGGGTCGGAGACTCGCCGTGCTACGCCTCCAGGCCGTCCTTCCTGCTGCCCTTTTCGCCCTTTTGACCTTGTTGACGCCGCACCCCGGCGTTGCCGGTGAGGTTACGCAACCGTTGTTCCGCGACGGCTTTGAAGGCGAGTTCTTTCCTCCCATCCTGCAGCCGATTGCCAACCAGCAGGCCAGTCTCGGTACCACCTGGCGACTGCGTGCCGTGGGCAGTTCAGAACAAGTCAATGCAGTGCTGCGCTTCGAGTTCCTGCAGGCCCCGCCGGGTGCCGCGGTGGTAGAGCCCGAGATCGGTCTGCTGCAGTGGACGCCGACGGCCACGGGTCGATTCGACTTCGTGTTGCAGTTGTCCGACCGCGGGCTGGGCTTCGACCAGCAGGAATTTTCCATCGACGTCGTCGACCCTGGCAACCGGCCACCGCGTTTGCTGGGCCTGGCCGATCTGCGTACCCCGGCACTGCAGGCTTTCTCCTTGCAGTTGCAGGCCGAGGACGACGACCTCGGGGACAGCCTCGTGTTCGAACTGATTGCCGCGCCGTCCGGCATGATCCTGACCGGCGACACGCTCACATGGACGCCTGAGCTGGACCAGCTCGGACCTCACACGGTGGCCGTGCTGGTGCGCGACAGCGCGGCTGCCACGGACGCCGGCAGCTTCGTGCTCAACGTCGATGCCAACCAACCGCCGCTGGCCATCGACGACCACTACGAAGTTCGGGTCGGGCAGACCCTCGAAGTACCAGCCAGCTTCGGGGTGCTGGCCAATGACGTCGATCCCGAGCAGCAGCCGCTCAGCGCGCAGCTGCTCACCTCGCCCGGACTCGGCAGCCTGCTCGACTTCGCCAGCGATGGCGGCTTCCGCTTCCGCGCACCGGACAGCGATCCGTTCCCGCCGCCGGCACCAATGATCTACCAGCGCGGGCCGCGCCTGGACGAAATCTACGCGCCAGGCCTGGCTGCAGACATCAACGGCGATGGGTTTGTCGACGCGGTCTATTCCTTCTTCAACAACGGCCAGACCGCGATCAGCGGCGCCGACGGCAGCGCGCTGTGGGTGTTCGATCGCAGCGGCGCACAAGACTGCTTCGACTGGCTGGCGGGCGACGGCGGCCGCGTGCTGGCCGACATCGACGACAGCGGCTCGATCGCCTTTGTCTATCCCACGGCCTGTAACAACGCAGTCGATGAACTGCTGGCCCTCAATAACCAGGGAAACCTCAAGTGGCGCTCGCCCCGCCTGTCCAAGCCGCATCCCGATTCGGTGGTGGCCTCCGGTCCGAATGCCGGGCAGCCGCTGCCGTTCATCGCCTCGCTGGCGCTGCATACCAGCCTCGGCGTCGCCCGGCTGCGGCCGCAGGATCCGCCGCGGCTGCTGCTGCGAAAGCTGATCCAGAACACCAATTTCACCTACTTCAGCGGCCCGGCCAACGCCAACCGCAATGCCGGCTGTCGCGGCGCTACCGGGCGCGAAGAGGACGAGGCACAGGCCTGTCGCGCCACCCTGCTGATCGACGGCAGCAACGGCAGCGTGGTCGAGGTGCTGGCCGCACCCAACCCGACCGGCGAAGGGACTGCGGGTGTAGCCAACGCCAGCCCGGCGCAAAACCATGCACCGCTCGCCGTCGATCTCGATGGCGACGGCGTGGTCGAAATCGTTTCCGGCTCCGACGTCTGGAAGCAGGATGCTGACGGTGCCTGGAGCCTGCACTGGCAGACCGAACGAGAGCCCGCCACCCTGGCGGTGGCCGACCTGGATGGCGATGGCCTCGCCGAGGTCGTGCATATCCGCTACGAGAACGCTGTCAATAGTCCGCACAGCGGCATCCTGATCTACCGTCACGACGGCAGCCTGCTGCGGCGGATTCCCTACACCGGCTGGCGCTTGAGTCACCTGAGCATTGCCGATGTCGATGGCGACGGCGTGCCGGAGATCCTCGCCGCTGCCGACGGCCGTCTGGAGGCCATTCGGCCCGACGGAACCCGTCTGTGGACCCATGTCGTTCCCGAGTTCGAGCCGCCTGTCGGCGGCGGCGCGCCGAGTTACCCGTCCATCGCACAGGCCCTGCGCGTCCGGAACGGCAACATCAACGTCTACGACCTCGACGGCGACGGCGTGGTCGAGGTCCTGCTCGCCTCGATTGCCGGGGTCGAAATCGTGGACGGCCGCAGCGGCGCGTCCAAGGCGCGCGTATTCCACTACGGCTGGGACGCCCGGCCGCTGGTGCATGTGCTCGATATCGACGGCGACGGCCACACCGAACTGCTGAGCATCAACACCCGTTCCTGCGGCGCACCGGCAGCGTTCTGCAACACGCCGGTGTTCATCCGCGGCAACCAGCCCTGGCTGCCCGGGCCGCGCATCGTCCATCAGATCAACTACCAGCCCGGCCAGATCGCTGCCGGCGGCACCGTGCTGCACGATCCCGTCGTGCCACGCAGCTACCGCGTGCCGGTCCAGCTTGGTGAGCAGGGCGATCCGCAGCAGATACGCACGACCCGCTTCGAGTATCTCGCCAGCGATGGCGGTGCCGACAGTGCGCCGGCCACGGTCAGCATCCGCATCCCGCCGGAGAACCTTCCCCCGGTGTTCACCTCGCGCCCGCCGCGCGCGGTGCGCATGGCGGTGGCCCCGGCGACCTATCCGGCCAGCGCGTTCGATCCGGAGGGCGGTCCAGTCACCTATCGACTGATCGAGCCGACTGGCAGCAACCTGTTCAATCTCGACCCGACCACCGGCGAACTGCAGATCATCACCTGCTGCGGAAGCTCGGGCCAGGTCCTGTACGGAGAAGGCAGTATCGTGTTCATCGCCATCGAAGCCAGCGACGCGCTGGGCGCGGTCGCAAGCCAGGGCTTTACCGTTCGCATGACCAGCCAGCAGGCTACGGTGCCGGATGTGCTGGGCCTGTCCTACCCGGCAGCCCTTGCCACACTGCAAGGCGCCGACCTGTTCGCCTACGAGCGCGCCGCGATCCACGACGCCAGCCCCGCTGGCACGGTGATCGGCCAGGATCCATTGCCCGCGGCGACCGGCATTCCGGTCCAGGCCGAGGTTGGCCTGACCGTTTCGCTGGGCCCGGAACCGATCATCGTTCCGAATCTCGTCGGATTGGGCGAGGCCAGTGCTGCCACCTCGCTTGCCCAGCTTGGCTTCAGCCTGCTGTCGCCGCAGCGCGAGTTCGACCTGGTCGTCCCCGCTGGCGAGGTGCTGGCGCAGGATCCACCGGCGGGCACACGGGTCGTTCCTGGTTCGGCGCGGCTGACCGTCTCGGCCGGCAGCGGACTCGCGCTGCGCCTGTCGCGACAGCTGAGCACGGTCGATGTGCCGATCGAGGTGACGCTGGTCGCCACCGATGTCAACGGCCAGCCAGTCGCGCCGCCGGCGGTAGTCTGGAGCATCGTCGCCGCCGATCCCCTGTTCGCCGATCCCGCGCCCAGCTTCGATGCCGGGCGAATCGTTTTCCCGGCCTTGGCCCGCGGCGCGTTCACCCTTACTGCCACCGAGCCGGGCAGCGGCCGTTCGGCGAGCTCGCGCTTTGCCGTCCATCATGCCGAACCGCCCGGCCAGACCAGCAATGCCGGTGAGTTTGCCCGCTACAGCGCGGTGCTGGAGGAACTGTTCACCCTGCGCGACGCGTTGGTCCAGGCGCACGATGCCGACGACGAGCCGGCGATGCGGGCGATCCTCGCCGACATGCTGGTTGTCTGGCGCAGCTTTGATGTACTGCAGGTGCTGGGCTCGGCGCCGGTGGCGCCGGACAATGGTTTCCCGCTGCGCGCGGCCGACCTTGCTGCCCAGGGCTTCACGCCTACCGCCCAGGATGTGCTCTACAAGCAGGTGCTGCGTGAGGCAGCGGCCGATGCCGGCGCGCTGCTCGAGGCCTGGCGCGCGCCGCAGACCAGCGTTGCCGAGCTGTCGGAACTCGACACGCGGCTGCAGCAGCGCGCGCGCCGCCTGGCCGGCCTTTCGCCGAGTATCTATGGCCTGGTCGACGGCATTCCCGAGCTTCATGTGCTGCTCGCCGCCCGCCTGCCGCGCACGCTGGACCAGATGTTCGACGAGATCGAGCTGCTGTTGACCGGAGCGCCCGGCAAAGTGTCGCCGCGCTCGAAGTCCACGCTGCCCGAAGTGCTGACCTCGATCGCCGTCAACAAAATCGTCGAGTCGCTCAGCAGCGAGTACCAGCGTTTCAAGAAGGAGGCTTTCTTCTACGCCGGATGGACCACCGCGGTCGTTGCCCTGACCGCTCAGGTACGCAGCAGTGTCGATGCCGGCACGGCCGAAGCCGTGGTGTCCGGGCCTTCGCTGTCGATACGGGTGTTCGGCGCCCCCTGGGCCATGATCGAAGGTGCCGGTTACGAACTCGATTACCCCGATCTCAATGAAGTGCTGATCGTCGGCCCCAACATCGCTTTCGTCGTCGAGGAGGCGATCGAAAAGTTCAAGGAGGGCTACCGCTTCTTCCAGGATATCGATCCAGATCTGCACTTCACCAACTTCGACCAGCTCAAGAAGCAGTATCGCGAGATCAAGCAGAAGATGATCGATTCCTTCGTCGATCCGACCCAGGCCATCGTCGATGAAGCCAGGTCGATGTACCAGCCGCCGATCGAGGCCGAACGCGGCTGCATCTTCGCCTTTGGGCCGTGCACCCAGATGCTCTACCCCGACGGATTCAAGTCGGTGTATTCACTGCCGCCAGATGCCTTTCTGCCGTTGCCGACGCTGATCGTGATCTTGGTGCTCAACCCGGTGACCGGAGCCGCCACCCTCGACCTTGTGCCCTTCCTTCCCACGGTGCGGGAGCCTTAGCTTGCAGCGCGCAGAGCACGCGGATGTAGAGAGCAGGGATGTTGCACCGACGGCCGTCTTGGTCGCAACGATGACGCAGCAGGATGCCGTGGAATCTGGTCAGATGCGCGCACGGCGGCGGCACCAGCGCCCCCAGTGGGGCGATTTCGAACCGTCATGGCCAAGTGCCGCCGGTGTAGGCGGCACCGGAAATCCGGCATACTTGCGACCCCTTCGTGGTCGAGGTGGTTGCCATGCGTATGCGGAAGATCGGATTGGTTTTGTCGCTACTCGCTGCTGGCTTTTTTGCGATGCCGGCCGGGGCCGAGTCCACGGCAACGGCCGTGCCGGCCCTGCAGCCGATCGATGTGTTCGCCCTGCAGTGGGCCGACCAGCCGCAACTTTCCCCGGATGGCCGGCGCATCGTCTATCAGCGCAGCGGGTTCGATGTCTTGAAGGATGTGAAGACCTCGACCCTGTGGCTGCAGGACGCCGACGGCGGTGGCGGACAGCCGTTGACCACCGGCAAGCACGACGGCCCGGCGGTGTGGTCGCCGAACGGCCAGCGCATCGCCTACCTCGCCGCCGACGATGGCAAGCCGGCCTTGACCGTACGCTGGATCGACAGCGCGCGCAGCACGGCGCTGGCGCAGTTGCCGTCGTCGCCGTCTGGCCTCGCCTGGTCGCCGGATGGACGCTGGATCGCCTTCACCATGCAGGTCGCGGCCGATGACCGGCCCTTGGCCACCCTGCCCAAGGCAC
>JBFWOQ010000079.1:0-6466 GCA_050250395.1 Porticoccaceae bacterium
TCATCGCCAGCCAGGCCAGCACGAAGCCGCTGAATGACAGCATCTGGCCCATGGTCATGCCGGCCATGGCGGGGTTCTCGGCGGCCATGTCGGCCGCCATCCGTACCGACCACCACCAGCCGGCGGCCCCGGTCAATAACAGCGTGGCCGGCACGCCCCACCGCAGGCTCGAGCCGTCGGCCCTCGCCACCGGTGCCGTCGTCATCCGCGCGCGATCCATGGGTGTGTGCTCCACAATGCGTGCCGATCATAGACCGCGTCGCCGCCACCCGGAAGAGCACCCCGGCCCACTACAGGTACTTGCGGGCAAGCCGAGACAGAGGAAAGCACGCCGCAGCGACGGCGCCGCGATTCCCTACCAATCCCAGCGTTGCGTGAGCAGCGCTGGGATTTCGGATGCGGGTACGGGCCGGCTGAAGTAGTAGCCCTGCGCCGCGTCGCAACCCTGGGCGCGCAGAAAATCCAGTTGCGCCCGGGTCTCCACGCCCTCAGCGACCACGGCGAGGCCCAGCTTGTGCCCCAGCGAGATACTGGCCTCGACGATGATGGCGGCGCTTGCGTCTTCGCTGAGATCGCGGATGAAACTCTGATCGATCTTGAGCACATTCAGCGGAAAATTCTTGAGGTAGGACAATGACGAATAGCCGATACCGAAATCGTCGATAGCGACGCTAATACCCAGCGCCTTCAACGCACGCAGCGTCGCACCGGTCAGGACCAGGTCTCGCATCATCAGGTTCTCGGTAATCTCGATCTCGACACCGCCCTGGAGCGTCCCCTCCTCCGCCAAGACCCGCGCCACCGTGACGGGCAGCTCGGGATCGGCGAACTGAAGGGGCGAAACGTTGACTGATACCCGCAACGGGCTCAACAGCGAGTCGCGCCAGGGGCGCGCATCAATACAGGCGCGGCGCAGTACCCACTCCCCCACCTGAACTATCAGCCCGCTATCTTCCAGCTGCGGGAGAAAGTCGGCCGGTGACACCAGGCCGCGCTCGGGGTGGCGCCAACGGATCAGCGCCTCCACGGCGACCACTCGACCGCTCTCCAGATTCACCTGGGGTTGATAAAACAATTCAAACTGGTTGCGCTCCAGCGCCCGGCGCAGATCCGCATCGAGCGCCAGCAGTTCGTGGCCCCGCGAATTCATGTCGGGAGCAAAGAAGCGGTACTGATTGCGCCCTCCCGACTTGGCCCGGTACATGGCGGTGTCGGCATTGCGGAGTAGATCCTCGACGGTATCGCCGTCGTGCGGGTAGAGCGCGATGCCGATGCTGAACGTTACGAACACATCCTGCGTGCCCGCACTGACAGGAGGTTCGAACGCCACGCGAATCTTGCGCAATACCGCGAGCACGTCCTCCACCCGGCTGAGGCCACCGACCGCAACGGTGAATTCATCGCCACCGTGGCGCGCCACTGTGTCGGTGGGCCGCAGACAAGCCTGCAGCCGCGCCGCCACCTGTTGCAGCACGGCGTCGCCGACCGGATGACCCAGGCTGTCGTTGACACGCTTGAAGTTGTCCAGATCGAGAAACATCACCACCGCATGACCACCGTGCCGACGCACATGGGCCAGCTCCGCCACCAGGCGGTCGGCGAGCAAAAACCGGTTGGGCAGGCCCGTCAGACGATCGTGGGTCGCCTGATGTTGCAATTCGGCTTCGAAGCGCTTGCGTTCGGAGATGTCGCGCGCGATCGTGGATAGGTAATCGATCCCACCACTCTCGTCGCGGTGCGCCAGAACCACTTGAGAGAGCGGGATTTGCACCGCGCCGCCGGCGCTTCCCAAGAAGGTCTCACCCGACCAGAAACCCTCGCGACAGGCTACGGGGAAGGCATCCAGCAGCAGGTGTTCTGTGATATGTTCGGGAAACAGATCGCGCAAGTGACGTCCGGTCAGGTCGGCATCGGCATCCAGACCGAGCATCCGGCGCCCCGCGCCATTCAGATAGTGCAGTGCACCATCAGGCGCCATGGTGGAGACCAGATCTGGCGCTACCTCCAGGATGGATGCCAGGCGGGCGCGCTCGCGCTCCGCCTGCGCGCGGGCGGTGATGTCGCGCCCGGTGGAAACGAAGTGGGTGATCTCCCCCCCCACGTCGGACAGCGGCGTGATCACCTTGTGCTCGTGAAACAGCGTGCCGTCCTTGCGCCGGTTGATAATTACTCCTTCGTAGGTCAGTCCCGCGGTAACGGAATTCCACAATGCACTGTATACCGCGTTCTCATGCTGGCCGGAGCGCAACAGATGAGGGTTCCGACCCAATACCTCGTCGGCCCGGTAGCCCGTCAGGGCCAGGAAAGCGGGATTGACATACTCGATGCAGCCATCCCTATTGGTGATGAAAATCGCGTCCGCTGCCTGGTTCACCGCCTGGGACAATTTGCGCAGCGTCTGCTCCGCCTGCCGCCGCTCGCGGCGCAGGCGCGCTTCCCGCAGTTCGCGATCGATAGCAGGGATCAGGCGCGTCAGGTTGTCCTTCATGACATAGTCCTGGGCGCCGGCACGCATGGCCTCGACCGCGACGTCCTCGCCGAGGGTGCCCGACACGAAAATCAGCGGCAAATCGGGATCCCGCTCCCGCACAAGTTTCAGCGCCCGCATCCCGTTGAAACCCGGCATCGTGTAATCGGACACCACCAGATCCCAGGGTTGTTCGAGGGCTACCGCCAGCGCTTCTTCATCATGGACGCGCAGCCAGTTCACAGCGAAGCCGCCGCTGGTCAGGTGGCGGACCAGCAACACAGCATCGTCTTCGCAGTCTTCGACGGCCAACAGGCGCAGCGGCCGCGGGTAACTTAGGGATTCCGCCATGACGCTTCTCCTTCCGTGGCTCAGGACGTTGGCGGTGGTGGCGAATTCAGCAGCAACCAGTAAAGCCCGAGCTGACCCGCCGCACGCACGAATTCGTCAAAATCCACTGGCTTGCGCACATAGCTGTTGGCGCCCAGCGAATAGCTCTGGAGGCGATCCTCGTCTTCGTCGGACGACGTGAGGATCACCACCGGCACCAGCCGGGTACGCGGGTCGGCGCGCAGACGTCGCAATACCTCAAGGCCGTCGATACGAGGCAATTTCAGATCCAGCAGCACCAGGGCCGGCAACAGGCTGGTATCGCGGCCGGCATGGATTCCGGTTCCGAATAAATAATCGAGTGCTTCCACTCCATCGCGCACCACCATTACCGGATTCGTCATCCGGTTGGTTTCCAGCGCATGCAGTGTCAACGCCGCATCGTCGGGGTTGTCCTCGACCAGCAGAATCGTCCGCTCGCTCATATCGCCTCCCGCGCCCCCAAAGTAAAGTAAAAAGTTGCGCCGGCATCGGCCCGCGCCTCCACCCAGATCCGTCCGCCGTGCTTGTGAATCACCCGCTGCACGGTGGCGAGGCCAATCCCGGTGCCTGGAAATTCGCTCCTGTCGTGGAGGCGCTGGAAGGCACCGAACAATTTGTCGGCATAGGCCATATCGAAGCCAATGCCATTGTCGCGAACATGATAGACCGGCCCGTCGGAACCCGCCTCGGCACCGAATTCGATCACCGCATCGACGCGGTGGCCGGTAAATTTCCAGGCATTGTCGAGCAAATTATCGAGTACTACCCGCAGCAGGCGAGCATCGCCGTACCCGATCAGATCCGTCTGGATGCGGCAGGTCACCACCCGCCCGGGATCGCGCTGGCGCAACCCGGTGATAATTTCTTCCGCCAAGGCACCCAGATCGACCGACACCGGTTTGAGATCGGCCCGGCTGACCCGCGCCAGTTTCAGCAGATCGTCGATCAGCGCGGCCATATGCTGCGCCGCGGCCCGCACCCGCCTCAGGTAATCGGTGCCCCGATCATCGAGCGCCGCGGCGTATTCGTCGAGCAGGATGCGACTGAAGCCGTCCACCGCCCGCAGCGGTGTGCGCAGGTCGTGAGAGACAGAGTAACTGAAGGCTTCCAGTTCGTGGTTGGCGGCCTCGAGCGCCGAGGCGCGCTGGCGCAACACCTCGTGAAGCCGCTCTACCTCACGCTCGCTCTGCTTACGGGCCCCGATATCTTCAATCACGCCGTCCACATATTGGCGACCGGCGGCATCTACCTTGGCCACACCGGAAAGAGCAGCGTCGAACTCACGCCCATGCAGAGTCACCATCGTCAGCTCACGCGCTGCGATGACTCCCACGTTTTTCAACTGCTGCACCACCTCTGCCCGCGCCGATTCGTCGCGATAGAGATGCGCGGGCAGTTCGGTGAGCAACTGTTCAGCCGACTCGGCCTCGAACATGGCCACCAGCGCCGGGTTCACCTCCAGAAACCGCCGGGGCTCCGACAGGCTGCTGCGATACACCCCGATAGGGAGATTTTCAAGCAGATCCCGGTAGCGGGACTGAGCCTCCAGCCGCACCGCCTCCAGCCGGCGCCGTTCGGTGACGTCCCGGATAAACGCGGCAATCCCTCTGCCCTTCGGATTCGGCAGCAGACTCAAACTCAGTTCCACCGAAAACTCGCTGCCGTCCTTGCGACGGCCAACGAACTCGATCCCTGTATCCGCGATGACCTTACCGGAAGCCGCCATGAAACGATCCCGATACTCGCAAAATCGCGCGCGCAACCGGGCCGGCACCAGCAGTTCCGACGGCATACCCAGTAACTCTTCGCGCCGGTAGCCGAACCAGTCTTCTGCCTTGGCGTTGACCAGCGTGATGCGCCCTGTGTGATCTCCCATCACGACCGCATCCGGCGCCGACTCCACCAGCCTGCTGAGGCGCGCTTCCCCGGCGCTGGCCCAATGGCACCGAAATCGGTAGTACGCCACGGCCAGCGCGGCCAGCAGCGTTCCCAGAGCCAGCCCAGCAAACCAGCCGAGCAACAACCGACGTTGATCGGCGAACAGCGCCCCCAGGGCGCTCGCTGGCACCCGCGAGACCAGGATCCAGCCCGCCGCGCCCGGGCCCTTGACGGTCCAGCCGGCGAGGGGCTGGGGAGGATGCATTCGCCGCCACGTGAATAGATCGCCGCCGATGATCGCCTGCCCGGTATCGTCGTGCACCTCCTGGCCAACCTGCTCCCAGGCGCTCGGGTAGCGGTTGTGGAAGCGCGGCCCGGCTCCTTTCGGGACCATGAAACCCCAGGCCTCTTCCGGACGCTCACCCAGCAGCCAGTAGCCTTCACTGTCCAGGAACCACACACCGGCCCCCGCAGTGTGGGGTGCGAGTGCCGCCAGCCGGTCGAGCAACCGCTGGCCTAGATAGTTGATGGTAACCAGACCGCGCAGCTGTCCGTCGGGGCTGAACACCGGGGCACCGAACCTGAGCATGGGACGGAACGGTTCTTCGATGACGCCCTCTTCGACATTGAGATCGAATCGGGAGATATGGATGGCGCCCGGCGCCTGGGCGAGCCCGGCCTGGACGAAATCGCGGCTGGACTTGTCCTGAAGACGGTCTCGCGGAACCCGTTCCGCGCCCCTGTCCTGTCGGTTGACCCGCACCAGCTCCATGCCCCGGGGATCGAACAGGCGAATCTTCGCGTAGCTATCCCGGTGACGGGCGAGCGCCAGGAAATCCGTACCGACGTGTTCGAGCGCGCGCGGACTTGCATCGGCAAGCCAGGCCTGCAACGCCGCTTGATCAGTGAGATAGGGCAGGTCGGCCAGCGGCAGGTTAAGCTCGACGGCGACGATGCCGGCGCCACGGTCAATGGTGGTACGTTCGCGAGCGCCGATCCAGGCCGTCATCTCCGCGTACTGATTACGCTCCAGAAACCAGAAAGCGGCCGCCAGTAACGCCAGCGCGAGCAGCCATAGCCCGGCAGGCGGCACAATCACTGCCCTGACCGGATGATCATAATGGTCGGTGTGCGCGACCGATGGTGCCATCTCATGCTCCCTGCCGTCTCCCCGCGATACGGCCGGCATCCGGGGGTCGAAGTGTTCTATTTGTCCGCCGGTGGCTAGTCAGCCTGTCGGCGGAACGCGGGCGCGTGCTGAGAGCGTCCCGCCCTTGGCCACCAAAGATAACTGCTTTCCAAAATCATGGTCTGCCCGGTAGAGACACCATAAGCCTCGCGCGCGCCGCGACAAGCCCTCGTCCGCTATCCCATGACCGAAGCGGCTGATTGTGCCACCCAGCGGCGTGCCGAGCGCCTTTTATCGGCGCCAGCCGGTAACAGGCCGGGAAACGCGCGTATGCGCCGATGCTTCTGCCAAGGGCCGGGCTACAATCGCGAGACCATGGCACCCGCCCGGTGCCTTCTCCGGATGCCGCTCCACGGAACAACACCTCATGAAGCCTGCCGCCCGCGTACTCGTCACCCGGCTGCTGGTCGCCTTGTGCGCCGCCGGATGCGCGACGGCAATGGCGGCGCCCGTCATGCCGGCTGCCCCGCGCTACGGCTACGAGATCGTTCACAGCTATCCCCACGACCCGGGCGCGTTCACCCAGGGCCTCGCCTGGGCGGACGGCCGCCTGTTCGAGA
>JBFWOQ010000080.1:0-6182 GCA_050250395.1 Porticoccaceae bacterium
TGCACCAGGGACGGTTGCTTGCGGCGGTGTTGGGGCGGGATGCGTTGAAGCGCATCCCGCGCCGGCGAACGACCGGCCAGGATGGCCGGGCCGGATGCGCTGCACCAGGGACGGTTGCTTGCGGGATGGCCGCTTGGGCTTTCGCGGCATGCGTTGAATCGCATCCCGCGGCGGCGCTTGCCGGGCACGTTGGCGGATGGGCCAAAGAGGTGAGGAGATGACCGAGCGTTCCGAGAGAGTGATCGAACTGCGCCGCTTCACCCTGGGTGAGGAACCCTCGATGGTCGAGGCGTATCGGCAGCACAGTCCCGAGCAACGACTGGCGGCCTGGCTCGAATTGCGACATGGCTTGCTGGAGAACCCCGATGGAACTGAGCAAAGACTGGCGAGAGTTTTTAGCGTTGCTCGAATCGGCTGAAGTCCGCTATCTGGTGGTCGGTGGTCTGGCGGTGGTTGCCCATGGCTATGTGCGGATGACCGGAGATATCGATTTCTGGATTGCCACCGACGCCGACAATGCGGATCGGGTCGCGGCGGTGATCGCCGAGTTTGGTTTTCACGAAGCCGGACTGAAGCCCGCGGATTTCATGACCCCGAACCAGGTTTTCATGTTCGGGAGGCCGCCGCAGCGGATCGATCTGCTCACCTCGATCTCCGGCTGCGAGTTCGAAGACTGCTTCGCCCGCCGCATCACGATTGCCCTGGGCGGTGTGCAAGTGCCGTTCCTGTCGCTGCCCGATCTGTTGACCAACAAGCGCGCCACTGGGCGCCTCAAGGATCTGGCCGATGTCGAAGAATTCGAGCGCGCCGGGCTCGCCTGAGCGCTTTACCCAACCCAACACCCCAAGCGAATCGAGAATATGCTCAAGATCGACAATCTGCACGTCAGCGTCGCTGGCAAGGAAATCCTCAAGGGCCTCACGCTGGAACTGAAGGCGGGCGAAGTCCATGCGCTGATGGGTCCGAACGGCGCCGGCAAATCCACGCTCGGCTACACGCTGGCCGGACGCGCTGGCTATGGGGTCAGCGCCGGATCGATCGAATTCAACGGCGCCGACCTGCTCGCGCTCACGCCCGAGGCGCGCGCCGCGGCCGGGGTGTTTCTGGCCTTTCAATATCCGGTCGAGATTCCCGGGGTGAACAATACCTATTTCCTGCGCGCCGCCTACAACGCCCAGCGCCGCGCGCGCGGCGAGCCCGAACTCGACGCGCTCGGTTTCCTCAAGCGCGTACGCGAGAAACTGAAGGTGCTGCACCTGAAGGAAGACCTGCTCAACCGCGCGGTCAACGAGGGCTTTTCCGGCGGCGAGAAGAAGCGCAACGAAATCTTCCAGATGGCCCTGCTCGAACCGGCATTGGCGGTGCTCGACGAAACCGATTCGGGTCTGGACATCGACGCCCTGCGTCTGGTCGCCGACGGCGTCAACGCGCTGCGCAGCAGCGAGCGCAGTTTTCTGGTGATCACCCACTACCAGCGGCTGCTCGACTACATCGTCCCGGACGTCGTGCATGTGCTCGACGAGGGCCGGATCGTGGCCAGCGGCGACAAGGACCTGGCGCTCAAGCTGGAACAGCAGGGCTATGCCTGGCTGAAGGACCGTCGTCGCGAAGAACAGCGGGTCTTCGCGGCATGAGCCTGCTCGATACCCTGCTCGCGGCACCGCTGCCGGAGGACGCGCTGTTGCCGCTGCGCCGCGCCGGGCAGCAGCGTTTGCGCGCCCTGGGCTTGCCCGGAGCGCGTGACGAGGCCTGGCGCTATACGCCCTTGCGTGCCCTGCAGGCGCGGCGTTTCGACGACGGCGATCGGCTGGCGGGTGGGCAGGACCTGGCGGCATCGCTGTTGGAACGGCTGGCCGCGGCCGGGCCGCGGCTGGTGTTCGTCAATGGCGAATTCCGGGCGAATCTGTCCGATCTTGCCCGGCTGCCGACCGGGCTGACGGTCAGCCCGGGATTGCCCGGCAGCGACCCGATGCCGGAACGCAGTGATCGCGCCAATGCCTTCGTCGCGGCCAATCTGGCGCTGGCCGGGCAGGGCGCACGGATCGAAGTGGCGGCCGGCGCGCGCATCAGCCAGCCGCTGTCGGTGTTCTGGATCGACCAGGCCTGCGGCCGCGATGGGCTCGGTCACGCGCGGATCGAAATTGCACTGGGCGCCGGATCGATGTTGCATCTGGAAGAACGACGGCTGGCCGATCCGGCCGGCAGCCCCGATGCGCCGCTCTACAACCGGGTTGCGGAAGTTGCAGTGGCCGCCGATGCGCATTTTTCCCATCGGCTGTTCAGCGCCGCCGCGGAACGCGCCAGCGTGATCGCGCATAGCCATTATCGACTGGCCGAGCGGGCCGCGGTCGAGCATTTCGAACTCTGCCCCGGCGCTGCGCTTTATCGCCACGCGCTGGACGTGACTCTGGCCGGCGCCGGCGCGCGTTTCCGTTCCGGCGGCGTGCAGGCGCCGAGCGCGCGGCGCCACGCCGAGATCGCGATCGACGTGCAGCACCAGGCCGAAGACAGCAGCTGCGAGCTGGTCTGGCGCGGACTGGCCGAGGGGCGCGGCCGGCTCGCCTTCGGCGGGCGGCTGGTGATCGCCGCCGGTGCCGACGGCAGCGACGCGCGCCTGAGCAACAAGAACCTGCTGCTGTCCGCCGATGCCGAGATCGACACCCGGCCGGTGCTGGAAATCCATGCCGACGAAGTCAAGGCCGCGCACGGTGCCACGGTCGGCAGCCTGGACGAAACCGCGCTGTTCTATCTGCGCTCGCGCGGCCTGCCCGAGCCGGCGGCGCGGGCGCTGCTGACCCGGGCGTTTGCGTTCGAGGCGCTGGCCGTGGTCGAAGATGCGACAATGCGCGCCCGCATCGAAGCCGAACTGCCCGAACTGCTGCCCGGCCTGGCCGAATTGGGCTGAATGGCCGGCCGGCGCCGGATTGCCAGTTCGACCCGTACCGCCCACACCACCGATGAGCACCATGACCACTGAACTCGATATCGCGGCGATCCGCGCCGAACTGCCGCAGCTCTCCCGGCTGATCCATGGCAAGCCGCTGGTTTATTTCGACAACGCCAACACCGCGCAACGGCCGCAGTGTGTGATCGATGCGGTCGATCGCTACTACCGCGAGTTCAATGCCAATGTCTCGCGTGCCGTGCATACCCTGGGCAGCGAGGCCACGGTCAATTACGAGGCGGTGCGCGACAAGCTGGCCGGGTTCATCAACGCCGGCCGGCGCGAACAGATCGTTTTCACCAGCGGCACCACGGCGGCCACCAACCTGGTCGCCTACGCCTGGCTGATGCCGCAATTGAACCCCGGCGACCTGGTGCTGGCCAGCACCATGGAGCACCACGCCAATATCGTGCCCTGGCAACTGGTCGCCGAGCGGCGTGGCGCGCGGGTGCTGCCGACCCCGATCACCGCCGCCGGCGAGATCGATATCGAGGGCACCCTGGCGCTGTTCGATGAGCGCGTCAAACTATTCGCGGTCACCCATGTTTCGAACGTGCTCGGCACCGTCAACCCGCTGCGCGAGCTGATCGATGCGGCCCATGCCAAGGGCATTCCGGTGCTGGTCGATGGCTCGCAGGCGGTGCCGCACATGCCGGTCGACGTGCAGGCGCTGGGCGCGGATTTCTACGTGCTGACCGGGCACAAGATGTTCGGCCCGACCGGTACCGGCGCGCTGTGGGCCAAGTGGGAGATCCTGCAGGCAATGCCGCCGTTCATGGGCGGCGGCGAGATGATCCATTCGGTCAGCTTCGAGAAAACCGAATTCGCCTGCCCGCCGCACCGCTTCGAGGCCGGCACGCCGAACATCGCCGGGTTCATCGGTCTGGGCGCCGCGATCGATTGGTTGAATGGCCTGGGCATGGCCAATATCGCCGCGCGCGAACACGCGCTGACCGAGTACATGCTGGCCGCGCTGGCCGGCATCCGCGGCCTGCGCCTGTACGGCCAGGCGCGCCAGCGCGCCTCGGTGTTCTCGTTCCTGATCGACGGCGTACACGCCCACGATCTCGCTACCCTGCTCGATCACGAAGGCATCGCGGTGCGTTCCGGGCACCACTGCGCGCATCCGCTGATGAACTTCTACGGGGTGGCCGCGACCAGCCGGGTGTCGCTCGCGTTCTACAACACCTTCGAGGAAATCGACGCCTTCGTGGCGGCGGTGGACAAGGTGCGCAAGCTGCTGGAATGACCGTGCAGCCGCGTTGAGCGAACCGCCATGGCCCTATCCGCGATCTATTCGGCGACCGTGCTCGAACACAATCGGGCGCCGCGCAACTTCGGCCCGCTGGCCGGCGCCACGCTGCGCGGCAGCGGTCGCAACGCCAGTTGCGGAGACGAGGTGCACATGGCGCTGCGGCTGGATGCCGCGGGCCGGATCGACGCCTGCGCGTTCGAGGGCGAGAGTTGTGCGATCTGTACCGCCGCCGCCTCGATCCTGAGCGAACTGGCGATCGGCCGCGACCTCGCCGCGATTGAGGCCATGCAGTCGGACCTGCGCGCGCTGATGGCCGGGGCGCCCGCCGACCGCGAACGACTCGGCGCACTCGCGGTATTCGACGAACTGGCCGCCCACCCGGCCCGCCAGCGTTGCGCGCTGCTGCCGTTCGATGCCTTGTGTCGGGCGATGGGGGGGGGTAGAGAAAGTTTTAGGTTTTAGGTTTTAGGTTTTAGGAGCGTGGTTTTCGGTGTTCGGTTTTCAGTTTTCAGTTTGCTGCCTCGCGGCTTCCATCCGCTGACCTGGGTGGCGGCACTGATCTTGTGGGAGCGACGGAACGTCGCGACTGTCGTTTCGATCACCAAGTCGCGACGTTCCGTCGCTCCCACACTTGTTCCCCACTCCCCACTCCCCACTCCCGCCTCCCGCCTAACGCCTCACACTCCATGACCGAATTCCGTTCCGCCAACAGTGACGATATCCCCGCGATCGTGGCCCTGGTCGAGTCGGCCTACCGTGGCGACGCCAGCCGCCAGGGCTGGACCACCGAGGCCGATCTGCTCGATGGCCAGCGCACCGATGTGGTGACGGTGGCGACGTTGATCGACACGCCGGGCAGCCAGGTGCTGCTGGCCTTTGAGGACGGCCAGTTGCGTGGTTGCGCCCAGGTCGAGGTGTATGCCGAGGTCGGCTATTTCGGTATGTTCGCGGTCGTGCCCAGCGCGCAGGGCGATGGCATCGGTTCGAAGATCCTGGCCGAGGCCGAACGCCGCGCCCGCGATCAACAAGGTGCGACGGTGATGACCATGACTGTGATTTCGCTGCGCAAGGAACTGATCGCCTACTACCAGCGTCGCGGTTACCGGATCACCGGGCAGTCCAAGCCGTTTCCGTACGGCGACGAACGCTTCGGCCTGCCGCGGCGCGCCGACCTGGAGTTCATCGTGCTGGCCAAACCGCTGTAGCCTGAGCCCCATTCCCAGCCACGGAGTAGCCATGAGCCAGTGGACCCGCATCTGCGCCCATTCCGAACTGTTGCCCGGCGAGCATCGCGTCGTCGAAGTCGATGGCGCGATGGTCGCGGTATTCAATGTCGATGGCGAAATCTACGCGATCGAGGATGTCTGCACGCACGACGGCGCTGAACTCACCGGCGGGCCGTTTGTCGGCCATACGATCGAGTGCCCGCGCCACGGCGCCCGCTTCGACGTGCGTACCGGCGAAGTATTGCGCGGCCCGGCCTGGTCGCCGATCTCGCGCTTCCCCATTCGGATAGAGAACGACGCGATTTGGTCGCGCGACGACCGTTGGGATTGAGGGTAGGGGCGTCAGGTTTTTGGTTTGCAGGCTGACTCGTCGCCCCGGCGCATGCCGGGGTCCAGCGTGGTAGAAGGCCGCGGCATCGACGACTGGGTCCCGGCTTGCGCCGGGACGACGGCTTCCGCGACTCCCCACTCCCGACTCCCGCCCACAATAAAGCCGTAGGTCGGGTCAAGCGCCGCAGGCGCGGACCCGACAGATTGGCTATGGCCTGGGCGCGCCGAGCACCAGTTCGGCATGCTCTGGCATGGTGGATGCGCCGCGCTTATCCACCCTACTTCCCGCTAGCCGGAAGAAAATACCGGTTGCCAGCGGCGCTGCGCTGGGCGAAACTGCCGCCATCGACACGGGCACGCGCCTGCGGGGGGAGCGGTGAGTAGATTCGGCATTTTCAAGCGATTGTTCGGCGGCGAAGACCGGGAC
>JBFWOQ010000081.1:0-6174 GCA_050250395.1 Porticoccaceae bacterium
ACGGTTGACCAGCGACAGCGGCCGGCTGGAGGCTTCCCGGCGGGCGCGGGTGAGCTTGTCGTAGAACTCCGAATCCTCGAACTGCGCCAGGTCCAGGGTCAGCGCCTTTTCCAGGATCATCTCGTTGACGCGCTGGCCGAGCTGGGCGCGCAGCAGCGACTGGCAGAACGAGATGCCGCGCTGGGCGGCGCTTCGTCAGGGGGGGGCTGGAAGCCAGGCGCAGCGATTGCCCGACGTTGTCCTGCCCCGCATTCTCAAGTGCCAAGGACTTAGGGCGCCGCCTCGCGGAATATTTCCCAGGCCTTGCATTCCAGGCCGACACAAACCCGGATGATCGTGGTCAGCGAAAGGTTCTTTTCGCCACGCTCGATCGCACCGTAATAAGTTCGGTGCATGCCGATCTGGTCGGCGAACGCCTCCTGGCTGAGGCCGAGCGACTCGCGCCGACGCCGAATGCTGTTTCCCACCTTGCGCAAGAAGATGTCGGTTTGCATGCCGACACCCTATGGACTTGCCTGTTTAAGCTCTACAGTGCTATAGGTAGCCTACCTATAGATAGCTAGTCCGAGGACAATTGTGCCGCTGCCGTTGCCAGCCAAGCTGGTTCGTCAAGCGATTGATCGAACCGCGCGTTCATCTTGACGGCAGGCGGTCTGCGAAGTATCCCAGTGAAATCTAGGAAATTTCCTAGATGAATCTCAGATTTTTCCTATGGCGTCGATTCGGCAGCCGGAGTAGGGTTAACTCACACTTGGGGAGAAACGTGATGGGCAGAAAACCGGCTTGGCTGGGCTTGATGTTTCTGGTGGTGCTGGGCGCGAGCGATAGGCTCTTGGCCGAGGAACTCTGTGGCGAGAACCCGAACGCGGGTACTTTCGCCAGCGGCTTTGAAGCGGGCGAGTTGCCTTGGATTCCCGAAGCCGTGTTGCCTTCCCAGACGACGCCGCTTGGCCTTGTCGTCGATGGCCCAGCCGAGGGCAGCACTATCGACGCGGCCCGCGTGCAGGTCTTTGGGTCGTTCACTGGCCCGCCGAACAGCAGCGTGACGGTCGATGGCGTGCCCGCCTATAAGGTCGGCACGCGCTGGCTGACGGTGGTCGAGTTGCTTCCCGGAAGCAATGTTTTGGCCGTCAAGGTCCGCAACATGGCGGGCGCTGAGGTCAGCGTCGCGCTCACCTTGGTTCGTGGCGCGGAGCCGTTTCCGCCGGACCCGGTCCAGTTGGATGCGGTATCGAGAATTGCGCCGTTTACCACCACCGGTCGTTACGACCTGCCTGGCAGCGTCAGCGGCAGTATCGATTTCGACGGCGACGGCCAAGACGATGCCAGCGCTGTCGGCGCCTCGGCCGCGCTGGCCTTCCTGTATACCCAACCGGGGCTTTATCGGGTCCGATTCACCTTGCAACCGGGAGGTACCTTCCATCGCTACCTATTGGCCGAGCATCCATCGGAACTGCGGCAGACTTTCTGCTATGTGTTCGGGCATATGCGCGAGCGCCTGATCGCCGGCGACATCCCGGGCGCGCTGTCTGCGCTGGTTCCCGAACTGCAACCCAGGTTTCAATCGCTATGGACCGGGTTGGGCGGCAACCTGGCCAGCACCGCACAAGGCTTGGGTCAGATCATCGATGGGCGTTACACCAGGGACACCGTGGAATTGCTGCTGGCCCGCCCCAACCCCGACACGCCCGGCAGCGCGCAGCTTTTTCAGGTGCAGATGGCGCGCGGCAGCGATGGCATCTGGCGCATTGTCGCGATGTGATGGCTTCGGCGATCAACCATGACCACACCCGTCGATACCCCCGCGACAGCCGGTGCTACAGACCAAGCCGGGATTCTCCGCAAGGTCTGGCGCTGGTGCCGTCGCCACCCCTGGCTGTGCCTGCCCGCTGCGCTGATCGGCCTACTGATTGCGGCGCAGGTGGCCTACGACACTTGGCGCCTGCACGGCCCGCGCCCGGATATCGTCGCCAGCGGGCAGATCGTCGATTACGACACCCGACAACCGGTGCCGGGGGTGTGGGTGCTGATCTATATCCATGCCTATGCGCAGCCATACGACAGCCAAGGACATCGCAACTGGTACATCCCCGAAGGAGGGCAAACTGGCATGACTTCACCGCTGAGCACGGTGGTACAGACCGATCAGGAGGGAAAATTCAGCTACCGGGTGAGCGCCTACGACGCCTTCCAATCGTTCGGGTACACCAAGTTTCTGGTTGAGTACGGTGCTTACAAGAACGGCTACGAGTCGGTCGATCCGGACACCGGCAAATCGGCTACCGGCGGGGAGCATTTTCTTACGTTCGTGAAGCCAAAGCCCGGCCAGCCCTGGCCCTTTGTGCGCCGGGTTGCCGACTCCCCAGACGGACGCAGGGCCAGCCGCGATGATTTTCCGGCCGGGATCAGCTTTTATCCGCAACCCGAAGCGACCTGGCCGCAGTGGAGCAGGTTCTTCCAAGTAGTGGTCGGCGATGAGATCGACAGTTGGTGTCAAACACCGGGGCCGGAGCCGGAGGATCGTCGGTTGCTGCGCTTCGTACAGGTGGCGACCGTGCTGCGCCAGCAGCGGTCGATGACGGAAAGTTGGCTGAGGGCCAGATTTGGATCAGACGCACCCGTACCCGACTCGACTGCTTCTGCACGCCGCGAGCTGGATAGCTATGTTCAGGCAGCCACCGACTTTCCCTGGCCAGACCGCAACTATCCGGCCGATTCATTGAATGGCGCAGCGGCCTCGTTGACGTTCAATGCGGAGCAGAAGCAAGCGCTTTGTAGAGTATTGCGAGAGCAGGCCAATCAGGTTTTCCACCTATCCATGACTTCAGGGAAACTGTCGCCATGACTACGCCCGTCGTGGCGCCTGTGGCTGCCGGTTCCATTGACCCCGTCTGGATTCTCTGGTCGGCCGTGACTGCCCCAACGGTTCCTGGTCAGCGTCCACAGGGCCCTGATTTCACCCTGACCCAGAAGCTGGCGCTATGCGACCTGATGCGGCAGCAGGTCGATCGCTTGTCCCAACTACAGCCCAACATCCGGAGGCCACGATCATGAAAGCCAAAATACGCAAGGCCAGGTTCGCGCTATTCGGTTTGGCCATCTGCACAGTTGCCGCAGCCTATGAAACCGACACCCACGCGCTGATGACCTTCCACAGCTTCGATCGCTCGGTGCTGGCACAGGCCAGTACCATCGAGCGGCTGGGTCTGGATCGTTTCGAGACCGAACAGCCGTTTCACTTTCCGGATGCCGTGCCTTACGCGCCGGAACGCGATGCCTACTTCGACTATGAGCCGTCGGTGTGGCAGCAGGGTCTGATCGGTGAGACCTTCCGTCGGAAAATCGACGCCTATGAACTACAACAATTCCCGGAGAACTTTCGGGGCGCCGCTGCAAGGCAGTTGCAACTGAAGGCTTGGCTTTTGCGCGGTGCCGTGCGCGAAGACGATTTGCTCCGAACCAGCTACAAGGAAGAAACGCCCCCAGATGCCGATCCCCACGGCGAACTGACCCGGGTTTACCACCACTTCTATGACCCGATATTGAATCGGTCGCTGACGGTGGCGTTGCCTTGTTCGATACTGCCGGGGGTCATCCCCGCCGGCTGCGTCAAGGCCACCGATTGGGCGATGGGCGCGGTCGATGCGGCGGGCGTATCGCCCGCAGCGCCGGACCCGGCCCGACGCAATCATTTCAGCTATGCCGACGCCGTGGAGGCCGAGTGGTGCGCGCTGACCCACCGCGGCAGCAACCCTTCGGACGCGGTTGCGGCCGCCGGTGCGCGGCGCGCCTGCTGGGCGAGCAGCATCAAATCGCTGGGCCAAGTACTGCATCTCTTGCAGGACACGGCACAACCCCAACATGTACGCAACGACCGCCACAATCCGACCTCCGGCGACTGGTTCGACGACTTGTTCGCGACCTCCCAAGCGCGACGCACCTATGAAATCTGGGTCAACTACCGTGCCACTTTGGGCAGTGAAGTCAGTAGCCCCAGGGGCGAAAAGGATGCCTTCAGTTCCTTCTTTTCCACCCAGGCGAGTGTGCCCCCGATCCAAATCGGCAACTACCCCAGGCCGATGTTCTCGAGGGCCATCGAGTTCTTCACTACCCGCGCCAGCGATGCGGATTTTCGCGAGCGCCGCGGACTGGCCGACTTCACCAATCGCAACGTCTACTCGGAAGGCAGCATTTTCTCCAGTGACTATAGCTCGCCACCCTTCACTGACACCGACCCCGGGCTGAGCTTCCTTGAGCGGCCGATCGGCAACTCCAACTTGTTTGGGACCTTGACCGTAGGGGATGTGCTGTGGACGCCAAGCGACAGCATCCAACCCGGCTTCATTGATCCACCCTTGCAGCCGTTCGGCGGCAAGATTCCCTTGCTGCGGCGAAGCATCTGGTCTGGTGTGCCTCTGGCTGGCGACGAAGGCGACATCATTACCCTCGATCAGTACAGCGTCCACGCGGATCTGCTGATCCCGCGCGCCATCAGCTATGGCACCGGATTGATCGACTACTTCTTTCGCGGCCGGCTGGAAGTGACGCCGACCGCGCAGAAGGCATTCGCGGTGTTGAACCAGGGCGAGCCGCATACGATGGATGCCGAAGGCTATCCACGTCGCCCGGACGGGCGCATCTTCGGCTTCGAGAAGTTGCGGCTGAACGTGCGCAATGTCAGCGAGGCGATCCTCGAATCCGGCCCGGTGGCGCCGGCCCTGCCGCAGACCTCGGGCAACGGGGTGTTGGTCGCGGTCGCGCGCTTTCACCGCAACACCTGCTACCAGCCCGATCTGAGCGGCGAGCGGCTGCGGGATTTTGCGCCGCCGCCGAGTACCGGCACCGTCACCGAACCGAACTGCCCGCCGGATACCACCCCGCGTACCGGTTTTCAGGAGATCGCGGTCTCGGCGCCCTTGACCATCGCCAGCGTCGCCGATCTGCCCGGTGGCGAAGGTGTGGCTGGGCCGGCGGCACCGGTCGAGAAGGTGTTCGACTTCAGCGCCGACCCGATCCCGGTCAATGCCACCGACCTGTTCATCCAGGTCGTCTATCGCGGTGCGCTGGGCGAAGAACCTGACGGCATCGCCCTCGGTAGTTACGACGCGCGCGAGCCGGCCTTCGTCGGCATCTGGAACAACACCGACTACTACTGGAATGTCGGCGCGTCGCAGTGGGTGTTCCACCTCGGCGGGCTGTTCCCGTTCCAGAACGCGGACTTTCTGCGGGTGTGTACCGGGGCGGCGGCGGACAGCCGCTTCGCCTGGTTCGGCGAACCGGTCGCCGGGGCGCCAATCCTGGGCGTGCCGGTGCCCGATCCGGGTGTGGTGCGCCTGGCCATGCTGTTTGCGATCCCCGCCTCGCCGACCCAGCAGTTCAGCGTGCGCGTCACCCCGGTGATGAACGCGCCCAATCCCAGCGCCCCGCAGCGCAGTTGGTTCACCCGTGGCGCCATTCATCAGGCCGGACGGGAATCGATCCCGGCGGCGATGCTGGCCGCGCCGCTGACCTGCGCCGACAATCCCGCCGCGACCACGGAGACCTGGTGCCAGCAGCCGGTCGAGCGGCGCCGCGGCCAGGCGTTCGGCCAGATCATCGCCCCGGTGCTCTACGACACCAGCAACGGCAACATCACGCCACCTGATGTCGATGCCGCGCCCGCGCTGCCGACCTTCCCCGGCCTGCGCGTGGCCGAGACCGGCACGCTGCGCTACAACGATGCCGTGCTCGCCGCCTGCCCACCCCCACCGACCCAGAACCCCGAAGCCGAGGCCCAGATCGAACTGCTGGAAACCGCCGCCGATCTGGGCATTCCAATCGATTGACCGGTCGTCCCGGCCCTTCGACAGGCGCAGGGCAGGCCGGGCTACGCCCGCGCCGAGACCCAGTGCTGGGAGAGCTCGGCAAGATCAGCACTGGGCCCCGGCGTTCGCCGGGGCGACGGTCGACTGGTGGCCGCGCACCCGGATTATTGATAACCCCGCGCCTGCAGCGCGAATAAATGCGCGTAATGGCCGGCCTGGGCCAGCAGTTGCGCGTGGTTGCCGTGTTCGATGATGCGGCCGTCCTGGATCACGATGATCTGGTCGGCCATGCGCACGGTCGAAAAGCGATGCGAGATCAGGATCACGATGCGGTTCTGGCTGAGCGCGCGAAAGTGCGCGAAGACCTTGG
>JBFWOQ010000082.1:0-6166 GCA_050250395.1 Porticoccaceae bacterium
GCCCGCGAAAGCGGGCATCCAGGTTTTCCCGCAGTCTCAATCAGTTGCGGACGTATGGATTCCCGCTGAAGCCTGCCCCCGACTCCGATCGGGGGCGGGAATGACGAATAAATCAGCGCTTCCTTAGGCGATGCCGTAGGCCCGCGCGGTCTGCAACAGCAGCAGGCGGTCGGTGGGATCCATGGCGACAAATTCGCAGCCGACATGCCGCTGCCGCAATCCGCCCGGATCCTTCTGTTGCCAGGCGACCCTGATCCCGGCGTCGATGGCCACCATGCCCTTGTCGGGATGGGGCAGGTGAATGGTCACCAGGCGCGAACCCGGCATGGACAGTTGGTCGTGCGCATGCAGCATCATGCCGCCGGTGGCGATATCGCCCAGGTAACCGATCACCTTGCGGCTGGCGTGGTCATAGACCCTGGCCAGCGCGATGAAGCGGGTGCGCCGTGAACGGCGGGGGTCGATAGCGGCGGGTCTGGATTGGGGTGTCGACATCGGCGGATCATAGCCATCCGCTCGGTCGCTGCCAAGCGGCTGGCGCGTGGTGAGGCGACCGACGGAGCTGGGGCACGGATCAACGGACGACGTTTGGCGAACGACACGATGAGGAATGCATGGTGAGTGACGGGTTGTCGGTCTGGATGATCGGATTGCAGGTGTTCGCGGTGGCAGTGCTCGCCCTGCTGGTCATGAGCGTGCTGGCGATCCTGTGGATGTACACCCAGGATGTGCGACAGAAGCGTCACGCGATCCGCCGCAACTTCCCGGTGATCGGGCGTTTTCGCTATCGGTTCGAGCGTCTGGGGCATTTCTTCCGCCAGTATTTCTTCGCCATGGATCGCGAGGAAATGCCGTTCAACCGCGCGCAGCGCAGCTGGGTCTATCGCGCCGCCAAGAACGTCGACAGCACCCTCGCGTTTGGCTCCACGGCCAACCTCACCGCGCCCGGCGCCGTGCTCTTCGTGCCGGACGTCTTTCCCACCCTGGAAGAGGATGCGGTGACGGCCGATCCGCTGCTGATAGGTCCGTACTGCGCCAACCCCTATCTGGCGCGGTCGTTCTTCAACGTCTCCGCCCTGAGCTATGGCGCCATTTCGAGAGTGGCGACGCTGGCCCTGTCGGGCGGCGCCGCGCGCGCCGGCTGCTGGCTCAATACCGGAGAGGGCGGGCTTTCTCCCTATCACCTCGACGGCGACTGCGATCTGGTCTTTCAGATCGGCACCGCGAAATACGGTGTGCGGGATGCCCAGGGGCACCTCAGCGACGAGCGCCTGCGCGAACTCGCCGCGCACCGACAGATCAGGATGTTTGAGCTCAAACTGAGTCAGGGCGCCAAACCCGGCAAGGGCGGCATCCTGCCGGGAATCAAGGTGACCGACGAGGTCGCGCGTATCCGCGGCATTCCGGTCGGGCGGGATTCCATCAGCCCCAACGGCCACCCCGAAGTGCGCAATGTCGAACAGTTGCTCGACATGATTGGCCATATTCGCGCGATCACCGGCAAGCCCGTCGGCTTCAAGCTGGTGATCGGCGGCAGCGGGTTTCTCGACGAGCTCTGTCGGGCGGTACTGCGGCGCGGGCTGGAGCAGGCCGCGCCGGATTTCATCGCGCTCGACAGCGGCGACGGCGGCAGCGGCGCGGCGCCCCAGAGCCTCATGGATCATGCCGGGCTGGGTATTCGCGAGACCCTGCCCGCGGTGGTGGACACGCTGCGCGAGTACGGGCTGCGGGAGCGCATTCGGGTCATCGCGGCCGGCAAGCTCATCCTGCCGGTCGACGTGGCCTGGGCGCTGTGCGTGGGCGCTGATTTCGTGGTATCGGCGCGGGGCTTCATGTTCGCGCTGGGCTGCATCCAGGCGATGCAATGCAATCGCAACACCTGCCCGACCGGAGTGACCACTCACAACCCGGACTTGCAGCGCGGGCTGGACCCCGCCGACAAGGCGGCGCGCGTCGCCCATTACGTCGCCAATCTGGTTCGCGAAGTGGGGGTGATCGCCCACAGCTGCGGCGTGCGCAGTCCGCGGGATTTGCAGCGCAGTCACGCCCGTATCGTCACCGAATTCGGCCAATCCGAACCCCTCGACCGCTACTACGCGAAAGCCGAGGCCCAGAATCCGGTGTTTCCCCGTTGATTTCGCCACACTTACCGCGCGGCAGGGATTTCCGCCGCCGCGCTCTCTACGCCACCTGACCGGAGTGTCGCCAATGTCCGCACTGATCACCACCTACGGCAAACTGCATCAGCAACTGTTTCGGCGTCTGCGCCATCTCGACGGCCTGCCACCGCTGCTGCTGAGGCTCTATCTCGCACCGGTCATGATCGCTGTCGGGCTGCACAAGTTTCGCAACTGGGACGACATGGTCGCCTGGTTCGGCAATCCGGACTGGGGGCTTGGGCTGCCGGCTCCGACGCTGATGGTGGCGCTGGCGGCGAGCGCCGAATTGTTCGGAGGGCTCGCGTTGTTGGTCGGCCTCGCGGTGCGCTGGTTCGCGCTGCCCTTGATGTTTTCCATGGCGGTCGCCACCGCCACCGTGCACTGGCAGCACGGCTGGTTCGCGATCGCGCCCGGCGATCCCGATACCAGCACCGCCAAGGTGCTGGCGATGGTGGGCATACCCGCCGCCGAGCGGAGTCTGGAGAACAGTGTCGAAGTGGGGAAGCGGGTGGGCGCGGCGCGCAACCTGTTGCGGGAACACGGCAACTACGACTGGCTGACGGAAAAGGGCAATTTCGTGGTGCTCAATAACGGCATCGAGTTTGCCGCCACCTACTTCATCATGCTGCTCAGTCTGTTTTTCTCCGGGGGAGGGCGTTACGTCAGCCTCGATTATTGGCTGGCCCGGCGCACCGGCGCGCTCGCGGCCGATTGAGCGCGCCGGTGCGGCTCGACCCCCGTGCTACAATCCTGCCGATTTTCGATCCCGCCGCCTTTCGCATTCTGCGGGCGGCCGCAACTGGAGTCGTGAATAATTTCCAGCATGAATGATCCCCAGCAATCGAGCCCGGCGGCCAGCGGATCCGGCCGCCGCCCCCGTGGGCGTGGCAATCGCGCCGACCAGGCCGCCCCCGCCGGGCAGGCCGCGTGGAGTCCGGACCAGTTCCAGGTTGAGCCCCAGCCGGGCATGGTGCGGTTTCAGGATCTGGACCTCGCGCCGGCTTTGCTGCACGCCATCGCCGACCTGGGCTTTCGCTACTGTTCGCCGATCCAGGCGCGCGCGCTGCCCTTTGCGTTGCGCGGCCATGACGTGGTGGGTAAAGCCCAGACCGGCACCGGTAAAACCGCGGCGTTCCTGATCACCATCATCACCGACCTGCTGAGCAACCCGGTCGAAGGCGAGCGTTTTGCCGGCGAGGCGCGCTCGCTGGTGATCGCCCCGACGCGGGAGCTGGTGATGCAGATCGCCCAGGACGCCAAGGATCTGTGCAAATACACCGATCTTGAGGTTCACACCCTGGTCGGCGGCATGGATTACGACAAGCAGCGCCAGCACCTGCACCAGCGTCACTGCGACATTCTGGTGGCGACGCCCGGACGCCTGCTCGATTTCTGCAACAGCCGCGACGTCTACCTCGATCAGGCCGAGATTCTGGTGATCGACGAGGCTGACCGCATGCTGGACATGGGTTTCATTCCCCAGGTGCGGCGCATCGTCCGCCTGACGCCCAACAAGGCCGAGCACCGCCAGACCCTGATGTTTTCCGCGACCTTCACCGACGACGTCCATCGCCTGGCGGAGCAGTGGACCGAGCGCCCCGTGTTCGTCGAGATCGAGCCCGAGCGGGTGGCGGCCGAGTCGGTGGAGCAGAAGGTATACATCACCGAGACCCGCAAGAAATTCGCGCTGCTGCGCAATCTGCTCCGCGATCCCGAAGTGGAGAGCGCCATCGTCTTCGCCAACCGCCGCGATCAGTGCCGCAAGCTCCAGGAGCGTCTGCGGGCGGCGGGGATCGAGGCGGGACTGTTGTCCGGCGAGGTCGCCCAGAACCAGCGCGTGCGCACGCTCGACGCGTTCAAAAGCGGCAGGCTCAAGGTGCTGGTCGCCACCGACGTGGCCGGGCGCGGGCTCCATGTCGACGGCATCAGCCACGTCATCAACTACACATTGCCGGAAGAGCCCGAGGACTATGTCCACCGCATCGGGCGCACCGGCCGTGCCGGCAAGACCGGCACCTCGATCAGTTTTGCCTGCGAAGACGATGCGTTTCTGCTCGAACCCATCGGCGTGCTGCTCGGCAAAAAACTCGACTGTGAACAGCCTCCCGAGGAGCTGTTGCAGACCTGAATCCCGCGGCTGACGCCGGCCAGCGGCGCCGGGTTTTGCCGGTTCCGACTTGATGCCACAATGCCGGCCCCAATCACTCACGGGCCGGCGCCATGTCCAAACCCCTCGCGGGCGTCCGCGTCCTCGATCTGACCCATATCCTTTCCGGTCCCTTCGCCACCATGACGCTCGCCGATCTCGGCGCCGAAGTGGTCAAGGTGGAACCGCCCGAAGGCGAGCGCACCCGCGGCCTGCTGGCCAGCGATCCCAAACACTCCATCGCCGGCATGGGCGCCTATTTTCTGTGCCTGTCGCGCAACAAGAAGAGCCTGGTCATCGATCTCAAGACCGCCGCCGGGCGCGAACTCTTTTACGAGCTGGTCGCCCAGGCCGATATCGTGTGCGACAACTTCAGCGTCGGCGTCACCGCCAAGCTCGGTATCGACCATGATCGCCTCGCGGCCATCAACCCGCGCATCATCACCTGCTCGGTGACCGGGTTCGGCGAGACCGGCCCGGGACGCAACCGCACCGCCTTCGATCAGGTGGTGCAGGCCTATGGTGGCAACATGTCCATCACCGGCAGCGACGCCGCGCATCCGCTGCGCTCGGGGCTGCCGATCGCCGATCTCGGCGGCAGCCTGTTCGGGCTGGTCGGCATCCTCACTGCCCTCTACGAGCGCGAGCGCAGCGGCCTCGGCCAGCATCTCGACATCTCCATGCTGGACGGCCAGATCGCCATGATGAGCTACATGGCCACCATGCATTTTCTGTCGGGCGAAGATCCCCAGCCCATCGGCAACTCCCATTTCGTCCATGTGCCCTACAACAGCTTTCGCACCCGCGACGGCTTCATCGTGATCGCGGTGATCTTCGACGACTTCTGGCAGAGCCTGCTCGAAGTGCTCGGCGCCGACGATCTGCGCCAACCGGAGTTCGATCATCAGCCCGGCCGGCTCGCCAACAAGGCCCTGATCGAGCGCCGGGTGGGCGAGATCTTCGCGACCAACACCAATGCGTATTGGCTCGAACGACTGGAAGCCGTGCGCATTCCCTGCGCGCCCATGAACACCTTCAGCCAGGCGCTCGCCGATCCCCAGGTGCGCCACCGCGAGATGGTGGTCGAGGTCGGCCATCCCGACGGCGGCCGCACCCATGCCCCGGGCAATCCGGTCAAGCTCTCGCGCAGCGATCCCGCCACCTTCGACCCCGCGCCGACGCTCGGGCAGCACACCGACCAGGTACTGGCCGAGTGGCTCGGGCTCGATGCCGCCGGCATTGCGCGCTGGCGCGCGGCCGGCGCCACGCGCTAGGGATGCATCGAATAACCACCTGATCGTCGTTCCCGCGCAAGCGGGAACCCAGGGATCTCAGAGCCTTCTGGATGCCCGCCCCGAGGCCGTGTAAAAACGCGGCAGGTGGGCAAAGCGCAGCGTGCCCACGCGGATCTTCGCCCGGCACCGAGCCGAATCCCGGTGGACACGGCCTATCGGCCTTTGCCCACCCTACAGTCGGTTTCCGCCGTCCGTGGCGGTCGCACAGGAATGCCGTTTGCCGTCGTCCGCGCCAGGGTCTAGCATCGGAACCAGATCGCAGACCCTCGACGGAGACCAGCCATGAGAATTCGCGACAAGTTCTACATCGACGGCGCCTGGGTAACCCCCGTGGGCACCGGCACCCTGGACGTGATCGACGCCTCCACGGAGGAGGTCATGGGCCGCGTCCCGGACGGTGTCGAAGCCGACGCCAACCGCGCGGTCGAAGCCGCGGCCCGCGCCTTCGAGACCTGGGGTCAGACCACCGCCCAGGAACGCCGCGCCCTGCTGATGAAACTGCGCGAGGGCCTCACTGCCCGCATCGATGAACTGGGCGAAATCATGGCCGGCGAAGTGGGCATGCC
>JBFWOQ010000083.1:0-6118 GCA_050250395.1 Porticoccaceae bacterium
CGCATTCCTGCCTGGCGCGCATGGCCCTGGTGCCGCGGGTACTCGAAGCCCGCGGCCTGGATGTCAGCCCAGGCATGATCGAACGCCTGCGCCGCGCCGGCGACCACGACAGCGCCGCCCTGATCGACATCATCCTGCACGAAGAAATCGCCCACGTCGCCGCCGGCACCCGCTGGTTCAACTACTGCTGCCAACAACAACGGCTCGACCCGGATACAACCTTTCTCGCTCTGGTCCGCGCACACGCCGCCAGCATCCTCCGCCCCCCGTTCAACCACAGCGCCCGCCGCGCCGCCGGCTTCAGCGAAGCCGAACAACTCGGCCTGCAACAACTGTTAGGCGAAAATTGCTCGCCTGAGCAATCATCTGGTTGAGGACAAACGGCACACAGGGTGCTAGCATCCCAACCCATGAAGCCGTTCCGCTGGGCGCACGAGAAGAACGACATACTCAGGCATCAGCGGGGCGTGTGCTTCGAACAAATCACCACGGCGGTTGAAGCTGGCGCGTTGCTGGAAGTCGTGCCACACCCAAGCCCGGCAAAATACCCGCGCCAAAAAATCATGGTGGTCGAGGTGGCCGGCTACGGCTATTTGGTTCCATTTGTGGAAGAAGCTGATCACTTTTTCCTCAAGACCATCATCCCCAGCCGCAAGGCCACCCGCGATTTCATCGCCAAGGAGTCCGACGATGCCTGAACTCGATAGCTATGAGAGCCAAGTCCTTGCGGCCTACGAGTCCGGCAAGCTCAAGCCGATCGCAAGCAAGGCCGAGCTGCAGCGGATGCGCGCCGCAGCGCGGGCTACCGCGATCAAGGACAAGCGAGTAAACATCCGCTTGTCCTCGCTCGATCTGCGCGATATCCAGGCCAGAGCGCTTGAGCAGGGCATGCCGTACCAGACCCTGATCGCCAGCGTTCTGCACAGGTTTGTTACCGGCAGACTGGCGGAGCGAGAGCTTCCCGCACCCCGCCCCGCACGGCGCGAATCCCCTCGCTCACGTTGAACCAGAAGCGCAGCACTCGCGATCTTCCGATGCGCACAGGGTGGGCACTGGCCAGCAAGTAGGATGGGTCCTCCGCCATGCTGCTTGGGGCAGGCAAAGCGCAGCGTGCCCATCGAATCGTCCCCGCCAGCGCCGAGCACCCAGCCGGCCAACCTCACACGCCGCCAGCCTCACCACCGCAAGCCAGATCGCCCAACCCTGGGAGCGCCGAGCACCAGCTCGGCAACGCCTTCCACCGCCATCGCAACAGCGATGCACACCACCGCACCACCACCGACCCGACCAGCGCAAACGACCGCGCTTCGATCACCCGGAGCCTGCGCCAAGCCAGCCCCGAAATGCGCGGCCCCGCAGTGCACTGCCCTCCCCACACCCGGCACCCGATCTTCAGTAGCCGTCGAAAATCACAGGTGTCCCGGTTTGCGCGCGATGCAAGGCATCTGTAGCGAAGCCTGCATTGCCGACGCAGAGCACGCAGGCTGAAGGCCCTAAGCCTGCAACTCAGTGACCGTGTGCATCGGTGCTGAGGCTCTTGGTGGTGAACAAATAGTCCTTGAGTTCGTGCGAAAAGCGCTCGTCGTTGCGACGGATCCACTCCAGCACCATCGCGGCGTGCTCTTTCTCCTCGTCGCGATTGTGTTCAAGAATCTTCTTGAGCTCGGGATCCCTGCACGCGCACGCTCGCTGGTTGTACCAATCCACCGCCTCAAGTTCTTCCATCAGGGAAACAATAGCGCGATGCATATCGCGCACTTGGTCCGATAGCTCGTCGATGGGTTCGTGATAGCCGGCGCTCGACATTGCAACCTCCAAGTCCGATCAGATAGGGGGAAAGCGCATTCTGTCATGGTTTGAAGGGAGAAGCCCCGGAAGAAGCCCCGGACACCCACTCTGCCGATGGACACAGAACGGGAGGAACGGCCAGGTCAACGCAGTGCGCTGGTCCGAACGACCGGGTTGATGTGCTGGTGTGGTCTGGACCGATCGCCGGTTCGTTCTTTGGTAGACCTGATTCCACTGCTCCAGGCAAAATGTGGGTGTCCAACTGCCGTGCTGATCGAATCGTCCCCGGCAGCGCCGAGCACCCACCCGGCCAGCCTCACCACCCCAAGCCGGATCGCCCAACCCTGGGAGCGCCGAGCACCAGCTCGGCAACGCCTTCCACCGCCATCGCAACAGCGAAGCGCGCCACCGCACCACCACCGACCCGACCAGCGCAGACAATCGCAATTCGGTCGCCCGGAAAGCCTGCGCCGAATCACTCCCACAAAGCCCCGTTCCGCAATCCATCGCTCTCCCCTCACCCGGCACCCGACTAACAACAACCGTCGGGAATAATGGGTGCCCCGGACTGCGTCCCGGGCTGCGCCACCGCCGAACTGCCTTGCTGGACCCAACGAGTCGCGGACGCACGGCGACCAAGCCTACAAATCCCCAAAACCACCATCGCGCGGGCGGTTTAGTCCTACGCGGTTTATCTGTCTCGCAGTGCGCCGCGCCATGGCTGTTGCTATGCTGGCGCGACAGATCAATGCTGATCGTAAGGTGCCATATGTCAGCGGACGGGAAGCAACTTGAAGGACTCGTAGCTTTCGTCGAAGAGACGTTCTTGCCGGCCGGCTTCGAGGTAAAGTCGAACCAGCGAATCTACAATGACGATGGCGTGCAAATTGCAGAGTTCGATGTCGAAATTCGAGGGAAGATCGGCACGACAGCAATCGCCTGGTTGATTGAATGCAGGGATCGGCCTGCGGCGGGACGAGCTCCAGCACATTGGATCGAACAGCTATACGGTCGGCGCGCTCGGTTTGGCTTTAATAAGGTGACAGCAGTGTCAACAACCGGATTCGCGGCCGGTGCAGTTGATTTTGCGAGAAGGGAAGGTATTGAGCTTCGCGAAGTGAGATCGCTAACGTCAAGAGAGTTCTCAGAATGGCTGCCCATCAGCCACTTTCAACTTAGAAAAACATTGACGCGCTTCAAACATGCCACTCTCTTGGTCGACGAATCAGAGTCGACTGATCGAAAAGCAGCCTTGTATGAGGCCTTCGCAAGCAAAAGTGTTGAAGCCGCGTTGATAAAGAATTGCAGGACGGGGGCGCTGGTGGAACTCAGAAGCGCCTTCGCTGCCGTGGTGCGGGAGGCCGGAGACCTGACTGAAAGCCTTGCCCCAAATGGTGACCACAAGAGCATTCGCCTGAGAGTTAGATATGTGAATGATGATGATCACTTCGTGGTGGAGACTGCACACGGTGCTGTGAGAATAAGAGAGATTAATTTTTCCGGTGAAATTTACTTGGTGGAGCGTCTCGTGCCAATTGCAAGTGCTCGGGAATATCGAGACGAAGAGACTGGCAACGTCATCTCACAGGTGGCCACGTTCGAACCACATGAAGTTCAGGCAACCAAACTATCGCTCGAGATGCATCGACTGGGAGTCACGGGCGAAACGCACATCATCATGCGGCGGCTAACGGATGGTACCTAACGAATAAGGTTAGTCAGATTCATACCCAACCAAATATGAGCCGAAAGCTGCGATTTTGGGAGGCGAAAATCATGGATGTCCCGGACTGCGTCCACCAAGTTCCCCGCATGTTTGTCATTGGGACTCTGGTGATTCCGGTTGTCCAATGACAAAACTCAACTCAGGCAATGCACCAATTTCAGCTTGTTGCAACAGCCACTCTGAGGCCTCATTGTCCATCCACAAAGTTTGTTGGGTGCCCTCTTCAAAAAATCGACCAAGTTTCGCATTTTCAGCGGAAATCTCCCAAAAAAGATCGACACCTAGCCCATCGCCATCACGAAGTTGCAGCATTCCTTTGATAGGCCCAGCCTCACGATGGCCATTCAGCGTCCAAGCGATGTCAAAAACCGCAACCCGGTCCAAGCGCGCAGTATCATCTGCGGCTTGTGGAATAACCACAAAGCGCCTCAAGATTGCGTCAATCTGTGGCTGTAACCTCGGCAGCGCGGCCACGGTTTGCAGCATGGCCGGAGTCGGGGCGCCGTCTACGACGACGATGAATTGGTGCTTTTCCGTTCCAACCGTGATTGTCATTCCAAACGACTGCGGTTGCCGCTTTTGGGCCTTTGGCAATACAACCTGCAGTCGACCATAATAGGATTCTCCGGGTCTGATGGTCTGCGCCCGAAACAGTGTGTTCGCCAACACGTCTTCTCGCGCCGACTGCATTCTTTCGAGATCCGTCAGCGTCTGTTGGTTTTCTCTGCTCGCCCTGTCCCTTGCCAGCTCGACTGCCACCTGATCCGTTCCCGACGCTGTGTAGCTGCCTCTCACACTGGTTGAGCCCGCGCGGCCACTGTAGGTGCCACGTGTCGTATAATCGCCGGCTTGGTTGGCGTGGTGGTCGTTGAGGCCAGTAGTCACCCCGGCGCCGATATCTTCCCAAACTTGGCGATTTTTTTCCTTTTTCAGGACTGCGGCTGACTTCAGTATCACCAGGGAGCCACTGCCGTCGCTTGCGGTAACGGAGTCTTCGGTGACCGTTACCGCTTTGTCGGAATTATTGACGATATCAAATCCAACCCAGGCGTTCTTCCGATTGATGCCCTCAACTTCCGCAGCGACGACGTATCGCCCGCGGGAAAAAACTACTGCGTGACCAGCATCAAATTCAACCTGTTGGCCAGGTGCGGGCAATAGTTGTAGTTCACGAGGTGCAGCAATCAGAGGCGCAACTGTTGTCAGCAAGCAAAGCAACACCAGTACGCGGACCACCAAGCGTAGCGCTGCGCGCCTTTTGTTTTGTGCACATATCGATAGCATCTCCGCTCTCCCCTGTTTAGGCGGTGCTCGTATTCTACACTGTGTACGCGAGCGTGGCAGTGGGGTAGTCCGGAGGAGGGCAGGGCGATACCCGTTCGGTTGACGCGCTGTTTACGCGGACGCTGGGGTTCGCTGCGCTCACCGCCAGCCTACGTGTAGGGTGTCCGATTGATCATGCAGGCGGAAGGCCCTAAGCCTGCAACTCAGTGACCGTGTGCATCGGTGCTGAGGCTCTTGGTGGTGAACAAATAGTCCTTGAGTTCGTGCGAAAAGCGCTCGTCGTTGCGACGGATCCACTCCAGCACCATCGCGGCGTGCTCTTTCTCCTCGTCGCGATTGTGTTCAAGAATCTTCTTGAGCTCGGGATCCCTGCACGCGCACGCTCGCTGGTTGTACCAATCCACCGCCTCAAGTTCTTCCATCAGGGAAACAATAGCGCGATGCATATCGCGCACTTGGTCCGACAGCTCGTCGATGGGTTCGTGATAGCCGGCGCTCGACATTGCAACCTCCAAATCCGCTTTGATGGGAGAAAGCGCATTCTGTCATGGTTTGAAGGGGCAATCCCATGAAGCCCAAGACATCGGGTAGTCTGATGAGTGCAGGGTGGGAACTGGCCAGGTCTACGCAGTCTGCTGGTCGGCACGATCTGGTTGATGCGCTGGTGGTCTGAACCGTTCGCCGGTTTGGCCTTTCCGTCATCTGATCCCACAGCTCCAGGCAAAATTTGGACCGCCGTCTGCCGTCCCGCCAACTGCCGTAATCCATCGATCCAAGGGCCGCAGTATGATTTTGGCCGCACGGCCGCTGACTTGGGGCTTGGTATTTTTTGCGGCTGGTTCGACCTTTCGTCCAAGCCGACGCCGCTTCACGGCTCGGCCCACTTCAGGCGTTCGCCACCACCATGCAGGTCTCCGGCATCTGTCATTTCAATCTGCGAGCGCCGCGCGAGCTGCTCGATTCTCTGCGCGACTTCTACTGCGAGGTCGTTGGCCTTTCGGTCGGCGTTCGCCCGGCGTTCTTCAGCTTCGGCTACTGGCTCTACGCCGGCAGCAAAGACGTCGTCGTCGATGGCGAGTGTCGTGCGCATGATCGGCTCCTGATGGCGCACACCGTACTTCAGGCATCGCGTCAACAAGCCAGGATTATGCAGCGATGTCGATGTACTCGACTACACTGGCAGGCGCCGGAATTGGCATTCCGTCTTCACGCAACCCGGCGATGTGAAAGGCGATGGCCTCCCGGATATCGCGCTCTACGTCAGCCACCGTCGCGCCGGTTGCTATGCAGCCCGGAAGGTCGGGGACATAGGCGGAATAA
>JBFWOQ010000084.1:0-6017 GCA_050250395.1 Porticoccaceae bacterium
CCGCCGCTCTGGCGAGCGCGGGGGCTACCGGCGCCGCATCCAGCGGCGGCGGGGGATTTTTGAGCACCATCGGCAACTGGTTCGGCAGCTTGTTTTCGCCGACCGGCGCCGCTGATGGCGGCCATATCCGAGGCCCAGGCACCAGCACTAGCGACAGCATTCCAGCGCTGTTGTCGGACAACGAATTTGTCACCCGCGCCGCGGTGGTTCAGCAGCCCGGCGCGCTCGGCTTTCTGCACGAATTCAACCGTCGCGGCATGCTCGCCCTCGATCACTGGTCGCGCCACGCCACCGGCGGCTTGGCTGGGTTCCCCGCGCCGGCGTTTGCACTGCCGGCCGACAGCGCACCCAGCGAACGCGGGCGCAAACAAGCCGGCGGCAACACCCGCATCCTCAATTTCGTGGACAAGGAAGAGCTGATGCGCGCGGTGATGAACACGCCGGCCGGCGACAAGTTCGTGATCAACGCGGTGCTGCGCAATCGCGGCGCGCTGGGGCTGAAATAATCCCATGTCGCACCCATCGCCCGCCGCCGTGTTCAGCGCCGAACCCAACACCGATGCGCCGCTCGAAGAAGCGCTGGAGTGGCGCACCGAGCTGTTGCCGGCGCGCGACGGCACCGAAAACCCCTCGCAGTTGCGGGCCAAGCCGCGCCGCACGCTGCGGTATCCGTTTTATCTCGATGGGGGTGGATTCCAGCGCCTGGACGCGATGCTGTTCGGCCAGCAGCCGACCGCCGACTGGATTATCCCCCTGTGGACGGATCAGGCAGCGCTGGCCACGGGCGTGGGCATTGGTGCGGCCGCGCTGACACTGAGCGGGTACACGGGCCTGGCGTTCAGCAACGGCGGCCTGGTGATGCTGTGGCGCGCGGCGGACGATTACGAGGTGCGGGATATCAGCACCGTATCCGGCGCCACCGTGAATCTGGCGCAGACCACCACCAAGGCGTGGGCGGCGGACACGCTGGTGACGCCCTGCGTGTTTGGCGTGCTGGGCGATTCGCTGGATCTGGAGCGCATCACCAGTACCGTGCTGAGCGGCACGGCGGAGCTGGCCATCGATCCGGTGCGCGACACGCCGAACCTGCCCACCGCAGCGGCGCCCGCCACCTACAACGGTTATGAGCTCTACGCCACCGAGCCGAACTGGGCGCAGGCGATCCCGACCAGTTGGCTCGCCTCGGCGGACGTGCTGGACCCCGGCATGGGCGGCTGGTCGAAGGTAACGCGCCGCGCCTACGGCGAGCAGGTGCGCGGCTATCGGTGGTTGTTCGAAACTCGCACGGATATTCAGACGTTTCGGGCGTTCCTGCAGCGGCGCCTGGGCAGCTTTGTGCCGGTGTACCTGCCGACCTGGGATGCCGATCTGGATCTGGTGCAGACCATCAACCCCAGCGATACCACCGCCAAATTCACCGACACCGGCATGACGCAGTTCATCGCCGCCCACCCGGCGCGCCAGCACATCATTTTCCAGTTCAAGGACGGCACCAGCTGGGCGACACAGCTGAGCGCACCGACGCTGAACGGGGACGGCACCACCACCGTCACCATCGCGGCGCCGGGCATCACCATCGCGCCGAGCGCGCTGGATCTCGTCAGTTATCTGCCGCTGTGGCGCATGGCCGATCAGGTGGCGCTGCAATGGCATTCCGCGGCGGTGATGTCCTGCGATATCAAGTTCCGCGCCGTCAAGCCCTGACCGAAAACCTTCCCCTGTTCACGTGAAACCCTGACCCCGGAGCCCGTGCATGGCCGTGTCCGTCGATCTGTTCCAAGTGGTGGTAGGCGCCACCACCTACCGCTGGACCAGCGGCGACACCGCCATCACTTATGCCAGTAACAGCTATCCGCCGCTGCCGAGCGCGCGCACCGAGATCCAGCAGAGCGAAGAACTGGGCCAGGACGGCATCAAGATCACGCTGCCGGTCTCCCATGCGCTCGCGCAGCTCTACCTGACCGCCACGCCAGACGTGGATTCCGACATCACCCTGTATCGCCAGGACGCCAGCGGCACCTATGTGGTGTGGAAAGGGGGCGTGGGGGGCGTATCCGCGACCGACAGCGAAGCCACCCTCACCGGCGAAAGTCTGTTCAAACAGTTTCAGCGCAACGGCCTGCGCGCGCGCTATCAGAAAAACTGCCGGCACAGCCTGTATTCCGGCGGCTGCACGCTCAACAAGGCGACGTTTGCGGTAGCGGGCACCTGCACGGCGTTCAGCGGCAACACGGTAACGGTGACAGAAGCCGCGTCGCAACCCGACGGCTATTACGTGGGCGGCATGATCAAGTCCGCGAGCGGCGCGCTGCGCACTATCGTCGGCCACGTCGGCAGCACGCTGACGCTGTTCTGGCCCATCCCCGGCTTCGCCACCGGCGCGGTGACGATCTACCCGGGCTGCGACCGCACGCTGGCCACCTGCCAGGCGCGTTTTACCAACCACGTCAACTACGGCGGCTTTCCCTGGATCCCCAGCCAGAACCCCTATGGCCCCTCGGGGGCGTTGTGAACCTGACTCCGCAGGAGGGTTGAACGATGTGGCCACAGCTCATCATTGCCATCGCCTTGCAGGTGCTCAGCGCCATGCTGGCGCCGAAGCCGCAGAATCCCAAGCCCGGCGGTCTCGGCGATATCAAAGTGCCAGAGGCGAAAGAGGGTGGCAGCATCCCCGTGCTGTTCGGCACCCGCGACATCGCCGCCCCGAACGTTGTGTGGTACGGCGATCTCAAAACCGTCGCGGTCAAATCCAAGGGTGGCAAAAAATGAGTGGTACCCCGCCGGTGTTGGTGTCGATTCGACACGCGCGCGCATTGCAATACTGCTGGAATGGCGTGCAACCATTTTTGCAGAGCAACGGCTGGTCCGATGCGGATATCCGCCGCTTTGTGCTGCACGGCGTCGAGCCTGAGATGCTGGAGCGCACGGGCGATGCCCAGGCGCTGGCCATGGTCGCCGAAGCGCGCGCCGAGCACGCCCGACTCTATCCAATCGAGGCCGGCGCATGAGCGGCAGTAAAAAGGCCACCGTCGGCTACAAATACTACCTGGGCCAGCATCTGGCCCTGTGCCATGGTCCGGTGGACAACTGCACCCGCATCCGCTTCGACAAGCGCGTGGCGTGGACGGGCGTTTCGACCGGCGGCCGCATCGATGTGAGCGCAGAAAACCTGTTCGGCGGCAAGAAGCGCGAGGGGGGTGTATCCGGCGCGATCGATCTGCTGATGGGTGGCCCCAGCCAGGCCCAGAACGATTACCTGCAAGCCCAGCTCGGCACCGACATCCCCGCGTTCCGGCAAGTGGTGTCGATGGTGCTGCGGCAGTTTTATCTGGGGATGAATTACTACCTCAAGGCCCCGGATTTTCGGTTGCAGCGCATCCATGTGCTGCAGGATGGGGCGGCGCAGTGGTATGACGCGAAGGCGCCGATCGGCGTCCGCGGGCCACTGAGCAACGCGAACGGTTGGCACCCGTATGCTACAGGCTGGCTCAATGTTGGCTGTGCGAAAGAGATCAGCGGTTCGCTCACGAGCTACATGAGCTGGTTCAAGGGGTATATCGATTCGATTCGTGTGACCAAGGGCGTATCGCGTTACAGCGTGAGCAGCTATGCCGTGCCGACGGCCGAATTCGACACCAGCGGCGCGGACCCCTACTGGTCCAACGTGCTGTTCTGCCTGTTGTTCAACGGCACGAATGGATCGACGACGATCACCGATGCCAAGGGCCATAGCGCCGCCGCTTATAACGGCGCAGCTTTGAGCACGGCAAAATCCAAATTCGGCGGATCGAGTTGTTTTTTTGACGGCGTCGATGATCGCGTGCAAATCAATTTTACGCCCGGTGATGAGGATCTCGGCGACACATTCACGCTTGAGGCGTGGATCAATCTCGATGGGTTCGTCAGCGTCAATTACGGGGCGCCGATGCTCAGCGCGGGTCCGCCCAGCGCGAGTTATCAAGATGCAGCATGGTCTATTTACGGGGACAAGCAAAAATTCCTCTCGTCGGGTGCGGACCATGGAGCGACGATGGCCGAGTACACCGCCCAGTTCGAGCCCCTATCGTTGGGCCAGTGGTATTTCGTCTCCCTCTCGCGCGACGGCGCGACCGGGCTGTACTACATGCACGTTAACGGTGTGCTGGCAACGTCTGCATTGAGCGATCTCAACCCCGCCCACATCCTGCGCGAATGCCTCACCAACACCGTCTGGGGCAAGGGCAAATCCGCCACGTTGTGCCCGGATGCGGTCTGGCAACCGGTCGCTGATACGCTCTACAGCGAAGGCATGGGAATCTCGATCCTGTGGGATCAGGAAACCGCGCTCGCGGATTTCATCGGCGAGATCGAGCGTCACATCGAAGGGCGCCTGCGCGTCAACCTGCGCACCGGCAACTACGAGCTCAAGTTAATCCGCAACGACTACACCGTCGGCAGTCTGCTGGTGCTCAATGCAGCCAACATCGATCGCGTGGAGGAGTTCAACCGGCCCGGCATCCGGGATCTGATCAACAGCATCACGGTGAATTATTGGGATGCCGCCACCGGCGACATCGCCACGCTGTCGGTGCAGGATATCGCCCTGGTGCAGGTGATGGGGGTGGAGAATCACACCACCATCGAATACCCGGGGTTCACCAATGCGGCTGTCGCGCGCCGGGTTGCCCTGCGGGATCTGCGCGTGCTGGCAACGCCCAGGGCGCATTGCACCATTTACGCCAACCGCGCGGCGGCTGATCTCAATATCGGCGATGTGTTCAAGCTGGTGTGGCCGGAATACGGCCTGAGCGCGGGCACGGTGATGCGCGTGGTCACCATCTCGTTTGGCGATGGCCAGCGCAATCAGGTGCGCATCACCTGCGTGGAGGATGTGTTTTCCATGCCCACCGTGGGGGTGGTGGCGCCGACGCCCGAGGGCTGGATATCGCCATCGCCGGTCGCCACCGCATCACCCACCCGCTTGCCCATCGAAGCGCCCTATTACGAGCTGGCCCAGATCATGGGCGATGCCGCCATCCAGAACGCCCTGACCACCAACGCCAACGCCGCGTGGTTCATGCTCGCCGCGCGCCGTAGCAGCGGGGCCATCAACGCGGATCTGTATACCGATGCCGGCGGCGGGTACCTCGAAGCCGACACGTTCGATTTCTCGCCCAACGCGCTGCTGAACGGCGCGGTGACGATCACGCAAACGGTATGGCCGATCACCAGCGCCGAGGACTGGGCCGAGGTCGCCATCGGCACCCACGCCCAGGTCGACAACGAGCATGTGCGCATCGACGCGATCAGTTCCACCAGCATCACGGTGGGCCGGGGCTGCCTCGACACGGTGCCGGCCACCCACGCCAGCGGCGCGCGCATCTGGTTCTGGGATGCGTACAGCGGCAATGATCGCACCGAGTATGTGAGCGGGGAGGTCATCAACGCCAAGGTGCTGCCCACCACGGGCCGCGGGCAGCTCGCCATCGCCGATGCGCCGGTGGATAGCCTCACGCTGGTCGGGCGCGCCAATCTGCCGTATCCGCCGGGCAACCTCAAGGTCAACACCGTCGCGTACCCGGACACGATCAGCGGCGCGCTGGCGCTCGCCTGGGCGCATCGCAACCGCATCCAGCAGACCACGCCGACCATCTACGACACCACGTATGGCGATATCGGACCAGAACCTGGCACCACCTACACCCTGCGCCTCTACGGCCAGGCCGGCACGCTGCTGCGCACCGAGACGGGCCTGACGGGCACTACCTACAGTTGGGCCAACGAGGTGGCGGACTCGGGGATTATCGGGGCCGGCGAAGACCCGTACTGGAACAACGTGGTGGCGTTGTTGCACATGGATGGCACGAACGGTTCCACAACGTTCACGGATCAGAAAGGCCACACATTCACCGCCACCGGCAACGCGCAGATCAGCACCGCGCAGAGCAAATTCGGCGGGGCCAGTGCGCTGTTCGATGGCACCGGGGATCTGGTGTCGTCGGCCGATCATGCCGACTGGGCGCTGGGCGCCGGCGACT
>JBFWOQ010000085.1:0-5890 GCA_050250395.1 Porticoccaceae bacterium
AGTAATCCTCCCGCCATTGTTCGTGTTCGGCCTTCCCTCCGGCGTTCGCCGGAGTGGAAGGCACCGTATCCCGGGGCGGGTTCCGCCCCCGGATACACACTTCGGAAGATTGGCTGAGCAGTTACGGAAGGATGCTGGTGTGGAAGGTTCGAACCCCCCTGTGTGGCACGGCAAGCGGCTTGACAAGCGGCTTGACAAGCGGCATCGGCCCGCGCGGTCGCGCTCGACCGCCGCTCCGGCGACGACTTGCCCGGAATCACCGGGAATGAACGCCACCAACCCCTCGCTGCCGGTCCGGTTTTTGCGGGGGCTTTTCATCCGGTCGGGGTTTCGCGCCCTGCCGCTGGCCCTGCTGGCCGCAATGCCCGCGCTCATGATGCTGCCGGCGCCTCCCGCGCTTGCCCAGGGCAGCCTGCATTCGTTCTACGGTCTGGGCGAGGTTCCCCAGTTCAACAAGCGCGTGGTGAGCCTGCGCGAGCGCCGCTACCAGGACATCATCCAACAGCGCTTCGATTTCAGTTGCGGCGCCGCGGCGACCGCCGCCATCCTGCGCCATGCCTACGGCCTCGACGTCAACGAGGTGGATGTGATTCTGGGTCTCGCCCAGGTCGCGGACGAGGAGCTGGCCAAGGAGAAGGGCTATTCCCTGCTGGATATCCGCCATTACGTCGAAACCCTCGGCCTGCGCGGTCGGGGTTACGAACTGCCCCCGGAGATGCTCGGCAAGCTGCGCATCCCCACCATCGTCCTGCTGGACCTGCGGGGCTACAAGCACTTCGTGGTGGTGCGGCAGGTTGTCGGCGACAGCGTCTACGTCGGCGATCCGGCGCTGGGTAACCGCGTCATGCCCATGAAGGACTTCATGGCGAGCTGGAACGGGTCCGTGTTCGCGATTCTGGGCCCGGGTTTCGACCGCGACTCCGTGCTGAGCCACCCGGCTCCGCCGCTGACCGCGCGCAAGTTTCTGTACGACCACACGCCGGTAACCGACAGCGAACTGCTGGATTTCGGCTTTACCCACGCCGACCTGTTTTGAACCGGCATTTCAAGCATTTTCACGGAATGGATGAAGAAGAGGAAAGGGCCATGAATACGAGCAGTAACACGGTCTGGAACTGGCCGCGCAAACCTCTGGCTGCCGCAATCGCCGCAACCTTGCTGGCGCAGGCGCCCCTGGCGGGCGCCGCCATCTTCAAGGAACTCTCCGCGGAGGAACTCGGAGAGATGCGCGGCAAGTTCGTCGTCGGTCACCAGGTGCAGTATTTCGGCATGTCCGTGACCACCAGTTGGACGAGCCCCGCGGCGGTGGTCGATACCGCTTCGCATGCGCGTACCACCACGGGTTCGCATGCGTCTACTACTACCACTACCACCACGACGCTGTCCGCCCCGGGTGCCGGGTACGTCGCCGTGGGGGGTGGACAGAGTGCGCAATCCGCAAGTCCGGCGGTCGCCGCGCCCCCGGTAACCCATACCGCCAGCCTGGATCTGAAAGTCGACAATTCCGGGCCCGAGACCCGGGTGTCCTACCAGGTCGGCGGCACCCTGGGCGAGCCGGTGTCCAACGTTCCGGCGCCGACGCCCAATGCGGCGCTGGCCCAGATCGACGGCGCGGTGCAGGCCATTCAGGTGTCGGGCTCCGACAATGTGGTGAAAAACAACGTCGGCTACGCGGTGATCCCGGCCGGCGCCGCGCCCGTGCTGGACGATGCCCAGGTGGCGTCCGCGCTGCCCGCGGGTCAGACCTTCCAGAATGGCGACATGGTCACCCAGTTCGCCACCTCCGACGGCGTCGGCTTCACCATCACGTCCCAGGGCAATCAGGTCACCCAGCGCCTGGGTATGAATCCGGTCACCAACCACAACCAGTTGCTGCAAGTGGTCCAACTGGAGGGCGACGGCCATCGCATCGTCAACGACCTGATGCTGCAGGTGGCTTTCGATAATGCCGTCTCGCAATCGGGTGGCCTACGCTTTCGCGCCGACCGCGTCATGAATCTGCTCTGAGAGTGCGGCTTGGAGCTTGATTGCGCCCGCCGTGCCGGCAACAATGCCGGCACGGTGGGCATTTGCTCGACATCAATGGGGTCAGGGGTATGAAGCCAGCTCTGGGTCTTCCCGCGCTGGCGCAGGAGGCGAAGGAGGCCGCCGCGCCGGCGGAGCAGGCCGCGGAGGGGGACGTCCGCGCCGAACTGGAGCAACTCAAGCGCGTCAACGCGCAGTTGATGCGCCGGATGCAGCTCCTGGAAAACCGCGTCGGCGCCGCGCCGCCGCCACAGCGGCGGCCCGCCCTTCAGGCCCCACCACCGCCGCCTGGAACCCCTCGGGACGGTATCACCCCGGACGGCGTCGCCCAGGCCGCCGCCCCCGGGGATGCCACCCGCAAGAGCCCCGGCGCCAGCCGCGGCGTCGAGGACCTGTTGCTCGAGGAGCACACCCTGTTCGACCAGAAGTTCTCCGCCGAACTGGGCTTCGAGTTCGCGCATTTCGACCGCAGCCAACTGGTGTTGAACGGCTTTCTGGCCCTGGATGCGATCTTCCTCGGCGACATCAGCATCGACGAGATCGACTCGGACATCCTCACCACCAACCTGACCGGTCGCTGGACGGCGACCGACCGCCTGCAGTTCAGTCTGACCCTGCCCTTCGTGTATCGCGAAACCACCACCCGATCCGGCGGGCAGGAGCTATCGTCGATTCTGGAGACCGAAAAGAAGGTCGACGACAGCGACCTGGGCGACATCTCCCTGGGCGTCAGCTACCGCCTGTTCCCGGAGACCCCGAACCGGCCCGACATCGTCTGGAACACCAGTGTCATCGCGCCCACCGGCCGCGACCCCTACGGCATCGACTTTCTGGAAGACCCGCTCAACACCAACCTGGAGTTTCCGGAGGAACTGCCAACCGGCAGCGGCCTGTGGGGCGTGCAGACCGGGTTGTCGTTCCTGAAGACCCTGGATCCCGCGATTCTGTTCGGCAGCATCTCCTGGCGGCACTACCTAGAGGACGGTTTCGACGACCTGGGCAGCGATCCGGAGGCATTGCCGTCCCCCGGCGACGTGCAGCTCGGCGACCAGTACCAACTTTCGCTGGGGATCGCCTTCGCGCTCAACGAACGCACCAGTCTCAGTTCCTCATTCACCCAACGCTTCATCAACGAAACCGAGATCTCCCGGCCCGGATTTGGCACCCAGACGGTGGTCGGTTCCGACACCACCACGGGCACCTTCGACGTCGGCGTGACCTATGCGATGACCGATCGCCTGTCGCTGGTGACCAATCTGGGGATGGGGTTGACCAACGATTCGTCCGATTACGCATTCACGCTCAAGTTTCCCTATCGGTTCTGATCGCTGCGGCACGACCTGCCGCCGGGTTGCCGAATGGGCTGTGGGCCGCGTGATATCCGACCACGGAGGATGAAGATGGAAGTCCGCAAAGTGATGGGTTGGTTGCTCCGGGCCTGCTGCCTGGTGGCGGCGATGAGCGTCGTGGCGGCGCCGGAGCAGCAGCCGACGGTGGATCTGGCGGGTCTGCAGAGCAATGCGCAGGCCGGCGATCGGGTGGCACAGTACAACCTCGCGGTGATCCACGAGACCGGGCGATTTGGCGCGCCCCTGGACAAGGCCGAAGCGGCGCGTTGGTACCGCAAGTCCGCCGAGCAGGGCTACCAGAATGCCCAGTACAACCTGGGGGTCCTGTATCTGCGCGGCGAGGGTGTGGAGCAGGACCCGCAAGCCGCCGTCCACTGGTTGCGGCTGGCCGCCGAGCAGCGCAATCCCGCGGCGATCGCGGCCCTGGAAAAGCTGGGGGTCAATAAACCCGATCCCGCCGGAAAGTGATCCGCTTGGTGTTGGGGTGATCCCCGCTTCGGCAGCAGTGCCGTAAAGCCGGGGCAGCGCTTCAGTCGCCGTCTATCGCCAGGTGGCGCAGCACCGGTGGCGCGCCCGCCAGCCCTGCCAGTTCCGACTCGATCATCCGGTCGGATGCGGTCAGTCGTTCCTGAAGGCGCTGATACGCCAGCCAGGACGGCACCCTGAAGGATTCGCGCAGCATTTCCGGCGGCCCGGCCAGCGCACAGGTCTGCCAGCGCTCGGCGCCGGCGCGCAGCCGAGCCAGCCGCAGCCGTTCGAGCCCTTCGCGCATGGCGGCCAGATTGCCGTCGCGCACCGGATAGTCCAGCGTGACCAGCAGCGGGCCGCGCTGCAGGTCCGGTTCCGGGACGGGCGCTGTCATCGGAACCGCCGGCGTACCCAGATTGCGATGCCCCTCCTGGGGAATGGGATAGCGGCGACCGAGCAGCAGGGACAGGAGCATTCCCGAAACCGCGACGCCGATGCTGGCCTGGACGCTGAACAGGTCCGACAGCCAGCCCCAGAACGCACTGCCCACCGCGACGCTGCCGCCGTAGACGAGCATCACCAGCGCCAGCACGCGGGCCATCACCCAGGGCGGGGCGGTGGCCTGGGAAGCGACCACCAGCGACGAAAACAGCATGATCCAGCAGATGCCGACCGCCAGCCCCAGCAGTCCCAGGATGGCGTAGCTGCGGGTCCAGGCCATGGCGAGTACCGTCAGGGCGAAGATCGTGGAGGCGGCGCCGAACACCTGGTTGCGGGTCAGTCGCCGCAGCAGTACCGGCAGCAGGTTGGCGCCGAGCAGCGAGCCGATCCCGGTGGTTCCCACCAGCATCCCGTAGGCTAGCGGCGAGCTGCCCATCTCGCGCAGGGCGATGACCGGCAGCATGGACCAGAACACGCTGATGAACGCGAAGCTGGCGGCGCAGCGCACCAGCACCGCGCGCAGTTCGGGATCGTGGCGGGTGTAGCGCAACCCGCCGCGCAGCGCCACGGAAAAGGTTTCCGGGGGCAGCCGGGTGTCGACGTGAAAGGCCCGTGGGTGACGCCGGATCAGGGTCCCCAGCACGAACAGAAAGCTCAGGGCGTTGACGGCAAAGACCGCCACCGGTCCGGCGCAGGCGATCAAGAGGCCGCCGATGGCCGGACCCGCCGCCTTGCTCAGATTGGTGCTCAGCGAGTTCAGGGTGATGGCGTTGGCGAGTTCGCCGCGGGGCGCGAAGGTGGGAATATTGGCGCTCCAGGACGGGCGCATCATGGCGTTGCCCGCACCGAGGCAGAAGGTGAGCAGCAACAGCCACCATTCGGTGGTCATTTCCAGGTGGGCGAGGGCCGTGAGCGCCACCGCCGACACCAACAGCCAGACGTGCAGCGCGATCAGCACCGTGCGCCGGTTGCAGATGTCGCCCATGACACCGGCGGGATACGACAGCAGAAAAAAGGGCAGGGTGGTCGCGGTCTGGATCAGCGCCACCATCAGGTTGGACGGCGCCAGGCTCGCCATCAACCAGGTCACCCCAACCTCGTTCATCCAGGTGCCGATGTTGGATACGGTCATGCCCAGCCACATCACCCGGAACAACGGGTATCCCAGCGGCGACCAGATCGAACGGGAAATGGGAGGCGGTTGGCCCATCACTGGCATCGGTTGTGGAACGGAGTGGTGCACTTCGCCGCAGCGCGCGGTCCGTGCGTCATCGAGCCGTCACAGTATATACGCGGGACTTTGTACGGCAGGGCATCCGGAGCCGTGCGTGGATCGGTTGCCACAAAAAAACCCCCGGCGAAGCGGTTGCCGGGGGTTTGTGGCTGGCTAGCTCAGCCCGCGGCGGGGATCGGCACGGTCTCGGTGTCGCGGCCGGAGCGCAGCACGGTGCCGGGCCGGGTGCCGGTGAGCTGGTTGTTGCTGACGATCACCTTGCCGTTGACCAGCACCCGGGAGATGCCTTCGGCTTCGCAGTAGAGGCGTCCCGCGTCGCCGGGCAGGTCGAAGCGCATGTGAATGGGTCCCTTGCGGATGCGGTCGGCGTCGA
>JBFWOQ010000086.1:0-5802 GCA_050250395.1 Porticoccaceae bacterium
GGTGGCCAGTAGCAGCAGTCCGTTGAATATCAGCGTCAGCGATTTGCTGACCCATAACCTGCTACAGGATTGCGCTCCGGATGGCTGCGCTGTCGCCGGATTCAGCGAGAATCTTTACGTCGATTCACTGGCTACCGACGGCTGGGGCAGCGAGCTGGGCTACGACGCCAGTGCGGTGCGCGCGTTTGTGCTGGCCAGGAGCTGAGGCGTAAAGCTCGTCGACTGAGGAAAAGCGCGAGGGGCCGGCTCCGTCGTCGACCAGGTTTGTTCCTCGCATTGACGCTTGCCCACATCGGGAAGGGATCGCCATGAATCTTCTGCAACACCTGATTCGGCCGGACGACCTGCTGAATCTATGGATCGAAACCGACAATCTGCGTCTCGACCCGAAACCTGGCGATGGTGCTGCAGCATCCACCGACAAGCCGGGCTTGGCTCCGGCTCTGGTCGTGGACGATCCGCAGCGGCCCGGTTTGCTGATGGTGATATTTCCGCCCCAGCATATCGCCGAGGAAGCGGTGTTCGAAACGCCGCCCTTCATCGGCGACCCTGACCCCAACCGGCCGCCTCCACCGGGCACGCCCGATGAGCCGCGCCCCGCGCCCGGCCACTTCAAGGCGCGGATCGCCCGGTCGAGCCGGCTGGTATTCGAAGTGCCCAACGGCCACCGTATTCCCTACACCATCGAAGGTCTGCTCGACTGGAGCGCGCTGGTACCGCGCCTGCATCCGATCGCCGCAATTGGCGAGCAGGCGACCGCCGCCGAGCGCGCCGCTGCGCCAGCCGTGAGTGCGCCGGACACCCATCAGACAGTGCTGGAACTGCCCTATGCACTGCTCATTTCTCCCGGTACCACGGGCGTCTGGCAACACCGTCTGTCCCCGGCGACCCATGCCGGCCGCAGCGAACTGTGGCACACCCGACTGGCGCTGCGTGGCCCCGACGGGAAAATTGCGGAGCTCGACGCGGATCACACCGCACCGCTGCGCGCCCTGTGGTCAACCGACCCAATCAGTAAACAGCACGACATCTCCAATACCCCCGGTATCGGTCGCACGGCGCTTGCCGCCGACGACCGCCGCCAATTGGTGATCCTCACCTCGGCATTTCACGGCTACGAAGCCAATCCGGACCTGGCGCCCAAGGCCTTCGCCGGACTCGATCCGATAACGGGACATCTGCGCCACCTGCGTCCCTGGCGGCTGACTCCGGCGCCCTATGTGCCCCGGCCTTTCCATGCCCGACAACTGATGCTGTCACCGTTGGGCGGGTGGCTGAAATCACGCGGGATGTGGGAGCCTCCCAGACCGGCCAAGCCGTCCCGGCGGCTTGAGACGATCGGCGTCCTGCACGATCGCCACTGGGCGGATGTGTTGGCACCGATCGCCCGCCGCGCCCCGGCGCCTTTTTCGCGCGCTGACAAAGTGTCGGACCAACTGCTGGAAATGTTCGTCCCTGCGGCGCCAGCGGCTTCCGACGGCCCACTGGATTTATCCGAGTGGGTGCATGTCGCCACCCAGGGCCGCGATCACTATGTGCGTGTGGTTTACGAAGGCGAGCTGTGGCCGTTTCGCCACCGCGCCGCGCTGGTGAAGATCACCGAGCGCGAGTTTCGCCGCGACTCCGCCAGCGGACTGGTGGTGGCCTGCCTGGTGCAGCGCATGTTCATCGTCGTGCGCGAGCCGGAAAAAACTCTCGACCGGCGCAACAACCCCTTCACCCGCGTGCGGCTGACCACGCTGATTACGCCGGATCTGGCCGAACCGGTGGTGGACCCGCCGTTTCACCGCACATTCTGGGTAGAAGTCGGACCGGGCGTGCAACGCCAGAAATTCCATTTCCACGCGGTCGGTACCGATCAGGCCGACCGTACGGTGGACTTCACCATGCCACTGGTGTTCGCCTCGATCACGGATCTGGGTCAACGCCGTGCGGCTGTTGCGGGTCTGTACAACGCCGATGTACAAAGAGGCGCCGACGCGCTGGGCCACAAGATCGCCTACACGCCGCTGCGCAATACCCAGAACGCGCTGCTCGCCAGCCAGACCCTGCTATTCGATGCCGATGCGAGTGGCGCGAGCCCGACGCTGCACAGTGCCGCCGTGCACATATCGCAGGTGGAGGATTTACTGGGCAACAGCGCGCCGGCCGAGATTGCCTACGACACCACCTACATCAGCAAGGGCTACGACGCCACCAACCGCACCGGCGTGTTCGCCACCCTTATCACGCCGCAGCCAGTTGCGTTTCGTGCCGATCAGGCCGGCGGCATCGCCACGCCCAATCAGACCATTACCGCGCTGTCCGACCAGCAGGGTCCGGTGGCCGGCCTCGTGGACAAGGCGCGCGCCGATGAATTCGATCCGACGGCGTATTTTCCCAAAGGCGCGCCGCGGCTGTTTGGAACCTTTGATCTGCTTGACCTTCTCCTTGCCGCAGGTGGACTCAGTCGGCAGGCGCCGATGGTCAAGAGCGAGCGCATCGGGAATACCTTGGTCACGTCATTGCACTGGCAGCCCGCCGTCCAAAAAGTCGATCTGGGTATAGCGAAGTTCCTTCCCAATGAAGCTCCACCGGGAAAGATAATCTCGGTACTGAGTATCGATAGCCGCATCGAGAGCCCACTAGCCGGCGCCACCGCCCCGCGATCCGAGTTCAAGGGCAGCCTGACCGACTTCGACATCGAGATTTTGAGTTCGGTGACGCTCCACTTTGACCGCTTCGGGTTGACCAGCGTCAACGGGGCCAAGCCCGATGTCATCGTTGAACTGGATGGCAACAAACCACTCACCTTCACCGGCGATCTGACGTTTGTCGAGGATTTGCGCAAGGCCATTCCGCCCGGCCTGTTCGGCAAGGGCGCGAGCATCGAATTGATCGGCGCTGGCGTGCGCGCGGGCTTTGCCATTGGCCTGCCGCCGCTGGAGATCGGCGTGTTCGCCCTCAAGGATGTCAGCCTCGGCGCGGCCCTGACCTTGCCGTTTCTGGATGGCAAGCCGCTGTTTGATTTCAACGTGTCGGAACGGGCCAATCCGTTCCAGTTGCGGGTGGCGTTTTTTGCCGGCGGCGGCTTCTTCCATTTGCAGCTCGACACCGCCGGCATGCGGCAACTGGAAGCGGCGCTGGAATTCGGCGCCGCCTTTGGCCTCAACCTGGGCGTGGCAAGTGGCGAAGTCCACGCCATGGCCGGCATTTATTTTTCCATCCAGAAGGACAGCGACGGTCATGAGCTGTGCCGCCTGACCGGCTATCTGCGCCTCGGCGGCCGGCTGTCGGTGCTGGGCCTGATCCGCATCTCGCTCGAGTTCAACCTGAGCTTTACCTACGACAGCGATACCGACAAAGCCTATGGCCGCGCCACGCTGACGGTGCAGGTCGAGGTGCTGTTTTTCAGTGTATCCGTGGATCTGACAGTGGAGCGGGCCTTTGGCGGTTCCGGCGATCCGCTGTTCCTGCAGACCTTCGATACCGCCCAGCGCTGGCAGGACTACACCAGCGCCTTCGCCTGAGACAGGGGAATATCATGGCAACGGAACAATCACTGATTTTTACGGTAGTCCCTCGTGACAGTGCGGCCCATGGCGACACCATCGAGTTGTCCGTCGTGGTATCGCCCCGGCTGCGCGGCGGCCGGAATCTCGGCCAATTTCCTGACTGGCTGGACTGGACCGGGCGCCTGGCGGAACAGGGACTGCGGCTGAAACTCCAGGCCGGCAACCAGAACAGCGAGTTGGCGGTGAACACCAAAGTGCTGCGCCCCAAGCTGTGGCACAGCCTGTTTCGCGAAGACACGCCGGTGCGCAGTCACCGCTTCGACGATCATGCCGAGCGCGCTGGCGCGGGTGTGCTGAGCCACTCCATGCGCGATGGTTTGAGTCTGCTGAAATCGGTGTACCGGCGTGCCAGCGTCGACTTGGCGCTGCCCGATGCCGGCGCTGGTCCGCGCCAGCACGACCTGGGCAATCGCGGCGTGCTCGCCGACCTGCTCGACGGCGTTGGCGTGCACTGGGACGAGAAAGACGCCCGCGAACTGCGCGCCCGCAATCGCGGCCAGAGCTTGCAGGAACGCGACTCGGCCAGTCTGGCGGCATTTCGCGGCGCGGCGCGCCTGGACGCCGAAGGCGCCTATCCGGCCGCCGATGTCGGCCAGTGGGATACCACCCGGAAAAACCAGGTAGCCGAGCGCTTTGCAAGTTACAGCCGCATGCCCACGCCAAAGTATGCCGATGGCAAGTCGCCCGGAGATCCCAACGGCCCGCTGCTGCAGGATCCGGACGCCGCCCTGGACTTTCACCAGGCGCTGTCGGCACTGGGCAGCTATCCGGCGTTACTGCGCGCACTGGGGCTGGTGTTCGACTTTCGTGTGCCAAGGGCGGACCTCAGTACCACCGGCAACACAGCGCTGTTTCTGTCGATCACGGGCTTCAGTCTGGACCTGCGCACGCCGGCGATCCTGAATCCGGTGCGCACCGCTTATTTCCTGCTCCCGGTGGCCAATGGCCAGAACTGGCTGTTCGGGGCCGCACCGCGCAGCGGCCTGGGGCGTGGGCTACTGGGAATTGCGGTGCTGGATGCGCAGCGCTTCGGTCTGGCGCAGGTCGATGTGGACGGCGGCCTGCACAAGAACATTGTCCTCGCCGAAAGTCTGCATCCGCGGACCGGCGGGTTGCCTCCGGCGTTCGCCGCGCATCCGGAAGTGTACGACGCGACCGCCACGCTGCCCGCGCTGCGCTCCGGCGGGTTCACGCTTTACGCGGATGCCCGCGCCGCTGCCTGGATCGACAGTTTGCAACAGGGCAAGGCGCTCAACACGGCGTTCGAGCAGGTCAATCCGGTCGATCTGCACAGTGAGGATCTGGTGCGCGGGCTGCGTCTCGATGTGTGGGACGATCACAGCGAACGCTGGCATTCCCTGCATGCGCGCAGCGCCAAGTACCGCATCGGCGAACTCGATTTCGATCCGGTCAGCGAAGGTTTCGATGCGGACCTCGAAGAAGGCTGGATGGAAAGTGCCGCGACCCGTCCCGCGCCCGGCACCGACGCGAGCGAAGCGCATTTTTATCTGCACGAGGCGCTGGCGCGCTGGTCGGGCTGGAGCCTGTCGGCGCCGCGTCCGGACCTGTCGCTACCGGTTGCGCCCCAGGAGCGCGATCCGGTCGCGCTTGAGGACAAACCGCAGGCGCCCTTCGATATGGAGGTGCACCATCGCGTCCTTGCAGGCAGTCTGCCGAGCCTGCGTTTCGGTCGCCGCTACCGGATGCGCGCGCGCCTGGTGAACCTTGCCGGCCTCAGTCCGCCGCTGAACGATCCCCTGGTCGACCTCCTGTCCGCCGTGTTTGGCTTGCCCAACGCAGCGCAGGACGGCTTTGCCTACCGGCGTTTTGAACCGGTGCCGGCGCCACAGGTGGTGGCGGATGACGCGGCCGCCATTCTGGGGCTGGGTTCGACCCTGCTGCGCCTGGTGATTCGTACCGACAACATCTCGGCGGCCGAAGACCAGCGGGCGGCCGACACCAGCGCCGCCAGCCGCCACCTGCTGCCGCCGCGCACCAGCGTGGAACTGGGCGAGCGCCTGGGCATGTTCGATGACGCCAGCGGCAAGCTGCGCGGCGACGCGGCGACCTGGCAACTGATCGGCGAACGCGATGCCGGCGAACTGCCGCAGGAAACCCACGAAGTCGCGGGACAGGAGAAAACCTTTCCGTTGATCGCCGGCGAGCCACCTCAGGTTTTGCCCTATCTGCCGGATCCATTGGCGCGCGGCGTCGCGCTGCGGGATCTTCCCGGCACGCCCTCGGGCAC
>JBFWOQ010000087.1:0-2470 GCA_050250395.1 Porticoccaceae bacterium
TTCGCAAACACCTCACCACGGAGCAGCTCGTGCAACGCGTCACGGTCGCGCGCCAGCTCACGCTGGGCAGTCTGGGGCTGCTGATCGGCGCCATTGCGGGCCGGATGCTGAGCGGCAGTACCTCCCTACTGATGTTGCTCCCTGCCCTGCTGCCGTTGCTGATTTTTGTCCCCGGTGCGTGGCGCAGCGATCCCCGCAGCCTCGCCCTGCTGTGCTTCGTGTGCCTGCTGTATTTTTGCGTAATCACCGTGCGCCTGTTTGCGCCAGACCGCACGGCTTTCGACGTGATCGCCATGATCGCCGTCGTCACCCTCTTCGTGGCGGCGATGTTGTTCACCCGCTGGCGCAAACAGCAGTTGCGCGATACCAACGCTGCCGGAGATAGTCGAAGTGAGTGACAAGAACCCCGGAATCTTGCGCCGCCTGGTGCGCTTTCTCGGCAGTGTGGTGCGGATTGTGCGCACCCTGCTCAGCACCGCGCTCCTGCTGATCTTCATCGCGGTGCTGGCCAGCCTGTTTGGCCATGACCTCAAACCCTTGCCAGAGCATGCGCTGCTGCGCATTGCGCCGACTGGAACGCTGGTGGAACAGCGCTCCCATGCGGACCCCCGCGAATTGCTGGGACCGGGCGGCGGACGCGCGCCCGAAACCCGCGTCGCGGACCTGGTGGAAGCCATCGGCGCCGCCGCGACGGACGCCCGCATCGCCGGAATTGTTCTGGAACCGGGCGAACTGGAAGGTGGCGGCATCGACAAGCTGGAAACCCTGGGCCAGGCGCTGCTCGCCTTCCGGACCAGCGGCAAGCCCGTGATCGCGGTTGGCGACGCCTACACCCAGCAACAGTATTATCTGGCCAGCTTCGCGGATGAAATCCATCTCAATCCCTTCGGCAACGTGCTGCTCACGGGCCTCGGCAGCTACCACCTGTATTTCAAGGAAGCGCTCGCCAAGCTGCGCATAAATTTTCATGTCTTTCGGGTCGGGGCCTACAAGGATGCGGTGGAGCCCTTCATCGGGACCGGGATGTCGGATGCCTCGCGCGAGCACACCGCCGCCTGGCTGGCTGAACTCTGGCGCGAGATCAGCACCGGGATCGAGACCCGCCGCCACCTTGCGGCAGGGGCCGTCGACGACTATGTGAATCAGGCGGATATCAAGCTCGCCGCGGCCCATGGCGATGGTTCACAGCTTGCCCTGCAATCCGGTCTCATCGATCACATCAGCACCCGCCCGGAACTGCTCGCCCGGCTGCGCGGACTCGCCGGCGACGGCGACGAAGAACGCGATTACGACTATGTCGACCTGCGCGAATATCTGGTCCATGTGAAGCTGCGCAAGCCCGCTGCCGCCGAACAACCGAAAATCGGCGTGCTGGTTGCCAGCGGGGTGATGTACGACGGCGACCAGCAGGCCGGCGCTATCGGCGGCGACAGCCTGGCCCGGCTGATTCGCCAGACACGCGAAAAAGCCGTCGTCAAGGCTCTGGTACTGCGTGTCGACAGCCCCGGCGGCAGTGCCTTTGCCGCCGATCTGATCCGCCAGGAGCTCCTCGCCACCAAAGCGGCCGGAATCCCGGTGGTGGTCTCCATGGGCACGGTCGCCGCCTCAGGCGGCTACTGGATTGCCGCGGAAGCCGACGAAATCTGGGCGGAACCCACCACCATCACCGGCTCCATCGGCGTGTTCGGAATGGTGCCCACGTTCGAGGACACCCTCGCCGCAATCGGCATCCATAACGATGGCGTCGGCACCAATCCGCTGGCCGGCGCGCTGCGCATCGACCGCCCGCTGAGCGATCAGGTCGCTCGCCTCATCCAGGGCAGCGTGGACAATATTTATCAGCGTTTCGTGGGTCTGGTCGCCAGCGGTCGGGGTATGGACGTCGCGGCGGTCGATCACATTGCCCAGGGTCGCGTCTGGACCGGGCGTCAGGCACAGGAACGCAGGTTGGTGGATCATCTGGGTGGCCTGGACGCCGCTATCGCCGCTGCCGCCCGGCGCGCCGGCGTGGAAAACTATCAGACCGTACCGATCGAACCGCCGCTGGATTTGCGCGAGCGGTTCCTGCGCCAACTCATGGAGAGCGGACGCCTGCCGGAAGCCCGGATCGCGGGGCCCGCGGCATCGCTCACCGCCCACGTTGGCGAGTTGCTGCGCCTGCTTGAGCGGGGCGCCGCCGGCGACTGGATGACTGCCTCCCGGCACGGCGTGTTCCTGCACTGTCTGGAGTGCGCCAATCTGCAATAACGTCGCCCGACCGGCACCGCTGCCGGTTTGGCCCACGCGAACACTGCGCCACGATCCACCAGCGTTACACGGACCTCAGCGGACCCTGCCGAATGGGCGGTTTCGCAGTGCCGCGGCGGACGGTGACCCTGGAGTTCGCCTGGCTATAATGCGACCCTTTGTGACTCGGAACTCTCATTCATGGGCGGCCTCGGCATCATCGTCAATCCCCTCTCCGGCCGCG
>JBFWOQ010000087.1:2480-5743 GCA_050250395.1 Porticoccaceae bacterium
TCGCCGCCTCACCGCGCGCGCCGATACCGTCAGTCACGAGAGCAAACGCAACCAGATCGCCCGCATCGTGGTGGGTGCCGTAGCCGCCGGCTGCGAGCGCATCCTGGTGCCCTGGGAGCCGCGCCGACTTGCCATCAGTGCGGTCGAGCACTTGCAGATCGGGGCGAAAATCGAGGAAGTCCGCACCCCCATCACCCACAGCGCGAAAGATACGCACGCCGCCGTTCTCGCCATGCGCGAGCAAGGCGTCCGGGTGCTCGTGGTGTTGGGCGGTGACGGCACCAGCCGCGCCGTCACCAAAACCTGGCCGGACGCCGTGCTGATGCCCTTGTCGACCGGTACCAATAATGTTTTTCCACTCTGGATCGAACCCACCATCGCGGGTCTGGCCGCGGGTTTGATCGCCGCCGGCCGTATCGCGCCGGATATCGGCGCGCCCCGCGCCAAGGTCGTCCATCTCGATATCGAAGGCGAGGCGCCCGATTTGGCGCTGGTCGACGCGCTGTTTCTGCAGGGCGACCGGATCGGCAATCTCGGGCCGTTCGAACCTCAATTCATGAAAACCCTGGTCCTCACCCGCGCCGAACCCGATGCGGTGGGCATGTCCCCCTTGGGCGGGCTGTTGTGCCCCGCCGGATTTGCCGACGACTGGGGCGTGCGGGTGGATTTCTGCGGTCACGATGAAGGCGGTCAACTGCTGCGGGCACCGGTCTCGCCGGGACTGTTCCGCTCCGCTCATGTGCGGGGCGCGACGCGCCTGCCCCTGGAAAAGCCGACCGTTGTGGAAGGTCCCGGCATTCTCGCTTTCGATGGCGATCGTGAACGAGCGCTCGCCCCAGGCCAGCGCGCCACACTCACCGTTACCCGCACCGGACCCCGGGTGATCGACCCGCGCGCGGTACTGCGCCTGGCGGCGGAACGCGGCCTGATGCTGAACTTACCCCACTGGATCGATCCCTACGATGGCGGTACCGGCGGCGGTTGCTGCTGAGCCCGCTCGCCGCCCCGGATTTCCGGGCAGCCCGCAGCCCCCCTTTCCCAGCGCTCGCACCCGGCAGGCAGCGCCAAACCGTGACGTCGGTCACATAAGCGATCCGGCGTATTGCGCAACTTCACTGAACCAGCCTGCCGAATCAAACGCCATGCGAAGCATACTCATCGGACACAGTGAGAATGCAGGCGTCAGAACGATACAACTACGCGGGCAAACGGACGCCCATGAGTAGCCGGTGGCCCGCACCGCATCCATCGAGCACCACCAGAAAGACAGGAGTCGATCATGGCTGGATCCACCAAGAATTCGCTGCAAATCTCCGTTCGGACACAACTCGTCGATCTCCAACCCGGCGACAAGCCACCCCAACTTGCCGTTTACGTATTTTCTTCTGAAGGAGCCCTGCTGACGTCCGCGCCTGCGGGCGAAAAGGAAACCCTGCTCAAACTCGATCCGCCAGCTGCCGTCGCCCGGTTGCGCGTCGTGGCGGGACCGCGTATGGAGGAACGGCAAGCCGAGTTGAGCGAACTGCTCCGCCGCGGTGCGCAGGAGCAGTTCTTGCGGATCGATCCGAACAGTCTGCGCCACGAACTGCCGTTCATCATCTATCCCGATATCTGGCGTTGCTGGCTCAAAAGCGCCTGTGTCGTGCGCGGGAACCTGTACAAGCGTGTGCTGATCGGCGGGATTTACGAAAATTATCCGGTATGCAACGCCAGTGTGGAGGTCTACGAAGTCGATCCCCTGTGGATCATCCTGCCCAAGCTGCCGGATCTGATCATCGACCGGCTGCGCGACATCATCCTGCGGCCGATTCCCATTCCAGATCCGATTCCCGGACCCGATCCGGCTCCGTTTGCGCGCGCTGCGATGGCGCCGGTGCCACGGCAACTGCGCCAACTGCCCACGTCCGCGGCGGCACCCGAGGCAGCGCGCGCATTGGCGGCCCTGCCCCAAGCCACGGCGCTGCGTTACAACGCCCAGGTGGGCAGCCGCCTGCAATTTCAACAGGCGCTGATCGACCACGCGGAGCTGATTCGACCGCTGCTTTGCCTGTACTACCCGCGTTTCGTCACCATGCAGCGGGTGGCCACGGCCAAAACCGACGACTGCGGGCATTTTCAAACGCTGTTCTTCAATGGCTGCAATAATCCCGACCAGCCCGATCTGTACTTCAAGGCCAAACAGAAATTGTTCGGCTCGCTCGACGTCTATATCCATGCGCCAACGCCCATCGCCTGCCACACCTGGTGGGATTACCGTTGCGGCACCGAAGTCAACATCTACACCAAAAGCCCCTGGGCACATACCTGTGCGCCCTGCCCGCCGGTAATCGGCCCTCCTGGCAAGAACCGCTGGGTGGCGTTTCTGGCGATCGGCGCGCACGGACTGAACCGCATTTACGGTACGGCGCAGGACCTCGTCGGCAGCGTCACGGCCCACAACCTGGGCCTGACCCAGGACGGCCGCCCCTGGGGCGGAATGCTGCTGCCACGCCTCGAATTTTCCAACGCCCTGGAAGCGGCCGGCGTGGTCTACTATCAGATGTCATGGCGTCAGGGTTCGAGCGGAACCTTCCTGCCCCTGACCGGGGAGATTCACCACTACTATCGCCACGACGTACCTACGCCCACCGGTGATATGCCGGTCTGGTCGCCGCAAACACTCGGCCCGGTGGAAGCGGACGATGGGGCGGGCCACAAGATTCCCAACCTGTTCAAGATTCCCTTCCCCTCCGTCGCGCCCGCCGGGGTCTGGGATACGCCGCCGGATATCGCGGAAATCCAGCAGCACTTTGCCAGCGCCAAAATACCCACGCAAAGCATTGCCGCCGGTATGACCTACGACTCAGGGGGCGCCCTGGTGGGCACCGACACCAGCGGCAAATACCAGTTCGCCGTGGATCTGTTCGACGCCAAGGGTCAGCCGGTCGATATCGCCGCGCTCGGCATCGTCTACGCGGTACCCACCGACCCCGATAGTTCCGGCACCATCCACACGGTGGACGCGTCCACCCTGGGCCTGGTCAGCGGCAATCGCATGATCGTTACCCTCCACGTCGACAACAACCACTGCTTTGCGGACATCGCGCCGCCCACCATCGGCGCCGCGGAAGCAGATCCCTGCTGCGACGTACTCCACTATCAGCCGAGCGACAGCGTCACCCTCGGCTGGCGCGCCCTGCATCCGCATGGATTCGCGCAATACGCGTTCAGCGTGGTGCGCGGGATCGCCTCGGTCCACGCCGAAGGCTGGACACCGGTGGCCA
>JBFWOQ010000088.1:0-5669 GCA_050250395.1 Porticoccaceae bacterium
GCCCGGCATAGGTGCCTGTGAACACGCCTGCCGCTGTGTGTGCGGCGAGCTGCGTCGCGCAAACATCATGTGCCAGAGCGGCAAGCTCGTCTGCGTTCTCGGCCATCGTGATGTTGGACAGGTAGCGTCGGCCCGAGCGCAGCATTGCCCGCTCGTCGCGGTCTTGCAGGACACTCTCCAGCCAACCCTCCGGCAGCAGCGAGACCACGAACGGTGGCAGCCTGCCCGGCATCGTCTGGCGGATGACCGGCGGCGTGGGCACGCCGTCGTCGGCTTGCGACCACCGCCATTCAAAGCCGTCATGAACGAGGGTGCCGATGGGCTGTGCGTGCCATGCCACGTTCAAGGCGAACGCGGCCTTGTTGCGCGCGGTCGCAATCGAAGGACCGCGCAGCAAGCACTTCTCCGCTCCCTCACCCTCGCGGTACCAGTCATTCTCACGGGCCAGCGCCCATACGGCGTCGCTTGCCGCCTTCGGACCGCCGTATTCCTGAGTGAGGCGGCCGGCAATGGCCTCGCGCGTCGCCGCATCGATGGATGCGGCATGTTCGCTGCGCAGGCGAAAGCACTCCAGGAACCGCTGGCGGATCGAGGAGACCTGGACGGAGAATTCGCCCAGGCTGTCGGCAACGGTAGCCGAAGCGAGCGAGGGCTTGGCCGGCGCCTTGTTCTGAACGATTTCAAGGGCACGCAGACGCGTGCGCTGCACGCGCGGCCCGCTCAGGTACAGGCGTCCATCTCGGGTCGGCCCCAGCAGGACGGCGCTGGCTGCCGAGAGATAGGTCTTGGGATAGAGGTAGCGGCCAATGCGGACGGCATAGGTGAGGACGGCTTGATCGATGTCATCGGCGGCATCGACGTAGATGCCGCGCATCAACTGGACGAGCTTGCCCGTCTCGGCCAAGTAGTGGCTGCGGGTCTTGTCGATGGTCTCGCCGACGAGGTGCAGCATTGTCTAACCGTTGCGTATTTCAGATACGGGAAAGTTAGCATTTTGCAGAGAACTAAGCAAGAATAGAGAACGTTCCCGTATTTCACATACGCAATAGTTGTGCTTGCCGTTGTTCCCGCGTTGTGCCAGAACGCATTGACATCCACGAAACAAGTCGCGGCCTTCACGGTTGGGAACAACGGCGGTTCGATTTCGGTGTCGCGGCCGATGTATTACCCTTGCCTGCCCATTCCCGGAGCCATGCCGATGATCAAGAAGGACACGGTGGTATCGATCCACTACACGCTGACCGATAATGCCGGTCAGACCATCGATTCCTCGCGCGGCGAGAACGCCGAGCCGCTGACCTTTCTGCACGGCCACGGCAACCTGATTCCAGGGGTGGAACGCGCGCTCGAAGGCCACCAGGTCGGCGACCGGTTGAACGCGGTGATCGCACCGGAAGACGGCTATGGGCTGCGCGACGAAGACGCGATCCAGCGTATTCCCAAAAAGTATTTCCGCGATGCCGAGCAATTGCGCCCAGGCATGCAAACGGTGATCCAGACCCAGCAGGGCCAGCACCAGGTGACCGTGGTCAAGGTCGGCAGCAGTGTGGTCGACGTCGATGGCAACCACCCGCTGGCCGGGATGACGCTGAATTTCGATATGGAAGTGGTGGCGGTACGCGAGGCCAGCGCCGAGGAATTGGCCCACGGCCACGTTCATGGTCCGGGTGGCCACCATCACTGAGTGTTGGTGAATATTTCGCCTGCCAGCATGGCCACGGTGGTGTTGCGCTTCGCTGCGCTCAGCACAACCTATGATCCGCGGTGTTGCTTGTTGCGCTTCGCTGCGCCGGCCTTGGTTGTCCGGTTTGGCGCGGCGCCATGAGTCAGACCCGACAATACGACGTGGCGATCATTGGTGGCGGGGTGATCGGCCTGGCCCTGGCCCTGCACCTGCTCGACGCTGGCCGCAGTGTGCTGGTGCTGGAGCAGGGCGGCGTCGGCAGCGGTGCCTCGCACGGCAATTGCGGCACGATCACGCCCTCGCATGCGCTGCCGCTGTCCCTGCCCGGGATGATCGGACAGGCACTGCGCTGGATGGCCGCGCGCGATGCGCCGTTTTACGTGCAGCCGCGATTGGATTTCGAACTGCTGTCCTGGCTGCTCGGTTTCGCCCGGCGCTGCAACTGGGAAACCGCGCGGCGCGTGGGCCGGGCACGCGCCGAACTGCTCACCCATTCGCGGCTATGGCTTGCAGAACTGATCGCGCGCGAGCAGATCGCGTGTGAATTCGTCGAGAGTGGACTGCTGACCGTGTTCGGCAGTCAGCAGGCGTTCGATCGCTCGCGCTATCTGGAACGCGAATTGCCCGCAATCGGCATTGCGATCGAGGCCTGGACGCCGGCCCAGGTGCAGGCCGCCGAACCCGCGCTCAAACCCGGCCTGGTCGCCGGACATTGGTACCCGGGCGACGCCAGGCTGCGTCCGGATCGTTTCGTGGTGGCACTGGCCGAGCGCGTGCGCGGCCGTGGTGGCGAGATTCGCGAACAGGCGCGGGTCGATCGATTCCAGCAGGCCGGAGATGGCCTAGCGGCGGTCGTCGCCGGCCAGACGATCGTCGCCAGCCAGATCGTGTTGTGTGCCGGTTCCTGGTCGCCGGGGCTGACCCGGGCGCTGGGGCTGCGCATTCCCTTGCAGCCTGGCAAGGGCTATTCGATCACCTATTCCCGACCCGGGCTTTGCCCGACGCTGCCGCTGGTATTACGTGAACCCAGCGTCTGCGTGACCAGTTGGGGCAGTGGCTACCGACTCGGCAGCACCATGGAGTTCGCTGGCTTCGATGCCAGCTTGAACCGGGTGCGCCTGGATGCCCTGGTGCGTGGCGCGCGGCGTTTTCTGATCGAGCCCGAGGGTCCGGCGCGGATCGAGGAATGGGGCGGCTGGCGGCCGATGAGCGTGGACGAGCTGCCGATCATCGGCGCGTCCAGCCGATTTGCGAATCTGCACTACGCGACCGGCCACGGCATGCTCGGGGTGAGCATGGCGGTAGCCACCGGCCGCCTGCTCGCCGCTGCCCTGTGTGGGCGGGTGCCGGAGCTCGATCTCGGTCCTTACGCGCCGCGGCGCTTCGGGCTGTAGCCAGACACACCCATCACGGCTTTGACCGCTGGCGACGGCGACTTCCATGCTGACCGAGGCGCGTGCACTTCTGCGCTCGCCAATCTACCCATGGTTGTGCTACAAATTGTCACCGAGGTGCACTTTGGGGGAAGGCGCATGGGGAAATTATTCGATGCATCGATTCTGGAGTTGCCATCCGCAGTGGCCGATCCAGAGGACGCGCCTGCGGCCACGAACACGTCAGTAGGGCTGTGTTTTTCCGGTGGTGGCAGTCGTGCGCTGTGCTGCGCACTCGGGCAATTGCGTGGACTTCGGCACCTTGGCTTGATCGACCAGACTTTTGTCATTTCATCGGTTTCCGGCGGTACCTGGGCATCCAGCCTTTTCACCTATTTGCCCGCGCGTATTTCCGACGATGATTTTCTCGGCGGCATCGAGCTCGACCCGGCGGCCATCACCATCTGGGGCAAGGGACCGGCGGCGCTCGATGATCTGCCGCCGAACTATCTGGGCCGGGTACCGACCGGGCTTGGCGCCCTGGGCGATATCGACGAGATCATCCGGCTGAAAGAATGTTACGACTATCCCAACAACGACCTGTGGCAGGGCCTGATCGGCGACAAGGTGCTTGCACCGTTTGGCCTGTGGTCCCCGAACGAGCAGGGCTTCGATCCGCGGTTCATCACCTGGAACGCCGCGCAGCGGGACGCGGTGATCCGCCGCAACCCGGGGCTGCGCCGCGATCAGTTTCTGACCGTGGAGCGCAAGCGCCCGTTCCTGGTGATGAATACCAGCCTGTTCCTGGACCAGCAGACCCGCGCCGATCTGGTGCCGTTCGAAGCCAATTTCTCGCTGGGGGTGCGGGGCTTCTTTCCGGCGCACGGCGGGCAGAGCGGGGATGTCGGCGGCGGCCTGCTCGCGTCTTTCGCCTTCACCGGAGATTATCGCGGCGAATCGAATCCCGGCTTCGTAAGCAGCACGCCGCCGCCGCGTGCCTATTCGCTGGCCGATATCGTCGGCAGCAGCAGTGCCGCCTTTGCCCAGGTGGCGGAGGAGAAATATCCGGAACTGTCCGGTCTGGTGCCGCGTTACAACTACTGGCCGGTGCGCAATCGCGCCAGGACGCCGGCCCAGGACTACCGCTTTGCTGATGGCGGCAGTCTGGAGAATCTGGGCTTAAACGCCTTGTTGGCGCGTGGGCTGCGGCGGTTGGTGGTATTCGTCAACACCGATGAAGCGGTACGCAGCGAAGCCGGCGAGATCGTGCTATCCAGCGATCTGCCGCCGCTGTTCGGCTTGCAACCCTTCTTATCCGGACGCGGTTACGTGGCCTATGGCCCGAACCAGCCCGGCAGCGGCGCCAACCGTCTGTTTCGGCATAACCAGGTTTTCTCGACGGCCGATTTCGCCAAACTGCAAAAGGCGCTGTGGTCGGCCAAACAGTCGCAGGGGACGGTGATGGCGGCGCAGCGGCTGGAGGTTCTGCCGAATCCGTGGTTCGGGATCGAGGGTGGCTACCTGGTCGATGTGCTGTGGATTTACAACGACTTCGTGCCGGCCTGGTGGAAGGGGCTGCACGAAGCCGTGCGGCTGTTCATCGACGCGGAAAGCCTGGACGACTTCCCGCTCTACAATACTTTTACCCAACTGGAATTGTCGCGCTATCTGGTCAATGCGCTGGCGCATCTGTCGGCCTGGAATGTTGCGTCTGATTCCACCCTGGGCCACCCGGGGTTCAGCAATGCGGACATGTTGCGTCGGCTGTTCGCGGGCCGCCAATCCTGAGCTGATCGGTCGCGGCCGGCATGGCGGCCGCGGGTTTCAAGGACGTTTGCCGGCCTGATAGACGATCTGGCCATCGACCCAGGTGGAGCGGATCGCGAGTGCGGGCAACTGCGCGGCCGGCACGGTCAGCGGATCGGCGTCCAGCAACACGAAGTCGGCGCGATGGCCGGGGCTGAGTTCGCCGACTTCGGTCTCGGCAAAGCCTGCGTAAGCGGCATCGTCGGTGAAGCCGTGCAGGGCCTGCTCGATGCTCAGGCGTTCGGCTGGAAGCCAGCCCCCCGCGGGTTGTCCGAGCCGGTCCTGACGGCTGACCGCCGCATACAGGCCGAGGCGCGGGTCGCTCAATTCCACCGGAAAATCCGAACCCAGGGCGAGGCGTACGCCAGCGGCGCGAAACTGCTGCCAGGCGTAGGCGCCGGCCAGACGTTCGGCGCCGAGCCGGGCTTCCGCCCAGGGCATGTCCGAGGTCGCATGGGTTGGCTGCATCGAGGCGATCAGGCCGAGCCGGGCGAAGCGCGGGATGTCGCTCGGCGTGACGACCTGCGCGTGCTCGATGCGGAAGCGGTGGTCGCTGTCGCTGCGTTTGCCGAGAACGCCGGCATAGGCATCGAGAACGATCTGGTTACCACGATCGCCGATCGCGTGGGTGGCGACCTGCAAGCCGCAGGCCTGGGCGCGCGCGACCAGTTTTTCGAAAACTTCCGGGGCAGTCACCAGCAGGCCGCGCTGGCCGGGGGCATCGCTGTAGTCGGCCTTGAGCGCGGCGCCGCGGCTGCCCAGTGCGCCATCGATGTACAGCTTCACCCCGGGCATGCCGAGCCGGC
>JBFWOQ010000089.1:0-5614 GCA_050250395.1 Porticoccaceae bacterium
GCGAAGTCGATCTCTACGAAATCAACGAAGCCTTCGCGGTGGTCGCCATGGCCGCCATGCGCGAGCTCGACCTGCCCCACACCAAGGTCAATGTCCACGGCGGCGCCTGTGCGCTGGGCCATCCCCTGGGGGCGAGCGGCGCGCGCATCGTCGTCACCCTGCTTGCGGCCCTGCAAACCTACGGCCTGCGCAAGGGAGTCGCCAGCCTCTGCATCGGTGGCGGCGAAGCCACCGCAATCGCCGTGGAGCGGCTCTGAGCAGCCGCATTTGACCGGCAATCCGGCGGGCCGGCGGCTCGCCGCAGGCCGGGCCGCATGGGCCCGGGTCGCCTGCCGTTGGTCCCGGTTCTGTCCTTCCCATGGTGGGCGCGGCAAGGTGCCCGATTGCCGGCGGCTTCTTCTGTCGTGGCTCGATACTGCCATTGTTGTGAATTGCGCACGCCGTTAAGTCAATAAACGGAACCGCTTGGCAGATTCACTGAGAAGTAGATCACCGTTTCCGACCTATCATGAAGCTACCATTGGGATGCCCCGAAATGAAGGGCGACCGGGCGACCGCGCCCCGCCGGCAGTGGGAGGACAAGGGCTTCGCGTGGCAATGCGCCCGAAGCGCCTTTGACCCCGGACGGCAACGAGGTGCGGATTAGGATGACGAGCGGTTCGGCGGCTATCACCGCCCGAGGGATTCATGTCAAAGACAAGCAGTACGGCTTTCAAAGACGACAAGCTGAGTGCGGTGCTCCTGGTGACCGATAAAGCGTCCCAGGCCATCGCAACCGCTTTTCAACAACTCCTGCCCCACTGGCAGTGGCAGGTGCTGGATGGCTGTTCCGGGTTGTCCGGCGTCGTCGATCCCGACGCTTTGGTGGGTTTCATCATTGCTCCGCAGAATCTGGATCAAGGCGCGTGCCTCTGGGCGGAGCGGGTCACCCAGAGCTGCCACGGGCTGCTCTGGATCGCGATCGTCGGCGAGCACCATTGCGCCGATCTGGACTTCATGAGGGTCGTGGCCGCCACCTGTCACGATTTCATCACCACCCCGCTGGAACAGGTGGCCGAATTGCTGCCCGGCATGCTCGGCCATGCGGCGGGTCTTGCCCGGCTGCGCGCTCAGTTGCTCGACGGTGGTGGCCGGCCTGCCGATCTGCCCGCCATGGTGGGCAGCTCGCCGCCCATGAAGCGGTTGAGCAGGCTCACCGCGAAGTTTGCCCGGGCGGATGCCCCGGTCATGATCTGCGGCGAGAGTGGCACCGGCAAGGAACTGGTCGCCCAGGCGATCCATCGTGCCTCGGCTCGCGCCGATGGCCCCTTCGTTGCGATCAACTGCGGCGCCATTCCCGAAAACCTGCTGGAATCCGAGCTGTTCGGGCACGTCAAGGGGGCCTTTACCGGAGCGGTCCAGGACCGGGCCGGCCGCGCCGAACTGGCCGATGGCGGCACCCTGTTTCTAGACGAGATCGGCGATCTTCCCCTCTCCCATCAGGTCAAGATCCTGCGCTTTCTCCAGGAGGGCCGCTTCGAGCGCGTGGGCTCCGGCCGTTGCATCCAGGTGGACGTGCGTATTGTCGCCGCCACTCACCGCGATCTCGAGGCCGGGGTCCAGGCCCAAACCTTCCGCGAGGATCTGTTCTACCGCTTGAACGTGCTGCGCATCGAGGTGCCCCCGCTGCGCGAGCGGGGCGCGGACATCGAATCGCTCGCCGAACACTTCCTGGCGCAGGCACGGGCAAAGACCAACACCACCGCCAACGGCTTCAGTGCCGAGGCGCGCCTGGCCTTGCGCGGCTACCGGTGGCCCGGCAACGTCCGCGAGCTGATCAACCGGGTGAGCAAGGCAGCCATCCTGGCGGAGGGCTCGCTGATCAACCCGGCGGATCTGGACCTGCCGATTCCGCGCGAACCCGGCGGCGCCCGGATCATCAACCTGCAGGAGACCCGGGAACAGGCCGAACGCGCGGCCGTCGAAAGCGCCCTGCGCGACGCCGACTACAATATCTCCCGGGCGGCCAGCCTGCTCGGGGTATCCCGCATGACCATCTACCGGCTGCTGGACAAGCACGGCATCGAGATCTCCTGACTCCGGTTCCCATACCCACTTCTTCTGTTCTGCCGCCCACCGCCGGGCCGTCGCAAGGCGGCCCCCTGCATCCGTGCCATCGCTGCCGCCAACACGCGGTTTGGCGCCGGCCAATGGACTTGTAGGACATTGCCTACAGCAGATTCCGGAAAACGCCTGCCCCCACGCGCAGCGGTCTTGCGCGCGATCCGCGGTAACTGCAACACCACCGGGACACTTTAAGATCCGGGCACAACGCACTGTTTTTAAAAAACTTCTTCGCATTACAGTTGTGATCAATGTCACGTTTTCGGGACGTCGGCCGCTCCCCGACCGGCCGGAAAGCCCGTGCGTCACGCATTTTCTCTTTGTTTTCAATGGGTTGAGATTGTGGCCCGAGGATTGCTCCACAAATACCGTAAATGCAAACACCGTAACTGCCGGAGGTCGCTGTGCTCCTGGTGCCGGATCGCGAGAGACCGCGGGACGAAAGCACGGGAGCACGGTAGACAGCAGGAACAGACAGCAGGAAGACGCGAGAAAGCGACGCGCAGGCGCGAACAACGAAGCAGCGGTGTGCTGGCGCGGCAGAAGCGACGGATAACACCACAGTACAGTCCGGGCGTCGAGGCTTGGACTTAGGCCCCGGGATCGGCCCCGGGATCGGCCCCGGGATCGGCCCCGGGATCGGGATAACGGAAAAGGGTAAAGGAGTGATGAGTATGCGGGTGAATCGGGAAGAGACAAGCCACCGCCGAATGGATCCAGCGCCGGCCAGAAACCGCGCTCCAGACGGCCAGCGGCACGGTGCCTCGGGGTCGCCACCCCGCAACCGGTCGCGAACGGCCTTTCCCCGATTCTGCCTTGCGCTCCTGGCCGCGTGCTTCGTGCAGGGTGCCTCCGCGCAGACCGACGCCCAGGTCGAGATCGCCGATGCCCAGGGGAACAAGGGCAGCGCGGCGGCGAGCAGCACCATAGGCCCGGTGCTGCAGGGCTCCTCCGGCCTGGTGACCCTGAACCAGACCGCCGGCGACGGCAACGTCCAGCAGAACTCCGCCGCCCTCGCCCAGAGCGAGGGGCACAGCGTCGCCGCGGTCAAGGCCGCGCAGACGCTCGAGCACGTCGCCCCCACCGCCGACCAGTGGCTGACCGCCGACATCGAGTCCGGCGCCTTCGACGACGCGCTGGGAATCTATCTCGTCAATCAATCCGCGGGTGCGGGCAACAGCCAGTTCAACGGCGCGGCACTCGCCGTTGGCGGCGTGTCGGCACTCGCCATCGTCCAGTTGGACGATACCCGGTTGCAGGAGCAGAGCGTCGGCGGTGCCACGCTCGCGCTCCCCGAAGAAGGTGGCGCGCAGGTTTCGACCGGCGCCAACCTGGCTCCGGACGCCTTCGAGGGCGCCCGGGGTCTGTTTCTGGTGAACCAGGCCGCCGGCAACAACAATGCCACGGCCAACACCTTCACGTTCTCGTCTCCCCCCTGACCGCCGTTTGCTGCCGAGGTAACGCCGTGTTCGCCATCTGTGTCTCATCAATGCCCCCTACCGGCGGCGGAGTGCGCAGGACCAACCGTGCATTGGCTCGGCAGCGAAGCAACTTCGGCGGTGAGGGTGTGGCCGGGAACGTGACTCTAACCCATATCATTAAGGAGAATGAAAATGAGTAACTTCAAGAGGCTGCCGCTTGCGGTGGCAGTGGCCATGGCGATGGGGACGGGCTTCAGCTACGCGGAAGACCCGCAAACCAAAGAATATGGCAGAGGCAGTCATAGCGATATCGATATCGACAAGACCGTCGACGTCGACTACAACCTGAGCTACTACGGCCAGATCTACACCCTGGGTCTGGTGCTGGTCGATTCCAGCGCAGCCGCGTTTTCAGAGGTCAATCAAAAGACCCATGACAACAAGCTGAGCAAGCTGGAAATCGATCCGCGCACCGGCGCCGTGCTGTCCACCCCGGGCAGCCTGAACGACGACAACAACGCCACCCTGGGCGGCACAGTGTTGTCCGACGCCACCGGCAACGCGGGTGTCAACGTGGCCGCGGGCAGCAACAACGTGCAGCAGAACTCGGTAGCCATTGCCGAGGGCGACTCGCTGAACAGCACCCACACCATCGAGATCGACTTCAGCGACCGCATCGACTACGTCGACAACGAATCCGGCACCTGGAGCAAGGACGTGCACTTCGCAGCAGGCGCCGAGGCCTCTCACTCCGTAGAGGAGACCGACACCCTCACCAGCTCCAGCAATGCCCATCTGGACGTCGATCTCGATGTGGATGACAAGATCACGGTGACAGTCCCGGGCGGTGAAGGCGGTCAAGAGTACTCCGTCAGCAGTGTGGTCGGCGGCGCGGCGCTGGGTGAATTCGAAGCCGACATCGGCGGCGACGTGATGAGCTCCATGGGCGGCGAGCAGGGCGACCTGAATGCCGTTTCGGCCGAAGGCGGTTTCGTCGCCGGTGGCCTGCTTGGCATCGAGGATGGCACCATCGACTACGGCGTCGCCGGGAAAGATTCCCAGACCTGGACCGGTACCGAGAAGTCCTCGAAAAGCGCGCACGTCGAAAGTTCCGTCGACTACAGCGAAGAAGGCAGCTGGGAATACCAGGACGAGCACCACTATGCGTTCAGCGCCAGCTTCGATATCAACCTGCTGTTCGGCGGCGCCGCGGAGGCGGAGACCTTCTCCGACCAGTACTCGTACCACAACGAGAACCCCTCCTCCGGCACCAACGATGCATGGCTGGGTGACGACGTGGGCTCGGGCTTCTCGGGCAACATCGGTGTCAACGTGGTCGCGGGCAACAACAACGCCCAGGCCAACCAGTTGGCACTGGCCGAGAACTCCGGCGTCATGGCGCTGGCCACCGCGTCTTCGAACCAGGCCGTGTTCGACAACCTCTCGGTGGGCCAGGGTTCGACCAAAGACCTGGAGATGGAAGTCACCCTCAAAGGCGACGGCACCTACAAGGGGTATTCCGACCAGTTGGGCGACGACTACCTCGATACCTGGGATGGCGCGCTGCCGCATCCGAGTGGTGGTTCAACCGGGCATGTCGATGTGGATGACCAAACCCAGAATGCGGGCGATGTGGTGTACGACGCCGCCGGCAATCTCGTCAACCCTAAAGGTCAAGCCGACACCGCCAACGGCGAGACCGAGTTGGCAGACGGTGGCACCTTTGTCTTCAAGGAGCAGGGAACCATCGAGCTTGAGCTGACCGGCAATATCCCGGTGGTCCAGGTAGTGCCCAACGCCGTGGTGAACAACGCCACGCTCACGGGTAACGCCTTCAGCAAGGCCAGCGGCAACATCGCCATCAACGTGGCGGCCGGCAACGGCAACCTGCAGGGCAACGCCCTGGCGATCGCCAGCATCGGCACGCCGGTGGTGGCTCCCCCGCCCGGTGGTGGTGGCGACGAGTAATCCTCCCGCCATTGTTCGTGTTCGGCCTTCCCTCCGGCGTTCGCCGGAGTGGAAGGCACCGTATCCCGGGGCGGGTTCCGCCCCCGGATACACACTTCGGAAGATTGGCTGAGCAGTTACGG
>JBFWOQ010000090.1:0-5533 GCA_050250395.1 Porticoccaceae bacterium
GCGCCACTCGCTCGCCCTGGAAGCCGAAGCCCAGGCCGTCGAACAGGCGGTCAGCGACGCACTCTACGCCGGTGAACTAAGCGCCGACCTGGCCCACGGCAACCCCGCCCACAGCACCAGCACCATCACCCAGGCGATCGTCGAACGCCTGCAATCCTGCTGCTGCGGCATCGGTGAACTGCGCGACTGAGCATCGCCCGGATCGGCACGGGCCCGTGGGAGCGACGGAACGTCGCGACTGTAGTCGCGATAGCAACTTCGTAGGATGGGCAAAGCGCAGCGTGCCCATCACCGTTGACCGGAGGCTGGATCAACGCAGCGCGTAGGCTGGGGTAAGCGCAGCGCGTAGGCTGGGGTGAGCGCAGCAAACCCCAGCAGCCGATGCCGCACCCTCACCGATGCCGCACCGTCACCGATGCCGCACCGTCACCGATGCCGCACCGTCACCGATGCCGCACCGTCACCGATGCCGCACCGTCACCGATGCCGCACCGTCACCGATGCCGCACCGTCACCGATGCCGCACCGTCACAAGCGCTGGGGTTCGCTGCGCTCACCGCCAGCCTACGTTTATCGCTCAAGGCTGCTGCCGTGATACCAGGCCGGGTATGTAAACCACCTGAAATCCTGATTAGGAATGGATTGCAAGGCATTGAGGCATAAGGATTGTTAAAAGGATAACCAGTTGGCATTGTCACAAGATATTGCATCAAAAATCGACTGCCGCTATGGTGCGCGCACGGGCTCGATGGCTCGGACAATTCATCACCCAGGAATGGGGTATTGCGATGCTGCTCAAATGGGATGGGATACCAGGTCGTTCGTTCCTGATGTTGCTGAGCATGGCCGCGGTGCCCTGTGCTTGGTCGCAGCCGGAACCTGAACAACAGTACGAACTGATCGCGCTGGATGTAGAAGCCGACCGCGCCGTGCTCATGAAGGCCGGCGGAAACACCGAATCGCTGGGCCTGGACCAGGAGTCGGCGGATGGATTGCGATTGACTGCGCTCTCCGCGGAATGGGCGTGGATCGAAGTGCGTCATCAGGCGGCCGGAGAAATCGTCGCCTATCGTGTTCGGCTCGGCGAGAGCTTGACGATTCGCCCATTACCCAAACAAAGCGCGGGCGGGGTCCGCGTGATCACCAATGCACCGGCCATGCCGGGCGACAGTAGATAGGCATCCTGCGGCTCAGCCAGGGAAGGGGAATATTGATGAAAGCGGGAATTCGCGTGCTGTGGGTGGTGATCGCGCTGGGTTTGTGGGCAGGGTGGGTCGAGGCCGCGACCGCCCCAGAGCGCGCCGGATCCGATGTCGAGTGGATTCGACAGGCACCCAAGCTCGACGCACGATCCAAAGCGCTCGGCGCCAGTTTTGAGATCGAGGGCATACCGGTATTCGAGCTCGGTGGCGACTACAGTCGCGGCAGTAGCCCACCCCGCGCGGAAGTAACGCAGCGTTACTTCGAACGTTACCGGGACGAGCACGACCTGTTGTTGGTGTTCACCGAATTCGAGTTTGAAACCGGCGAGGCGCTGGCCTTCGCCAACATCATCAAGAATGACGTAGCGGGCATCGGTGTCGATCTTTTCGACGCCAGTGTGGCTTTCGGCAGCGCCAGCGGGCGCCTGCACAACTACATCGATATGGCCGCGATCTCGCGCTGGGAAACGAACCCGTCCTCACCTGGCTATGGTTTCCTGCTTGATGTCGCCACCCACGAGCTGATGCACCGCTGGGTTGCCCATCCCAAATACCTGAAAAACGGCGTGCCCAGCGACGATCTGCTGGGTCGCGACCAGGCGCATTGGAACTTCTTCCTGGATACCGATGCCTCGGTCATGTACGGGTCCGATTGGCAGTTGGCCGCCGATGGCCAGTTCGAGGCGGTCGATGTACGCCACCGCTTGTCGCCGCTCGACCTGTATCTGGCGGGATTGTTCTCGGCCGCGGAAGTGCCGGACATGAGCCTGATCCGCGGTGGCGCAGGCGCTAGCGCACAGGATCTGCCGGTGCTCGGCTTCAAAACCCCGGGCAGCGCCGAAACCATCGGCATCGGCCAGCTCATCGCCGCCAATGGCGAGCGGCAGCCCGATGTCATTCGCTCGCCCAAGCATTTTTCCGCCGGCCTGCTGCTGTTGGTGCGCCCCGGACAGGCGCCGAGCGAGCAGGCGATCTTCGGATTGCAGCGTTTCGCCAAGGACTTCGAAACGCGGTTTGCGGCGATGACCCGCGGCCGCGCGTCGCTGTCGATCGACAATCGACCGATAGCGCCTGCCGCCGCCGGTACGCCGGTCAGCGTCGGTGGCGGTGCGCTGTGTAGCACCTGTTCGCTGGACATCGCCCAGGCCAAAGTCTGGTTGCTGGCCCAGCAACGCGCGGGCGACGGTGCCTTCGTCGACAAGACGGCAAACGCCCTGCCCAGTGGCGCGGCGGCCTTGCGCGCCATGCAGAGCGGCAATTTTGGCGGCGCTTCCGAACTGGCGCCGATCCGCGCCTGGTTGACCGCATTCCCGGCGCGGCAATTCGACGACCTGGCCTTCAAGCAGAGGGTCGGGCTTGCCCCGAGCCCGGGTGCGGAAGCCGATCTGGCCGCCGCGCGCGACCAACGCTTGGGCAGCGAATTGCCGGGGCTGGCGCCGGATTGGTCGGCGGACGCCTGGGACGCGGCGGCGGGTCTGGCCGCGCCCGGTTTTATCGCTCTGAGCCCGGTCGAACGTAACGCTTTTTTGGACCGGCTGCGGCTATTGCAGAATGCGGATGGTGGATTCGGCGTGCATCCGGGCGGTGCCAGCCATATCGGTCTGAGCGCCTGGGTGCTGAACGAAGTCGCGCCCCTGGCCGAGCCGGTCGCGCGGCAGATTGCCGACCAGGCCGCGGCCTGGCTGCTCACCCAGCAGGGCGTCGAGGGTGGTTTCGGTGCCGAGGCCGACGGCGTGCTGCCGACCGCCTGGGCTCTGGCCGGTCTGGTGCGTTTGGGGCAGGGCGCCGATATCGCCGCGGCCATGGCCTTCCTGCGTTCGCGCCAGGGTCTGGCCGGCGACTGGAATGGCAGTGTGTTCACCACCGCCGAAGTCATCCGCGTGCTGGGCGAGATCGCCAAGCCCAACCTGTCTTTCGAGACCGCCATCGTCGCCACGCCGGCCTTGCCGATTTCGGGCGACCGCATCCACCTGACGGTTCGGGTCCGTAACGACGGCGTGCTCGCCGACGGCGGGCGACTGGCCTGGTTCCTCGGCGATCCCGACCAGGGCGGGGTAATGATCGCGCCAGAATCCGAATTGGGAACGCTCGCGGCCGGGCAGTCGGTGGAGGTCAGTATCGATTGGGACAGCGCCGGTCTGGCCGGAGCGCAGTCGATTTTCGCGGTGCTGGACCCGGCCGACGGCATCGACGAATTGAATGAATCCGACAACCGCCAGGTCCTGACGCTGGAAATCGCCGCCTTGCCGCCGGTGCCGGACGCCGCGTTGTTTCGCGAAAACTTTGTGCTGACGCCGATCAGCGTCAATGTCTTCCCGGCCGCGCTGGCGCTGAGTGGCGAGCTGGTCAATCTCGGCGGCGCCGGACTGGTCTCGGCGCCGGTGGTGCTGTATCAACTGCGCAACGGCGTCCGCAGCGAACTGGTGCGGACCGTGCTCGACGTGGCGGCGGGGGCATCGGTGCCGCTGCGTCTGGACTTCACCCTGCAACGCGAAGACGCGCGCAGCTTGTTGCTGGTCGTCGACCCGGACAACGCCATCGCCGAGATCCGCGAGAACAACAACGAACTTTTCTTCGAGCTGGCCAGCGTCGATGGCATCGACCTCGCCATCGCCAGCAGCGATCTGGTCCCGTTGACCGAGCCGGCGGTGGTCGATCAGCCGGTGCGCTTCCGCATTGGCGCGCACAACAACGGCGCATCGGCATCGCCTTCGTTCACGCTGTCCGCCGTGGTCGACCAGGGTGGCCAGGCGCATCCGCTCGGCGACATCCTGGTGCAGATCGAAGCCGGCGGCAGCATCGAACGCGAACTGGTCTGGATCCCGACCGCCACCGGCGCGGCCAGTCTGACCGTTAGCCTCGACGCCGCAGCGGCGGTCGCGGATGCCGATCGCGGTAATAACGCCGCGACCCTGGGTTTCGCCGTGGTCGATGCCAACGCGCCAAACCTGAGCGTGCCGGTCGCTTTGCTGGCGCTGTCGCCGCTGCCCCTGGATCAGGGGCGGGCGGCGACCATCCAGTTCCGGGTGCGTAATGCCGGGGCTGCCTTGAATGGCGAGTTCGTGGTCGCGGTCAGCACCAGCGGCACCAGCGGGCCGCGCGAAGAACTGGCCCGGACCACCTTCGGCGGCGGCATCGCCGCCGGTGCCGAGCTTCCGCTGAGTCTGGCCTTGCCGGCGCTACCGACGGGCGGCGACCGGCTGTTCTTCGTCAGCGTCGATCCGGATGCAGCGATCGCCGAACTCAACGAAGACGACAATATTGCGTTCATCGCCGAACATGTGCGCAGCCTGCCGGATGCCGCGGTCAGCATCGCCAGCCTGCGGCTGACGCCCAGCGTGCCGATTCCCGGCCAGAGCGTGCGCGCCGATGTGGACATCCGCAATCTCGGCGAACAGCCGGTCGACGGGCTGCTGGCGCGGCTGTTCGCCGGCACCCCGAGCGCCGGCACCCCAGTCGGACCCGACCAAACCGCGGCGATGATCGTCGGCGGCGCCAGCGCCCAGCTGAGCTGGACCTGGACCTTCGTTGCCGGCGACGGCACGCTCAGTGTGCTGCTCGATCCCGACGATCGCATCGCCGAATTGCGCGAGGACAACAACCTGGCGGTGCTGCCTTTGCAGGCGCAGGCCGATCAATTCGCCACCGAGCCCTACATCTCGCCGAATGACGACGGCATCAAGGAATCGACCCAGGTGCTGTTTGGCAACCTGGCGCAGGCGCCGGCCCTGATCGAAGTTCTGGATATCGCCGGCCGCGCCGTGCGCAACTATCCGCCCGAGCAGTTCGTCGGCAACAACGGCTACGCGGTGCTGTGGGAAGGCCGCGCCGACGACGGCAGCCTGGTCGCCGACGGCCGCTATCGCGTTCGGGCGCTGGCCGCCGATGGTGCGCCGCTCGCGGAAGTCGCGGTAACCGTGGATACCAATCGCTTGCCGATCCTGGCGGCGGTTGGAACCCGGTTGGCACGTTTCACACACCTCGACACCAACCCGCTGGATGCGCTGGACCCACCGACCGGCTACCACAACCAGGACTCGGTCGTACTCCGCGATCCACTGAATCTAGCCACCGCCGATATCCATGATCGCCTTCCCGGGCTGTACCGCCTTGACTTGTTGCTCGGCACCTTGGAACCGGTACTGGATGCGGGTTGGCTGTTGGCACAGGGGCCGAGCGCGTGGGTGGTAGCCGCGCACTGGGTTGAAGGCGGCGAGTACCTGGTGGTGGTCGTGAGGGCTGGATCTCAGGACACGATTTGGCGAGTTGCCGTCGATGGTCGTAACCTGGTACAGCGCTTGGTTGCACCCGAGGCGATTTTCGATCAGGTC
>JBFWOQ010000091.1:0-5490 GCA_050250395.1 Porticoccaceae bacterium
ACCTTGCCGGGCAACAGATCCTTGATCCGGTCCCATTGGCTGTTCCGCAGCACTCGTCGCGACATCTCCCCAACTCCCTCAATAAGTTGGAGAGATAGTCTAACCCCTATTGTTAACAGGCCCTAGAAGCACGATATGTACATGCCATCCTTTTTCTCTCCGGGCACTGTAACCGCTGTAGAGGATCGTGAAGGCCTCTCGATCGTTGAGCAGCGCACTTGAAAGCTCCTGCGCGTGGCCAATGCCGATGTTGAGCATCTCCGTAACTTCAGATGCAGTCGGCTGGCCCTGATCGATGGGAAAGGAAAGCAGATAGTAGTTTGGAATCAGGTCATTGCGAATCTGCGCCAGAAGGTAGATCTTGCCGGAAGTTAGAGGGAGTTCCTGGCATTCGGGTTGGGACTTCATTCGGAGCTCCTGCCTAAGCGCATAACGTTTTGCTCTGCCGCGCCCGCCCCGGACACGACAGGAAGCATGGCGCGTTGTCCCGGGCGTCGGCAGGCGCCAAGGGTTAGGTTCCTCCTGATTCAGTAATTGTGACTTTTTCCTGAGCATCAAAGCCAATGGTGTAAACAGTGTCTATGCCGCGATGCCAGAAAAGGTAGTAACTGGACTTTGACTTTCCTGCTTTTTGATATGCGGCCTCAAACCCATTCTTCTGACCGAGGCGGAATTCTTTGTCTTTATGGTTTGGTTCGCCCAACATGGACAAAACATTAGATTTCGATTCACCGAGCCGCACCTTCTCGAACTTTCCCGCGAACTCGGCCTCACCGCTCTCATAGTAGTAGGCAGTGCCAGCTACCCAGACCAACGCAACAAATGCGACCGGTAAACCAACAACAATATACAGGGATATACGTAGCCACTTTTTCATGTTCTTGAGGAACCTAACACGTTTGACTTGAGCGGCGCCGTTAGGCGTCCGCTCGAAGGATGGGTTGGGCCTCACGCCACCATGACTCTGCGCGCGGCAGGGCCTCGAGTACCTGTTGCGCGACTTGCTTGAATCGACCTGTATCGAAGCGGAACCAAGCGTCTGTGCCTCCACCATGGCGCGGCTGAATCCGATGCCGCTGATCGGGTGAAGGTCCCATGCACTAACCTTTTACGCTGGGACGTGCTTGCCCCAATACGTGGTAAATCCATCCAAAGAGCACCGCGAGATTTCGATGACAAAGCCGCCCCCAGACCTATCGAATTGAAACGTAAGCAGCTCAATGGCTGTCGGACCGGGCCGGCGGCATTCTCAAACCGGCCACCAGTCACACCCTTCGTCACAGCTTTGCGACGCGTCTGCCGGAGGATGGATACCACATCCGCACGGTGCAGGAACTGCTGGGGCACAGCGATGTGCGCACCACACAGATCTACACGTACGCGCTCAACCGGGGCGGGCTGGCGGTGCGCTGCCCGCTGGATCGGGGGTGAAGGTGAGGCGGCTGACGGCGCCATGACAATCGACGTTCCCTGTTGCGTTGCCCAACTGTAGTGGCTCGATGGGCGGCAGGCAATTGGCGCGCTGAGCCTCGCGAGAAGCTGCGTGGGATATCCGAATCTGCAGCACCTTTCCGCCGCCCGGTATCGGGCCGATAATCGCGGGCTCCAGCCACCGGCGCGCCCGGTGGCCGCCGCGCCACAGGAACCGCGACTTGAACAGCCAGAACCCCCCGCCCGCGGGTCTCGCCGCTCACACGCCGATGATGCAGCAGTACCTGCGCCTGAAGGCGGAGCACCCCGACCTGCTGCTGTTCTACCGCATGGGGGATTTCTACGAGCTGTTCTACGACGACGCGCGCCGCGCGGCGGAGCTGCTCGATGTCACCCTCACCAGCCGCGGCCAGTCGGCGGGCCAGCCGATTCCCATGGCCGGGGTTCCCTATCACGCGGTGGAAGGTTATCTCGCCCGCCTGATCCGGCTGGGCGAGTCCGTGGCCATCTGCGAACAGGTCGGCGATCCCGCGACCAGCAAGGGGCCGGTGGAGCGGCGCGTGGTGCGCCTGGTCACCCCGGGCACCGTCAGCGACGAGGCGCTGCTCGATCGGCACCGCGACAATCTGCTGGTGGCCGCGCACGGAAGCGGCGGCCGCTACGGCATCGCGGCGCTCGACATCGGCAGCGGCCGCTTCACGGTGACCGAAGTGGAGGGCGACGCGGCGCTGGCGGGCGAGCTGGAGCGGCTCGACCCGGCGGAATTGCTGCTGCCCGAGGGCTTCGCCGCCGGCATCGATCTGGACGCGCGCGCCGGCACCCGCCGCCGGCCGCCCTGGGAGTTCGATCTCGACGGCGCGCGGCGCGCACTGTGCGAGCAGTTTCAGACCCGGGATCTCGCCGGCTTCGGCTGCGACCACCTCGATCTCGCGCTCGCCGCCGCCGGCTGCCTGCTGGTCTATGCCCGCACCACCCAGCGCACCGCCCTGCCTCACCTGCGCGGCCTGACCCGGGAGCGCGCCGACGATTGCGTGTTTCTCGATGCCGCCACGCGCCGCAATCTGGAACTCGATACCAATCTGCGGGGCGGGCGCGACAACACCCTGCTCTCGGTGCTGGATGCGACCGCCACCGCCATGGGCAGCCGCCTCTTGCAGCGCTGGCTCAACCGGCCGCTGCGGGATCTGGCCGCGATCGCCGGCCGCCAGCAGGCTATCGCCGAACTGAGCGCGGATTTTGGTTACGAAGGCGTGCGCCCGGCGCTCGCCGGCATCGGCGACGTGGAGCGCATTCTCGGCCGCGTGGCGCTGCGCTCGGCGCGGCCCCGGGATCTGGCGCGGTTGCGGGATTCCCTCGCCGCACTGCCGCAACTGCAAGCCGCTCTGGCCGGGCGCGCCAGTCCGGAGCTGCGCAGTCTGGCCGGGCGGGCGAGCGAGTTTCCCGAGCTCACCGCGCTGCTGAGTGCCGCGCTGGTGGAAAACCCGCCCATGGTGCTGCGCGATGGCGGCGTGATCGCGTCCGGCTACGACGCCGAGCTGGACGAACTGAACGGGCTCGCCAGCAATGCCGGGGATTATCTGCTCGCGCTCGAAACCCGCGAGCGCGAGCGCACCGGCATCGCCACCCTCAAGGTGGGCTACAACCGCGTGCACGGCTATTACATCGAGCTCTCCCGCGGCCAGGCCACGCAGGCGCCGCTCGACTACCAGCGCCGCCAGACCCTGAAAAACGCCGAGCGCTACATCACCCCGGAGCTCAAGACCTTCGAGGACCGGGCGCTGAGCGCCCAGAGCCGTGCCCTGGCGCGCGAAAAGCTCCTCTACGAACAATTGCTCGACGCGCTCAACCAGCATCTCGGACCGCTGCTCGACAGCGCATCCGCGGTGGCCGCGCTGGACGTGCTGGTGAATTTCGCCGAACGCGGCGCGGCGCTTGGCTTCGCGTTGCCCGACATCACCGCCGAACCGGGACTGGAGATTCGCGCCGGGCGCCACCCGGTGGTGGAGCGGAGCATCGACACGCCCTTCATCGCCAACGATCTGGTGCTGGATGACGCGCGCCGCATGCTCATCGTCACCGGACCCAACATGGGCGGCAAATCCACCTACATGCGCCAGATCGCGCTGATCGCCCTGCTCGCCCATGTCGGCGCCGGGGTGCCGGCCGAGCGCGCGCGCATCGGGCTGATCGACCGCATCTTCACCCGCATCGGCTCGGCGGACGATCTCGCGGGCGGGCGCTCGACCTTCATGGTGGAGATGACCGAGGCCGCCAATATCCTCCACAACGCCAGCGACCGCAGTCTGGTGCTGCTCGACGAGATCGGGCGCGGCACCAGCACCTTCGACGGCCTCGCGCTGGCCTGGGCGTGCGCGGTGCATCTGGCGCGCGAGGTGCGCGCCTTCACCCTGTTCGCCACGCACTACTTCGAGCTCACCGCACTTCCCGAGCAAGCCCCGGGCGTCGCCAATGTGCATCTGGATGCGACCGAATACCGCGACCGCATCGTGTTTCTGCACGCGGTGCGGGAGGGGCCGGCGAGTCGCAGCTACGGCATTCAGGTGGCGCGTCTGGCCGGCGTGCCCGGCGCGGTGATCGAACTCGCGCGCCAGGAGTTGCAGCGGCTGGAACAGGGCGGGCAGACGCGCACCAGCGCGCCACAACCACCGGCCCAGGCGGACCTGTTCGCGCCCGTCGATCCGCTGCGCGCGGCGCTCGCCGCCGCGGACCCGGACCAACTCAGTCCGCGCGCGGCGCTCGATCTGCTGTATCGGCTGCAGGCGCTGGCGCGCAGCGATTGAGCGTCTGTTACCAACCGTCAGGACAAATCGCCCGGTCCAGCGCGGTTGCGATTGGTTATAATCGCGGCCCCTGAAAGCCCCCATGGAGCGCAACCGATGACCTTTGTAGTCGGGGAAAACTGCATCAAGTGCAAATTTACCGATTGCGTGGAAGTCTGTCCGGTGGACTGCTTTTACGAAGGCCCCAACTTTCTGGTGATCCACCCCGACGAGTGCATCGACTGCGCCCTGTGCGAGCCGGAGTGTCCGGCGAACGCGATTTTTTCCGAGGATGAACTGCCGGCCGATCAGAAGGATTTTCTCGCGCTCAACACCGAGCTCGCGCAGATCTGGCCCAACATCACCTTGCGCAAGGCGGCCCCGGCGGACGCCGAGGAATGGAACGGCAAGCCCGGCAAACGGGAGTTGCTGGAGCGCTGATACCGGCGCCGGCCACCGCGTCGGTGCTTATGGAAGCGCTGATTTATTCGTCATTCCCGCCCCCGATCGGAGTCGGGGGCAGGCTTCAGCGGGAATCCATACGTCCGCAACTGATTGAGACTGCGGGAAAACCTGGATGCCCGCTTTCGCGGGCATGACGGTCGACACATATTGTTCAGCGTTTCCTTATTGGTCGGTGCTTATTGCGACGGCCCCTATTTCGAAGGTAAGAGCCGCGTCGGATCGATCGGCTCACCCTGCTTGCGGATTTCGAAATAGAGCCGGCCGGGATTGGCCGCATCGCCGCCCACCTCACCGAGACGCTGACCGGCAGCCACCTTGTCGCCCTCGCGCACCGCCATGATGCGGTTGTAGGCGTAGGCGCTGAGGTACACATCACTGTGCTGGACGATGATGAGCTGGCCGTAGCCGCGCAACCCGTCGCCGGCATAGACCACCTCGCCGGGCGCCGCCGCCTGGATCGGGGTACCGGGCCGACTCTGGATATTGACGCCCTTGAACTTGCCGTTGCTGTCGTACTGGCGCGTGACATCGCCGGTCGCCGGCCATTGCCAGGACCAACCGGAAGCCGATGTCGAAGCCGGACTGCCGGGCGCCTGGGTGGCAGCGGCGGGGGCCGGCGGCGGCACCGGGGTTCCCGCCACCACCGGGCGCGGATCCGGGTGGGTATCGAGCCGGGGCTCGGGAACCGGCATCACGACGACACCGGACGCCGCCGTCGCCGTGCCTGCCGCCGATTGCGCGGGGACGGGCGGATCCAGCATCAGACGGTCGCCCACATGAATCAGATAGGGTGGCGCCAGATGGTTGAGCTGGG
>JBFWOQ010000092.1:0-5409 GCA_050250395.1 Porticoccaceae bacterium
TCCCTCAAGTTCCAGGCCGACATGGGCATCCTGCTCACCTTCCTGTTCCTGACCAACATGCTCGGAGCGATTCTGGTGCTCCCGGCGCTGGCGCGCTGGTTGCTGCCGCGCCGGATGCGCGAGCCGGTAGCCGCGACCGCCTGAGCCGCAGGGGAGCGCTCCATAAAGGAGCGATCAATAAAAAAGGCCGGTGCGAAATGGCACCGGCCTTTTTTTGATCTTCCCGCAGTGTCGGGCGATGCCCTGGCAGGGTGCGCTCTCAGGCAATGGCCCCGGTGTCACGCAGGCGGGCGAGCTGCGCGTTGTCGATTCCCCAGGCTGCAAGCGCGGCATCGGTGTTGGCGCCGGCGCGCGGCGCCGGACCCTTGATCGATGAGGGTGTGCGGCTGAAGCGCGGTGCGGGCGCCGGGTGTAGTTGCCCCGCCACTTCGACAAAGGCGTTGCGCTCGCGGTTGTGGTGATAGCGAGGCGCTTCCTCCAGGGTCAGCACCGGCGCGAAGCAGATGTCGGTGTTTTCCATGATCCGGCACCACTCGTCGCGGGTTTTGGTGCGGAAGATCGCCACCATTTTTTCTTTCATGGTGGGCCACCGGCTGCGGTCCATCTGTTTGGGTAATGTGGCTGGGTCCAGTTCGAGTTTTTCCAGCAGCTCTTCGTAGAATTTCTTTTCGATCGAACCGATCGAAACGTATTTGCCATCGCTGGTTTCGTACACGTTGTAGAAGTGCGCTCCGCTGTCGAGAATATTTTCCGCGCGCTGGTCGGACTGGATGCCGGCCGCTTTCATGCCGTAGATGGACGTCATCAGCGACAGCGCGCCGTCCACCATGCCGGCATCCACGACCTGACCCTTGCCCGAGTTCTTGCATTCGAGCAGCGCAGCGAGAATGCCGGTGAGCACGAACATGGTGCCGCCGCCGAAATCGCCCACCAGGTTCAGGGGGATGGCTGGCGGCTCGGCGTTGCTGCGCCCGATCGCGTGCAGCGCGCCGGAGAGGGCGATGTAGTTCAAGTCGTGGCCGGCGCTCGCCGACAGCGGTCCCTCTTGACCCCAGCCGGTTACCCGCGCGAACACCAGCCTGGGATTGCGCGCGAGGCACACATCAGGCCCCAGACCGAGGCGTTCCATGACGCCGGGACGAAAACCTTCGAGCACCACGTCGGCGCCGTCGATCAGTTGCAATAGGGTCGCGATGGCGTCCTGGTTCTTGAGATCCATGGCGATCGACGGGCGGCCGCGCGTCAGATAACTGAATTCGGGCTGCATCGAGATACCGAGCCCGGCATCCTGGACGCGATCGACGCGGATCACTTCCGCGCCCATGTCCGACAGCATCATTGCGCACATCGGCGCCGGTCCGATGCCGGCCATTTCCACTACCTTGATACCCGTCAGCGGTCCGCTCATGGTTGCCTCCTCAGACTTGTGATGGATTGATGATGGTTGCCGCCGAATTGTCGAGTATCGGCTGGCTGGATGCCAGCAGCTAGGCCCGCTGTTCGAGCACTTCCCAGCGCTCGATGATTGTTTCGAGCTCCTGCTGGATCTGAGCAGTGCGCATATTCGCCGCCGCGACTTCCGCCGCCGCCCGGCTGTAAAAGCCGGGCTGGCTCATCGCCTCCAGCAGTTGCCGGTGTTCGGTTTCCAGGGCGTCGATGCGCGCCGGGATGGCGTCGAGTTCCTGCCGCTCCTTGTGAGTCAGCTTTACCTTTGGGGGTTGCGGTTGCGCGGGCTGTGGTGGCGGAGAGGGATTGCGGACGGCGTTGTCGCGCGGTGCCGGCGCCGGGCGCTGACGCAAATAATCGCTGTAGCCGCCGACGTACTCTCGTACTTCGCCGTCGGGATCGAAGGCGATCAGGCTGGTAACGACGTTGTCGAGAAAGGCGCGGTCGTGACTGACCAGCAGCAGGGTGCCGGCGTAATTGGTCAGCAGACTCTCCAGGATCTCCAGGGTCTCGGTGTCGAGATCGTTGGTGGGCTCATCGAGCACCAGAAAATTGGCCGGGCGCGTGAACAGGCGCGCCAGCAGCAGACGATTGCGCTCGCCGCCGGACAGCGCCCGCACCGGCCCGCGCGTCTGGCGCGGGCTGAACAGGAATTCGCCGAGATAGCCCATCACCGATTGTTCCTGGCCGTTGATGGTGATGCTGGTGCGGCCCTGCGCCACCACGTCCATGAGGGTGGCGTCTTCGTCGAGGGTTTCGCGCAGCTGATCGTAATAGGCGATATCGAGCCGGGTGCCGTGACGGACCGTGCCGGCGTCCGGCTGAATCTGCTTGAGCAGCAGATTGATCAGCGTGGTCTTGCCGCAGCCGTTGGGGCCGAGAATCCCGATCTTGTCGCCGCGCTGAATCACCGTCGAAAAACCCTTGAGCAACTGCCGGCCGCCGTAGCCGTGGCACAGATCCAGCGCTTCGATGACGAGTTCACCGGAGCGGTTGCTGGCGTCCACCTTGAGGTTGACGTTGCCGGCGCGCTCGCGCCGTTCCGCGCGTTCGCGGCGCATAGCTTCCAGGGCGCGCACGCGGCCTTCGTTGCGCGTGCGGCGGGCCTTGACGCCCTGGCGAATCCAGACCTCCTCGGCGGCCAGGCGCTTGTCGAACAGCGCGTCGCGGCGCTCTTCTTCTTCGAGCGCCGCCATCTTGCCGGTGAGGTAGCGGTCGTAGTCGCCGGGCCAATGGGTGATGCCGCCCCGCTCCAGTTCGACGATGTTGGTCGCGAGGCGGCGCACCAGCGCACGGTCGTGGGAGATGAACACCACGCTGCCGTTGAAATCGAGCAGAAATTTTTCCAGCCAGTCGATCTGCTGGATGTCGAGATGGTTGGTGGGTTCGTCGAGCAGCAGCAGATTGGGTTGATTGATCAACGCCTGCGCGAGTAGTACCCGTCGTTTGAAACCACCGGACAGCGACTCGACCCGGGCGTCGGGATCGAGATCGAGGCGATCCAGCATGGCATCGAGGCGCTGTTCGAGGCGCCAGCCGTCGTTGGCATCGAGATCGCCTTGCAGTTGTTCGAGTTCGTCCTCGTCCGCCGTGGTCAGCGGCGTTTTGCATACCAGCTCCTGATAGCGCTCGCGCCACTGGCCGACCGCGCCGAAACCCGCGGCCACTACTTCGCGGATGGTGCCCTGGAGCTTAGTGGGAACCTCCTGCGCCAGCCAGGAGATGCGCAGGCCGTTGCTCTTGGTGATGCGGCCATCGTCCGGTGTGATGAGACCGGCGATGATCTTCAGCAGCGTCGATTTGCCGGCGCCGTTGCGCCCGACCAGGGCCGTGCGCTCGCCGCTGCGGATCTGCCAGTCGATGCTGCCGAGCAGGGGTGGATGGCCGATGGACAGGTGAATCTCGTTCAGTTGTAACAACAAGGCAGGTATTCCGTGTGGAGTGAAAAAGTGTACAGGGGTTTGACAGCGCGGCGATTTTAGTCGGTTCGCAGGGGACAAGCACAAAGTAGTTGGCGCGCTGTGCATCGCAGTGCCGCGACGGTTCCGAGTTCGATGCCAGCGACACAGGACTCGCCGCGCGTGCGCTGGGTTCCTCCGCCCCGGGGTTGCGCATCGAATGCGCAGGTTTGCGCCGCGATTCTCTCCGGTCAGGCGCGTTCCGATTCCCGCGCGGTCTGGTGGAATTCCTGCCGTGCCAACCACAGCCCAGGCGGCATCGGCAGCCAGCGCGTAACGCCGCGCACTATGAAGGTCGCCGTGAAATCAGCTCCCGGTAACATCGCAAGGATCCGGAGTTGCGGGGGACGCCGGATGCCGATGCCGGGCCCCTTGCCGGTCGGCCTATAATCGCCGCCACCTTTGCGCCATCCAGGAGAACGCCCGATGTTTATTGCCATGAACCGGTTTCGCATTGCCCTCGGCCAGGAAACGGCGTTCGAGGAGCTGTGGCGCACCCGCGACAGCCATCTCGCGAATGTGCCCGGATTTCGCGAGTTCCACCTGCTGCGCGGCGCGAGCGCGGAGGACCACACGCTGTTCGCCTCCCATTCGGTATGGGAGTCCCGCGAAGTTTTCGAAGACTGGACCCGCTCCGAATCTTTTCGCAAGGCCCACGCCAACGCCGGCAGCTCGAAGGGGATGTACCTGGGGCCGCCCAAATTCGAGGGCTTCGAGGTCGTGCTTTGAAGTCAGTGCCCAGCGCCGTGCCGGGAGCGCCGGCCGCGGCGCATACCCCGACGCGGCTGCGCTCGATTTTCGGCGGTTCGGTCGGCAATCTGGTGGAGTGGTACGACTGGTACGCCTACTCCGCCTTTTCCCTCTACTTCGCCAAAGCTTTTTTCCCGGCCGGCGATCTCACCGCTCAGTTGCTCAACACCGCCGCGATCTTCGCGCTGGGCTTTCTGATGCGCCCGCTCGGCGGCCTGCTGTTCGGCTGGTACGCCGACCGGCAGGGGCGCAGGGCGGCGCTGAGTCTCTCGGTGCTGATGATGTGCGGCGGCTCGCTGCTGATCGTGCTCAATCCGGGCTACGCCAGCATCGGCCCGGCCGCGCCGGCCCTGCTGGTGGCCGCACGGTTGTTCCAGGGGTTGAGTGTGGGTGGTGAATACGGGGCGAGCGCGACCTATCTGAGCGAGATGGCGGAACCCGGGCGGCGCGGGTTTTATTCCAGCTTTCAGTACGTGACGCTGATTCTCGGTCAGCTTGCCGCACTCGGCGTATTGCTCGTGTTGCAGTTTCTGCTCGCCCCGGCCGCGCTGGAGGCCTGGGGTTGGCGTATTCCGTTCGGGATTGGCGCCGCGCTCGCGGTGGTCGCGCTCTATCTGCGCCGCAACCTCGCCGAAACCGAAGCCTTTGCGACCGCGGAACTCGTGCGCAATCCGCTGCGGGCGTTGCTCGGTTATCGGCGTGAGTTTCTGACTGTGGCCGGACTCACCCTGGGCGGCACGGTGGCGCTGTACACCTACAGCACCTACATGCAGAAATTTCTGGTCAATACCTCGGGCTTCGGCAAGCAGACCGCCACCCTCATCATGGCGGCCGCGCTGGTCTTCTTCATGCTGCTGCAACCCCTGGCCGGCGCGCTCTCCGACCGCATCGGCCGCCGTCCGTTGCTGATCGCCTTCGGCGTGCTCGGCACCCTGGCCACAGTGCCGCTGCTCGAAACCTTGGCAGAGACCCGCAATGGCTGGGTTGCGTTCGGACTGATCTGCGTGGCGCTGACCATCGTGAGCGGCTATACCGCGATCGGTGCCGCGGTCAAGGCGGAACTGTTTCCGACCGAAGTGCGTGCCCTGGGCGTGGCGCTGCCCCACGCGCTGGCCGCGTCGATATTCGGCGGCAGCGCCGAATACGTCGGGCTCTGGTTCAAGGCGGCGGGCAGTGAAAGCAGTTTTTTCTGGTATGTCAGCGGCTGTATCGCGCTGTCGCTGCTGGTGTATCTGTGGATGCCGGAGACCCGGCA
>JBFWOQ010000093.1:0-5358 GCA_050250395.1 Porticoccaceae bacterium
GCAGGTGCAATCGCAGGCGCTCGCTGGGCGGTTCAGCGTGCAATTCAGCAGCGCCAGCGAAGTCGCCAATGTCGGCTACAGCATTGAGGAGATGGTCGATGGCGAGCTCAAGCCGCTGACCCGGCACCTGCTCGCCAGCGCCGCCATCGATAGCGCCGAGGTCAATGAATATCGGCTCGAACTGGATCGGCTGCCGGCCTCGGGCAACTTCTATATCGTCGATCACGATACTAAAGGCGCCCGGGCGCTGCGCGGGCCGTTCCTGGTCGGCGCCAGTTATGGCGAGAAGCCGGTGTTGACGGTGCCGGACTGGCCGCGGGTGCGGGCCGAAACGGCCCAGGCCGCGGCGCGTGAGGCCGCGCTCGCGGTCGATAACCGCGCGGCCAAACTGTGGGTTGGCGAGCCCGGCTTCTATCGGGTGAGCGCGGCGATGCTGGCCGCCGCCGGCATCGACCTCGATGGCGTGCCGGTGGCGGATATCGCGATTACCTTCCGCGGGCAGGGCGTGCCGCGGCGGGTCAATGCCGCGGACAAGACTTTCGCCGCCGAATCCAGTATCGATTTCCTGGTGCGCCCGGGCTATTCGCTGTACAGCGCCGAATTGCCCTATCTGTTGCGCGCCGATGGTGTCGGCGTGGTCGCGATCATGAGCGAGCCGCGCAGCGCGAGCGTGCTGCGTCCGGCCTGGTACTGGGCGAGCGCGCGCTACGCGCCGGATCGCCTGTACAACATCGGCGCGCCGGGTAACGATCCCTGGCAGGCCGATCGCCTGCTGGCGTTTTCCACCCAGGCCGCCACCGTTGACCTCAGCCTCGGCACCAGCGCGGTGGCCAGCACCGAGTTCGCCGCGCGGCTCAGCGCCGAACTGATCGGCGTCACCAACTGGCCCGGCGCCGGGCAGGATCACCACATCCAGTTGAATGTGAACGGTAGCCCGCGCGGCGATGCCCGGTTCGACGGCGGACGGGCCGAGACCGTCTCGGTGCTGCTGCCGGAACTCGCCAATGGCAGCCAGGCGATCCGCCTGATCGCCGATGGCCAGACCGGCTTCGATTTCGACCTGATCAACCTGGAATCGGTCGAATTGCAGTACCCGCGGCTGCCGGTCGCGAGCGCCGGTCGCCTGTACATGCAGCGGACCAATGCCGATAGCGGCGACGGTGTGAGTACCGGCGGCGACGATCTTGGCGATGCCTCGTTTGCCGCCGATTTCGAAGGCGAGTTCACCCCGCCCGGATTCGCCGCCAGCGGCTTCGCCGATGGCGAACTGCTCGCCTATGCCGGCAGCGGCGACGACTGGCGCCGGCTCGATGCGGTGCAGACGGCGAACGGCGGCGTGGCGACGGTGCCCCTGCTTGCGGCGGCCAGCGACTATTTCATCGCCAACGTCGCTGCTGTACCGGCGCCGCGGATCGAGGCGGTGCCGCTGGCCGAAGACCTGCTGTCCGGCAGCGCCGATTATCTGATCATCAGCCACGCTGCTTTCCTTGATGCCATGGCCCCGCTGGTCGAACTGCAGCAATCACGCGGGCTCTCCACCCGGGTGGTCGATATCGCCCAGGTGTTCCTGCAGTTCGGCGATGGTCTGCCCGAGGGCACGGCGATCCGGCGCTATCTCAAGGCAGCCGTGGCCGGCATGGGGCTGCGTTATGTGCTGCTGGTCGGCGCCGATACCTACGACTACAAGGACTTCCTGGGTCTGGGCTCGGTCAGCCTGGTGCCGACCCTTTACCAATCGCTGGGCAATGGCATCCGCTACGCGCCGACCGACAACGCGCTCGCCGATTTCGACGACGATGGCGTGCCGGAGCTCGCCATCGGGCGCCTGCCGGTGCGTACCCTGGCCGAATTCACCGCACTGCGCGACAAGCTGGCATCGATCCAGGGCAGCCGCCCCGGCCGGCGTCTGCTGTTGGTCGCCAGTGGCAGCGATGCCGAATCCGACTTCCGTGCGATCAGCGAAGACTTCGCCGCGCGTCTGCCCGGCGACTGGAACACCAACCGTGCCTATGTCGATGATCTGGGTGTGCCCGGGGCCAGCAACGCCTTGCAGGGCCAGCTCAATTCCGGCGCCGGCCTGGTCAGTTACGTCGGCCACTCGGCGCCGATCCAGTGGAGCAGTGCCGACCAGGTGCTGCTCACCGCCAGCCAGATCAGCGTGATGACCGGTGCGGTCAGCGATCTGATCGTGCAATGGGGTTGCTGGAACAGCTATTTCGTATCGCCGCGCGCCGACACCATGGCGCATGCCTTCCTGCTGCCGGCCAACCACGGCGCGGCGGCGGTAATCGGCGTATCCACGCTGACCGAAGTCGAGGCGCACCAGGCGCTCGGCGATGTGCTCTATCCGCAATTGGCGCCCGGCACCCGGATCGGCGACGCCCTGCTCGCCGCCAAACAATCCCTGGCCGGACAACAGGGCATCATCCGCGACATCCTGCTGGCCAGCGCCCTGCTCGGCGATCCGGCGATGCCGGTCAGGTGACTGGGGGTAGGGAACGGGGAACGGGGAACAGGGAACAGGGAACAGGGAACAGCAACAGCCGTCGCCCCGGCGAACGCCGGGGCCCAGTGGTGACCGTATCGCCACTTCAGAGACTGGGTCCCAGCGTTCGCCGGGACGACGCCATTTCTGGAGGACGTCAAACCGGGGACAGGGTAGGGGGTACCGGACACCATGTGGGAGCGACCGCAGGTCGCGACTCTCGCAGCGGCCGGTAGTCGCAACCTGCCGTAACCTACACAGTGGTGGCCGCTGCAATCTTTGGTGTCGCCATCGGACGACCGTGAGGGTGTTGTGATCCAATAGCTTGACATGCGTCGTTGCGGCTACCCCGGATTGGGAATCGGACCGGCGATGCGACCCCCGTACTCGTTGCCAAAGGCGTTGAAGACCCATGAACATCGGCCCGTTCGGCGGCTCCCCGTGCGCATCCCAGCCAAGGCATTTGCAGGCGGCACTGGCCGTGCTCGCGCTATTTGGGGGACTATCTGCCGGCACCGCCAGCGCGGCATTGTCGATCCAGCCGATCGCCTGGAACATCATCGGGCTGGACAGCAACAACGTCACGGTCGGACCAAACCGGTTTCCCGGTGCGGCGCGGGTGTGTACCGACGCGACGCCCAGCAATGGCAACATCACCGTTACCTGGAACTGGACATCGGCCGATCCGTTCATCGACCTGCGCCCCGGCTCGCTGAACCCTGTGGTGCTGCCGGCACTGGCGGCGAACAGTTGCGCCGACGCCTTCTTCGAAATCGAGATCGTTCGTAACGCCTCGGCCTACGACCACACCCGGCGCTATCGTATCGATGCCGACGACGCCGACCCTGGGGTGACGGCCACCGCCGAACCGCGCGAGGTTTACGTCGAGCACCTGATCTCGCAGAGCCGCAATGCGGTGACCGACATCCAGTTCGGCACCAGCATCCCCGGCCTGGTTTCGGTGGCGGCCGGCGGGTCGATGAACCTGGTGGTCGGCAACACCTATTTCATTCGCCTGATCGGCGGAACCGCGACCCAGGGTTACGAACAGTTGGAGACCTTCATCGGTTTCAAGAACACCATATTTCAGATCCAGGGCGTGACTTCGACCTTTCCCGCCGATACTTCGGCGACCGTGTCCAGCCCCACCGACGTTCTGTACCTGGACGGCTGCGTCTGGGAAAACGATGTCAACAGTCCCAATTACCGCGCCTGTCTGTCGACCGGAAAGGCCGGCGGCGCACCGGTGGCGATCACCTATCAAGTGCAGATCATCTCCGGCGCCGGCACCACCGAAACCCTGAATTCGCTGTTCCACGATTTTTCCGGTAGCAGCTATCACTACAACGCCGACTTCTCGTCCAGCGTACGCTTCGCCAATATTCTCGACCCGACCACCTCGACGATCAGCAAGAGCTTCACCCCGGGCACCATTCCGGTCAATGGCATTTCCACCCTGTCGTTCGTGATCGGCAATCCCAATGCGTTTTCGGTCAGCGGCTACAGCCTGATCGACAACCTGCCGGCCGGTGTGGTGGTGGCCAACCCGCCGACCACCAGTACCAGCGGCTGCGGCACGCCGACTTTTGCGCCGAGCGCGGGCGCGACCACGCTGAACTTTTCCAACGGCACGGTCGGCGCCAACAGCAGTTGCACGTTCACCGTGCAGGTCACCAGCGCCGCCACCGCCACCTACGACAACACCACCGAGTTTTTGCTGATCGACGGCATCAGCACCACGCATACCGCGTCGGCCTCGCTGGTCGTCAACAACGCGCCGGCACCGCCGGCCTGCACCAATGGCCTGGAACTGGCGACCTGGCGGATGGCGCCCGCCGCGGGCATCGGCGTGCCGCCGGCGTTTACCTTCAGGAGCAATCGGGTCAGTAGTGCGACGGCAAGTTATGCGGGAACCGGGACCCAGGCCATTTCGACGGCCGCGATAGTCGGTTCGGCGGTGAACTACTGGCAAGTAATCAGCGGCTGGTCGGGCGACAATACCGGCTTCCCGAATCCGGCAGCGCCGTACTTCGAGTTTGTGCTCGATACCAGCAATTTCACCGGTGTCGGAATTGCTTTCGATTACGCCATCCGGCAGAACTGGGCCAACGCCAACGACAACCACCTGTATGTCTATTCGAGTGCCGATGGTGCTGCGTTTACCACTCTCAGCGATACCTCAGGGTTTACTAAAACGGATCCGTTTGTAAATCGCGCCGATAACGCTTTCGCGACTGGCTCCAGCACTACCGCCTTCCGGATCAATGTGGTGGGCCAACAGCAACCGACCGCCCAATTCTACTTGGACAACATCGTCTTCACCGGCTGCGGCGTACCGGCCCAGCCGCCGCTCGGCAAGGCCTTTGTTCCCAGCACGATCGCGGTCGGCGCGACCTCGACCCTGACCTTCACGCTGGGCAACGAGAACAACATCGCGCTGACCGGTGCGGCGTTTACCGATGCGCTGCCGTCCGGCTTGCAGGTGGCGGCGACGCCGGCCGCTACCTCGAGCTGCGGCGGCACCTGGGCGCCGACCGCCGGCAGCACCACCCTGACCTTCAGCGGCGGCACCATTCCGGCGCGGGTCGGTACCGTCAACGGCAGTTGCACGCTTGCAGTCGCGGTTACCGCCACTTCGCCCGGCGCGCGCACCAATGTCAGCGGCCCGATCTCGACCACCCAGACCGGCACCAACTCCGGTCCGACCGGGTTCGGCACCGCATCGCTGACCGCCATCTCGCCGCCATTGATCGCCAAACAGTTCACTCCGTCTTCGATCCTGGGCGGCGGCGTCAGCACCCTGACCTTCACTATCAGCAATCCGAATCCGAGCAATGCGATCGCCGGCGTGGCGTTTTCCGACACCTTCCCGG
>JBFWOQ010000094.1:0-5342 GCA_050250395.1 Porticoccaceae bacterium
ATGGCAGCGTCAGCATCATCCGTGCCGAGCCGATGACGACGATGCACTGGATCCAGTTCCAGTCGTAGGTGGGGAGGTGGATAAGACCGAACAGGATGGAAGTGATCAGCCATGCGCCAATGATCGCTGCCTTGCGCCCAAGGCCAAGTCCCAGCGTGAACAGTTGGAGCAGTGCCAGAAACGGCAGGAACGTGATGACTTCCTCGCCTAGCAGTTGCGGGATGGTCTTGGCAAAAAATGCAATTTTTCCTGCTGTGTCGAGGCCACCCAACTCGGCCGCCGTGCCGTTCGGGGTGGTACCGAACAGCGCCATGACGATGGCGCCAACGATCATGCTGACGACAATGTTAAGCAGCGCAAACCCGAACATCAGTTTCACCTCGCGGCCGCCTACCTTGCCGAAGATGGCCTTCCAGTGACCAGGCGCAACGTATGCCAGTGCGATCAGTGGCAGGCCGGGCATCAATATCGCCGGCAGAAATTTCCAGAATGCGCCATCTGGCCAGTCAATGGGTGAAGCCAGTAACAGGAAGCCTGCAACGACCATGGCCATGACGAACAGCCATTGTCTAACCGAAATGGAAACAGGCCCGCCGTTATAGAACGGGAAATCGCTCCCAGGATCTTCCAGGCGGCCAAACCGCTCTTCGTTTCGGATCGGGCTACTGATGCAGCTTGTCATGAGGGTGCTTTCTCCGATTAGATGAGCATTGCGTCATTTCAGCATTGCCAAGCATTCGTCGGCGCTTATGCGCACGAGGTATTTCCGGAAACGAGCGGAGTCTTCGTAGGCTCCGTCCCCCAGATACACGGTGTTGGCCATGCCAAGGCGCGCCATGTCGGTGAGGGAAAATCCCCAGCCTATCTGGCCGGCGTAACCAGGGCGTTTCTCCAAGATGTTACCGACTGCGCACACGGCAAAGGCGTCGTTGAGACCCAGTGTCTCGTAGAAGTCGGCTTCGTCCTTCAGGGTCACCTTCGTCGTCTCTTCAAAATCCCGAAAGAAGGCCGTCCGTTGTTCGGGCGATGCGTCCTTGGGGACATATTGAGACAACAGGTCTGCCAGGCTGATGCCCTTTCGTGCTGCCAGCAAATGGAACTGCCGCTCGTTGCCGTGCCAGCCGACGAAGGCATCGGCACGGATCACCCTGGCACGCCCGGCCGGAAAAATATAGTCGGCACAGGACGAAAAGCAGATGACATCCACCTCGACCACCAGCCCCATATCCCTGACCCAGCGCCCGACATGGCGGCCGGCAACCGTATCGCCGCCACCGGAACTGATGACCAGGCGGGTCAACTGGCCGCGCCTGATGCCAGTCACAGCGGCATCGAAAGCGACGATGCTCGCTTTCGAAAAGTTACCGGTGTAATAAAGCGTGTCGCCCTGAACCTGGACAGTCGCGGGTTCCGCCTTGGCACGCAGGATATCCGGCGGATGGCTCTCTGAATTGGTGGCACTCGCAAAGCCCGCCGCACTCATAACGCAGGCGGTGACCATCACGACGGCGCACTGGCGTGCCCGATCTGCGATGGTGCCTGTCACCAGATCACCACGCGTTGCTTGGGATCGCGCCACATCTGATCCCCCGGCTGCGTGCCGAAGGCCTGGTGGAAGGCGTCGAGATGCAGCAGCGGTGCGACGGCGCGCACCGATGCGATGGCGTGCACATCGACCGACACCAGAAAGCGCAGCCGTTCCGAACGCCCCTTGTAGGCCCACATCTGCGTCCAGGCCACGAAGCAGCGCTGATCGGCGGTCAGCCCATCGACGTCCTGCGTCGGGTTTTTCGCCAGGTAGCGCTGCAACGCGGCATGGGCGAGCGTGATGCCCCCCAGATCGGCGGTGTTTTCCGTCACGGTCATGGCACCGTTATGCATCAGGCCGGGCAGGATTTCGTAGTGGCTGTACTGATCGACCAGTACGTCGGTGCGCCTCTTGAACTCGGCGTTCGCCGGCGGCGTCCACCAGTCGCGCAGGTTGCCCTGCGGGTCGTACTGACGCCCCAGGCTGTCGAAGCCGTGGGTGATTTCATGACCGATCACACCGCCAATGGCACAGTAGTTGGCGGCAGGATCAGCCCCCGGCTTATAAAACGGCGGCTGCAGAATGGCCGCGGTGATGTCGATGGTGTTGGTGGTGAAGTTGTAGGCCGAATTCACCGCAATCGGCGTGGTTTTGGTCGCCACGGCAAAACGGTTGCTGAGCACGGGTTTGTCGACCTGAGCCATTTCGCGCTGAAACGCGAAACGGCTGGCACGCTGCACGTTGCCGAAATGATCGTCCGGGCGAATCTCAAGCGTACTGAAATCGACCCACCCTTGTGGGTAGCCAACCTGGATGTCGATCTTGCCCAGTTTCTCCAGCGCTGCCTTGCGAGTCGCCTCGTCCAGCCAGGGGTTGCGGCGCAGACGGGTGGCGAATTCGTCCTTGATATGCCCAACCATCTCGGTGATATCGCGCCGGGTGGAATCAGTAAAGTAGGTCTGCACGTACAGCTGCGACAGCGGGTGATACAGCAGCGCGCCGATCTGCTGGGTGACTACGCGCGTCTGCTCGGGTGGGGTCTTCAGACCCTTGCGCTCCACCGTGAACGCTTCTTCCTGCAAACGCCACGGTTGTCCCAACTCCGGGGCGCGGCTGGCCAGCAAGAACCAGCGCAGCAGCAGCTTGACCTCATCGACCGGACGCTCGGCCAGAATTTTTTGCAGCGTCTTCATGGCGTTGATATCCACCACCTGAACCCGCGCGGGTGCGGCGACGCCTAATTCAGCCAAATAGGCCCGCAGGTCGAGCGCCGGCACCAGTGCCTGCGCCTGATCCAGCGTCATGATGTTGTACGTGTTGGCCGGATCGCGCTGCTGCAGCGGCGTCATCATCCCAGCCGCCGCTTGCTTTTCCATGGTCACAATCTTGGCCGCCTGGGCTTTGGCGGCGTCGATGGGCTCGCCGATGCCGTGCAGCATGGCGACGATGTACATGCGATACAGGTTGCGTAACTTCTGGTGCTCGGGTTGGGCGTACTCGTCCTGTTCGAGCAGTTGCGCACCAGGCGCCAGCACCATGACGCCGGTGCTACTGTCCTTGGCATCTGGCATGGCCCCGACCATGATCAGCGGCGAGCCGCCCACCGCGACCTGTAGCCGGGCGGCGAGACGGCCATAGTCGGCCGGCGTGCCACCTGCCGAAGCGATGCGTTGCATATCGACCTCAAGCGGCTTGAGTCCGAGGGCATCACGGCGCGCGTTGTCCATGGCCGCCTTGTAGTAGTCACCCACTTGCTGACGGGCGGAGCCCTTGGGCGCATCGGTGGTCGCAGCGGCCTCTTTGATCAGGGTCAGCAGCTGCTTGTCCAGATTGTGTCCCAGCAGCACAAAACCGCCGACGTCGGGATCGCTGGGCGCAATCGCGGTTTTCTTGAGCCAGTTGCCGGCGGCGTAGCGATAGAAATCCTGTCGCGGATCGACACGGGTATCCATGTTGGCCGGCGAATAGCCCAATGCCGGCACATCATCCGGATAGGTGCCGGAAAACGCCAGAGGACTCAAGGTAAAGCCTGCAGCAAGGACTGCGGCAAGAAGGCGATTTGTCATGGAAATAGGTAACTGGAAAATAGTGTAGAAAACATCAGTGGCACACCTTTGGCACCAAAGGGATTTTCGTCATATGTCTCGACTCGAAGTTTAAGCAGCTTGCCTTATCGGCCACCCCGATAGCTTTAGTTGCCATCATAAATATTGCCGCCGCGATCAAAGTTGCAAGTATAGGTCAGATTTTTTGCGCCGCCCGCTTCAAATGAAACGCGCCCGACACCGCTCAAGACCCGGCCATTGAGATTGGCCTGCTCCAGATCGAGATCCTCCACTGCGCCGTGATCCCTGACCAGGTACTGGCGTACGACACGCCAGCACTCGCTACGCAGGTAGCGCATGTCGTCAAACGGATTGGATTTGCCCGAGTTATAAGTCGTGCAGCTGTCATCATGAGTCTGGTCACCGCTCTTGCTATTGGCAATCACCGCAGCGAGTGCTGCAACGCCAACAATACCCGCGCCGATCGCGAGCATTTTGCAGGTTTTGTCTTTCTTCTTACCCGAGTCATGCGACACATTCCAGCTCACGACTTCCTTATGCTCGATACGGCAATCAAAGTTACGTTTGTTGCCATGCTTGTCATTCACCTTGCCGCTGACATTGAATGAATTGTGCCCCGTTTCTTCCGAGCGGACATCCTGCGGGCTGGAATATCCAGCCCCATAAGACGCGACCTTGCTCATACAATCCAGGCGGGCATTGAAATCGCTGTATGCTAAAGCCGTGGGGGGCGCGGCAAGCGACACAACAGACCAGGTCGTTTTTTTGCCAAAACCATCCCGCAGCTATTTGGCGAAGAAGTTATTACCATCCTGCCATTTCTGGCGCTGCTACAGCTTTTCTCGCGTGGGCTTGGTATTGCGCGAAAAGGGACAGTGCTCGGTGCCTGGTTGATCACCGCCGTGGTTTTTGGCTTGATTCATCTTCCGACCTATAACTGGAATGTGCTCCAGTGCATCATGGTCATTGGTTCAGCTCGACTGGTACTGACTCTACCTTGGATCATGACGAAGAATATCTGGGTATCCACGGGAGCACATATCGTCAACGACTGGCTGCTCTTTTTGATGAGTTTGCTGGGCGCGAGCCTCGTCGGTAAGGTTTGAGGGAGCAATGTGAAAATACAGAGCCCCTTTATCGGTAAAGCGCCATGCTGTTGATGTGGATCATTCTGAAACCACCTCGGCGCGCTCTTATTCCACTCGGCATTGGACTAGGCTGAGCCCAGTATTCTAAATCGCCAACGGTAACCTCAATGAAGCATTGGCTCCCCCTGCTGTTCGCCCTTCCCACGGCCCAAACCCTGGCTGCTCTTCCTGCGTTCGACTGCAGCAAGGTCGAGAATGCCAGCATTGAGCAACAAATCTGCGAGAGTGAATCGCTCTCAGCACTGGACCGAAAAATGGCCGAGGTCTACAAGGCGGCGCAACAGAAGGCTGTTAACGAACACCCGCCAGTACTCAAGTCTGAGCAACGCGGCTGGCTCAAAGGTCGCAATGACTGCTGGAAGAGTGATGATCAACCCGCCTGCATTGCTGACAGCTACCGGCTAAGAATTGCCGAGTTACAGGCCCGCTACCAACTGATCAAAAGCACCGGCCCAGTGTTCTACAGCTGCGACAACAACCCAGCCAAGGAAGTGATTGCCACCTTCTTCCCGACCGAGCCGCCCACCGCTAGTGTCGAATACGGCGACAGTACGTCGCTGATGTACCTGCAGTCGGCAGCCAGCGGCGCGCGCTACCAGG
>JBFWOQ010000095.1:0-5314 GCA_050250395.1 Porticoccaceae bacterium
CTGCCTGGGTGCCTTCATGCTGGCGATTCAGCTGTTGCGAGGTCTCAAGGGGCATTTCAAGCCGGACGATCAATTCGGCTTTGAGGCGTCGTCCTGGTACTGGCATTTTGTCGATGTGGTCTGGCTGGGTCTGTTCATCTTTGTGTACGTGCTCGGCTGAAGACACCCACGCACGAAGCGGCAACGGCCAGGAATCCTGGCCGTTGTTGTCTCTGCATGGCGGCGCCTGAATCCGTGCGATGATGATGTTGTGAGCAAAAAGGCGGTGGTGATCGCCGCGTGAAGCCGGGATTCAGGGTTTGGTGGGGGCCGGCGCTGTTTGCGGGGGGTGCAGCTGTCGGTCCCAGGGCGCGGTGCTGTCGAGCCGGCCGGACCAGAAACCCCAGCCGATGGCCAGCAACAGCGCCGAGGCGAGGGCTACCCGGACGCCCAGGGCATAAAGCGTACGGCGGCGGCTATTGCCGACATCCTTGAACAGAAACACCAAGCCGGTGGTGAGGCTGATCAACAGGCCGACAAACAGAACCACGATAAGCGCTTTCAGCCACAAGGCGCATTTCCTCCCGCTAGCGTAAGGCCGAATTTAACCACATATGCCCTCCGACCCCCAGCGTCCCCGGAACCCACGTTTTCAATGGCGCCTGAACGGCAAGCTGCTGTTGTTCTGTCTGCCGTTGCTGCCGGTTACGCTGGGGCTCGGCTTCTGGCAGTTGCAGCGCGCGGATCAGAAGCGCGACCTTATCGCGCTCTATGACAGCCGCCGGCAGGCCAGTCCGCTCCCCATGGCGGCGGTGGCGCCGGGATCCGACCACCTGTATCTGCGGGTCCTGTTGGAGGGTATTCCCGATACTCAACACCAGTTTCTCCTCGACAACCGGATGCGGGGCAGTCGCCCCGGCTTCGAAGTGCTGACCCCGGTGGCGCTCGACAGCGGTGGTTGGGTGCTGGTCAATCGGGGCTGGCTCGCCGCTGGCGCGACCCGCGCGCAGTTGCCGGATATTCCGTCTGCTCCGGCGCAGGTTCGCTGGGTCGGCTATTTGTACCGGGTGCCGGGGAAGCCCCTGGTGCTGGGACGCGAGGAGTCCGCCGGCTGGCCGCAGGTTGTCCAGCAGATCGATCGGGCACAACTGGAGCGGCACCTGGGTCATGCGCTGTTCCCCGATGTGGTGCGGCTCGAAAGCAGTCCTGGCCTGGACACCGGCTGGACCATGGTGAACCTCACCCCTGAACAGCATCTGGGCTACGCGGTGCAGTGGTTCGCGCTGGCGGCGGCTCTGGCGATACTTACTTTCGTCAGCAACAGCAACATCTCCGAGTTATTGCGACGTGGAGCAACAGAGCGTGGATGAGCGATCCCGCCAACGGCAATTGCAGCCCTGGCTTATCCTCGGCATCGTGCTAGCCGTGCTTGCCGGTGGCTACATCGCGTTGCCGCGCGATGCCGGTAGTCAGGCGCGCCTGCTCGCGCTGCTCGGCACCAGCAATCACGGTGTGCTATTGCGTCCGATGGTTCCGGTTGCCGCACTCGAAATGAACACGCCGGCAGGTGCGCCGCTGGATTGGGCGGCCATGACGCCGAAATGGCGGCTCCTGATTCCGGTCACGTCACCCTGCAACGAAGCCTGTCGCGCCGCGCTGTACCTCACCCGCCAGGTCCATGTGCGACTTGAAAAGAATGCACATCGTGTAGAGCGGGTCTTGCTGGTGCTGGGCGAACCTCTGGATCAGGAGACACTGGCGTGGTTGCACCACGAGCATCCGCACCTGACTCTGGTGCAGGGGGACGCCGATGCGTTCGCGCGCTGGCCGGCCGCTGTGGCTGCGGGTTGGGGGTCGGCGGCCAGTCCGGTGTTCGTGGTTGATCGTGCGGGCATGGCGATGCTTTATTTCACCCCCGAACATAGCGGTGCGGACATGCTCGCGGATCTGCGCCACCTGCTCAAATACTCACCGGAAAACTGACCATGGTGTCATCCGCTATCGCGCGATCCGGCAAGCCCGGCGCGCGCCTGGCCCTGATTGCCGCCTGCCTGGCCGTGGTGGTCGTGGGCTTGGGGGCCTTTACCCGGCTGTCCGACGCGGGGCTTGGCTGTCCCGACTGGCCGGGCTGCTACGGCCATCTGTTGTGGCCGCGTGCCGACCATGAGATTGCGCGCGCCGACGCCCGCTTTCCGGACGCTCCTGTAGCCACGGACAAAACCTGGCCGGAGATGGTGCATCGTTATTTTGCCGGCAGTCTGGGGCTCTGCATCCTGGTGCTTGCCGTGCTGGCCTGGCGCCGGCGCCGGGACCGCGACTACCCGTTCCGCCTGCCGTTGCTCTTGCTGTTTCTGGTGACCTGGCAGGCGCTATTTGGCATGTGGACGGTCACGCTGAAGCTGTGGCCGCAAGTGGTGACGCTGCACTTGCTGGGTGGCATCAGCGTGCTGGCGCTGCTCTGGTTGCTGGCGCTACGCCTGTGCGACTGTACCTGGCGCGTCGATCATGCCGTTGCGCGCCGACTCGCCGCGCTTAAACCCTGGGTCGTCCTGGGCATGGTCACGGTGTTTTGTCAGATCGCCCTCGGCGGCTGGGTCACTTCCAACTATGCGGCGCTCGCCTGCGGCGACTTCCCCACCTGCCACGGCCAGTGGTGGCCGCCGATGAATTTCGCGCAGGGCTTCGATATCACGCAAGGGGTCGGGCCGAATTATCTGGGCGGTCTGCTGGAGAGCGAAGCGCGCACCGCCATTCACATCGGTCACCGCATTGGCGCCCTGGCGACCACTGGGGTGATGCTGGGGCTCTGCGCCGCGTTGCTGGCAATCCCCTGGATCGGTGCCCGGCGTTTGGCGGGCGTCATCGCTCTGGCGTTGACGGCGCAGGTGTCGCTCGGCATCGCCAATGTGCACTTCGCGCTGCCGCTGCCGGTCGCGGTGGCCCATAACCTCGGCGCCGCATTTTTGCTGCTGACACTGGTAACCTTGGCGACCAAGATCTGGACCCTGCGCGATGCCCATGACCACTGAGCAGCTAACCGACATCCCGGCCACCTGGCGCGATTATCTGGAGCTGTGCAAACCCAACGTCGTGTTGGTGATGATCGTCACCAGTGTGATCGGCATGTTCCTGGCAGTCCCCGGAATGGTCCCCGTGCGCATTCTCGTGCTCGGTAATCTGGGGATTGCCCTGTGCGCCGCGGCGGCGGCCGCCGTCAATCATCTGGTGGACCGTCATATCGATCTCAAGATGGCGCGTACCCTGAATCGCCCGGTGGCCCAGGGGCGCATCGAGCCTGCTCAGGTGGTGTTGTTCGCGACCGTACTCGGTATCGCCGGCATGGCGATCCTGCTGGCATGGATCAACGCGCTTACCGCCTGGTTGACGCTGGCCTCGCTGCTGGGCTACGCGGTCGTCTACACCCTCTACCTGAAACGGGCGACGCCCCAGAATATCGTGATCGGCGGCCTCGCCGGCGCCGCGCCGCCGCTGCTGGGCTGGACTGCCGTCACCGGCGAGATCCACGGCCATGGGTTGCTGCTGGTGCTCATCATCTTCGCGTGGACGCCACCGCATTTCTGGGCCCTGGCGCTGCACCGCAAGGACGAATACGCGCGCGCGAATGTCCCGATGCTGCCGGTTACCCATGGCGAGCGCTACACCAAACTCCATATCGTGCTCTATACCATCCTCATGATCCTGGTAACGGTGCTGCCTTACCTGACCGGGATGAGCGGCTGGCTGTATCTGCTCGGTGCCCTGGTTCTGGGTGGCGGCTTTCTGTACTGGGCGCTCCGACTCTATGTGGGCACCGATTCGACCCTGGGCATGACCACCTTCAAATACTCCATTGTGTATTTGCTGGCACTGTTCGCCATCATGCTGGCGGACCACTATCTGGTGGAGCCCGCTCTGATTGGCGCGAGGCACACATGAGCGATCTGGATCCCGCCACGCGGCGCAACATCCGGCTCACCGTCGCGCTGTTACTGGCGTTTGTGCTGCTCGTGATGGGCGGGCTGACCTACCGGCTGTCGCAACCGCGGATTCTCAATCCCTACGAATTGCGCAATGAGCACGCCTACCTGATCGACCCGCCGCGCCCGGTTGCTGGGTTGAGCCTGATCGATCAGGCCGGACAACCGTTCACCGAGGCGCGGTTGCAGGGACATTGGACGCTGGTGTTTTTCGGCTTCACCCACTGCAACGACGTCTGCCCGACGACCATGGCAACGCTGGCCAAGATGTACGCGGAGCTGAAGCCCGGCGAACAAAAGGATTTGCAGGTGATCTTCGTCAGCGTGGATCCGGAGCGCGACACGCCGTCGGTCCTGTCCACCTATGTGGCGCGGTTCCGTCCCGATTTCGCCGGCGTCACCGGGGAGCCGGCGCGTCTGCTCAAGGTCGCGCTGGAATGGCAAACGGGCTTCGCGCCGCCGGTTGCCGGCGGCACCGACTATCAGGTCGAACACAGCGGCAATCTGGTGCTGATCAACCCGCGCGGCGAACTCCATGCCCTGCTGGTGCCGCCGTTCGAGCACGGGGCCTTGCGGGTGGTCTTGCGCTCGCTGCGCGCGACCTATTGATGTGACGGCGTACTGTGCCAGCGCATCGACATGGACAGCATCACCCATCTGCGCCGCCTGATCGAATTCAACGCCGGGGATCCCGCGCTGTTGCAGCGCGAGCTGGCGCAGTTGGGCTCATGACCCGGCGCACCACGCTGGCCTGCCGCGGCTAAATCTCCGCCGACCCTGTGCTTCCCGATCAGGCCGGACGCACCGTCAGTGACAGCGCGAACAACCCGGCGGCGACCACCACGATCGAGGGTCCCACCGGGGTATCCAGCCACCAGGACGCCGCGAGCCCGGACAGCACCGCGAGCGCCGCCAGCGCGCTCGCGACCGCGGCCATGCCCTCCGGCGTGCGCGCCAGGCGCCGCGCCGAGGCGGCCGGGATGATCAGCAGCGCGGTGATCAGCAGTACGCCCACGGCTTTCATCCCGGTGGCGACCACGGCGGCCAGCAGCAGCTTGTAGACCGCCTTGATCGCGCCGACCCGGACGCCTTCCACGCGCGCCAGATCCTCCTGCACGGTGATCGAGATCAGCGCGGTCCAGAGCCCGCCCAGCACCGCGAGGGCAACCGCAGTCAGCGCCCAGATCGCGGCAACTTCCCTTGGCGTGATGGTCAGCAGATCGCCAAACAACAGGGCTTCCATATTGACGCGCGCCCCCGGAATCAGCGCGAGCGCGACCAGACCCAGCGCCAGTGCCGAGTGCGAGAGGATGCCGAGCAGCGTATCGGCGGCCAGGATGCGCGAGCGTTCCAGGATG
>JBFWOQ010000096.1:0-5153 GCA_050250395.1 Porticoccaceae bacterium
AGACGCGCGCGCGGGGATTTCGAAACAAGCAACGATTCCGCGATGCCATTTACTTTCATCTTGGTGGCCTGCAGCTGTATCCGGCCGGAATTCGCCAATGATTACCCACCATGATTGGGGAAGACCCGAAAAAATCAAGAATGCCAGCTTTTCGGCGACCTTCGTGCGCGCCGCACTGGATCGGGACAAGCCAAAATCCCGCGAATACTATAATCGCGCTCAGCATCAACGCCTGCTGGAACTCTTTGCAGGCACGATTGCGCTGATCAACGAGCATCTTCCCTGCGATCAAAAATTGGCGACCGAGGTGAGAGATTGTCCGGATGCCGACTGTGTCGTCGAGCCGGAGGATGTCGCGCTTCTGTTGGAGCTTGTCCAAAAACGGGTTGCCGCCCACAGCGCGCCGCAGCGGTCGCCCGCGGCGGAATCCCGCTTCAACGCGGCCGTCCTGCCAGCCGATTTTGATCCCGAGGCCTATCTGTTTCACAACCCAGATGTCGCGGCGGCCGGGATGGATGCCGCGGGTCACTATCTGGTGCATGGTTGGCGGGAAGGCCGGCGATATCGATTTTTCTAGAATTCAGGCGGGCTGGAGAAGTCCTCCGCGTATTGGATCGAGCCCAGTGGATGACCTGACATGATACCCGTAGCGAGAAATTCCATCTGTTCCTGCGGCAGCGGAAGGCGCTATAAGCACTGTTGCGGAAGCATTTCGCCTAGCCACGCTGGGCTTCGAGCCGCACCAGCCGACCGGATTGCGGCCTTGAAGTTTGAAGCACTCGAATATCAGCGAGCGGGTATGCCCGACTTGGCGGAGCACTTGTACCGGGAAGTATTGGCCGAGGTGCCAGGGGAGATCGACAGCCTGCATATGCTGGGGATTGTGTGCTTGCAGACCGCGCGCCCGCTCGAAGCGGTCAGATGGATTTTTCAAGCGGCGGAATTGACGGACTGGCGAGTACCGGAAATGCGCCACAACCTGGGTTTGGCGTTGCGTGGTGCGTTGCAAGGGGATCGCACGCATGGGCTGGCAAGGCAGCTCGCGTATCGGATGTGGTTGCGGCACAGGGCCGCCGCAAAAACGCCGTGCGAGCCGCTTGTAAGCGTGGTCATTCCTTCTTATTGTCATGCCGAGTACATCGCGGATTGTCTGCGCTCGGTATTCGAGCAAACCTACCGTTCCATAGAGCTTATCGTCATCGACGATGGGTCGAGCGATGGCTCGCCGACGATCATTGAAGATTTGTTGAGGGATTGTCCGTTTCCGCACCGGTTTATTGTTCGCGAGAATCGGGGAGCGCACGCAACCATAAACGAGGGCATTGCCCTGGCGAGAGGGCAGTTTGTCAATGTGCTCAATTCCGATGACAGGTTTTCCGCCGATCGAATTTATCGCATGGTCGAGGCGGTCTGTCGCACTGGATCGCAATGGGGCGTGTCCAACGTGGAAATCATCGATGCCGAAGGACAGGCGGTTCGGGATCCTCCGCCGGGGACCAGAGCGGCCGCGCTGAAGCGGGTATTGTTCGAGGGGCCGCGTTCGACGACGCTTGGATTCGGATTTCTGAAATCGAATTTCGCGATCACGACGGGAAATCTGTTCGTCTGTCGGGAATTATTGATGCGCGTGGGCGGATTTTCCGACTTGCGCTACAACCACGATTGGGAGTTCGCGCTGAAGGCCACTTTGGATTCCGAGCCTGTGTATGTTCCGCAGGAGCTCTATTTCTATCGCTTGCATGACCACAATACCATTGCCGAATCCGGTGTCGGCCCCCAACGGGAGGCACAAGCGATGTTTTCCGCTTATTTTCAGAACAATCGAGGCTCGGCACCCAACCCGTTCGCGCCCTGCGAAGCCGGTTGGGGCAGTCGCTATCTGGCCGAACAGGCTTCGTGGGTATCGGATTCCGGTCTTTTGCGGCAGCAAGCACTAAGGCTGTTGGATTCTGAAGATGTGGCTAAGTTGCCATCGATCTCCTCGTTGGAGTTTCTGACGGATCGGCCCTATGTGGGCAAACTTCTCGATCACATTGCCGACAATGGTTTTGTCGAGGCCATCCCCTTCGATCAAGCGCAACGTTACGGTGTGACGGTAGCGGCTATCGAGGCGATGCGTGACCCAGGCCAGACATTCAGGATTCTGGAAGTTGGCGTCAATCGGCATCGTCGCCTGGGCGCGCTGTTGCCCCGGGATCATATTGTCTACCTCGATCTGGACATTCCGGAGAAAATGAAGGGGGATAGCGATGTGATCGAGGGAGATGCCACCGCACTCACCTTTCCCGATGGCCATTTCGATGTGGTGGTGGCGCTGGATGTTCTTGAGCACATCCCCGCCTTGAAGCGCCAGGAGTTTTTGTGGCACACCACCCGCGTGGCAGCGTTGATGACGATCATAGCCGCACCCTTTGATAATCCGCAGGTACGGGCAGCCGAGGTGGACGCGTCGGCATTCCAGGATGGGTTGATGCCGGGGCCATATCGCTGGCTGGCGGAACATTCGGAACGTGGATTGCCGGATCTGAACGAAACCCAGACATCGCTGACGCAGTTGGGGCTGCATCATTGGTCGATCGGGCATGGTCACCTGGATCTGTGGCGGGATATGCTCAAGGGACATTTCGCCGCGGAGGCGATGCCCGAGTTGAGGCCGGCCATTCGCGCACTGGATGATTTCTATGCGAAGCAAATGTTGGCGCAGGATTTTTCCGATGACGGCATTTACCGATCATTTCTGTTCTGCAGTCAAGACGGAAGCCGGGGGAGCGATTTTGAACGTCATTTTCGCGGTTTGATCCGGTTATCGGCGGTCTCCGGGCCTCCTGGCACAGAGGGCATGCGGGCGGTGTTGAGGGAGCTGCTCGATTTGGCGATCGGCGACAGGTCCGTGGCGACTCGTACCGGTCAATAGAGGTCATCGTGCTGCGGAAAAATTACGTTGGTAGGCGCGAAGTTGGGCGATTGGCGTTGCGTTAGGTGGCGTCGGTCAAAATAACCGGAGCTTCGACGCCGTGTAGTCGCGCGAGGCCGGAGAGCATCTCCGGATCTGATCGATGCAGTACCGTACAAAAAGCTTCAGGCGGTTCAAAATGGCGGCGAAACCCCCGCGATGCTTCAGCGCTGGTATCGTTAACTCAATGCGGATCTTCAACCTGCGGAGCACAAAATGACCAGTCAACGCACCACCGTCGAAGTGCGCGATCATGTCCTGATCGTCACCATGACAAGGCACGACAAGCGCAACGCCATCGACCACGAAATGACGCTGGCGCTCGACGCGGCCCTCAACCGACTGGAAGACGAGCCGGAACTGTGGGTTGGCGTCGTCACCGGTGGGCCAAACATGTTCTGCGCCGGCACCGACATGGCCGCCACCTCGGGAACGCCAACCGCACGCGGCGGCATCTACGGGGTGGTCGGTCGCACCCGCACCAAGCCGCTGATCGCTGCGGTCGAGGGCGTTGCCTTTGGCGGCGGTTTCGAGGTCGTCATGGCCTGTGACATGGTCGTCGCTGCCACCAACGCGCGCTTCGGTCTGCCCGAGGTTAAACGCGGGCTGGTGCCCACCAGCGGCGCCATTTTTCGCGCCAGCCGGGTGCTTCCTCTCAATGTCGCCAAGCAGATCATGCTCACCGGGGCCGAGCTGTCGCCCGCTGACGGACACCGCCTGGGGCTGGTCAATGCGTTGTGCGAACCCGGCGGTGCGCTGGCCGGCGCCCTGGCGTTGGCCGCGCAGATCACCGCCAACTCTCCGGTGTCGGTACAGCAATCGCTGCAAGCCATCGATGCATTGACGTCGGCCAACGATGCCCTGGGCTGGGAGCTGACAACAAGGGCCAAGCAGGTCATCAATGCGTCCGCCGACGCCAGGGAAGGGGTGGCCGCCTTCTTCGAGAAGCGTCCCCCAAGGTGGACCGGGCACTGAGGGTTTCGAGCTTCGAGGTTGTTACTCAAGAACGATCGGTCCGGCGGTAGGGCGCAATAAGCGCAGCGCATTGCGCCCTATTGTTTGTGTTTGACCCGAGCAACATGGACAGGGCGACATTTCGAAACCCCCATGATCTACACCCATGTTCTGAATAAAGGTGCGCGCGGGGTGTCGGCGGGGGGGGGGGAATGTCGAGTACCAGAGCGGGACTCGGGTTTGGGCCGGCAAGTGGCGACGAGGCTCCCTTACCGTCTACGGGAGTGCTACACGGGCTGTCACAGGCGTCGGCTACGATGCGTGCATCGTCGGTCATGCCGGGCGTTGCTGCCGGGCGAAACCGGGGACGGGGCGACGGTGCCCCGAACCAAAGACTCATGGGTCGGAAAATCATGGCCGGGCAATCGATAGCCGAGAAATCAACAACAGGGCTTCCTTAGAGAATAAACCATATCCTATCCCCTGCAATTTTCGCAATAAAATTGCAATAGAACTTTAATATATACCCCGACAAATGCCGCCTACACTCAACAGGCGGATGTCGATGTCGAGGTATGTTTGTGGCAGTAAGCTGGAGTAATCAGTTCCATACGGTAGGTTTTAAGTTGTCCCTGTTGATTGTCATTCCCCTGGTCATACAAGGGGGAAGCCAGTTAGCCTTGGCAAAATGGAGTAGTGAGCGACAGTCGGCCACGGCCAGTGAAATTGTCGCGGAATTTACCCAGGCAGGGCATCTGGCCGCCATCAAGACGGCCCTCTCGGGCCAGGTGGTGGATACCGCTATCAAGCTGCGATTGAGCCTGCTGTTCTGGGGCGAAGGGAAGAACGCCCTGCAACAGGCAAAAACCCGTGTGCAAACTCACTGGCAGGCTTATCTGGCGAGTGACAGGCTGCATAGCGACGCCGAGCAAACCCGCAAAAATCAGGAAGTGTATGCCGCCAGCCTCGCAGTGATGGAAAAACTGGAGGCGCTGACTGAAGAGCAGAGCCTCAGCGGCGTATCCAACTTTGTGGATATGGAGCTGTACCGTAAGCGTTCATTCCGCGACGTTCTTCCCGCCCGCCGCCAACGCGCCTATCGTGGTCCCACTTTTTTTCAGGAGCCACGATCATGTCCATCCGATACCAGCGCCGCTCACGCGAGCAGTGGCAGCAAATCATTGAACAGTTCCAATCGTCCGGCCAGTCCGGTGCAGCCTTTTGCAAGGCGCAGGCCATTTCCTAC
>JBFWOQ010000097.1:0-5089 GCA_050250395.1 Porticoccaceae bacterium
GCGCCGATCGGCGTGGATCACCTCGCCGTGGGCAGCGACACCGCTGGGCAGCACCTCCACGCCATTCAACAGAACCCGCGTCCGGGATTCCAGCCGGAAGGTGTCGCCGATCTTCGCCGTCGCCGAACCCACCGCGTCGAGCACGACGAAGCGCAGGGTCGTCCCGGCCGGAATGACATCGCCGGCAAGATCGACCTGATCGATGGCATCCCCTGCCACGTCCGGCGCGGCCTCAACCGTGCCTGCACTGTTCGCCACAAACGTCGACGTCGGCACCACCCCGCGCTGATCGACGCTGGAGCAGGCAGCCAGCGTCAGGCAGAAAGTAAAACTCGCGATTTTCTTCACCGTATCTCCTGATCCACGTAACTGCGCTGGCCCTGCGCTTGCTGATCTCGGCCTGGGCCCAAATCTCATTTCGATCGACATGGGACAGACCATGGCGATGTGCCGATCACCCAGCGCCGATGCATTGCTGCTGAAGCAGACGCTGGGGTTTCCTGCGCTCACCCCAGCCTACGCTCAACAGCTCTGCCGGTGAGCGGGCTCAAGGCTTGGGTGTCCAGGTCATTGCCGGGCTTTGACATCACTGGAACCACTGCGTGTTTGTGCATAATTCCGTCTGACCAAACCCTTTGTACCAACTGAAGTCCTTTTCAAATTTTTCGCCCAATATTAACCGTGGTGGCAAACAAGCAATGGAGTAAGGGACGCCCCAATAAATTGCCTGTGGTTCCTTTTCTGTCAATTTCAATAAGACAAATATGGTCTTTTGTGTGCTCAATGACTCAGCTTGAGATGCGTGCAAAGTCACTTCTAGTGTGTTCCCTCCAAAGTCACCATGTATTGGCTTAATTCTTGCCAGCTTTACGTTAAACCACTGTCCAATGACCAGCGACGCACTTTGAGGGACATCCGAAATCCGAGCGAGCCGCACAGCTTTCGGGCTAGCGAGAATTAACGCATAACCACTCCATTGGTCCAACAAATTCCTGTGATTGCTGGATGCAATGCTGCTGCTCAGCAGGATTAGACATACGATAAATGTACGCAAAAGTCACCCCCGAAAATATTTAACGAGCAAAGTCTTGCCAAGGACCATGGGTGGATCGACTCACATCTCTAAATACCGAATTGCCACCCACTTGACCAAGCTCCCATATCCGGGAGCCGTCCTGTCCGATAACAAAACCTGGGATTCCGAGCTTAACAGAAAGGTTATCGGCACAACATGGTCTTTGTACGAGACCTTGATAGTGGACATGGGCAATTACGCTGGCGCCGCCAATGAATGATGTCACGTCACCACCCTGGCCTTTTAATATCGCTATCCTTTTTACAACGACGATATTCTCTGTATTTACTGCCAAAACAAGAAACTTTTCGCCAACAATTTTAATTCGAGCTCGTGCTGTAGGGCGGGACGCAGATTTTAAAAAATCGGTAAACCTTGGGTCGGCAAGAACATCAGTTTGGCCGCTCGGCTGTACAACAGAAGCTCTCGCTGTAGCAGAAGCAACAGATTTGTCGTCGGCAAATCCTTCAATAACTGGGGCTCGACGCCAGAGTCCGGCATCCACTGCATCCAAGTACTCCTCCAGAGTAAAATTCAAATCTTCATTAGAGTTACTTGTGGCATGTACTCCCTCATTAAACGCCATAGCAAACGCCGCCGTGATGGCGCCATTGGCAAACTTGCCACCAACCAACTGCGAGGTGGTACCGCCGAGCAGGGCCGACCCGGCGATGCGTCCACCCGGGTTGCCGATGCGGCCGATCCTGCCGGATAGGCCTTCGTTCAATCCGGCAGTGAGGAAGCCGTGGCCGAACTTGCCGCCTTGCAATACCGCCATGGTACCGCCAACGCTGGCGTGTGCGGCGATCTTGGCGGCGGTCTGGCCGGCGGTCAGTCCGGCGGCGTTGACGTTGTAGACCGGGGTGGTACTGGCCAGGTTGGCCGCCTGTTGGGTATTGCCGATGCTGGCAAAAGACTCGCCCACCCCAAAGAACACGGCCGCAGTGAAGGCGCCGATCAGTGCGCCCTTGGCGCCACCGGTTACCGCACCGGCCAATGCACCGCCGGCCACGGCGGTGGCAAATGCCTGACCGACCAGACCTTCGGCCAGCAGGCTTGCCGACGCGCCGCTGGTGGCGATGGTTATCCCGATCGCCACCCCCAACTTCAAAGCATTCTTGAAGCTGATATTGCCGCTCGGGTCGGTGGCGCTGAGCGGGTTGTTGAGGACGTAGGCGTAGCGGTTCAGGGACTGCGGGTCGAACGGGTCCTGGACGATGCTGTCGGCCTGGATGAAGCGGCCGAGCACCGGGTCGTACATCCGCCCGTTCATATGGATCAGCCCGACCTTGTCCGCGCCTTCGTGCCCGGTATAGCCATGCGTGGTGCGGCTGGTATCGAAGTTCAGTTGCTGGATGATCGGCAGGGTGCCCCAGGGCGTGGGGGCGTTGTTGGCGGTCGGGTTGCGTCTTGCCCCGAAGGCGTCGAAGCTCATCCGCTGCAGCACATTGCCGAAGCGATGCGCGATGACATCGGTGCTGCCCAGGTGATCGGTGAACAGGTAGTCCTTGCTGCCGCCGCCGTCGGAGGCGAGGGTGACGATCAGCACGCCGCCGATATAGCGCTTCTTCTCCCAGGTCCCGTTCGGCTTCTTGATGATCTCGACCGAGCCGACGTAGTGGGTGGTGGTGACACCACCGGTGCCGTCCGGGGTGTCGGTATCCAGACGCTTGTAGCGATTGCGCCCCGGGCCGTAGAAGAAGCGGGTGTTGTGGCTGGCCACCCAGGACTTGATTTCCTTGACCTGGTCGGCGGCGCTGTAGACGATCTCGCGCTGCTTTTGCGCCCCGGCCCAGGTCGCGGTCTGGTTGCCGGCCGGGTCATAGCAGTATTGCTTGGCCGATCCCTCGATGGTGGCGCGGCTCAGCGCGTGCGGGCCGGGCGCGGCGCCGGCACCGCAGGCGATCTCCCGGCTGCTATAGCCGATGCCGCTCAGGCCGGGCTTGACCAGGATATTGCCCCAGGCATCGTACCCGTAGTCCTCGAACCCGATCAGGCTGCCGTTGCTGCTGCGCTCGACCGTGTCCAGGCGATTGACCAGATCGTAGGTGAAGGTCTCGCGCAGGGCGAGTTGCAGGTCCTGACGCTCGCGCAGGTTGCCGACCGCATCGTATTGGTAGGCGAGGTGCTGCAGCCGGGTGCTGGCGCCGCCGACCGCGTCGCCGGCTTGGATCGAGCTCAACCAGCCGGTGTCGCCGCGATACTGTCGCGCCACCGCGAGCCCGGACAGCGATTGGTCGGTTTCGCTGTCGCTGACCACCCCACGCCAATCCAGAGTGACCTGTTCGCGGGCGTCCATGGCGCGGACTTCGTAGTAGATCTCGCCCCAGGAACCGGCGAAGGTGATCGTCCGGGTCGGGTCGTTGTTCAACCACTCCTGCCGGCCCGGTCGGGCATCGCGCAGGCGCTTGACGAAGCCGCGGCTGGTGTACTCGGTCAACACACCCTGGCCGCTGGCGTCGAACTGCTGGAACACCCGGCCGAGATGGTCGTAGGTGGTCTGCTCGGTGTAGTTGTTGGCGTCGATGGTGGTGGTGGTGATGCTCGGCCGGCCGAAGCTGTCGTAACTGAAGGCGCGCCGATAGCCGGGGACGGTCTCGGCACTCAACCGTCCGGGCTTCTGTGTGTCGAACTCGAAGTCGGCCTGCTGCTCCAGCGCCGTGCAGGCGGCATTGCTGTAATCCTGGCGGCGGAACAAGCGGCCGCGCAGATCGTAGCGATTGACCGTACATTGGCCGCGCGAACTGATCTGCTTGATCAACTCGCCCGCGGCGTTGTACTGGTACTGCCAGCCGCCCATATCGGCATCGACCATCGCGGTCTTGCGGCCGAGGCTGTCGTAGACGATGTCGGTGAGCGTTTCGGCGAACGGCCAGGTACACACCGCGCTGGCGCTACGCCCGACCCGGACCAGGTTGCCGTGGGCATCGTGCAGGTAGCAGGTGCTGTGTTCGTAGGAATCGGTCGACCGGATGATTTCGCCGAGCGGGTTTTTCTGTTCGGTCTTGATTTGGCCGGCCGGGTTCACGCTGGTGGTGAGCAGACCCTGATAGCCGATCTGGGTGCTTAGTCCGGTCGGGTGACGGATCAGGATCGGGCGGTCCAGCACGTCGTAGCAGCGTAGCCCGGAAGAAGCGCAGCGGATTCCGGGGGATTGGTCGCTCTCAACAGCGAAGCTGGTCATTCCTGGGGCTTGGTCTGTCGAATCGATATTCACGGATGACCAGCGCCGCTCTTGAAAACCCGCTGCGCCGCATCCGGGATGCGCGCTGTCGCACCATCCCGGATTCCGCTGCGCTGCATCCGGGCTACGCGCTGTGCTTCGTCCTGGCTGCGGGCTGCGCCGCATCCGGGCTACGCGCTGTGCTTCGTCCGGGCCGCGGGCTGCGCGGCATAGGGACTGCACGCTGGCTACGTTCCTCTGGAAACGCCGTCGTCCCGGCGAACGCCGGGACCCAGTGCTTTTGACGGTTCCGCCGCTGCCACCGCTGGGCCCCGGCGTTCGCCGGGGCGACCGCGTTGTCTCGCGATGGGAATAGCGATTGCGCCCCGGGCCGTAGTAGAAGCGGGTGTTGTGGTTGGCCTGCCTGGCGCCGGTTTTCCTGACCTGGTCGGCGGCGCTGTAGCGCGATGATGGGTTTCGCTGCGCTCTACCCATCCTACGTCGCTGCACCGGCTGGCGCGCAGCTCGAAGCCATGCCGGTAGGTCGGGTCAAGCGCCGCAGGCGCGGACCCGACATCGTGAATCCTGACCGCAACGCTGGACGGAGCTTATGGAGTGCGGCGCTACGCGCCGCTGTGGTTGCTCTGCCGCTGCGAATGGACGCAGTGCATCCAAAGCGGCGCAGAGCGCCAAATTACCGGCGGGTTCGGGATTCCAGCCGGAACGTGTCGCCGATCTTCGCCGTCGCCGATCCCACCGCATCGAGCACGACAAACCGCAGGGTCGTCCCGGCCGGAATGACATCGCCGGCAAGATCGATACGATCGATGGCATCCTCCGCCAACACCGGC
>JBFWOQ010000098.1:0-5073 GCA_050250395.1 Porticoccaceae bacterium
TGTTGCCGGGCAAGGGCGCGGTCGCCAAGGGCGCGTTGTTTGGCGTGCTCGGCTGGCTGATGATGATGCTGCTGGTCATGCCGATGATGGGCATGGGCATGTTCGCCATGAGCATGGGCATGATGGCAGCCGGCATGACCCTGGTGCTGCACATAATCTTCGGAGCGGTGCTCGGCTTCGTTTACGCCAAGTTGGCGTAATCGCGTCTGGCGGGCGGGGGCGCTGCGCGACCCCCGGCCTCCGGTATCCACCGTCGTCCCGGCGAACGTCGGGACCCAGTTCCCGACACTGCCGCAAACCCGACACTGGGCCCCGGCCTGCGCAGGGGCGACGGCGGTTTGCTCTCCGCCGTCCTCTATCCTCCAAACTTGGCAGCTTTTTACCGGAACACGGGTCTGTGCGAAACAAACCATCGTGCCGTCGGGTCTTTAAGGCCCGCCGTGCTCGCAATGGTCCACCCATCCCGTCACCCGACCGGCGCACCAGCCGTTCGTTCGCCCCGGAGTTTGCATGCAATCGAATCGATGGCGCTGGATCGTGCTGGCCCTGTTTGCGCTGGCCTTGTTCGGCCTGTGGCAGTCGGGTTGGCTGGCGGAACTCAACCTGGACAACCTCAAGGCTCGTCAGCTCGATCTGAGCGCCTGGGTGGATGCGCACTGGTGGCTGGCGGTGGCAGGATTCTTTTTGCTGTATGTCGTGGCGACCGGCATTTCCCTGCCCGGTGCCGCGGTATTGACCCTGGCCGCCGGCGCGCTGTTCGGCCTGCTCGCCGGCACCCTGATCGTATCCTTCGCCAGCTCGATCGGCGCGACCCTGGCCTTTCTCGCCTCGCGCTTCATCCTGCGCGATGGCCTGATCGGGCGCTACAAAGAGCGGTTGCGGGCATTCAACCAGGGCATCGACCGGGATTGCGCGTTTTATCTGATGAGCATGCGTCTGGTGCCGGTGTTTCCGTTTTTTCTGATCAACCTGATGGCCGGCCTGACCCTGATGACGGTGAAGAAGTTCTATCTGGTCAGCCAGATCGCCATGCTGCCGGCGACCGTGGTATTCGTGTTTGCCGGTACCCAGCTCGCCAGGATCGAATCGCCCGGCGACGTGCTGTCTCCGGGTATGCTGCTGGCGTTCACCCTGCTCGGCGTGCTGCCGCTGCTGTTGCGTCTGCTGCTGAAGCGCCTGCATGCCGGCCGGATACCGGAAGCAACCGCCGCCACATCGGCGCCCGGCGATCCCGGCTGAAGCCGGCGGCCCGGGCCTGCCGAACCGCGCCCATGCCCACACCGCCTGAGGATGCCCCATGCAATCCCGACTGCTCGACTGCCACCATTCCTTTCACGCCCTGCCGCTATGGGTGCGGCTGTGGGTGGCGGGGATATTGATTCCGGTCAACGTGCTGCCGTTTTTTCTTCTGCATACCGAAACCGGACGCTGGGCGGCACTGGCCGCCCTGCTGGTGGTCGCCACCAACATGCCGATCATGCTGATCGAACGCGGCATGTCGCGACTGATGTCGGTGCCACACCTGATCGCCTGGATCCCGCTGTTGGTCTGGCTGCTGCTGCGCATAAACACCGAACCGCCCCTGGCCGGATGGGAACGAGCCTTGGCCCTGGCCCTGATCGCGATCAATGGACTGTCCCTGGTGTTCGACCTGATCGACACCCTACGCTGGCTGCGCGGCGAACGCGCCGTTCCGGGTTTCGCTGCTGCCGGGTGATTCACACATCGGAGTGCGCGCCAAAGCCATGTCGCGCCGAAGCCATTGCCAACCACGGACCAGCCGACTACGCTGATGCCAGCAGCGAAAAACAGCGACCGAATCATGCGGCCGTTACCAACCTGAGAAGCGCTGCAAGCATTTCCTGTAGGTACGCCTTTGAGGGGCCGGCAGCCTGAGCTTATACGGTGGAAGTCATGTCCAAACAAGCACGAAAGCACACAACGGGTCTTGCTGGCGAGTTCTTAGTCGCTGGAGAGCTACTGCGCCGAGGCATCATGGCCGCAGTTACCTATGGCAACGCCAAGAAAGCCGATGTCATTGCAGTCAACGGGGCTAAGGCAGCATCGATCGAGGTCAAATCGACTTCCCAGACCAAGTGGGTGCTTGGAGGCCAGTTGCCCGCTGAAAGTTCAAATATCTGGGTCCTTGTGCATTTGCCAGAAGACGAGTCAGCATCGCCCGAGTATTTTGTGACTACGGGCGCCGAACTTCGCAGTCTGCTGCTTCCGCAACATGAGGAATACAACAGAAAGTACCGCGAAAAGCATGGCGAGGAGAACTCGCGCAGCGGTGTCGTGTCAATCCAACGCCAGCTGCTCAATGAAAGCCATCGAGGTGCTTGGGGGAAAGTGCGTAGTGCACTTGGCCTCTAACGAATTGACGCAGTAAGCATTCGACACCTATAATTGGGCGATTTGGGTAGAGCCTCTAGACCAGGCTGTAGCATTGAAGTTATCAGCACATCGGGGACTCTCCGACACTTGTCCAATAAAATTGGACGTTTGGGGGCCCTCTACCTTCTGGGTGTCCGCAACATTCATACTCAGTTTTCGTAGCACACTGGTCAATGCGAATGTCGTATATAATCCAAACATCCACCTGAGGCTTCACGTTAGCGCCACAGCGCGGGTGAGCGCCAGCGTTAGGCCTTCAAGGAACCACTGATGGACATTTGGGATACCAACAAGCTCGCTCTTTTCATCGCCTTTGTTGTGCCTGGCTTCATCAGCCTGAAAACCTACGAGCTACTTTTCCCCGCCGCATCGAAAGACACAACACAGCAGCTAATCGACGCAGTCGCGTACAGCTCGATCAACTACGCACTGCTCTTGTTGCCCATCTACGAAGTAGAAGCACACGCCCTCCGTACCTCACATCCGCACATCTACGTCGCCTTCTATGTCTTCGTGCTACTTTTTGCTCCAGTCCTCTGGGTATTGCTGCTTAGTAGGCTCCGAAGCACGCAATGTATTCAAAATGCGCTCCCGCACCCGATAGGGAAGCCGTGGGACTATATCTTTGCTCAGAGAAAGCGCTTCTGGGTAGTGGTATTGGTAAAAGACGGGATGCGATTTGGTGGTCTATTTGACTCAAAGTCTTTTGCGTCAAGTGCACCGAATCCTGAACAAATCTACCTCCAAGAGTCGTGGAAGCTGAATGGTGACGGTGGATTCGAGCGCGTTCGTATAGACAGCGCTGGGATACTTATCCTAACATCGGAGATAGTGAGCATCGAATTTTTCAAAGTACTCGAAGGAGATGAAGATGACCGACAACAAGCGAATTGATTATGGTTACCAACCACTCGAAAAAAGAGGCTATCAAGCCAAACCCAATCCGCCACCTGGGCGCAAAAAAGTGCAGGGTGGATATCAACCAGCATCAGGCGAAGCAAGTCCCCTGAAGCCGCCACCGAAGAAGCCGTGAAAGCTAACTGTTAAATCGAGAGGCCTTGGACGAGGAGCCTCTGACCAGGAGCCTTGCGGCAGGAGCCTTGGACAGGAGCCTTGGACACCCACCAGGCAGCGGCGCGGATCGTTCTTGGGGGACGGACTTGCTGCATTGAAACCGCCCATCGGTGACCTGCTGATATTTGTCAAAAAAATTTGGATATTTGGGAGCGCTCGATCTTTGCACTATGGTCAGACCGTTCCTCACCGCCAGCCGCTGGACGCTGCATTGCGCGTCGGCTGTCTCTGAATATTGTGGTTCATGCGAGAAACGCCTCTATGGTTTCTCGATCACGCTTCTTTACCTTTCGAAGAGCGTCGTCGGGCAGCTCAATCAACGTGATGCGAGCAGCCGCGTAGGCTGCGTCTGGGGACGTGAAGACTTTGACGCGCTGAAAAGGCTGGACGGCTTTGTTTTCTTCTGAAGTTATTAGATGCACGCGACCATATTTTTCGCGAAATTGCGCGGCGAGAGATTCGCCGTTTAGCGAGCCGTCTTTGAGAAGAAGGCGAGCCGCGACCTTGCGCGGGTAGACGTGTTCCTCACTCAGGCGAGGCTTTTCGATGCCACTGTTTGGATGGAAGGCATTCAAAGCTCCCTTCGAGATTAAGCCTGTCCAAGCGCGAACTGTCTTGGGGATGTACCAAATACCTGCCCCAATGATTGTTTCGAGAAGCGCTCGCTGCCGTTCACTAGCTGTGTCGTAAACCGGGCGCATAGCGGCTATGAGAGCCGCAACGACGTCACACTGCTCGATGAGCTTAGCTTCGCGGTTCAAGTGACGTTCGGTCATTGATATCTCGCCGCCCAACGATCAGCGGTGGTCTGTCGCGCTAGCGTAGCAACATCGGAGTAGCGGCGCTCGGCACGACAGATCAACCGCGTTAAACTAAACCGCCGGTGCGATGCTGGCTATGGGGATTGCTAAATGGGACGCCTCGGACAGGGCAGATAACTTGGAGACCCACTTTTCGACCTTGGCCTCGGCCATCCATCGACCGAGCGGACGAGGTGTGATCTTGACCGGGCGGTCGCTGCGATGGGGCTTTCTCCGCGTAGCGGCTTCGTCCAACAACTGCGTGCAGCGGACGGCGCTTCGCACCGCTGCCTGCTGCGCTTTGGGCAGCAGATGACAGATTCGGACGAGACCACCATTTTGTATCGCCCGGTTGGGCCGGAGGAGCTCGAACTTGTGCGCGCTTCCGGCTTCACGCGCTGGCCGCCCAGACTTGCCGGGCAACCGATCTTCTATCCGGTGACGAACGAGCGGTACGCCGCTGAGATCGCGGAACGATGGAATGTGAAGGACAGCGGCTATGGCGCCGTCACGCGCTTCCGGGTTCGATCGTCCTTTATGTCCCGCTACGCCATTCAAAAAGTCGGCGGAGCGCATCACACCGAATGGTGGATCCCGGCGGGCGAACTTGAGGCGCTCAACGACAACATCGTCGGCAAGATTGAGGTCGTGAGTGAGTTTGCCGCTTGAGCGGCAAGAGGCTGCGCGTGAAGTGGTGTGGCTACTGATGGGTTGGTGGGGGCGACCCGGCGAGTCGCCGTCGAGCATTGGCTGACTTGTGCGACGCGCTTTCCCTGCGGCACGCAATGGTGTTGCGGCGCTTGCG
>JBFWOQ010000099.1:0-4921 GCA_050250395.1 Porticoccaceae bacterium
GTCAACCCGGTCCACAATTCAGTGCGCACTATGGTCATGGCAGTAGGGGAGTCGTGCATGTGTTCGGCTTTGGGGCTTACGGGCTTGGCGAGACTTTGCTTGGTCTACAAGGCATATGGCAATTCCATGCCTGCCTCGATCCTCCCTATCGGGCGCCAAATCCGGTTGGGTCGATGAGCGTGAACACGATCCTTCCTTGCGTCCCTTTTTTTGAAAAAGCGAGCAGCCCTCGTTGGTCACTGAACAGGAAAGCAGATTCACTGGCCTGCTTCTCGCAATCGGCAGACCCTCTACCCGACTCGACCAGATAAACAGTTTCATCTCCGGAAACCGCGATCGCTTGCCTGATGCAAAACAGGCGTTCCCCCGATCGCCAATGGCCCGCGGCCGCGCCTTCTTCCGAAAACGCCACGTCAATTGACAAATACGGAATCGAAAAACACGGCGCCGCGGTCGATGTGGAGCACGTCTCAACCCCCATCACTTCGTGGCCTAGCGACAACCGCATTGTCGATGTGTCCAACACCGCGACCTGATTTGCGTTCGCATAAAAATAGTTAATTTGCGAAGTAGACCGCCTCGCTTCCAGTCCCGTCACTGGAAGAAAGGCGAGAGCCGTTGCAAGCAAGGAAACCTTCACGTTCATGTCGGACCTCATTTGATTTTCTGTTCAAGCTGAATTGCGTGGATCTCCTGGGGACGCAGCTGCCAATCCAGCGACTGGCCAGAATTCCAATAGGCTCTTGAGAGACTGATATTTGTTGGCGTCTCGTGAATGAACTCGTGAATCAACCTGCCTGCAAGAGCTGATGGCGAAGCCTTGTCGGCGAGCACCAATGCCCCCGGAAAGATGTCCACGATTCCAACCGTGTTGAGGTCGTTAGTCGCCAAGCTGAGACCAAGCGATCCCTGGACGGAGCTGGGGTCGAAGTCCAGTCTCGAGAAGCGAAACGTCACCTTATTAAATGAGGCGACATTGACCTCTGAACAGTCAGCACCGGACGTGCAAAACGTATCGATTCTCGAGCGCGCAATGTCTTTGGCATCATCAAGTGCCGTACCTTTGCGCAACGATCTCACTCTCCGATCGAACTCTCGCTTAGTCATTCGTTTCGGCGCGGTTTCGGCGTCAACCTGGTCGCCGCGCCGAGCCAAGCTGCTAAACGCATAACTAAACGCCCCCGTAACCGCCCCATTTGCGAACTTGCCACCACTGGCCGCCGAGGCGGTGCCGCCGACTATTGCTGCCGCGATGACCCGTCGCGGATTGAAGTCATTGCTGCCGCCGTCGCTGGCAACCGGACCCATGAGCGGGCTCAGCACCTGAAACACACCGGCGCTGGCGAAGCCGCTGCCGAATTTTCCGCCTTGCAGTTCAGCCATGATGCCACCGCCAACGCCATGCGCCAGGACACTGGTTTCATACGTGTTGAAGCCGAGCCCGATGCCATGGAACAACACCGCGCTGAACGCACCGAACAGCCCTCCTTTCAAGGTTCCCGAGGTCACCACCCCGGAAACGAACCCGACCACCGCCACTGCCAGTAATTGCGAATGCAGAAGCACCGCCAGTTCCGGCACAAACGTAGTTAACGCCACCGCGATGATCGTACGCCAATACTTGCTGAAGAACGACAGGCCGGTCGGGTCGGTGAACGATAGCGGGTTGTTCAGCACATAGGTATAGCGGTTCAGGTTCTGCGCGTTGAACAGTTCCTGCACGATCGGATCGGCCGACAGCATGCGGCCCAGCGCCGGGTCGTACAGGCGTCCGTTCATATGCACGATGTTGGCCGCGTCGATGTGCTCGTGCCCGGTGAAGCCGCGCGTGGTATTGGCCGGCACGCCGGGCGCCAGCGCCGCATCCGACCAGGTATCGGCATCGCGACGGTTGCCGTGCGCATCGAAACTCATCCGCTCGACCACCACGCCATTCTCATCGACCAGGGTATCGATGCTGCCGAGGTGGTCGCCGAGTTGGTAGCGGCACTTCGGCCCGCAGGCTGGCGGTGAGTGAGACAGTGTAGGCTGGCGGTGAGCGCAGCGAACCCCAGCATCGCCATCCCGCGCACCGAAAAGCTGGGGATCGCTACGCTCACCCCAGCCTACGCGCTGAATTGGGGTTGGGATATTTCGGAAGTATGGGTGTCCTGGGATCGCCTTCCTGGGATCGCCTGGGATCGCCTCGTAAGTGTGGGTGTCCTGGATCGTGTCCTTCCCCAGTCTGACGCCGCGCCGAGGAACCCGCACCAAAAAAACGGCCGGGTTGCCCCGGCCGTTCTCCACGATCACTCCACTTGCTTGAAGATGCTATTCGAAGCCATTCTTGAACAACACGTCCGGATTGACCCCGGCGGTGATTGTGGTGGCATTGACGCAGAAGCCGGTGATGCTTCCGGTATCTTGTCCAGCACTGTCCACGGCGGTGAAGCGCCAGGTCGAATTGAGGTCGAGGCCGTTGAAAGCGGACAAGGGATTTTGCGGCGTGATCACCCCACTAATGCCAGGCGGCGTCGCGGCACAGGCAATTGCTGTCGCGGACTGGTCATCGAAAGTCGCCGCGATATTGTCGATCTGGCAACCGGTGCCACCCAGCCGCGAGCCCAGGACCACCGTCGTGCCGCTTACCACATGGGTGATTTGCACGCTCAGATCGCCCGGCCAAGTGTGGGTGATCGCGGCCGAGATATCGACATCGCTGAGCACACCGGCGGTGGCCACGCTCAGTTCGGCAAACGCACCGGTTGGGTTGTTGTCCGGGATCGGCACGGCCGGCCCCGCATAACAGGTGTTGACCACCGCGGTGACCCCGGTGGTAAAGCTGCGCACGGCGGAATTCGTCCCATCACCGCAAATGTTGTTCGGGCGCACCCGCCAGAAGTACTCAGTTTCGGTCAGCAGGCCGGTGGCGGTCGCGGTGGTGCCGCTGACCGTGGTGCTGAACACGATGCTGCTGAAACCGGCGTCGGTGGCGACCTCAACCAGATACTGGCTGGCCCCAGCGACCGCATTCCAGCTTAGCGCCGCGGCGGTCGAAATTCCGACTGCGGCATCGGCCGGGCTGACCAAGGCCGGTGCCGCTGGCGCGCCGGCAAACACGTTCACAGTGAAGTTCTGGTTGCGCACGATTGGCGTGCCGCTGTTGTCGGTGCCGCGTACGGTGACCGTCTGCGGTCCGCCCGCGGCGGCACCGGATGTGCTCAGATTGAGCGTGGCGTTGACGCCGCCCGCAGTTGGCGAGACAGGGTTGGGGGTGAACACCGCACTCGAGAACACCGTGGCATTCAGGCTCGGCGTGCTCAGGGCCACTGTTCCCGTGTAGCCAAGCGCTGCGGTCAGCGACACCGCCACCGGCGTCACCGAGGAACCGGCGCAGACGTCGGTGCTGCTGATATCGAATTCCATCAGATAGGTCGGCGCCGTGACTAGGTTCTGAGCGCGACCGACGAAGGAGCGTTGTGAAACCGTGCTCGGCGGCGTGACGATGCGGTTATCGGTCCAGGTCATGCCGATCTGGTCGTTGCCCGGCGCCACCGCCAGGCCGTTGTAATCGCCCCATTCCTGGCCGTCGTCGATGTTTTGTGAGACCACCGAAGAAACCCGGGTTTCCTGGTTCCAACTGGTGCCACCATTGACGGAAATGACGTAATACCAGTCGGCCTTGTTGCGCAGGCCGGCGCCGGAGTTGCGGGTGTCCTGGAAACCGATATGTACATTGCCCAGGCCATCGACATCCATCCACGGCTGGAAGCGGTCGACCGTGGTCTGGTCGGCGGTCGAATGCGGGGTGGCGGCGGTATTCCAGGTCTGGCCCTGGTCGTCGGAGTAACGAACCACGATCCAGCCATGCGAGGCAGCGGCCGAACCGCTGCCACCACCTGGGCTGCCGGCGGCCTGATTCTCGTCGGTGAATGCAACGTAGATTCGGCCATCATTCGGACCACCGCTGGAGTCCACGTCGGTCGCCGCATAGATGAAGACGCGCCGGGTTTCCATTGCCGGGATGGCGAAATCGAATTCGCCCCAAAGATCGTAGACCGGCGCGCTCAGTCCGGCGGCAGCGCCGTTCAAATCGACAAACGTTTCGCCGCCGTCGTCGGAGCGCAGCAACCGTATCTCGGACGAACCATCGGTTACCGATGGGTAGACGTAGTAAATGCGTCCCTGGCGGTCGGTGGTGATATCGCTGCCGATACCAAGCTCATCGGCGCCGAACGAGATCGCCGGCGCAAACGTCATCGGCACGCCACCATTGACCGGCATCGCCGTCGAGCGAGCAAATTGCATCACATTGCCCTGGTGCCAGGTCAGGTAGACACGACCGAAATAGGGCGAGCTGGGCGAACGGTCCACATGAATGAATTCTTTGTCTGAACTGGCCGTCGAAGTGTGCACCGGACCTTGCCAGGTCTGGCCATTGTTGAACGACCAATACACCGAGGCGCACAGGCTGAAGGCACAACCGCTGGCTGCCCGTCCCAGCGTGGCGGCGAAGGCGATACTGCCATCCGGTGACCATTCGATGGCCGGGTCGCAGCAGGTGCCGGGCAGGGCGCCGGAGTTGCCCCAGGTCTGCCCGCCATTGGTTGAAAACGACATGCGCTGGCCGCCCGATCCGTTCGATCCAGCAATCACGATATTGGGGTTGGTCGGGTGATACTCGATCGTCGTCTCGTTGTCGCTCAACTCGCCATCGAACGGACCCTCGCCGAGCACCGGCGCGGCCTTGGGCAGTGGGTCGGTGGCGAGCAGCAACGGCTTGGGCGGATTTTTTGGATCGGGGTGGGTGTAGATGCCAAGCCCCTTGCGCTGCAAGACACCGTTTTGCAACAGTCCGCCGTAGCGGATCTGGAACTCCTTATCGACTTCACGAGGGTAATGGCGATCGAGCGGGAAGCCCTGCTCGATCATCTCGCGTCGC
>JBFWOQ010000100.1:0-4876 GCA_050250395.1 Porticoccaceae bacterium
ACCGCCAGTTCCCTGAACTCCGACGTGTATTCCTGCTTCGGTATCTTCTTCAACTTCACTTCTCCTTCCAATTTACCGGGGCGTTATACCCCATCTCTTGGAAGACGAAATTTCGGGGGAAGCTCACCGGGCAAGGCCTGGGAGATGGACACCAAAACCTGGGACCGCGTCGTCAAGGTCAATATGTATGGCACGTTTTTCCTGTCGCGGGCGTTTTGCAAACCGATGGTGGAAGCAGGCTTTGGTCGCATTTTGAATTTTGCTTCACTCGCGGCGTACAACCCGCCCCGGGACTGGGGCAGTTACGCGGCGGCCAAGGCCGGCGTGCTCGGGTATACGCGATCCCTGGCGCGGGACCTGGCACCTCACGGCGTTACGGTCAATGTGATCGTGCCGGGGCTGATCATGCACGAGGGCTTGCGCGGCAGCATCCCCGACAAATTTTTCGAAAATCTGGCCAGGGAAGTGCCCATGAACCGCCCCGGCAGGCCCGAGGAAATTGCCGAGGCCGCGGCTTTCTTCATGTCCGAAGGATCGTCTTACGTCACCGGACAAACCATGCACGTCAACGGCGGATTGTTTCTGCCCGGTTGATGGGTTGCGCTCGTCGGTCGCCCGGGACACTTCCTTGTTATGGACGCTTCCGGGTTTCCGCCCGCAAGGGAGCGGCGGTCATGGGGTGCCAAGCGCCGCGGGCCGCGGGCCGCCGGTGGCCCAGTCGAGAATCTGCGCCAGATGCAGCATCGGGATCGGTTGCACACTCCCGTCCACCGCGAGTTTCGCCTGCAACTGGGTGATGCAGCCGATATTGGCGCTGACCGCGATGGTCGCGCCCGTGGCGACAATCGCATCCGCCTTGTCGCGGCCCAGGCGCGCGGCGAATTCGGGTTGCAGCAGGTTGTAGGTGCCGGCCGAGCCGCAGCACAGATGCGGGTTCAGCGGCTCGCGCACCTCGAACCCGCAAGCTTGCAGCACCCGGATCGGCGCGCTTTTTTCATTGAACCCGTGTTGCAGCGAGCAGGGGCTTTGCCAGGCCACTGTCACGCCGTCGCCGATGCCGGAGGCAACGCGCAACGGCGTCAGCGCGGACAGCTCGTCGAGCAACTGCGACAGGTCTTTCACGCGACGGGCGAGCTGCGCCGCGGGCGCATCGTCGGGCAGCAGATGCGCGTAATCCTTCAGGTGCGAGCCGCAGCCGGAGGCGGTCATCAGCACCGTATCCACCGCAGTGGGTGAGTCGGCGCGCACCAGCTCGCGCCAGGCCGCAAGGTTCGTCTGCACCATCGCCTGCGCCGGTGCGCTCTTGCCAAGATGGTGAGGCAGCGCGCCGCAACAACCGGCGGCGGGCGCTGGCACCACGACCGTGCAGCCGTGGCGGCGCAGCAGGCGCAGCGTGGCGGCGTCGATCTCCGGCGCCAGCACGCCCTGCACGCAGCCGGTCAGCAGCGCCACGCGGCGGACCTCGGTGCCTTCCGCCGGATAGGTTCCGGGCCGGATGGCGGTGCTCATGGACTGCAAATCACCGGGCACCAGGCGCGCGAGTGCGTCGATGCGTGGCGAGAACCTTGCTGCGACGCGCAGCAGCGGCCGACCCCAGCGCCCGGCGACGAGCGCCGCCCGGAACCAGGCCTGCTTCGGCAGCAGCCACGCCAGCACCGCGCGCAGCCAGCGATCGAACAGCGGGCGGCGGTATCTGGCTTCGATGAGCTCCCGTGCCTGATCGATCAGACGGCGGTAGGAAACTCCTGACGGGCAGGTGCTCTCGCAACTCAGACACGACAGGCAATGGTCGAGGTGGGATACCGTCAGCGGTGTGGGCGCGGCGCCGGTTTCGAGCAGATCCTGAATCAGCGCAATGCGTCCGCGCGGACTCTCGAGTTCATCGCCGGTGATGCGGTAGGTCGGGCAGGTTGCCGTGCAAAAGCCGCAGTGCACACATTTGCGCAGCACTTCCTCGGCGATGCGAATGCCGGGCTCGGTGCGTTGCGAATCGGTGAAGTGGGTCTGCATCGGAAGCGCCTAGATATCGGAATACATGCGGCCGGGATTGAGCACGGCGCGGGGATCGAAGCTGGCTTTCACCCGCCGCGTCAAGGCGGCCAGCGCGGGCGGCTGCGGGTGGAACACCGGCACCGCGGCGCGGCGCGCGGCACTCGCGCACCACAGGGTCGCATGGCCACCGCCGGGCAGCAAAGCGCTGCGCAGTTGCGCATCTGAAATTCCCGCGGGGCAGGACAGCCAGAGCGCGCCACCGGCCTGATCCTGCAACCATGAGATGGCCGATGCCATTTTTGCCAATTGCGCGATCACGCCCGGGGCGCTTGCCGGCGGCAGCGCCAGCCGCCAGATCTCGCGCTCGCCGCCGACAGGGAGCAGTGCCAGATCGCGGATTTCCCGCCACAGCGCCAGCGTTGCCGGATGATCGAGTTCATCGCACTCGATGCCCGCGCGGCCGCCGTCGGCGAGCAGCATTTTCAAAGCCGCCACGCGATGGCGCGTCGAAAGCTCGGGGCCTTCTACACGCAGCGCCGTCACCGCTTGCCCGGCCGCCTTGACCACGGCAGAGCGCACCGCAACCCACGCCGGCAGATGCGCCGCGCCGCTCACCACATGGGCCGACGCCGCGGCGGTGCTCATCAGGCGATTTGCGCCGGTGTCGTCAAGGCCAAAAACCAGCAGCGTGCAGGAAAACTCCGGCACCGGCATGACCTTCAAAGTGACTTCCCACAGCGCTGCCAGCGTGCCCCAGGAACCGGCCAGCAGTTTCGGCAGGTCGAAACCTGTGACGTTCTTGACCACGCGGCCGCCGGCCTTGAACACTTCACCACGGCCATTGACGGCGCGAAAGCCGAGGAAATGATCGCGCGCGGCCCCGGCCAGAAAGCGGCGGGGCCCGGAAAGATTGCTGGCGACCGTTCCTCCGAGCGTGGCGCAGGGAGTGCCCGTCCGCTCTTGAGATTGCTCCGCATCCCCCGTCGGCGATGATGTCGACGCCGTGAACAACCGCGCATGATCCGGCGGCTCGAACGCCAGCATCTGGCCGTGCTCCGCCAACAGCGCTTCGATTTCCGCCAACGGCGTGCCGGCACCCGCGGTCAGTACCAGTTCGCTGGGTTCGTACCCGCTGACGCCGCTGAAGCCCGCGAGGCGGAGCACATGCTCCGCCGGCACCGGCCGGCCGAGGCCGCCCTTGCTGTCGCGGCCCACGACGCGCAGCGGCGTGGCGTTCGCCGCCGCCCAGCGCAAAATCTCGCTGAGTTCCTCCGGGCGGTGCGGGGTGAAGACGGTTGCCATCGTCGAATCCGCTACAGCCGGGGCAAATGGGGAAACGGGATTTGCCCGTGATGCACATGCAGACGGCCCAGTTCGGCGCAGCGGTGCAGTTGCGGGAACACCTTGCCGGGGTTGAGCCGGCCCTCGGGATCGAACGCGCACTTCACCCGCATCTGCTGGGCGAGGTCGCCTTCATCAAACATGGTGCCCATCAGATCGCGCTTCTCGACGCCGACGCCGTGCTCGCCGGTGAGCACGCCGCCCACTGCCACGCACAGCGTGAGAATCTCGGCGCCGAAGGCCTCGGCGCGCGCCAGCTCACCGGGCACATTGGCGTCATACAGGATCAGCGGGTGCAGATTGCCGTCGCCGGCATGAAACACATTGGTGACGCGCAGGCCGTATTTCGCGCACCGAGGTGGCGCCATTGGCGCGAGCGATGGCAACCACGCGCTCCAGCAGATGATCGACTTCCGCGGCCGGACCATCCAGCTCGACGATCAACAGCGCTTCGGCATCCAGCGGGTAACCGGCGTGGCAGAACGCCTCCGTGGCCGCGACGATGAACCTGTCCATCATCTCCAGTCCCGCCGGAATGATGCCGGCGGCGATGATGGCAGCGACCACGCGACCGGCGTCCTCATTGCTGGCAAAGCCGAGCAGCGCCGCACGCGCGGTTTCCGGCCGCGGCAGGATGCGCACGGTGACCTCGGTGATGACCCCGAGCAGGCCCTCGGAGCCGGTGAGCAACCCCAGCAGATCGTAGCCATCGGCATCCATGTGCTTGCCGCCCAGGCGAATCACGGTGCCGTCCAGCAGTACCATTTCGAGGCCGAGCAGATTGTTGGTGGTCATGCCGTATTTCAGGCAGTGCACGCCGCCGGAGTTCTCGGCGACGTTGCCGCCGATGGTGCAGGCGATCTGGCTCGACGGGTCTGGCGCGTAGTAGAAATTGCGCGCGGCGACTGCCTCGCTCAACGCCAGATTGGTGACGCCGCTCTGCGCGGTGATGCAGCGGTTGGCATAGTCGATATCGAGAATGCGGTTGAAGCGTCCGAGCCCGATCAGCACCGCATCGGCGAGCGGCAGCGCACCGCCCGACAGCGACGTACCGGCGCCGCGGGCGACTACCTTGATGTTGCGGCGGTGGCAGATGCCGAGCACGGCGGCAAGTTCAGCGACGTTATCGGGCAGCACCGCGACCAGCGGCGCCTCGCGGTAGGCGGTCAGCGCATCGCAAGCGTAGGCGCGCAGCCCGGCGGCATCGGCTATCACCCGCGCCGCCGGCAGCAGCGCGCGCAGCTCGGCGAGCAGGGCATCGCGCTGGGCCACAATGGCCGGTTCGGGGGCGGGCATCTGCACTGCGGGTCTCGCTGCGCCGTCTGCGCTGGAAAGGTCGGAAGCATAACCGGACGCGCGGCGCCGAGGCTAATGCAGCCGCGACGGCTTCCGGGAATGGCGGGCGGCGCGAAGCGCCCAGGGCTCAGGGCTCAGGAGGCGAGCTGAATGCCAGGCCCCGCGCTTACTGCCGGGTAGCAAAAGCAGCATAATCCCGGCTCGCTTCCGCTTATCCACCAAACCGGGCAGCAAACCCGAAGACACC
>JBFWOQ010000101.1:0-4863 GCA_050250395.1 Porticoccaceae bacterium
TGCACTGGCGAGGCAGAACCTCGCCGCCAAGGGTGCCTGGGAGGCCGACAGATCCAGGGAAAGACACGGCTGGCGGTCGATCAGTGTTCGGGTCAGACCAACCAGGCACCTAGCTAGCGGCACCAGCTATCCTAGGTTGATCCATCGCCGTGGGTCAGGCCGTCCTGGGATCGCTGGCCGGGCCATACTTACTATCGGTGTTGAACATCTCCGGCCGGCACCGATCCCGGTGGAGGTCGGGTACGCGTGCTCGACGGTGATCGGCAGGCACGAGCTGAGCGACATTACCTCGGAGGTGTGGGCGGTCCCGGTTGTTCCAAGGACGAGTGCGGCCAGGAACACAGGCATCGGAAAAAGCCGTCTGGCGTGCGTCAAGCCAGGACTCTGTGCAAGACCGTGCGTCGGTGGTATCGGCTCGCGCCCCGCTCCGAGCGCACATACTGCTACTCCTGCCGGTCAAAGATCGATCGGGGCCTCATCCGCACCGCACGCTCGGCGTGTTCCCCGGCGCTGCACGTGCCTTGACTCGCGGGGGTAGGGAAGGGACGCCGTCATGACCATTCGCCCCGGCATCCGGCTGGCGATAGACCCGATCGCGGGCGCCGTGGCAGTGACGGCAAAAAACCGGCATTATGTAGCACCTGCCACCCGGCTTGACGGTGTGTCCGCCTTCGATCATGTTCACTATGTGTTCTGTCAGTCGAGGCGGCTCTGATGACCCAACACTTCCTCCTATCCGCGGCTGCCCGTTCGCTCAGCCCGGGCAAGGTCATGCAGATGTCCGATCGCGGCGCGGAGAACGTGTTTATGCGCCTGCGTTGGCCGCAAACCGATGGCAAGCCGGTCTGCCCCCGTTGCGGCTGCCAGATTTGCTACGACTGTCGCCGTTCAGAACATCAGCCGCGCTGGCGCTGCAAGGCGTGCCGCGCCGATTTCTCGGTGACCTCAGGCACCCTGTTCGCCTGGCACAAGCTCTCACTCAGGACCTACCTGATGGCCATTGCGCTGTTCTGCAACGAAGTGAAGGGCAAGAGTATGCTCGCCTTCTGCCGCGACCTCGATGTGCAGTACAAAACCGCCTTCGTGCTGGCACACAAGCTGCGCGAGGCCATGGCATCCAGCACCAAGGCGCTGCGCATCGGCGGGGAAGACCGCGTCGCCGAGATCGACGGCGCTTACTTCGGCGGCCACGTCCGACCGGAGAACCTGGCCGCTGAGCGGATTGATCGGCGGCTGGCGGACAACCGGTCGGGCAAGCGCCAGGCTGTCGTTGCCATGCGTGAACGTGGCGGGCGCACGCTGGCGCAGGTGTTTGCGGCCGAGGCGGACGCCCTCGCAGCCGTCCGTCTGCGGATCGCCAAGGGCACCACGGTTCATGCCGATGAAAGCGCCGCCTGGAACCCATTGCACGCCAGCTTCGCCATGCGTCGGATCAACCACCAGGACGGTTACAGCATCGACGGTGCTTGCACCAATGGCGCGGAATCGTATTTCTCCCGTCTGCGCCGCGGCGAACTCGGACATCACCACCATATCGGCGGACCGTATCTTGTCCGCTACGCCCAGGAGGCCGCCTGGCGCGAGGACCTGCGGCGCGTCAGCAACGGCGAGCAGGTCCACGCCGTGGTGGGACTGGCGATGCGGGGCCGGCCGTCGGTGGATTTTTGCGGTTACTGGCAACGCGCGCAGGCTGCCTAGATCAGCCGCCAACTGACCACGCCTGCGATTTCGACCCGCGCGATCGTCTCCTTCGCGCGGTTGAGCGAAGCAAGCAGGGTTTTCTGGATCCGCTCGCGGCGGTGATGATCAACTGCCGGTATGCCCTTGGCCTGCATAATGCGCTCCGCGAGCGCGCGGGTCGTCAGCGGCTGGGTGGTCTCGCGCAGCTCATCGTAGATCAGCCGCAGGCATTCACCGGGACGAAACCAGGCGTTGCGTGCCCGTGGCTGCTTGGGCCGGATGTCCGTCGGCCGGATATCTGGATCAAACAACCGCATGGTGGCATCGACATGCGCCAGATTGGCCCGCTGCTGCCCCAGCTGCTGTTCGAGTTGACTTAGTATTACAGCCAGTTCTGCTCGCTTGTTTCGTAGTGCAGCAATGACATGCGGTTCGGCCATTGCGGCCCCCTCTTGAGACATTCAAGAGAGGAACAGTGAAGGTGGAGACCTTCTGCGGCAACATTGCCGTGGTGGCGGTTGCTACATGATGCCGCAAAAAACGGAGTGTTCGCGGCGCTGCACCGGCTTCTACGCTCCGCCCTCCACCGACCGGATGAACAACCCAATGCAGCGGTCCACCAGTCAATCACAATTGGCAACTATACATCCGGCCGACTTGCCTGATTCGCGTCGAGCGTGGGTTGTGGCGGGGGCGGCGTTCGTGGTGGGGTTCGTTGTGTTTGGGGCAGTGTACAGCTTCGGCGTGTTCCTCCGGCCGATGGCCGCGGACTTCCAATCGAGCCAGGCTGCCACCACCGTCCTGTTCGCTGCGACGGGCGTTGCCTTCTACCTGATCGGTCCGGTCACGGGGCACATGGGGGATCGCGTGGGGCCGCGGGTGATGATCGCGGTAGGGGGCGGACTGATGGGCGCGGGCTTCGTCCTGACTGCCTTCATCGAGCGGCTCTGGGTGGCGTACCTGACCTACGGCGTCGGCGTCGGGCTGGGGGCCGCGTGCGCCTATCTCCCCGCGCTGGCCATCGTGGGCGGCTGGTTTGAACGCAAGCGCGGCACTGCCCTGGGAATTGCGGCCGCCGGCACGGGGGGCGGCACCATGGTGGTTCCGCCGGTCGCGTCCGCATTGATCGAGCATCTCGGCTGGCGCGCCACAGCGATCGTCCTCGGCCTCGGCTGCATGCTGCTGCTGGCCGGTGCGGCCGCGTCTGTCCGACGTCCGCCACTGGCGGTGGGCGGCAACAACCAGCCGCTGGGGCGCGCGGTGTTTTCATTCGCGTTCGTGATAATGTATGTGTCGTGGGTCCTCGCCACTATGGCGCTGTTCGTCGCCTTCGTCTTCCTCCCGGCCTTCGCTGTGAGCCATGGCGCCGATCAGACTGGCGCCTCCGTCCTGCTGTCGATCATCGGGGGCATGAGCATCCTGGGCCGCGTGGGGATCGGGATCGCCAGTGAACGGGTCGGCATCGCCGGCCTGTTCAAGGCGGCCGTCTTCGTTATGGGCGCCAGCTATGGACTTTGGCTGAGCGTCACCGCTTATCCCGGGCTTCTCGCGTTCGCTGTCATCCTCGGCCTTGGCTATGGCGTGCGGATCGCGCTCGTGCCGGCCGTACTGATCGAACTCTTCGGCCTGCAGCACCTGGGTACCCTGCTGGGCATATTCTTTACCGCGACCGGGATCGCCTCGGTCCTTGGTCCCCTGCTGGCCGGCGTCATCATCGATGCCACGGGTTCCTACCAATGGGGGATCGTGTTCGCATGCGTGCTGGGAGTAGCCGGCTTTGTGGCCATCCTGCCGTTGCGGACACAGGCGGAAGGGTGAAGCGCACGTCGCACGGAGTGCGGAAGAACCCGCATCTTCGGGGACCACCTCAGCGCCGCGTGGATAGCAGCGCGAGGGACACCGCCCCCGCTTCACCTCACCGCCTTCAGCGCGCAGGCAGCGCGGGGTTTGCCACGGGTGTGAACCGGGCCGTGTTGGCGATGCTGAACATCCGGATCCGGATGCGTCCACGGTATCGCGTGTCGGGTACACGTCGGACGCGGGCATGGTCAGCGCAGGAAATGCCGTGCCCAGCAGCGCAACCGTTGCACCACCAGCCGCATCGGGCCGTCGATCGTCGCGGTGTGGCGAATCAGGCCCCGTTGTATCGACACAGAGAGGTAGCGAGGACCGAGGATCAGGAGTGTACGACATTGGTAGAAGAGAATGGTCGCTATGGAAGGAGCGGGGATATGCGGCAAGTTCCTGGACTACTGCTGACTTGGCGCTCCGCCAAGGCCCAGGCTTTATCCGTGAACAGGCCTCACACACGAAATTCCTGATAGGCCCGGTTGCGGTCCGGAGTTGGCGAAATTCCGGATGGTTTTCGCTTCACCTCTTGTCTGTCTGAGTTTTGCGGTTAACACCACACGCGGTGGCCTGACTATCTGACGTTTTCGTAGTTGAGGATTGAATGACTAGTATCGACGAGAAGCTCCTGCCAGTGTTATCGGAGGTTTTCCGCCGGAACCCAGGCGAGGCCGAGTTCCATCAGGCTATGCATGAGGTCTTTGAAAGCCTAGGCCGTGTGGTTGCCAAGCATCCCCACTACCTGACTGACGCTCTCATTGAGCGGATTTGTGAACCGGAGCGGCAGATCATCTTTCGTGTCCCCTGGACTGATGACTGCGGGCAGGTCCACATCAACCGCGGCTTCCGCGTTCAGTTCAATTCCGCGCTTGGCCCCTATAAGGGTGGTCTCCGTTTCCATCCGTCGGTAAATGTGGGGATCATCAAGTTCCTGGGCTTCGAGCAAGTCTTTAAAAACGCTTTGACCGGCATGCCGATCGGCGGTGGTAAGGGCGGCTCTGATTTTGATCCCAAAGGCAAGTCCGATGCAGAGGTCATGCGGTTCTGTCAGTCCTTCATGACGGAACTCTATCGTCATCTTGGAGAACATACCGACGTCCCCGCCGGCGACATTGGGGTCGGCGCCCGTGAGATCGGCTTCATGTTCGGGCAATACAAACGATTGACAAACCGCTATGAGGCCGGAGTTTTTACCGGAAAAGGTCTTGCATATGGTGGCTCCCGCGCGCGCACCGAAGCCACCGGTTATGGAACGGTCTACTTTATGCAGCGGATGCTCAGCACACGCCGCAATGGATTGGACGGTAAGCGCGTTGTAGTCTCGGGGTCGGGCAA
>JBFWOQ010000102.1:0-4640 GCA_050250395.1 Porticoccaceae bacterium
GCCGGAAGCGCCCGAAGCGCGCCTGCGTATCGCCTTGGCGCTCGGCTATGCCGATGTCGATGCGATGCGGCAGGCGGTCACGCAGGTGCGCGCCGAGGTCGCGGAACTGTTCGCCGCCACCCTCGACGCGCCGGGACGCGGGCGCCGGGTGGTGCTCGATTCCGCGCCGCAGTCCGAGACCGGCCAGGTCGCGCCGGACATGTCGGTGGCGGTGCAGGAGGCGATCCACGCCCTGCTCGCCAGCCTGCCGGTGCGGCGCATGGAATCGCGCGCCCGCGCGCGGCTGGAACGGGCGCTGCCGTTGGTGCTGCTGGCGGCGCGCAAGACCGCGGCGGTCGATGACGCGGCGCTGCGTCTGCTCGCCCTGCTGCATGCGATCGCCGGCCGACCGAGCTATCTCGCCCTGCTCGCCGAGCGCCGTGCCGCGCGCGAACGACTGGCCCAGGTATTTGCGCGCAGCGCATTTCTGGCCGAACGGGTGACCGAGCATCCGCTGCTGCTCGACGACCTGCTCGATCCGCGCATCGAGGACGGCGAATTCGATGCCGAGGGCTTCGCGCAACAGATCGAACAGCGTCTGGCGCGGGTCGCGGGCGTTGACGCCGAGGCCGAGCTCGCCGCCCTGCACGAGGTCCGCCAGAGCGCGCTGTTCCGGGTCGCGCTCGGCTGGTTGAACCGCAACCACAGCGCGACGGCGACCGCCGAACGACTGGCGGTGATGGCCGAAGGCTGCGTGCGCGCGGTGCTGGCCCTGGCCCGGCGCGACTTGGCGATCCAGCACGGGCCGATCCCGGACGGCCTGCTGGTGATCGGCTACGGCAGCTTCGGCGGCCGCGAGCTTGGCCTCGCCTCCGATCTCGACCTGGTGTTCCTGTTCGATCCGGCGCTGAACGCCTGGACCGGCGGCGGCCCGCGAGCGCTGGACGGGCCGCGCTTGATGGCGCGCTGGTCGCAGCGCGTATTGCATTGGCTGGGCACGCCGACCCTTACCGGCGCGCTCTATGAAATCGACGTGCGTCTGCGCCCGGACGGCCGCAAGGGCCTGCTGGTCTCGGCCCTGGATGCATTTCAGGAGTATCAGCAGCAGCGCGCCTGGATCTGGGAGCAGCAGGCGCTGGTACGCGCGCGGGTGGTGGCCGGCCCGGCGCCGCTGGCCGAACGCTTCAACGCGATCCGCCAGGAACTGCTGTGCCGAGCGCGCGACCCGATCGAAGTGCGGCGCGAAGTCGCGGCGATGCGCGAACGCTGGCGGCACGAACTCGACCGCAGCAACGCGCAGCAGTTCGATCTGAAGCAGGGCCGTGGTGGCCTGGTCGACATGGAATTCCTGTTGCAGGCCATGGTCCTGATTCACGCCGAAAGGCACCCCGAAATCACCGCGGCCACCGCCACGCCGGATCTGGTCGCGGCCCTGCTGGCTGCCGGGCTATTCGATGCCGAAGCGGCCGAGCGATTGCACTGCGCGCACGCCGATTGGCTGGCCGCCGCGCTCGACCGCGGCCTCGCCGCCGGCCCCCGGCTGATCGAACGCAGCCCCGAAGTCGATGCCCGGGCCAGTGACGTGGCAGCCCTGGTAAGCGCGAGACTGGCGCCCTGATGCGTGAATCGGGAAGCGGGAGTCGGGAGTCGAACGTAGGGTGGATAAGCGCAGCGCATCCACCATCGCTGACTTCAACCCCAGCGCCAAATCGCTGGGCGCAGGGTGAATATACCCAGCGCTTCGCCAATTTGGGTGGCTATGGCCATTGGCTCGATGGTGGATGCGCTGCGCTTATCCACCCTACGCTTGTTTGCTTCGATCGGCGCAGCGCTAGCCCCTCTCCCCTCGCCCCTGGCCCTGCCAAGCACTGAACACCTGTGCGGCAATGGCGGCGGTTTCACGTAGCGGTGCGGTCGGCGTCTGCGGATCGGCCAGGTCGGAAAGCAGGCCGGCCGCGCGCAGGGCGGCATCGAAGCGCGCTAGCTTGCCGCGCAGCGGATAGGCGCAGAAACTCGTGACCGGCACGCCGAGCGCGCAGGCCTCGGACAGCATGCCGACCGAGTCGGCGGTTACCAGCACCTGGTCGGCGTGGGCGAGCAGGCCGCGATACGGATTCGGGCCATCGCCGGCGTCGAGCCAGACGGGTGCAGCCAGCGCCTGGGCGGCCCGGCGCAGAGCCGCTGCCAGGGTGGTCGGCGTGCGTCGCGAGCCGAGCAAATGGATCGTTCCACCAACCTGGGCGTGGTGCGCGGCGAGCGCCGCGGACAGCTTGCCGATCGCCACGGCGTCCAGACCGGCGTGCCGGTGCGGGCCGCCGATCAGCACCACGGTCAGCGGTCGCGGCAGCGCCGCCAACGCCGGAAAATCGGCGCGCGCGCGCGCGATCCAATCCGCGTCGATGGCGTGCAGGGCGCCGATGCTGGCGATCGCGTTGTCGGCGTGCAGGCGGTCATGGCGCGGCGCGATCACCCGGTCGAAGGCGCCGGTGGCGATCCGCGGATCGAGAATCTGCACGGTGAAAACCCGCTTGCCCAGGGCGCGTTTGAGCACCCGCAGCGCCAGCGCGGCCTGCCGCCCGCAGCCGATCGCGATCTCGGGTGGATCGCTCTGCAGCGCGGCGCGCGCGGTCAACGGCAGCGCCGCCAGCGCGCCGCCAACCAACCGCGGCGCCAGCCAGCGCCAGGGTGCCGCGAATTCCAGCTCGACGTGTTGCTCGGCACCGCCCAGGGCGGCGGCCAGGGCAGCGGCCTGGTTGCGGTTGCCGGCGTGGCGGTCGCTGATTGTCCAGATGCGCGGTGGGCAGGGCATGGGGCTAGGGGCTAGAGGTTAGTACGTAGGCTGGTGGTGAGCGCAGCGGTTTTCAACGGCGGAGCCGGTCACCCCAGCGCCGTTGCCACATCGAAATTGAACCAGGGGCTAGAGACTAGTTGGGGCTGGCGGATTGGACGAAGCGCCCGTCGGCGCGCAACAGTACACCCGCAGCTCGTGGCGACGTAATGCGGGCGCTGCGCTGCCGGTCTCGGAACCTCGCGCTGCCGGTTGGCTCGGTCATTGTTCTACCATGGCCGTTCCGCCGGAACCACGCCCTGCACAGGAACCACCAACGATGACCCCAGCAGCCCCGCATGCCGCGCTCGATGACGCGGCCCTAGCTCAGTTATTTCTGGAAGCGCGCACGTTTTCGGCCAATCCCAATCCCTGGCTGCCGCGCGCGGTGTCGACCGATACCCTGCACAGGGTCTGGGAATTGGCGCGGATGGGTCCGACCTCGGCGAATATGTCGCCGATGCGGGTGGTGTTCCTGCAAAGTGCCGAGGCCAAGGCCCGGCTCGCACCCGCGCTCGATGCCGGTAACCAGCCCAAATCGGCGGCGGCCCCGGTCACCGCTATCGTCGGCATGGATATTCACTTCTATGACATGCTGCCCAAGCTCTATCCGCACGCCGATGCGCGGTCCTGGTTCGCGCATCTCGACGAGCCCGCCCTGATCGCCATTGCGCTGCGCAACAGCAGCCTGCAGGGCGCCTATCTGATGCTGGCGGCGCGCGCGCTCGGTCTCGACTGCGGGCCGATGTCGGGCTTCGACAATGCCCTGGTCGATGGCCTGTTTTTCGCCGGTACCACGGTGCGCTCGAATTTCCTGGTCAATCTGGGCTATGGCGACCGCCGCACCCTGCACCCGCGCAGCCCGCGTCTCGAATTCGACGAGGCGTGTCGGATACTGTAAGGCACCGTTATACCCGCCCTCTCACCATCGCCACCCGCCACCCAGGAGAATCTCATGCCTACTTTGAAACTGACCACACTGCCGTTGTTGCTGGCCAGCGGACTGGCGCTGGCCGCGCCCGAAGCCTATGTCTTCGATGCCGATCACACCCGCATCGCCTACGCCATCGACCATATGGGGCTGTCGCTGATGCAGGGCCGCTTCGCCCGCTTCGATGGCAGCCTGGCGCTCGATGTCAAGGATCTCCCGGCATCCAGGGTTTCGGTCAGTATCGACGTGAGCAGCATCGACAGTGGCGTGCCCAAGCTCGACGAACATCTGCAAAGTGCCGATTTCTTCGATGTAGCCCAATTCCCGCGCATGCAGTTCGAAAGCACCAAGGTCGAAGGCAGCGGCGACCAATTCAAGGTCACCGGCAACCTGACCCTGCACGGCATCACCAAGCCGGTGACGCTCGACGTAAGCATGCGCACGGTCGCCTCGCACCCGATGCGCAAGGTCCCGGCCGCGGGTTTCGTGGCCCGCACCGAAATAAAACGCGCCGATTTCGGCATCGCGATCTATCCGGGCATGCTCGGCGATACCGTGAAAATCCGCATCGACACCGAGGCCGCTGCCAGAGGACTGAAGACTGAAGACTGAGGACCGAGTCTGAGGACGGAGGACTGAAAAAAACGCCGCCGTCGTCCCGGCGAACGCCGGGACCCAGTGCTTTTAGACCTTTCGGCGCATCCACCACTGGGCCCCGGCGTCCGCCGGGGCGACGGCTGTCTCTGTCGTCTGTCGTCTGTCTTCAGTCCCCTGAAACCCGCGTCGCCACCCTTCGGCTAAACTGCACGACTGCACCCGCTACCGGACTTCGCCATGAGTCGCCCCGATCCCGCCCACGGCCCGGCCACGCCGGCCAATACCGAGCGCCAGTACCAGGTTGGT
>JBFWOQ010000103.1:0-4600 GCA_050250395.1 Porticoccaceae bacterium
GGGTGCTGGCGCGGTGCTGGCCCTGGGCGTTCAGCCAGCCGCAAAGTTCGGCAATACCCGGCGCGCGAACAGGTCGATGCTGTGCAGCAGTTTGTCCGGCTCCAGAATGCCCTGGGGGATGAGCAGAAAGATTTCATCGAGGGGGATCGCCTTGCCCACGGCTTCGATGCGCCGGTTGAGCGTGTCGGGGCTGCCCACCAGCAGTTCGGGCACGCCCTGTCCAAAGGGTTTCATCCACTGGTCCCACAGCCAGGCCATCTCGCCGTACCACTCCCGGGCCTGGGCGTCGGTCTCGGCGCATACCATGATGCCACCCCAGCAGGCCTGGTCGCCGGGCCGGTAGGCGATGTGGTGACGATCAGCCTCCGCGCCCCATTCCTTCCACAGCAGTTGCAGGAAATCGAGATCGTCGGCGAGCACGATGGGGCGACCCTTGTGGCGCGCCCAGAATTTGGCCGAGCGCAGGCTGTGGGAGAAACCGCCATAGAGCGGAATCTCGGCCTGTAACGGTCGCGGGGCGATACCGATCCGTTGGACCTGCATGTCGTCGGTGACGCCCTGGCCGTAGCGGGAATACACCGGGTGCGGGTGCGGATTGCGAAATCCCGGCGGCGGGAACTGCCAGTATTTGCCGCGGTGGCTGAAGGTATCCTCGCGCAGTGCTTTCAACACCACGTCGACGAATTCCGCGAAGTACTCGCGGTTGTCCTCGTCGGCGTCCGAACCCTTGTTCCAGGGGCCGACGGCGGTCAGCTGTGGCTGAATCTTGAAGTTCTCCAGCCAGCGCGCCTGATAGCCGCGCACCAGGCCGACGCCGAGGCGGCCGCCCAGCATGCAGTCCAGCGTGGCGATCTTTTCGGCGGTGACCAGCGGATTGTTGGTGGTGGAAACGAAACCGCAGGGAATGATGCGCAGCGTTTCGCTGTGGCGGCCCAGCCACATGGCCATCAGACCGGGATCGTTGGCGGCCTCGAAGCCCTCGATCTGGAGATGATGCTCGGGGTGGCCGAAGCCAAAGTAGCCCGCGCGGTCGGCGAGGCGGGCGAGGTCGGCAATCTCCGCCAGCATGCGGCAGTAGCGCACCGGGTCCTTGCCTGCCATGCCCGCTTCCAGCTCGGCGCGGCGGCCCACGGTCCCGTACATGAACAGATTGAATTTCATCGGCGGCGCCCCGGTCAGGTTTTTTATCGCCGCCGATGATAGGTGCGCCTCGGCACGGGCGCCAGCCGCGCGTTGGCAGAGCGGTCAGCGATTGACGTCGATCACCACGCGGCCCTTGATCTCACCCGCAAGAATGGCGCGCCCGAGTTCCGGCACCCGCGCCAGGGGTTCGACGCTGTAGATGGCACGCAGCAGCTCGCGATCCACCAGTTTTGCCAGTTCGTCCCAGGCGCGCTGGCGGCGCGGTTGCGCGGCCATCACTGAATCGATGCCGCGCAGGGTCACGCCGCGCAGGATGAAGGGCATCACCGAGGTGGGCAGTCCGGCGCCGCCGGCGAGCCCGCAGGCGGTGACGATCCCCTCATACCGGGTCTGGGCGATGACGCTGGCGAGCGTGTTCGCGCCCACCGTATCCACCGCCGCCGCCCAGCGCTCGGCTTCCAGCGGAGCGGCGTCGCGGGCCAGATCCGCGCGCGGAATGATCTCGCTGGCGCCGAGCTGTTCCAGCAAGGCACGCGCTTCCTCGACCCGTCCGGTGACAGCAGTCACCGGATAGCCGAGTTTGGCCAGCAGCATGATCGCCACCGTGCCGACGCCGCCGGCGGCGCCGGTGACCACCACTGGGCCGGCGGCGGGCTGCACGCCCCAGTCGCGAATCGCCTGCACGCACAGCATCGCGGTGTAGCCCGCGGTGCCGATCGCCATGGCCTCTTCCAGACTGAAGGCGTCGGGTACCCGCACCAGCCATTCGGGCTTGAGTTTCTGGCGCTGTGCATAGCCGCCCCAGAACCGCTCCGACAGACCGTAGCCATTCACCAGCACCCGGTCGCCGGGCTGGAAGCGGCTGTCGCGGGATGTCGCCACGGTGCCGGCGAGATCGATGCCGGCCACCATGGGGAACTTGCGCACGATGGGCGAGGCACCGGTGACGGCGAGGCCGTCCTTGTAGTTGACGGTGGAGTAGGCGATATCCACCAGCACGTCTTCATCGGGCAGGTCGGCAAGCGCGAGACGCTTGATGCCGGCGCTGACGGTCTTGTCTTCATTGCGGTCGAGCACCAAGGCGTTAAAGGTGTCGCTCATTGCCGGCCCTCCGGGCTAGGTTGCGCTGGTTGGTGTACGGACGGAAACGGGCAGATCGGTCAGACCACGATTTTCGCGTACTTGCCTTTGTAGAAGCCCAGGGGTTCGCACTCCTGCACGCTCATCTCGTGTACCCGGCCCACGATGATGATGTGGTCGCCACCTTCGTAGAGGTTCTCGGTGGAACATTCGAAGCGCACGCTGAAGTCCGCCAGCAGGGGCGCGCCCAGGGCGCTCTCATACCATTGGAGGTTGGCGAACTTGTCGGCTTCCTTGGTGGCAAACAGGCGGCTGATGTTTTCCTGGCCGGAGTGGAGTATGTGGATGGCGAAGTGTTTCGCCTTCATGAAGGCGTTATAGCAGTTGGCGGTCTTGGCGACGCTCCACAGCACCAGCGGCGGATCCAGGGATACCGAAGAAAAACTATTGGCAGTGGCGCCGACCGGTTTGCCGTCGACATCCTTGGCGGTGACGACGGTGATGCCGGTGGGAAAGGCGCCGAGCGCATCCCGAAATTGGCGTTGATCAAGACTCATGATGGTGTTCCCTCTTGAATGGAGCGTTGAATGAATTCGATTTCGAGTACGCCGCCGATGCCGACCGGAATCGGCCGGCGCGATGCCGCTCGCCCTGGAGGCAAGCCAATTTAGCACAGGCCTCGCAGGCCTCGCACCCGCGGGCCTGTGCGGTGTCCGGGTCAGCTGTTGGCCTGCACCGCCGGGCGCGCCGACACGCGCTCGTACCAGGCTTTGAGATTGACGCACTCCGCGGGAATTTCCGCCTTGATCCACTTGGCGAAGTCGCAGGTGACCAGTGTGGTGATGTCCGCCATGGAATAGAAATCGCCGGCGACATACGGGCGCCCGGTGAGTTGCGCCTCGAAGTCCGCAAAGAAATTCCGGACGCGTGCGCGACCGCGCTCGGCCAGCTCCCCCGATTGCGGATAGGAATGCGGTCCCACCACGGCGCGGTCCGCGAAGCCCTTGGCGGTGTTGCGGAACACTTCGGCCACCGCGAGCAGACCGTTCATGAAAGCGAGGTGCTCCCACATTTCGCACAGGGCCTTCTCGGTCGGCGTGCTGCCCAGCAGCGCGGGCTTGGGATGAATCTCCTCGAAGTAACGGCAGATGGCGCGAATCTGGCTGATGCAGGTGCCGTCGTCCAGTTCCAGCATGGGAATGTCACAGGCCGGATTCTTGGCGCGGTACTCGGGCCGCAGTTGTTCGCCCTTCATCAGGTCGACGGGAACGCGTTCCACCGAAATGCCTTTCTCGGCCAGAAAAATGTTCACGCGCCGGGGATTGGGAGCCTGGGGGTAATCGTAGAGTTTCATGTCTTGGTTATCCTGTGGAAGGTTATCCTGCGGGAGGTGGGATGTCCGCCGAGTCGTACGCGGCGTTGCCCTCGGAGGTCACTTTGCCGCATGGTAGCAGCGGTCCGCTGGCCAGACCACGGAGTAAACCATGACCCGAGTTCCGAGCAGACCATGACGCAAAAAGCACCTTTGCTGACGCTCGACGACGCCCGTGCCCGGATGCTGGCGGCGGTGGTGCCGGTCGCGGACGTGGAAGAAGTCCCGCTCGCGGCGCTCTCGCAGCGGATTCTCGCCCACGCGGTCCATGCGCCCCGGGATTTGCCGCCGGCCGATAATTCGGCCATGGACGGTTACGCCGTGCGCCACGCCGATCTGGCGCCGGGCGTTGTGCTGCGGGTGATCGGCACCGCACTCGCCGGCGCGCCCTGGGCCGGGACAGTAGGCCCGGGCGAATGCGTGCGGATCACCACCGGCGGCCATCTGCCGGCGGGAGCCGACACCGTGGTGATTCAGGAAGATGTCGCGCGCAGCGGCGATCAGGTGCGGCTGACCGCGGAGCCGGGTGCGCGCGGCGCCAATGTGCGCCGGGCCGGCGAGGATGTGGCGTGCGGCGAGCTGGTGCTGCCCGCCGGCCGGCGTATTGGCGCCATCGAGCTCGGCGTGCTGGCGACGCTGGGGTTGGCCGCAGCGACGGTGCGGCGCCGGCTGCGGGTCGCCCTCTTTGCCAGCGGCGACGAACTGCGTCCACCCGGCGCACCCCTGGCGCCGGGCCAGATCCATGACAGCAACCGCTATGTGATCGGCGCGATGCTCGAACGTTTGGGCGCGGAGGTGCTCGACCTGGGCATTGTCCGCGACGACCCGGAGCTGTTGCGTGCGGCCTTCCAGCAGGGCGCCGCGGACGCCGATCTGGTCATCACCTGCGGTGGCGCCTCGGTGGGCGAAGCGGATCACGCGCGCGCCCTGCTCGACGAACTGGGCGAAGTGGACTTCTGGAAAGTAGCGCTCAAGCCGGGCAAGCCATTCATTTTTGGCCGCCTG
>JBFWOQ010000104.1:0-4569 GCA_050250395.1 Porticoccaceae bacterium
TGTTGCCGGGCAAGGGCGCGGTCGCCAAGGGCGCGTTGTTTGGCGTGCTCGGCTGGCTGATGATGATGCTGCTGGTCATGCCGATGATGGGCATGGGCATGTTCGCCATGAGCATGGGCATGATGGCGGCCGGCATGACCCTGGTGCTGCACATCATCTTCGGTGCGGTGCTCGGCTTCGTCTACGCCAAGTTGGCGTAATCGCGCCTGGCGGGCGGGGGCCGCTGCGCGACCCCCGGCCTCCGGTATCCAAACCCACCGTCGTCCCGGCGAACGCCGGGACCCAGTTCCCGACACTGCCGCAAACCCAACACTGGGCCCCGGCCTGCGCCGGGGCGACGGCGGTTTGTTGTCCTCCAAACCTGGCAGCTTTTTTCCGGAACACGGGTCTGTGCGGAACAAACCATCGTGCCGTCGGGTCTTTAAGGCCCGCCGTGCTCGCAATGGTCCACCCATCCCGTCACCCGACCGGCGCAACAGCCGTTCGTTCGCCCCGGAGTTTGCATGCAATCGAATCGTTGGCGCTGGATCGTGCTGGCCCTGTTTGCGCTGGCCTTGTTCGGCCTGTGGCAGTCGGGTTGGCTGGCGGAACTCAACCTGGACAACCTCAAGGCTCGTCAGCTCGATCTGAGCGCCTGGGTGGATGCGCACTGGTGGCTGGCGGTGGCAGGATTCTTTTTGCTGTATGTCGTGGCGACCGGCATTTCCCTGCCCGGTGCCGCGGTATTGACCCTGGCCGCCGGCGCGCTGTTCGGCCTGCTCGCCGGCACCCTGATCGTATCCTTCGCCAGCTCGATCGGCGCGACCCTGGCCTTTCTCGCCTCGCGCTTCATCCTGCGCGATGGCCTGATCGGGCGCTACAAAGAGCGGTTGCGGGCATTCAACCAGGGCATCGACCGGGATTGCGCGTTTTATCTGATGAGCATGCGTCTGGTGCCGGTGTTTCCGTTTTTTCTGATCAACCTGATGGCCGGCCTGACCCTGATGACGGTGAAGAAGTTCTATCTGGTCAGCCAGATCGCCATGCTGCCGGCGACCGTGGTATTCGTGTTTGCCGGTACCCAGCTCGCCAGGATCGAATCGCCCGGCGACGTGCTGTCTCCGGGTATGCTGCTGGCGTTCACCCTGCTCGGCGTGCTGCCGCTGCTGTTGCGTCTGCTGCTGAAGCGCCTGCATGCCGGCCGGATACCGGAAGCAACCGCCGCCACATCGGCGCCCGGCGATCCCGGCTGAAGCCGGCGGCCCGGGCCTGCCGAACCGCGCCCATGCCCACACCGCCTGAGGATGCCCCATGCAATCCCGACTGCTCGACTGCCACCATTCCTTTCACGCCCTGCCGCTATGGGTGCGGCTGTGGGTGGCGGGGATATTGATTCCGGTCAACGTGCTGCCGTTTTTTCTTCTGCATACCGAAACCGGACGCTGGGCGGCACTGGCCGCCCTGCTGGTGGTCGCCACCAACATGCCGATCATGCTGATCGAACGCGGCATGTCGCGACTGATGTCGGTGCCACACCTGATCGCCTGGATCCCGCTGTTGGTCTGGCTGCTGCTGCGCATAAACACCGAACCGCCCCTGGCCGGATGGGAACGAGCCTTGGCCCTGGCCCTGATCGCGATCAATGGACTGTCCCTGGTGTTCGACCTGATCGACACCCTACGCTGGCTGCGCGGCGAACGCGCCGTTCCGGGTTTCGCTGCTGCCGGGTGATTCACACATCGGAGTGCGCGCCAAAGCCATGTCGCGCCGAAGCCATTGCCAACCACGGACCAGCCGACTACGCTGATGCCAGCAGCGAAAAACAGCGACCGAATCATGCGGCCGTTACCAACCTGAGAAGCGCTGCAAGCATTTCCTGTAGGTACGCCTTTGAGGGGCCGGCAGCCTGAGCTTATACGGTGGAAGTCATGTCCAAACAAGCACGAAAGCACACAACGGGTCTTGCTGGCGAGTTCTTAGTCGCTGGAGAGCTACTGCGCCGAGGCATCATGGCCGCAGTTACCTATGGCAACGCCAAGAAAGCCGATGTCATTGCAGTCAACGGGGCTAAGGCAGCATCGATCGAGGTCAAATCGACTTCCCAGACCAAGTGGGTGCTTGGAGGCCAGTTGCCCGCTGAAAGTTCAAATATCTGGGTCCTTGTGCATTTGCCAGAAGACGAGTCAGCATCGCCCGAGTATTTCGTGACTACGGGCGCCGAACTTCGCAGTCTGCTGCTTCCGCAACATGAGGAATACAACAGAAAGTACCGCGAAAAGCATGGCGAGGAGAACTCGCGCAACGGTGTCGTGTCAATTCAACGCAAGCTGCTCAATGAAAGTCATCGAGGTGCTTGGGGAAAAGTGCGTTGTGCACTTGACCTCTAACGAATTGACGCAGTAAGCATTCGACATCTATAATCGACTATGTGGGTAGAGCCTGTAGACTGGGCTGTCGCATTGAAGTTATCCGAACACCGGGAACTCTCCGACACTTGTCCAATAATGATGGAAGTTTGGTGGCACTCGACCTTCTAAGCGTCCGCAACTTTCTTCCGCAACATTCATCAAGTTTGCAGTGAGCGCACAGCACAGCGAAGCAATTGCCGAGGCCAACGAAGTCAGGAACTGCATACTTCATCCATGAGGGGTAATAGATGACCGAGCCGCATCAAAAGCGCCTATGCTTAAAGCGTTTCCTGGGCAGCGGCTGGCGGTCGATGAAAAGAGATACCTAGGCTATTACGATGCGTTCGGCGCATTTGCCACCGCCATGGTCAAGGGTGTCGCCGCAAGTTGCCACTGCAAGTGGCGAAAGCCCGGTTGCTAACTTTGCAGTTGAATGGATCTGCGCACAATGCGCGCAGGTCTCCGATTTTCCACGGTGCGGGCGTGAGAAGAGTCAATGACCATCCTGGATCTGTTTTCAAAGCGCCAGAAAAAACTCCGAAAAGAGGTTCCGGACGTCTACACGTATTCGGTCCTCCCTGGACCGCTGCGCACTCAGATAATACACATATGGTTCGATGCTCTAGGCTCTGCGGATCAATACTTTGGATGGCAGGTTAAACCTGCATATGAGTTTATAGTTCAAGCCCTGTGTCGCGAGTATGGTATCTTTCGCCTACCCCCAGCGAGGGACTACGGACAAAGGAATTTTCTGGAGGAGTTGGTGGAGTTTCTTCTCAATGTCGATGACACTGAGCAAGCTTTGGATGTGGTCGAGCTGTCATTCCGCCTGATCGATCATGGTACACGCAAATTTGAATATTTAGGACGAAATGATTTTTCGAAAATAGCTGATGCCGCGATTTCGGAACTTAATACTCGCTTTTTGGAGCATGGTGTCGGGTTTCAGTACTCCAACTCTGAGATTATTCGTATTGACTCCGAGCTATTGCACGTCGAGGTAGTGAAGCCGCTGCTGTGCTTGCTGAACGGCAAGCATTATGCTGGAGCACAGCAGGAATTTCTTAAGGCGCACGAGCATTACCGGAAAGGCAATTCCAAAGAAGCACTTAACGAATGCCTAAAGGCATTCGAGAGCCTGATGAAGGCTATCTGCGACAAGAAGAGGTGGACATACAGCAAAACTGCTCCGGCCAAAGATCTGATTCAGGTATGTCTGGACAACGGGCTCATACCATCTTTCTGGCAGAGCCATTATGGCTCGCTTAGAAGTATTCTTGAGAGTGGTGTGCCAACAGGCAGAAATAGATTGGGCGGCCACGGTCAGGGATCAACCCCAACTGTTGTGCCGAACTATCTCGTTTCGTACATGTTGCATATGACCGCATCCGCAATGCTTTTTCTCGCGGAAGCAGAGGTTGCGCTACCCTGATGAGATCAACGACAAGCGCCTTGGACTCCCAAAGATTCGCAAAGATTCGGACAAAGATTCGGACACCTGCTTTTCGGCCTTGGTCTTGGCCATAAATCGACCGAAGGGGCGGCCTTGGTCTTGGCCATCCATCAACCGAGGGGGCTTTTGGCCGGGCGGTCGCTGCGATGGGGCCTTCTCTGCGTAGCGGCTTCGTCCAACAACTGCGTGCAGCGGACGGCGCTTCGCACCGCTGTCTGCTGGGCTTGGGGTAGCAAATGACAGCTTCGGACGAGACCACCATTCTGTATCGCCCGGTTGGGCCGGAGGAGCTCGAACTTGTGCGCGCTTCCGGCTTCACGCGCTGGCCGCCCAGACTTGCCGGGCAACCGATCTTCTATCCGGTGACGAACGAGCAGTACGCCACCGAGATCGCGGAACGATGGAATGTCAAGGACAGCGGCTATGGCGCCGTCACGCGCTTCCGGGTTCGATCGTCCTTTATGTCCCGCTACGCCATTCAAAAAGTCGGCGGGGCGCATCACACCGAATGGTGGATCCCGGCTGACGAACTTGAGGCGCTCAACGACAACATCGTCGGCAAGATTGAGGTCGTGCGTGAGTTTGCCGCTTGAGCGGCAAGGGGCTGCGCGTGAAGTGGTGTGGCTACTGATGGGTTGGTGGGGGCGACCCGGCGAGTCGCCGTCGAGCATTGGCTGACTTGTGCGACGCGCTTTCCCTGCGGCACGCAATGGTGTTGCGGCGCTTGCG
>JBFWOQ010000105.1:0-4553 GCA_050250395.1 Porticoccaceae bacterium
GAGGACACCCCAGAATCCATGTTTGGCTACATGCGAGGCACCGTCACCATTCTGGGCGACATCATCGATGTGCCCCACGATCCACTCTCTGCCGAAACCGGTGACGAGGACGAGCTCTACCGTGCCCTGACGCCACGCGAGCGCCCCGCGTCATGAACGACCTGTTGCTCGATACCCACATCTGGATCTGGTATGCCGAGGGCATACCGGGAGCCCTGTCACCTGCTATCACGAAACAGATAGACCAAGCGCGTAAACAACGGTGCCTTTATGTCAGCGTAGTGAGTGCCTGGGAGATTGGCTTGTTATTGGCCAAGAGCCGAATCGTTCTCTCTGCGCCGTTACAAGAGTGGGTAAAAGCGGGAGCGGCATTGCCGGGGCTACGTATGCGCGCATTGACAGCTGAAGTCGCCATTGAAAGCACCGTGCTGCCCGGCGACCCTCACGCCGACCCGGCGGATCGTTTTCTGATCGCCGAAGCGCGCGTCAGCGGTCTGATGTTGGTCACCGCAGACCGCAAGATCATCGATTACGGCCGCGCGGGGCACGTCCGCGTCCTTGGTGTTTGAAGGGGGTGCCAGTGGCGAGATTCCGGTCTCTTCTTCCTGCCCGTTCCCACCGGTGGCAAGGCGCTACCTTTGCGGCCATGAGGTGCCGGGCCAATAATGCATCGCTTTGGAATTGGAACTGTGTCTGCCACCATGCTTGGTGCTCGGGTGGCATCCGCCCATGAAGGATAGGGGGAATCCGATAAACATGCCGAAGTATCAAATTAATCTGGAAATCGCTGGCCCCACGGCGATCTGGACTCGCCCCGACACGGGCGACTCGCCGGGAACCTATCCCGCACCAACACGCTCCGCCGCCAAGGGCATTTTCGAAGCCATTCTTTGGAACCCGGCGGTCGAAATCGTTCCGAGCCGGGTCGAAATCTGCGCGCCCTTGGTCTACCACCACTACGCCACCAACTACGGCGGCCCGTTGCGCAAGAGCGGCCAGATCAAGGACGGCAACAATTATCAGTTGTTTGCGACGGTGCTGGTTAACGTGCGCTATCGCCTGTTCGCTGAACTGTATCCGGCGTCACGCACGGACTTCCCGCCCAGAATCCGGCAATGGCTGGAACGCACGCGCTCGCCCTGCCATGCCTTCCGGGACATTTTCGAGCGCCGCCTGAAGCGCGGCCAGTGTCATTTCGTTCCGAGCCTCGGCTGGCGCGAATTCGTTCCCAACTTTGTCGGCGAGGCGCAGAACACCCCGGTACAGACCGACATCAATCTGAGCCTACCTTCCATGCCGGATCATGTATTCAGCAAACCTGCTTATGGCGAACACGCGCTGACTTACGCGCAGGGGCTACGGATCGAAGCGGGCGTGCTGCACTACGGAGCGCGCCATGTTGAATGAACTGCTGGAGGCGGCGAATGCCATTCCGGAACTGCCGGATACGCTGCACAAATCGCTCAAAACCTTACCCAAATATCCGAGCTACAAAGTGTTGCTCGATGCAAACGGCACAATCGTCGAAGTCATGCCCTGGGACGACCTGGCCGGCCTGCGCAAATGGCAGCCCGGCGGAAATGGGTTCAGCACGCCGGTTTTCAATGCGCTGCCACTGTTTCCGTTTTTTGATGCCGGGCTGAACAAGGACGAAGCAAAAGCTGCGGCCAAGCGTTTCAAAGGTGAACTCGACACAGCCAGGGCGGACGCGGCAACTTGGTCGGCCTACTTCGACACGGTCCGGCAGCGCTGTGCACAGGTGGCGGGAAGCTGGATCGACAGCAAGACGGGCAAGTCCGACGAGAAATCCCGCAAATCGCTTGCTGATGTCCCCGCGCAATTGCAAGCCTTGTTGCCCGAAGGCGACCCCGACTACGCCGTCTTGCGTGCCCTGTTCGAGCGCCTGCAACGACTTTCTCCCGAGCGTTTCTTCCCGGAACTCGCTCGTCAACTTGAAACGCAGCTGGCTGCCGGCTACGACGAAAAACTGTTCAAGCTCTACTGCGCGACCAGCGACGCCGAAGCCACCAAAGCCTGCAACCTGCTGCTCGATTTGCCGGACTGGGACGAGGTGGGTGATTACCCGGTCACTTCCGCGCGCACGGTCGGGTTGTTGAACGCGTTGCTTGTGCGAACCGGATCGACGGCAGCGAGCAGTGCAGATCACCTGACGCAGGATGCCTACGGACAAGTGGCGACCGATGCCAGCGAGAAATTTGCTGACGTGATTGTGCCGGGGCTGGGCAAGGTTATCCTGCGAGCAATGACCAGTGACGCCTATTGCCAATACCGTTATGGAAAAGCCGACGCGGACTCCTTTCTCGTCGGCAAGGATTCCCGCGAGCGCGCCAAAAGCGCGCTGGAATACCTGACCGACAGCACGCGCAAGGGGAAAACCTGGCAATTCCGGGGTGGGAGTCTGTTCCTGTTTTACCCGGAAGCGGAATTGTCGGCCTTGTCCGATGCGCCCATCGCCGACCTGTGCAGCCTGCCGGACGACGAGGACGACGAGTTCGCTGAGCAGGCGAATGCAGCGGCGAGCTTCGAAGCCCGTGCTGCGCGGATCGCCGCCGCGCTCGATGGCACGCCGCGCGAGTCCGAAACCCTCGTGCATCTCATCGTGCTGCGCAAACCCGACGGCCACCGCACCAAGCTCGTCGCGCACCACGCCTTCACCATGCCGCATTTCATCGGTGCAGTGAAAGACTGGGTCAAGGGCGTCAACACCTGCCCGCCCATCGCGTTCTCGCGCTGGGGCAAGGCCAAGGGCGAGCGCAACGACATCACACCCGCCCAGCCGTATCCGTATCAAGTGACGTACTGGCTCAACACCTTCTGGGTGCGCGGTGACGAGAACCAGGGCAAATTCAGCACCTTTTCCCCGGAAGACGCACTGACACTGCTGCTGGTCGCCGACGGCACCGAGCGCCAGATGGCGCGACGCGCCCTGCGCCACGCGCTCGCGGGCTGGGTGGGGTTTCTCACAGCCGCCAGTGCGCGCGAACACTCCTCGATCATTCTGAAAGCCGGCGACAAGCGCGCGGGCACACTCGCCGCCCTGCCGGCGATTCTGGCTTTGCTGCTTTTCAAATCCGAACCTGACATTTCACAGGAGCACATCATGGCATCACCCGCTTTTCTCGTTGGCCGGCTGCTGGCGCTGGCCGACAGCCTGCATTTCCAGTACTGCCAGGGCGTGCGCAACGGACAGGTTCCCGGACAACTGCTTGGCAACGCGCTGATGGCGACCGCACTGGAAACGCCGGAAGCGGCGCTGGCCTTGTACGGGCAACGCATTTTGCCCTATCACGCTTGGGCGAAAACCTGCAAAGCCAAGGAAAAAGGGCCGGAAACGCTCGCCAAATATCTGCTCGGGCAACTTGCCGAAACCTGTTCGGAAGTCAGCCAGCTCGACCTTCCCAAACGCGCCAGCGATACCGACAAGGCACAACTCATCCTCGGCTACCTCGCCAAGGCTCCCGGCAATACCGAATCCAAACCGACCGAACCCACTCAGGAGGATCAAAAATGAACCCGAAGTTCACTTACACCAAGGAAGTCGGCGGCTTCAAACGCGGCACCGGGTTACTCGTGATCGAAGTACGCAATTCCAATCCAAACGGCGACCCCGACCGCGACAGCGACCCACGCCAGCGGCCAGACCAGCGGGGAGAAATCTCGCCGGTTTCGTTCAAGCGCAAAACCCGCGATCTGGTCGAGTGGAAAGGCGAAGTCTGGCAAGCCTTGGCGGACGAGTTGAAACTTGACGCCGCGTGCTTCGGCATTCTCGAATCGCGTGGCAGGGATCGCACAGCCATAGCCAAACAGCTCACGGGCGACGGTAAGGCATTCAAGGACTCCTACTGGGATGGCCGCGTGTTCGGCAACACCTTTCTCGAAAGCATGAAGGACGACGAAGCCAAAAAACGATTGAACGAAAACGAAATCAAGGAATTCAAGGCCAACGCCATCCGCACCGGCTGTGTGCATTTCGGCCTCGGGCTCTCGGTCGCGCCCATCGACATCGAACGCCACACCAATACAAACAAGGCTGGCGTGCAGGACGACAAGGATCGTGGTATGGCCCCGATGGGCTACCGCTTCGTTCCGCACGGCCTGTATCTGATGCCTTTCTTCGTCAACCCCAGCGCCGCCGCGCGCACCGGCTGCACGGGCGAAGACATTGCGCTGCTGCTCGAACTGATCCGTTACGCCTATCCACATACCCGCTCGCACGCGCGGCCTGCGGTCGATCTCGCCCGTGCCTGGTATGTCGAGCACGCCGACAAGCTCGGCTCGTGCTCGGACTTCGCCATTCTGGACGCGCTATCGCCGACCAAGCTCACCGATCCGGACTCGCCTTCGAAAAACCTCGCCGAATACCAGCTACCCAACGCCTTGCCTGCTGAACTGGCCGGCAAGAAAGACCGGCACGGCAATCCGGCGCTGACGCTGATCGATCTGCTCTGAGAGCGACGATGGACTGGCTGGCGCACAGCGCGAAAGGCGACAGCCCGGCGCAAACCTATGGCGATCACGTTCAACGCGCTGTG
>JBFWOQ010000106.1:0-4521 GCA_050250395.1 Porticoccaceae bacterium
GCCTATCGGACAGAGATCATGCAACTCATCGGTAAGGACCCGCGCTTCGAGATCGTGCAGTCATTGCAGCGGCACGAACTTGCCACAATGATGGCCAGCGCTCAAGTCTTGGTGATCCCTTCGCAGTGGTTGGAAACCGGCCCGCTGGTGGCTTTGGAGGCGCGGGCCGTGGGTACCTTCGTGCTGGCCTCCGATATCGGTGGTCTGGCCGAAATCCTGCGCGGTGACGCTGGTGCCGAATTGGTTCGCTTCGATGATGTCACGGCGTGGACGCAGGCCCTGCAGCGATTGCTGTTGCGGCGGGTCGAACTTCAGCGTTTTCCGCTGGCTGGGCCGATCCGTAGCAGCGCTGATCTGGCGCGGGAAATGCTCACGGTTTACGGCGATGCCATCGCCTCCTCACGCTTACGCAAATCGGCATGAACAAGCCCTTGCTGTCCATCCTCATCCCGGTTTTCAACACCGCGGGGGTGCTCGATCAGACGCTGGACAGTGCATTCGCCGAGGCGGCCAGCGTCGATGCCGAGGTGATCGCGCTCGACGATGGTTCCACGGACGGCAGCTACGAGCTTTTGCAACGGCGGGGTGCTGGCCTGTGCTGTCAGCGCCAATCGAATCAGGGTGTCAGCGCTGCGCGCAACCGCCTGGCCGAACTTGCCAGGGGCGAGTGGCTGCTGTTTCTGGATGCCGATGACCTGTTGCTGCCCGGCACCCTGGCCGCGCGTTTGCAGACCGCCGCCCAGACCCAGGCAGATGCGGTGTATTGCGATTGGCAGGGCTTTGGGCATGCGGAGGATCGCCAGCATCTTTGTCGCGCCGAATACCGGGCATTGGAACAGGTGGCGGCCGATCCGGTGCTGGCGTTGTTTTCTGGATTCTGGAGTCCGCCCGGTGCCTGGCTGTTCCGGGCGCCACTGCATGAAAAAATTGGCGGCTTTCGCAGGGATCTGCCGGTGATACAGGATGCCCGCTATGCGCTGGATGCTGCCCTGCTGGGCGCACGGCTGGCGCATTCGGCGCACCTTGGACTGCATTACCGGGAAGCGCAGGCCGGGTCATTGTCGCGACGCGATCCAACGAAGTTTGTGCTCGATTGCTTGCGCAATACCCAGCAGATCGAAGCTGCATTTGCAGCCCAGGGCCGGACTGGTCCGGCGCCGCGCCGCGCGCTTGCCGGTGCTTTTGAGTATTGCGCCCGGGATCTGGCGGTGGCGCATCCGGCTCTGGCGGCTGCGGCAATGCGCCGCGCCCTGGATTACACCGATGGCCGGGCATCGCGATGGTTGCGGGCGGCACGCTGGGCGAGCGCAGCCCTGGGTAGCGAACGGGGTTTGCGTTGGACCGGGGCCGTGGCTGCTTGGCGCGGCAAGCGTCGAAGCGCAGTATGAGCGTACTGATCGCCCACACGGGAGCCGGGGTGTTCGTGCGCAACAGCGTGCAGGCCCTGCACGAGGCTGGCCTGTTGCAGACCTTTGCCACCACCCTGGTCGCCGACCCCGATGCCCTATGGCAGCGCGTCCTGGCGGCGGCATCCAGCGCCCTGGGCGTATCGGTATCGCCACTGCAGCGGCGCCCCGCACCCGAGGTACCGCGAGCCCTGCTGCGATCGCATCCAAACCGGGAATTGTTGCGCACCCTGTGCTCGCGATTCGATCGCAGCGGTGTGCTGACCGACCGGATTTGGCACTGGATGACCCTGGATTTCGATCGCTGGTCGGCGTCGTTGATCGATGCCGAAACCAAGGCAGTCTACGGCTATGAATACAATGCGCTGGCCTTGTTTCAACGCGCCGCGGCAATGGGTTTGCCGCGTATTCTGGAGTTGCCCTGCGCCGAACACGAGTACATCTCAGAGATGCAGGCGCACGAATGGTCGCGCCTGAACCAGCCGGAATCCGCCTATATGCGCCACGCGCGACAGCAACGGGTGGCGCGGACTGCACGCCGTCGCGCGGAGTTCGCCCTGGCCACCTGCGTGATCGTCAACTCGGAACACACCCTGTCTACCTACCGCCATGCCGGGCTGCACACGGATCACTTCCATGTGCTGCCGCTGGGTGCGGAAATCCCCGTGGATTCTGAGCTGCAGGCGCTCGTGCCGGCTCCGCATCCACGACTGATCTGGGCGGGCAACTTCAGTGTTGCCAAGGGGGCGCATCTATTGCTGGAGGCATTGGGCTCGCTGGATGGCGATCTGGCCCTGGGCGTCGATGCCTACGGTTCGGTCGCCTTGCCAGACGCCCTGTGCCAGGCGCAAAATGCCCGTCTGCGCATCCACGGTCCGGTGCCCCGTGCCGATCTGTTTGCCGCTTTCCGGCACGCTGACGCGCTGATTCTGCCCAGCCTCTCCGATGGCTGGGGCCTGGTGGTGACCGAGGCGCTCGCCCATGGACTGCCGGTGCTGACCACGCCCGCGGTCGGCGCCTCCGGCCTGATCCGGGACGGCATCAACGGCCGCGTGTTCGAAGCGGGCAGCGCGGGGGCGCTGCGCGATATTCTGATCTGGTGCGCGACCCACAGGGCGCAATTGCAGGCGATGCGCCCGGCCGCCCGGGCCGCGATCGAGTCATGGCAGTGGCCGGACTACCGGCGCGCGCTGGGACGGATCGTATCGGAGCATGTGGCAGGTGCCTAAGCACATTTGCATCGTGACCAGCGGGCATATCGGCTCGGCCCCGCGCGTAGTGAAGGAAGCCGACGCCCTGGTCGCGGACGGCTATCGGGTGACGGTAGTCGCGATCGATCTGCTGGAATCGGTGCGCGCCCGTGACCGCAGTGTGCTTGCCCGGGCAAGTTGGCAAGCACGGTTGGCTGGCCGTGGCCGGCCCTGGCGCTGGCACCGGCGCACTCTCTGGGAGCACGTTTGCAGATGGGGCTGGCGGCTCGGCCTGCGCAGTACCTGGCTCGCCGAGGCAGCGAGTGGTCGCATGGTCGGCGAATTGACCCGGCTGGCGGCCGGCACCCATGCCGATTTGTTTATCGGCCACAATTTGCCGGGGCTGTGCGCCGCCGGGCGGGCGGCCACGCAGACCGGCGGCTTGCTCGCCTTCGATGCCGAGGACGACCACCCCGGTGAGGTCGAGGATGTGCCAGGCGATCCGGCTGAGGTGCAGCGTCGGGTTCGCATCATGCGGCGCTGGCTGCCGCGCTGCGCGTTTCTGACCGCGGCCGCACCACGTATGGCGGCCAATTTGCGGCAGCGTTTCGGCCTGCCCTTTGTACCGCTGTTGAACGTATTTCCCTTGTCCGATGCGCAGGCCATGCCGGCACCGCGCTGTGCCGATCAACCGCTGATCTACTGGTTTTCCCAGACCATCGGTGCCGGCCGTGGCCTGGAACCGTTGCTGGCGATTCTCGCGCGGTGCCGCACACCGTTTCGGCTGGATCTGCGCGGTACGCCGAGCAGCGGCTACGAGGCCGTATTGCGAGGCTATGCGGCGGAACTGGCCTGGCCGGCCGAACGGTTGCAGCTATTGCCACCCGCCGATCCCGATCAGATGTCGCGACTTTCTGCGGGCTATGCCCTGGGTGCGAGTCTGGAATTGTCGATCAGCGAGAATCGCCGCAGTTGCCTCACCAATAAGATTTTTCAGTACCTGCTGGCCGGCCTGCCCGTCCTGCTATCCACCACACCGGCGCAGCGTGAATTGGCCGACGCGCTGGGTGAGGCAGCGGTGCTGATCGATCTCGACGACCCGGCCGCCAGCGCGGCCCGCCTCGACGCCTGGTACCAGAACCACGAATCGCGTATCGCTGCCGTCAACAAGGCCCATGCGTTGGCGCAAACCCGCTACAACTGGGATACCGAACAGGGCATTCTGCTGCGCCAGGTGATCCTGGCGCTTGGGTCGACGAGATCGGCCTAGCGTGAACCATCCGGGTTGCTCATGGCAACAGCCACGGATGACCCGTTCCGCTGTGGAAAGCGCGCTGCGCTTCATCTTGTCTACTTTCGGCAGCGGCCCCTACGGGTTGCGATATCACAATGTGAGGAAGTGGTCGATGCGAAAACGGTTGACTATTTTTCGGCGCTTTGCGCCTTGGACCAGTGCCGACAACCAACGGGGACTGCAAATGTTGCCGTATTTGGCCGCCGTCCGCTGGATCAGGCGCTTTGGCAGATCGAAGTGCTGTTTGTGCGTCAGGACGACCCGTTGCGCAGCGACAAGAGGTGGGGTTGAATGCGCATTCTGATCAGCGCCGATCCGTTTCTGCCGGTGCCGCCGCGCCTTTATGGCGGGATCGAACGGGTGATCGATGGCCTGGTGCAGGGGCTGCGCGCGGCCGGTGATGAGGTGGCCTTGCTGGCGCATGCCGAATCCACCTGTGCTGTCTCGCAGCGCTTTGCCTGGCGCGAAGTGCAGCCGCAGAGCCCGGGCCAGCACCTGCGCTGTATCGTCGACTTTCGCCGGGCGGTGGGCGAGTTTCGTCCCGATCTGGTGCATTCGTTCTCGCGCTTGGCCTACCTGCTATCACGGTCGCCGCGTGGATTGCCCAAGTTGATGTCCTATCAGCGTGCGC
>JBFWOQ010000107.1:0-4490 GCA_050250395.1 Porticoccaceae bacterium
CAGGCGGGTCAGCGTCGGCCGACTGCATTCAAGCTGCTCCATCAGGCGGGCGGCGGAGACGGGTCGGCGGGCATCGCGCAATAGCCGGTGCACCCGATGGATCTGCTCGAACCTGTCCATATCCGCCTCCGTGCGATTTACCTCCGTGCAATTTGCCTCCTTGCGATGTACCGCCGTCCCCGCTCATTCCCGCGGCTTGGGAATATCTCTGAATGCCCTCATTTTGTCCGTCCCGCGCCGCGGGAGCCCGTGATCGTGCCGAACGGCATCCCGCCCGCCGGTAGGCAAGCGCCCCTCAGCAGCCCTTGAACCGTGGCGTGCGTTTCTCCAATGCGGCGTCGATGGCTTCGAGATGATCCTCGGTATTTTGCAGCGTTGCCTGCATGCCCGCAGCCATTTCCAGTGCCGCGGTGAGCGGCATGTGCTGGGACTCCATCAGCAGTTTCTTGGCGTAGCGCACGCCCATGGGCGGATGCGCGACGATGCGCTGGGCCATGGCCAGCGCCGCGTCCAGCAATTGTTCGTGGGGCACGACTTCGGACACCATGCCCCAGCGCTCGGCTTTGTTGGCGTCGATCATGTCGCAGGTGTAACTCATCTCGCAGGCGCGCGACAGGCCGATCACGCGCGGCAGGAACCAGGCGCCGCCGTCGCCGGGAATCAGGCCGACGCGCATGAAACTCTCGGCGAATACCGCTTTTTCCGACGCGATGCGGATGTCGCACATCATGGTGAGATCGCAGCCGGCGCCGATGGCGTGGCCGTTGACCGCGCAGATCACCGGCACCGTCAGTTTGGCCATGGTGTGGGGAATCTGCTGGATGCAGTCGATGTACCAGTTGCGAATCCCGTGCACGCTGAGCTTTTTCTCCTGCGTCATCGCGCGGATTTCCTTCAGGTTGCCGCCGGAAGAAAAGCTCGGTCCGGCACCGGTCAGGATCACGCAACTGATGCCGGTGTCGTCGTTGGCGCGCTTGAGTTGGGCGATCAAGGCCGGCACGACCTCGTCGGACAGTGCGTTGCGGGTATCGGCGCGGTTCAGGGTGATGATGGCGATGCGGCCTTCCTGCCGGTACAGCACGGGTTCGGTCATGGGGATTCCTCGGTTGCGGTCTGGCCGCGGTGATTGAAAAACGCTTTCCGGAACACTCCGACAAAAGCCCGGAGTCAAACGCGCGCCGCGTCCGCGCGCAGCACTTCCCGCGCCCGCGCCACCACGGGGGCGTCGATCATCTTGCCCTTGTAGGCGGCGGCGCCGCGCCCCTCGGCAAGGGCCTGTTCGTAGGCCGCGAGCAGGCCGCGCGCGTGAGCGACTTCCTCGGCATCCGGCACGAATTCCTCGTTCATGATGCCGACCTGGCTCGGGTGGATGCCGAGCGCGCCGACAAAGCCGAGCGCGCGCGCCTGGCGGATGCGGGCGCGAAACGCATCCAGATCGGAGTAATCGGCGATGGAACCCACGAAGCCAAAGGGCAGAATACCGGCGCGACGCGCGGCGAACACGATCTGCTGGTTGGGTCCGAACAGGCCCTCCGCCGTGGGCTGCATCCCCACTTCGGCGCTGAAATCCTCGGCGCCGAGAAACAACCCGATCAGGCGCGACGAGGCGCGGGCGATGGCGTCCACCTGAGCGAGACCGCCGACGCCCTCGATGAAGGCGAGCAACCTGGTATGGCCGGGCGCGAGTCCCTGGTCGATTTCAATCTCGTCGATGGTCTCGGCGATGAAGGCGATGTGATCGGCGCTCGCCACCTTGGGCACCGCGATGGTGTGGACCTGCGCGCAGACACTCTCTTCCAGGTCGCGCACCGCGAGCCGCCAGGGCCGGTTAATGCGCACCAGCACGTCGAGGCCGTGGCCGGCGATCTGCGCCGCCGCGCCGGGCACGGCGGCGCGGGCACTCGCCTTCTCGGGCAGCGGCACGCTGTCTTCCAGATCCAGAATGATGGCGTCGGCGCCGCGGGTGTGGGCCTTGGCGACGAATTTCTCGACGTGTGCCGGCACGAACAGCGCCGAACGCCACGCGGGCAACGGATGGCTGGACGTCATCGGGATGACCTCAGGGTGGCGGTTGCCTGCATGGTGACGGCACCGGTGTGATCGAGCGCCCACAGGCTCAGCCCGGCCGCGGTTCGGCAACCCTCGACGCGGAAGGGATGGCCGTCGATCAGGGGGCGCACGGCGCGGTAGTCGTACTGCGCGATCTCGACGCCGGGCAGTTCGGTGCGCACCAGATCGAGCAGCAGGGTAGCGGACAGCGGCCCATGCACCACCAGCCCGGCGTAGCCTTCCTCACGCATGGCGTAGTCGCGGTCGTAGTGAATGCGGTGGCCGTTGAAGGTCAGCGCCGAATAGCGAAACAGCAGCACGGGATCGGGCATCCAGGTGCGGCCGAATTCCGCCGCCGCCGGCGGGGCCACCGGCTTGGGCGCGGGGGCATTGGGGTCCGGGTCTTCGCGGTACACCAGATTCTGGGTTTCGCGGATCGCGGGCACATTGCGCGCGTGGATTTCGTGGGCGACGGTGACGAACACCAGATCGCCGGTGCCACCGCGCTTGTGGGTCACGCTCTGTACGGTGCTGGTGCGGGTGGCGGCGTCGCCCACGCGCAGCGGCGCGAGAAATTCGACAGTGCCCGAGGCCCACATGCGCCGCGGCAGCGGCACCGGGGGCAGGAAGCCGCCGCGCTCGGGGTGACCGTCGCGACCGATCTTCGACTGCCGCGTGGTCGGCAGAAAATACAGCCAGTGCCAGGGTCGGGGCAGTTCGTCGCCGGGCGCCGGGGCCTGCTCCCAATCGAGGGTGGCCGCCATGGCTTCCACCTTGGCGGGCGCGATCAGGTCGGTGGCGCTTTCCTGGCGGCCCTGCCACTGTTGCAGATGCGCGAGATCGATAGCGGTCATCTCGTCCCCTCAGAACGACTTGGTTAGAACGACTTGGGCATGCCCAGTTCGTGGATGGCCACGTGGGACAGGATCAGGTTGGTGGAGATGGGCGCGGTCTGGTAGAGCCGCGTCTCGCGGAATTTGCGCTCGATGTCGTACTCCTGGGTGTAACCGAAACCGCCGTGGGTCTGCAGGCAGGTATCGGCGGCGTGCCAGGCGGCCTCGGAGGCGATCAGCTTGCACATGTTGGCCTCGCTGCCGCAGGGCTTGCCGGCATCGAACAGGCGCGCCGCGTTCAACACCATCAGCGCCGCCGCCTCGGTCTCCACATAGTTGCGCGCAATGGGGAACTGGATGCCCTGGTTCATGCCGATGGGACGGCCGAACACTTCGCGCTCGCAGGCATAGCGGCTCGCGCGTTCGAGGAAAAAGCGCGCGTCGCCGATGCACTCGGAGGCGATCAGGATGCGCTCGGCGTTCATGCCGTCGAGGATGTACTTGAAGCCCCTGCCCTCCTCGCCGATCAGGTTCGCCGCCGGCACCCGCAGATTGTCGAAGAACAGTTCGGTGGTGGAGTGGTTGATCATGGTCTTGATGGGCTTGATGGTGAGGCCGTTGCCCACCGCCGCGCGCATGTCCACCAGAAACACCGACATGCCGTCGGAGGATTTTTTTACTTCCTCGTAAGGCGTGGTGCGCACCAGCAGCACCATCAGATCCGAGTGTTCGGTGCGCGAGATGAACACCTTCTGGCCGTCGATCACATAGTCGTCGCCGTCGCGTACCGCGCGGGTGCGGATGCGGGTGGTGTCGGTGCCGCTGGTGGGCTCGGTGACGCCAAACGCCTGCAGGCGGAGCGCGCCTTCCGCGATACCCGGCAGGTAGCGGCGCTTCTGATCCTCGTTGCCGTGCTTGAGCAGGGTGCCCATGGTGTACATCTGGGCGTGGCAGGCGCTGCCGTTACAGCCGGAACGCTGGATTTCTTCGAGCACCGCGCAGCCAGCCTCGATGGGCAGGCCGGCGCCGCCGTATTCCTCGGGAATCAGCACCGACAAAAAACCCGCCTCGGTGAGCGCGCGCACGAATGCCGTCGGATAAGTGTGGGTGTCGTCCAGCGCGCGCCAGTATTCGCCGGGGAACTGGCTGCACAGCTTGGCCACGGCTTCGCGGATTTCGGGATAATTTTCGTTGGTGCTGCTCATCGGAATACTCGTTGCACGGGTCGCGGAAAGGGGGCCGGCAGCCAGCCGGGCCCGGGGATTCTATAGGCTGGGGCGCCGGGCGGCAAAACCGGCGACGCTCCGGCAGGCAATGGCGGGAGCCGGGATTCCCGCGCCGGAATCGTTGCCGGTTCGCATTCTGTCGGCCCGGTTGCTGATTCTATGTACAGTACCCGCCGAGCAACGAAAAGTGGTAAAGAGGAAGTATCTATCCCGCCTGGACCCCGAGTAACATCCACCGCGGGAAGCACTGGCTTGCCTAAGAGGGTGTTTACAAAATGTAGTAAAATGCGGGGCTCTCATGATGCACAAAAAGGCCCGCCGATGCCCCGAACCGGACGCCCCCCGAAAATCTCGTCAGCACAGCGTGAGGTTCTGGTGCGGT
>JBFWOQ010000108.1:0-4429 GCA_050250395.1 Porticoccaceae bacterium
AAAGATGACGGCCTTGCCGGTCAGCCTCATGGCCTTGTAAAACGCCTCGTTAAGCGAGTCGCCCGTTTTCAAAAACCCGCTCATGGCCGCGTAGATGTAGATCGCGTAATCGACCCCGACCCCGACCCCCAAGGCCATCATCGGCAAGGTGTTCACCTTGAGGCCGATTTCCAGCATCACCATCATGGCGTTGCCCAGCAGGGAAACAACCACCAGGGGAATGATGATGCACAGGGTGCCCACCACCGAGCGAAACGCCAGCAGGGTCAGCACCGTGGTCACGCCATACACCCAGCCGAGCATGGGCTTCTCGGCCGCGGACACCGTCTGATTGGTGGCGCCGATAATGCCGACATTGCCTGCGGCAAGGCGCAGATTGAAGCGCTCCGGCGGGAGTCCGGCGTCATACGCCTTGATGCCGGCGATGATGGAATCGATGGTCTCGGCCTTGTGGTCGACGGTGAAGATGTGCACCGGCATGGCGGTACAGTCCGCATTCATCAGCTCCTTGCCGCCGCCGCCCATGTGATAGAGGGACGACGACATGCTGTAGCTGTTGCGGGACAACTCGTACCAGCGCGCGCTGCCCTCGTTGTTGGCGGCCATGATCACCTTCATCGCCCGCGCCAGGGAGTCGACCGACTGCACACCGGGAAGATTGCGGGCGTACCAGGTGAAGCGATCCATCTCCTTCATGATGTCGTAGTCCACGCAGGCATTGCTCGGGGCCTCCACGATCACCGACAGCTTGTCGACACCGATCGAGAATTTCTGGGCGATCGCGTTGCTGTCCAGGTTATACCTGGCTTCCGGACGCAGCTCCGGAATGCCGGCATGAAGATCGCCGATCGCCAGTTCCCTACCCTTGACGATACCGAACGCGGTCAACACCGTTACCAGCGCCAGAATGATCAAGGCGGGCTTCGTTTCGGTGGCGCGCGCAATGAAGCGCCACAGAGGATCGCGCCGCACTTCCGATTCCCGGTGCCGACGCCGATATCCCTCGAGATCGTGAATCTTCACATAGGACAACAGCACCGGCAGCAGAATCATTTTGGTGAGCAGCATGATCGCCATGCCGATACTGGCGGTCACCGCGGTCTCGCGCACGATACCGATTTCAATCAGCAGAATGGTGGCGAAACTCACCGAGGTGGTAATGACCGCCAATGCCCCCGGCACCAGCAGCCGGCGGAAAGTGCGCTGCGCCGCCTCCATGCTGTCCACCCCGTGGGGAATCTCCGGCGGCGGAACCACGGGCCGCCCCTTGGCGTCCGTATCCCCGCCATACATCACTTCGCCCATCCAGCCACTGATCATCTGGACGCCATGACTGACGCCGATCGCAAATACCAGGAACGGCACCAGAATCGACATGGGATCCAGTCCGTACCCAAGCATATCCAGGGAACCGAGAAGCCCCACCACCGCCACCAATGACACCGCCGGGGGCAGCAGGGACAAAATGATCGAGCGGGTGTAAAACCAGAGCAGAATCGCGGTAATCACCAGAGTGATTCCAAAGAAGGTCACGACGTCCCTGGCCCCGTCGGCGATATCCCCGGTCGACTTGGCAAACCCGATGATGTGCACGTCGATGGCGTCGGTCTCGAACCGCGCGCGGATCTTGCCCTCCAGATCCGCCGCTATCTTTTGATAATCGAGGGGTTCGCGCGTGGTCGGATCGCGCTCGATCAGCTCTGCCCGGATCAGGGCTCCGGAAAAATCATTGGCCACCAGGCTGCCGAGACGCCCGGACTTGATGATGTTGTTGCGGACGATGGGCATCCATTCCTCGGTGGGCCGAAACTCCGCGGGCACTACGTTACCGCCCGAGAAGCCATCCTCCACCACTTCGATATAGCGGACATTTGGCGTGAAGATCGACGTCACGGTGGAGCGCGCGACTCCCGGCAGGAAAAACACTTCGTCGGTAGCCAGCCGCATGGCCTCGAAGAACTCGGGGTTGAAGATCGTGCCTTCCTTCTGAATCAGGGCGACGACGATCTGGTTCCCGGTGCCAAAATCGTCCTGATAATGCACGAGTGTCTTGATGTATTCGTGGTTAAACGGCAGTAGCTTCTCGAAGCCGGCATCAACGCGCAGCTTGAGCGCATTGATGCCCATGAATGCGGTCAGCACGGTGAAAAGGATCAGAATCGGGATACGATTCGAAAACATCAACCGTATCGCACGATCCATCAAGGTTTCCTTCGTCATGGCAAATACCTGTCGTCACGTTGAGCCGTGCCCCGAATGAGCACCTCTCTGATCTCGAACTGCTTACGGGAGCTGAAAAAACTGCGCCCCGGCGTCACCAAACAGCAGCACTGCATCAGTGCCCATTTTTTGCACCGACACGAAGCCATTGAATCCGGAGTAGGGAATGCGTTCCGCGGCGGCGGCGCCGGCCTTCAGGCGGAACAGGGTGCCGCCGCCACCAACGATGATGGCGTCACCACCATCCATTTCGATGACGTCATTGATGTTGGTAGTGGCGTCGCCGGTATCGACCGGGGTCCAGGTGTTACCGAGATCAAGGGACCTGAACAGGTGTCCGCGCAGGCCATAGATCAGCAACTCTCCGGAACTCAGCTGCTTGACGCCGAAAAACGACCCGACGTAAGGCGATTGGATAATGCGCCATGCCGAATTTGCGGGGCCGGCCATCGCACCATCCGCAGCCACTTCGGAACCATCTTCATCCGGTGAATCGATGGCATCTTCCTCTGCGTCATCGTCGATATCGTCACCAGCCGTGCTCGCTTTCGGGTCGTAATAAAGCAGCGTGCCCAGCTCGCCCACAATCAGGAATCGGTCATCCAGCGGGAGCAGCGCGTTGAAGTTCGGTTCGGGCTCGCGATCGGCCGCCTCCAGTTGCGCGCCCAGTCCGCCGGTACTCACCGTTTTCCAATGGAGCCCGCCGTCCTCGGTGACCAGCATCAGCGCGAATGCGCCGATCGCCCAGCCGTGCAGCTTGTCGGCGAAGTAGATATCCAGTATGGGTTTGGGCAAATCACCGCCGGGAATCGGGTCCTCGTATTGAATGGTCCAGTTTTCGCCGCCATCGGTGGTATGCAAAATCAGGGTGTCATGGCCCGCGGCCCAACCCTCCCGATCGTCCACGAAATAAACCGTGGTCAATAAACCCTGTGACGGCACATTGGCCTGGGTCCAGGTTTTGCCATCGGTCGAATAAACGATGTTGCCGTAAGCACCCACCGCGACCACGCGATCCGACAGCCGGGCCGAATCGGTCAACAGGGCCTTGCTCGCAAGAGCCGATCTAATGGCGGGAATCTGCACGGACTCTCCCGCCGCAACGGCACCCGCGGTCAGCAAGCTGGCAGCCAGCAACACCAATTGCCCGCGTCGGGGCCAGGACAGAACTTTGGCAACCGCACTTCTGCGATCAATTCCACCCGTGCGCCGACACCTGGCCGCAACCCACGTCAGGCAATGCTTGAATTTCATAATCTGTTCCCAGCGTCTGAAGTACGGATCAGCGTGCAGGCAATCGCTTTCATGACCATGGATTTGGCACAACCACCCAACGCGCCGCCTGCAAGTTCGATTGCCCGGTTATTTTTCGTCTTACGCCTAGCGCCTATACACTGCGCTTGAAAACGCGTGCTTCTTTATTGATTGTCAGAGCCCAACACGTTCTTTTTATCGCCAGCCGTTGCCTTGCCACGACGGGGCGCCCCGAGTTTACAACACACCGAATTTAAACCGCCATGTCCGATCAGTGACACTTCCGTCCGCGATCATCCCGGCTCAGGCCTGCGCACCAGGTCCGCACGCGACCGGGATGGCCGGGCTCCCTGCCCGACCATCCCGGTCTTTCGGTATCCCGATTTCCGGGTGGGAAGAAAACCCGGAAACGGCGCCAGATTCAACGTACCCCGCGACGACGAATCTCGGCTGGCGTAAAGTAATCGTCAGTCGCACGGAAGCTCGGGTCCGGGGCCTTGTCTTCATTATCCAGTCCAAGGATCACCATGCGGCCTGCCTGCATGTCGTGCTGGTTTTCGATCGTCGAGTCGAGGTAGCCCTGATCGTAGTACATGACAGAGTGCAACTCGTACAACCGCCAGAGTTGGTTACGTCGGTCGTAGTTGTCGGCCAGCATGAACCACCAGCTGTCCTCATCCAGGTACATCATCCGCACGCCGTAATCATGGGTCGTACCTTCCTTGAGCGTACCCTTGACCTTCCAGACCCGGTGCAACTCGTAACGGGCCAGATCCTGATTCAGACGACCCTGCTTGGTGATGATATCGGTCACCTTGAGCTTGTCGCTGTGAAGCTTATAGGCGTTGTAGGGCACATAAATCTCGGTCTTGCCTTCCAGCGTCCAGGTAAAACGGTCATTGGGACCGTTGTAGCCGAACTTCTGGTCGGTGGTCGCCAGACCGTCGCTCGACGT
>JBFWOQ010000109.1:0-837 GCA_050250395.1 Porticoccaceae bacterium
GCGCCTTCGAGACCTGGGGTCAGACCACCGCCCAGGAACGCCGCGCCCTGCTGATGAAACTGCGCGAGGGCCTCACTGCCCGCATCGATGAACTGGGCGAAATCATGGCCGGCGAAGTGGGCATGCCGCTCGCCATGAGCAAGAACATCCAGGCCGGCCTGCCGCTGGTCAGCATCGACAATTTCATCAGGATTCTTGCCGACTACCGCTTCGAGGAGCGCATCGAAAACTCCCTGGTGGTGAAAGAACCCGTGGGCGTGGTTGCCGCCATCACGCCCTGGAACTACCCCCTGCACCAGATCATGGCCAAGATCTGCCCGGCGCTCGCCGCCGGCTGCACCGTCATCGTCAAGCCCAGCGAAGTCGCGCCCCTCGCCGCCTTTGTGCTGGCCGAGGAAGTGCACCGCGCCGGCTTTCCGCCCGGCGTGTTCAACCTGATCACCGGCGTCGGTCCGGTGGCGGGCGAGGCGCTGGCGCGCCATCCCAAGGTGGACATGGTGTCCTTCACCGGTTCCACCCGCGCCGGCAAGCGCGTCGCCGAGCTGGCGTCGCACACTGTCAAGCGCGTGGCGCTGGAACTGGGCGGCAAGTCGGCGTCCATCATTCTGGAAGACGCCGATATCGAAGACGCGGTGCGCGGCACCGTCAACGATTGCTACTTCAACAGCGGCCAGACCTGCTCCGCCCACACCCGCATGCTGGTGCCCCGCGCCGCCCATGCGCGCGCCGCCCAAAAAGCCAAGGAAGTGGCCGAATCCTTCACCCTGGGCCAGTCCGCCGATCCCAAAGCCAAGCTCGGGCCGCTCATCTCCAGGACCCAGCAGGAGCGGGTGCGCA
>JBFWOQ010000109.1:847-4420 GCA_050250395.1 Porticoccaceae bacterium
CCAAGGGCTTCTTCGTCAAACCCACGGTGTTCGGCAATGTCTCCCCCGACATGACCATCGCCCAGGAAGAGATCTTCGGCCCGGTGCTGAGCATCATCCCCTATGACACCGAGGACGAGGCCGTGGCAATTGCCAACGGCACGGTCTACGGCCTGTCGAGCGGAGTCTGGTCCTCGGACGAGAATCACGCCCGCCGCGTGGCGCGACGCATCCGCGCCGGCCAGGTAGTCATCAACGGCGGCAGCTTCAACATGATGGCGCCCTTCGGCGGCTACAAGCAGTCCGGCCACGGGCGCGAACACGGGCCTTACGCGCTGGATGAATACTTGCAGACCAAGTCGTTGCAGATGTGAATTTATCGCGGCTTGTGAACCGCGGGCCCGGTAACAGGAAACCGGCACTGCACCCTGGCCGCGCCTGAAGTCATGGCTCTTGAAGGTGAAAAACGTGAAGGTGGAAAACTTGAGGGTGGAAGACTTGGGAGGGGAAGATTTGGTGTTTAATGGGTAATGACTTGGCCCAAATCAAAATCCCCTCTCGCGAACAGGTTGTCCAATGACCAGTCAAGGGGGTGTTCGCGAGGTTCAGTTAATTTCCGGCTGATGATTATCAGGGAGACGACATCCTGAAAACTTCAGAGCGCTTCTGTCGATCGACAAACCACTGAGTGACAATGCAACAATTCCTGTTGCCTGATCGTTACCAACCAGGAGATCATCATGACCAAACCAGCATCGTTGGCCGAAGCCATTGAGCAATTGGAGAAGGAAGGCAGTACAGCAGCCAAGGAAGTGAAGGCATTTGTCGAAAGAGATCTGCACGACATCAAGCAGGCGCTGGCGGAATTGCAGCCCTACTTGGCCGGACTGAAATCCGGCCTCGACAAGGACGTCAAACAGGCGCAGAAACAAATCGAACATTCCGTTGAAGAGCGTCCCTGGACGGCAATGGGCATTGTCGGATTGACCGGATTTGTTCTCGGTGTGTTGTTCGGAAGCGGGCGTAAATGAATTTACGCCGAGTTGCACGCACGCTGAGCCGGCTGTTGCAGGTTCTGGCTCTCCGAGCCGCGTGGGCGCAGTATAAACACGAAAGGGTACTCGCCTATATCAGATTTCTGCGGGCCATGCGGAAGGGATCGGCTGGCTACCTCCTGGCCCTGTTTTTTCTGCATGCGTTGGTTATTGGTTTTTTTGGCAGCAGTGTGATCATTGTTCTGCTGGCCACGGAAGACCCCCGCACGCGATTGTGGGCTTTATTCGCCATTTTTGGGTCCGCGTTGCTGGTGTCGCTTGGGGTCATCGCCTACCTGCTTTCGGAGCGCGTCTGGTTCAAAGCGTCCGGTGCGGAAAAGCAAGTTAAAAGCATTCTCGAGTCTGACCAATAGCCGAATGTCGTCAACGACCGCGCTGGCGTGCGCGGAACTCTCTCTTCGCCGGCCGGCCCGCTGCCGGGTGCGCGGTTTGTAACTCGATTATCCTCAGCCACGATCATCAGAGACAGATCAGGAAGCAAGGTCATCCATAACTCCGGGCTGGAAGAGATCGACGGGGGAATCATTGGGGAATCATTGGGGTCAGGTCGTGTAACGTGCGTTGGACTTGAAAAAGGGAAAAGCGCCTTCTCATCGGTGGGCGATCCGGCTGGCCGTTGCGACGCACAACCTGCCCCCGGATTTCTTCTTCGTCCAGGAAAATGCGCTGATGCGCATTTCCTCGCGCCATCACATGGTAGAAAGCACCTTCAAATTCGATGCGCAGCGGACAGACCATGTGTCGAGCCTATCAGAGAAAAGCGGGTCATGCACGATACACGACCTGACCCCAGGCTTCTGCACGATACTGAGAATCACGCCCGCCGCGTAGCCGGGCGTATCCGTGCCGGCCAGGTGGTCATCAACGGTGGCAGCTTCAACATGATGGCGCCCTTCGGCGGTTACAAGCAGTCCGGCCACGGGCGCGAACACGGGCCTTACGCGCTGGACGAATACTTGCAGACCAAGTCGTTGCAGATGTGAATTTATCGCGGCTTGTGAACCGCGGGCCCGGTAACAGGAAACCGGCACCGCACCCTGGCCGCGCCCGAAGTCCTGTTTCTTGGAGGTGGAAGGCTTGGGGGTGGATGCTATAAGGCGAGAACTGACTCCGCTCACCTTACATATATTGGGGCTTAGCAATCTTGGTAATCAGGTAAGCTTTTGTTCCCTAATTTACTACTTATGAGTAGGTACTACGAGGCGTCCATTATTCCAGTATGCGCGATTGAAACACCTAAAACGTAGACGGAGTTGACTGCTGGCATGCCAGGTATTGAGATGCGCTTGCATGAAATAGATATTTTCATAGGAGATGCCTCTATATTTTTATTCTGCCAGCTAAAGCTGGTGGTCATTGTGTCATTCCATTCTTTACTATCAAACTCAACGCCATAGGTTCTTTTGAAGCCTTTAACCACCCTATTGGCTCTGGAGAGGCACTGTTCCAATGTGTTTGGATTTTCTATGGCTTGAGTTGCGTAAATTCTAAATATTTCTCTTCTGCTGTTGATGTTGACTTGTACGTTGTAGCTGGCTGGGCTCAAGTCTCGATTTACTCCCCAGCAGGTCATGTTGTTCTCTGCGCACTGATTTATACCATCTGAGTTTGGATAAATTTTCTCACCCAGTGTGTACCCAGATAGTTCGGATATTTCGCTAATATCTTTTGCTATAGCCGAGGCCGAGAGTAGGGAAAGGATGGTTAGTAAGGTCAGTGCTTTCATCGTGCTCTCATTGAGATAACGTTGAGGGGGATCGGGGTCAGTTCTCGCATTGTAGCATCACCGTCAACGGCCTATGGTTGGTGGTGCAAAGACTTCGCGCCATTTCGCCGCGGCTAAGCCGCACCACTTTTTGGCGTCGACCTGAGCACATAATCGGGGCGCAACTTTTGGTAAAGGAATTCTGGCGCGAAATTCGCACCGCCCGGCCAGACGACGGTGTCAAGTTCTCCGTCCAGCACGAATTCCGCAAAGCGGATGTCATCGTTCAGGGGCTCGAACACGTCTCCCCACAGCTCGCCTTCAAGATCAACCTCGCCTTCGACCCCATCCGCAAATTTCAGCCAGATGCAGTAGTCGCGTCGATACTTTGCTTCTCTCAGTTTTGGCAGCATGGCACTACTCCAGCGGTTCGATGCGCTTCAGTGTCTTTCTTTCACGGGCCAGGTTCAATGTTTCTTCATCAGGAAGCGATAGCAGCCTTTCACTTCGCCAGACCCGAATCAGATTCGCCGACGCTGCATCCCGCAAGTAAACCACGCGAAACGGCGGATGAATAATCTCCCGAATGTGCTCTTGATCAAACTCGGGAACCATTCTGCCTGAGTCTGGATGGCCACGAAGTCTTTCCACATTTTGCAATATGGCACTTACAAACTTCTGGCCGATGTCCGGCACGCCCTGCTCCTGATAGTAATTCTTGATGTCCTGAAGGTCGCTCAGGGCAGACCGGGCAATATTTATCTTCACTTATCTGCGCCAAGCATTTTCTTTGCTTCAGCCAGCGTGACGGTGTTGCCTTCCCGGATGTCCGCC
>JBFWOQ010000110.1:0-1732 GCA_050250395.1 Porticoccaceae bacterium
CGGCCGACCCGGCCTACAACTATGTGCGCGAAGTGGACTATTGCTCGGGTGCGGCGATCGCAGTACGCCGCGACTGGTTCGCCGAACACCAAGGCTTCGACACCCGCTACGCCCCGGCCTATTACGAAGACACCGACCTCGCTTTCCGTATCCGCGAGGATGGACTGCGGGTGCTGTATCAGCCGCGATCGACGGTGATCCACTTCGAGGGCATCACCTCCGGCACCGATACCGGCAGCGGCATCAAACGCTACCAGGTGCTTAACCAGGAAAAGTTTGCCGAGCGCTGGCGCGAGCGGCTGGCGCAGCAACCGGCACCGGGAACCCCGATCCTGATTGCGCGTGAGCATCGCGTGCGCGGCCGTATCCTGGTCGTCGACGCCACCATCCCGGAGCCGGACAAGGATTCGGGTTCGGTGCGCATGGTCAATCTGCTGCGCGCGCTGATCGCGCTCGACTACAAGGTTTGCTTCACCAGCGAAAACCGCGCCTACAGCGCCGGGTATTGCGAGAAATTGCAGCGGCTCGGGGTCGAGGTGCTGTATCACCCGTGGCTGAAGGACCCGGTGCTCTTCCTGCGCGAGACCGGCGCGATCTGGACCGCGGTGATGCTGTCCCGGCACTACGTGGCGACGCCGCTGCTGCCGCTGGTGCGCACCTATGCGCCGCGCGCCCGGCTGATATTCGACACGGTCGACCTGCACTATCTGCGTGAACAGCGCGAAGCCGATCTGGCCGGTGATGCCGATCTGCGTCGCCGCGCCGGGGCCACCCAATTGGCCGAGCTGCGTCTGGTCCGCGGTGCCGATGTCAGCCTGGTGGTCAGCCCGGTCGAGCAGGCCCTGCTGCAACAGGAAGTGCCGGGTGCCAGGGTTGAGGTGCTGTCCAATGTTCACGACGTGGTCGGCTGTCGCCGTGGCTACGCCGAGCGCGCCGATCTGTTCTTCGTCGGTGGCTTCCAGCACCAGCCGAATGTCGATGCGATGCTGTGGTTTGTCGCCGAGGTCTGGCCGCTGATCGCGCCGCGACTGCCCGGGGTGCGTTTTCATATCGTCGGCAGCCGGATGCCGGAATCGGTGATCGCGCTGGCTTCTGAGCGGGTCGTGGTGGCCGGTTTTGCCGAGACGCTGGACGCCTATCTGGACGGTTGCCGGCTGTCGGTGGCACCGCTGCGCTTCGGCGCCGGGGTCAAAGGCAAGGTCAACCAGAGCATGGCCCACGGCCAGCCGGTGGTGGCCACCGCCCTGGCCGCCGAGGGCATGTACCTCAAGCACGAACAGGACGTGCTGATCGCCGATGACGCCGCCGGTTTCGCCGACCAGGTGGTGCGCCTGTACCAGGACCAGGAACTATGGCAGCGCCTGTCTGCGGCTGGCCTGGCCAATATCGAACGGCACTTTTCGTTTGCGGCGGCGCTGGCCGCGCTGCGCGGCATACTCGGAGATTAGTCGATGCAGATCACGGTCAACGGCGAGATCAAGCGATTCCCCGAAGGCAGCAGCGTGGCCGACCTGTTGCAGGCACTGGGCATGGCCGAACGCCGGGTCGCAGTCGAAGTGAACCGCGAAATCATCCCGCGCAGCCTGCACCGCCACCACCCGCTCCAAGCCGGCGACCGCATAGAACTCGTCCAGGCCATTGGAGGGGGGTGAGGCGCAGCGCTTTCGACATGCGATGAAACGCATGTCGAGCTGCGCCGAACGACCGCGCATGGATGCGCGGGCTGGCGCCC
>JBFWOQ010000110.1:1832-4384 GCA_050250395.1 Porticoccaceae bacterium
GCCGAACGACCGCGCATGGATGCGCGGGCTGGCGCCCGGCACCAGGGAAGGTTGCTGGCCAGGTCACGAACGAAGGCCGCGCCCCTGTGGGAGCGACGGAACGTCGCGACTATCGCTCCGATAGCCAAGTCGCGACGTGCCCGTCGCTCCCACAATTCCCGTGCTTGCGGCGCGCGCCCCGGCCGAACGACCGCGCATGGATGCCGGGCCGGACCGCGGCACCGGTTCAGAAGACGGAGGACGGAGGACGGGAAAATCCGTCGTCCCGGCGAACGCCGGGACCCAGTGCTCTCGACGATTCCGCCGCCCCCACCACTGGGCCCCGGCGTTCGCCGGGGCGACGGAGTTTTGTGCTTTGTCGTCTGGATGGTGGATGCGCTGCGCTTATCCACCCTACTTCCGTTCCCCGACCCCGTCCCCTGTTCCCTGTTCCCCGTTCCCCATCCTCTGGTCCTGACAACACCAGGCACGAAACTGCGTATCAGCAGATACATGGGTTCGATGGGAGTTTGTCATGCAGTGTCTGTTGCGGGTTATGGCGGTGGGTTTGTGCGGTCTGGTGGCGACGGCCTCGGCCCAGCCGGTATTGATCGGCCGGGTGACCAACCCGGTCACCGATGTGGAGGCCAATGGCACGGTGCGCGATCCGGCAATTTCGGGGAATGGGCGCTACATCTATTTCGTCTCGACCGCGAGCAGTCTGGGACCGGCGGCGAATGGTTCGCTCAATCTGTATCGCTACGATCTGAGTCCGGCGACTCCGGCACCCGATACGCTGATCCAGGGCACGGCGACGCTCGGCAATGGCAACAGCTTCGCGCCTTCGGCCGATTTCGGCGGCAACCGGGTGGTGTTCGAGACCCTGGCCGGTAATTTCGGCGGCAACCATTCGCCATTCACCGACATTTATCTGAGCGAGGCGTTTCCCTTGCCGCAGGGCGAAGTCGGATTCAATACCAGCCTGGTCAGTCGTGGACTGGCCGGGGTCGCGCCGAATGAACAGTCGCGTTATGCCTCGATCTCGGCCGACGGCCGCTTCATCGCGTTCTACTCGGATGCTTCCAACCTGGTGAACGGCGACAACAATGCCGCGCCGGACATTTTTCTGGCCGACGCCGACAACCTCGCCGTGACCCCGGAGCGGATCAGTGTCGATTCGAACGAAACGCCGATCAGCGGCCCGAGTCGGCCGCTGTCCAATCATGCGATTTCCGGCGACGGGCGCTATGTCGTATTCGCCGCCGATGCGGCGATTGCCGGGGCCAACCCGGGCAATCTGGAAGACGTGTTCCTGCGCGACCGGGTGGCCGGCACCACCAGCCTGATCAGCCAGTGCAGCAATGGCGTAGCTTTCACCAGTTCCTCGGACCAGGCGGCGATCTCGGTCAATGCCCGCTACGTGGCGTTCCGCTCATTCGCGACCAATTGCGGTGGTGTGAGCGGCAGCCGCATCTTCCTGCGCGACCGGCAGACCAGCACCACCGCCAGTGTGCCGGTGCCGCCATCGGCGGCGCTGTGCGAAAAGCCGCGGGTGGCCGACGACGGCGCGTTGGTGATGGCCTGCGGCAGTGCGCTGCCCGGCGTGTCGCCGCAGGCCTGGCTGTATCGCGGCGGGCTGTTCTATCGGCTGAGCACTTCGCTGTCCAGCGCCAACGGCAACAACACCTCGGGCAACTTTATCGACCTGAGCCCGGACGGCAACTTCATCGTATTCGACTCGGACGCTTCCGATCTGGTCAGCAGCGACTTCAACGGCGTCAGTGATGCCTTTCTGACCATCGACCAGATCGTCTTGAACCAGTTGTTCGCCGACGGCTTCGAGTGAAACCCCGCAGCGGCTGCGCCTGCGTTCTCCTGTTTGACCCGCCCACCCGGGCGGCCCCAGGGGAAGCCCATGCGCAGCCGATCCAAATCCATCAGTGGTTCACGCACCCTGGCCATGGCCACCGCCCTGGTCGTACACGGCAGCGCGCTGCTGCTATTGCTGGTGCCGGAACGCCCCGACCCGCAGGCGCGGGCATTGGATGCCGCCACCGAAGCGATTTTTCTGGTGCCGCCACCCAAACCGCCACCGCCGCCGCCGCCGGTGGTCACGGTCAAGCCGCTACCGGCACTGCGGCCAGTGCCGCATCCAAAGCCGCCGCCGCCGATGCCGACCCCGGCGACCCGGCCGGCAGCCACCGATCCGCCGGTCATCAGCGACTACGCCGACAGCGAGCCGCCGACCCCGCCGGGGCCGGATCTGCCCGCGATCAGCGCGGCCCGGGTCGATGCGCGCTACGGCCAATCCAACCGCCTGAAGTACCCGGTCCAGGCCTTGCGCCAGCACGAACAGGGGCGGCTGCAACTGCGCGTGCTGATCGACGCCGACGGCAAGGTGCAAAAGGTCGCGATCGAACGCAGCAGCGGCTCGCCCCGGCTCGATCAGGCGGCACTGCAATCGGTACGGCAATGGCGCTTCGTCCCCGCCCAGCGCGACGGTCAGGGCATCGCCTCCTGGGTGATCGTGCCGATCGAGTTCAGCCTCGGCTCCGGATGACGGATACCGGGTC
>JBFWOQ010000111.1:0-4367 GCA_050250395.1 Porticoccaceae bacterium
ATGGGTTATGTTGCCTTCGCTCTCGGCCAGGTCAAGGCTTCGCCTGATTTTTTCAAGCTCATTAAGTTGGTAATGAATGTCGTCGTTGCTGGAACTCTCCGGGAGAGCATTCAGCATCTCGACAACCTCGGACTTGGGCGTACTCATGGGCGGAACCGCTTGGGCCGTGCTGAGCGGATGGTAGCGCGGAAGGAACGGAAGCGGTATCCAAGGCCCGAGTCAAGCAGGCGGCGAAGCAACTGCGGCTGGGGGGAATGGTTGGGTAAAGTCGAAATTCGGAGGAAGCCCAATCGCCGCGGCCGAGCCGTCAAGGTGACACTTTGGCGGCCGATGGATCGCCAAGACCCATGCCCAAAAGTGGGTGTCCAAGTCTTCTTCCAGTTTTCGCCTGCCGGACTTCGGAACACTGATCGGAAGGAGCAATCAAGACTCGACGCTATTCAGGCGCAGCATCAGGGTCAACGGATGCTGTGGCGATTCCTGAAAGCCGTAGTGCGCATAGAACTGTTTGGCGCGTTCATGCAGCGCATGAACCAGCAACGCGCGAACCCCGGTGTTTTGCGCTACGGAGATGGCGCGATTAACCGCATCCTGCAACAGGGCAGCACCCAGCTTGATGCCTTGCGACCGACGGTCCACCGCCAGTCTGCCGAGCACCATGACCGGAACCGGGTCGGGCATATTGCGGCGCACCGCACGGGTTGCCGAATGATGAGCGACCGCACCAGCCGCCAGGGCATAAAAGCCGCGCACCCGATCTTGTTCATCAACGACCACAAAGGTTCGGCTGGCGCCGGTGCGCTGGTTGTTCGTCGCCCGGCGTTTGAGCCACGCATCAAGCGCAGGCTCGCCACACTCGAAGTCGTCCACCCTGTGGGCAGCAGCAAGTGGCTGCGGCGCGGAAAGCTTCAAAATCATGCCGGATGGCTTTCCCACGGCGCCTTGACTTCCATCAGGCGCGCAAGACCCTCGTTGACACCAGGCGGCGCGTCGAGCAGGGCGGTGAACTGTTGGAATTTTTCCGCGTCCAGCCCAAACAACACCTGGTCGAGAAGCACCGATTGCGCACGCTCGCAGGCAGCTTCCAGCATAAAGTCCGAACGGTTTTTGCCAAGCAGGCTGGCAGCCTGATCGATGAGATCGCGCTGCGCCGGTAAAGCGCGTAAATTGATGGCAGCGGCACGCATGGCGGCCTCCTTATGTATATGCAGCAGATACACAGAGCATGGGGTCACGTGTAGCTGTTGTCAATACGTGCCTGACCTGCCGGCCCAAAGGCGATACCGCCGAGATGGCGAAGCCCGGCGGAATTGCTGTGCCTTGGTCATTGGAAAGTGGGTGTCCAAGTCTTCCCAGGTGTCCAAGGCTTCCCAATCCAACCGAGTTCTTCAGGGGGTAGTGGTTTTCCAGATTGGAATTTCCAGATAACTGTCGTTGTGCCAGGTCACCACCAGAGGTTCGCCTGCATCGGCAAGGGATTCGTCACTGACGTCGCGACCGGTTCCGTAGTTGATCTGGTGGTATGGATTCAGATTGACATCCAGCACGACCAGCAATCTGCTGCCCTGCTGAAGTTGCCGGCTGACCAGCAAGGATCGCTTGATCGGGATCGATTCCGTTCGGCCTGGTGTCAGTAACCGGCGAACGTCCAAGTCGTCGGCGAAGCTCGCCCGTCCGAGGTAATAGGAAAGCTGGAACAGGGTTCCATCAGGCAAGACTTCATACAACACCGCGCCGAAGTCGAAATCCCGCTTGTTGATGGTGACTTTTAACGTGCCGCTGAACATCCCGCTGACCGAGACCGGCTGGTCGAATGGTGCGCTGACGAAAGTCAGACCGGTGGAACCGATTTCCTTGCCCTGGATGGGGTCGGGATAGTAGTCGTTGTGCGATGCGCTGCGATCCGCAAGGTCCACTACCTCGTTCACGGCGTCGGGCTTGCCAGGTTTCTCACTCGCGAGGCGGTAGCGATTCTCGCCTGCGGGATCGGCGCTCAGGTACAGTTTCAAGGTGTCGTTGCGCATGGCGGCCAACGACGGCGCGTGGCGCCAGACATTCGCGCCCATCACCTGGTGATTGATCCGATCCTTGAGCAGCGCCGGCCGCTTGCCATCCCGGAGGACGTAGTCCAGCCACTGGAAGGTGAGTTCCTGGGTGTCGAACTGCGCGACGGGATCCAGGGTATAGGCACGAAGCTCGCGGGGCTTCCGTCTCGACTGCGCGCCAAAATGGTCGTACGGACCGATCACCAGGTAGTGCTCGGCGTCCTTGTTGTATTGGTAGTGCTCGGTCAGGTAGTGAAGGGCGGAAATCTGTCCATCGTCGTAGTAGCCGGTAATCGATAGCACTGGCATGTCGATGCGGGCATAGTCCTGCCGGTACGGGACTTTGGCCTGCCAATACGCGTCGTACGCCGGGTGCTCCAGCCAGCGTTGCAGGAGCGGATTTGGGGTGCCGTCGATCTTGTCGATCTCCCGGTACGGCCGGCCGCTCTTGTACCAGTTGCGGTTCAGCGCGTCCCATCGGTCCGGGTCGCGGTAGACGCTGTCGTCCAACGTCTTGTTGTCGCTGACGTAGAAGCCCCAGCCGTAGTTGGCGTTGAGGAATATGTTGTTCCACATCGGCAGGCCGAGCCCGGGAATCGCGGCGGCATAGGCCACGATCGTCTTCAGCGCCGGGTGCTGCCGCTTGGTGGCCGCCCAGGCGGTGTAGCCGGAGTAGCTGCCGCCGAACATGCCGACCTTGCCGTTGCTCCATGGTTGCCGGCTGATCCAGTCGATCACCGCATAGGTGTCGTCCACTTCGTGCTCGTAGGGTTCGATCCGGTCCGGGCTCAGGCGCTTGCCCCTGGTGTCGGCGACGACCCCGACGTATCCATGGGCGGCAATCGTTTCGGCCATCTGGCGGTTGCCGGTCTGGTCGGTATAAATGGTGAACAGAAGCGCAGTAGGCAGGGGGGCGGCGGCGTTTCGTGGCCGCACGACAATCGCCGAAAGCGTTGCGCCGTCGGGCGTGTGGATCAGAACATTGTCGGCGACCTCATACCGTCGCGCCTCGTCGGCGGCGATCAGCGCCGGAAGGTAGGGCTCGGTCTGGGCATGCACCTGTTGCGACAGATAGGCACGAACCAGCGCTATCGCGTCGGCTCGCCCGATGCCATCAGGCTGTGCGCGGCTCAGTGCACCGCGCAAAATCCGCTCGAAGACAAAGGCCGGGGTTTTGAGCCAGTAAGTGATTTCCGAGGCCTCAAGATCATCCAGGCCTGCGTAAACCTGTCGAAACGCTTCCCGATAGGCCTCGCCGAAGTCCTGGCCGTCGGCTGAGGCCCTCAACTTGGCGGTGGCATAGATATCGAGAACGATCAGCTCCGGATCGGTGCCCGCCGTGGGCGCCGCCGGGATCGACCGCAGGCTGTCCAGCGTGGCGACGGCGCTGGCAGTGTCCCCGGATACCAGTTGCAGGCGCAGCGAATCGCCCAAGTGGCGCTGGTCGCCAAGGTCCGGGTACGAGGCGATCGCCCGCAGAGCGAGTTCCGGCATGGCGGTGGCAAGCCGATCCTGGTTTTCCGCTGCCGCCGACGGAAACGGCAACAGGTCGGCAGGCGGTGCGGATTTGCCAACTTCTGTCGGAATCGCCGGTGCAGGCAGGCGGCGCTCATTCCCCGCGCAAGCCGTCAGTGCGACAACAAGGCTCAACACCACCAGCTTTGGAATCACCGAAGTTCCCCTTGCGCTATTCGTGGACGAAGCCGCAACCTGGAGAAAGTCCCCTGCGGCTGCTAAGTGGTCAGAATGTTACCTCGCCCCCTCGGCCGATGGACGAGACCCATGCCCAAAGGCGGGTCACCCAGTCTTCCGCTCCATCATTTCCGCTCTTGCCAGTAACCAGGTCGGCGGCTGTGGTGAGCAATGGCGCTGATGCGAACATTGCCGCCTTCTACTCGGTACAGCATTGAGTATGGATACCTTCCAATCAGAAAAAGCTGGCAATCCGCTCCTGAAGCAACCTGGCCCCGCAACATGCCCCAACCGGCTGGGCGCCTCACGCGGATGCCGAGCCTGCGGACGTCGAGCCAGTTGGCAGAATGCGACCAAGCGCAGGATTGGTGCGCCCAGGCGCCTATGGAGTGCGGCGCTCGGCGCCGCTTTGGATGCTTTTGCGCCAGTCGATGCAAGCACAGCATCCAAAGCGGCGCGTAGCGCCGCACTCCAAAACGCACCTCGGCCGTTGGACAGGTGGTGTCCAAGTCTTCGGGGCGGCTTATCGTTCATGGAACCATTCCATGAACTCTCGGGCTAGCTCGGGCGAAAGCTCCAACACCGCCTCGGCGAGGGTCGGCTGTCCTTTTGCCGCTGCGACTGCCGCAA
>JBFWOQ010000112.1:0-4353 GCA_050250395.1 Porticoccaceae bacterium
CCGCGGCCTGGTGGGCAGCGGCGATCGCTCCGAGCGCATTCGCACCTACAACTATCCCCAGGGCCGGGTCACCGACCACCGCATCAATCTGACCATTTACCAGCTCGACGCCGTGCTCGACGGCGCGCTCGATGCGGTGATCGAGCCGTTGATCAACGAATACCGCACCGAGCAGCTCGCGGCCCTCGCCGACTGACGATGGCCACCGTTGCCGAACTGCTGGCCCGGGCCGTGGAGTTGCGGGAGATCGCGGCGAGCCATCGCCTCGATACCGAATTGCTGCTGTGCAAGGTTCTGGAGCGGGGGCGGGCATTTCTCTATGCCCATCCGGAAACCCGCTTGACCGATGCTCAAGCGCGGGCATTCGACCGCCTGTTCGCGCGTCGCCTGGGCGGCGAGCCGATGGCGTATATCCTGGGCGAACAGGAGTTCTGGACCTTGCGGCTCATGGTCTCCCCGGCGACCCTGATCCCGCGTCCGGAAACCGAGCTATTGGTGGAGCTCGCCCTCGCGCTGGTCACGGAGCCGGCCGCGCGGGTGCTGGATCTGGGCACCGGCAGCGGCGCCATCGCCCTCGCCCTGGCGCGGGAGCGGCCGGACTGGCAGCTCACCGGGATCGACAGCTCCGCCGCGGCGCTCGCCGTCGCCGAGGCAAACCGGGTGGCGCTTGGGCTCGACAACGCGCGCTTCCGCCACGGAGACTGGCTGGCCGGAGCGGCCGACCATCATCACCTGATCGTCGCCAATCCGCCCTATATCGACGCCGCCGATCCCCATCTCGCGCGCGGTGATGTGCGCTTCGAGCCGCGTGCGGCCCTGGTCGCCGCCGATGCCGGCATGGCCGCGTTGCGTGCGATCATCGCCGGGGCGCCAGCGCACCTGTGCCCCGGCGGCTGGCTGCTGCTGGAGCACGGCAGCAGCCAGGGCGGGGCGGTGCGCGAGCGCTGTGCCGTGGCGTTCCGCGAGGTGCGGACCTGGCGCGATCTGGCGGGCTGCGAACGGGTTACCGGCGGGCGTCTGGCCTGACAGGGGCCATCCAAAAATCATCATGACGACGGAGGCACCATGAAAATCGACAGCAGCTTCAGTTTCGGCGACCGGCTCGACGACATCGCGGCGATCCAGACCGAATTTCAGGCGCGCGAACGCCTGGGTTTCGACGGCGTGGTCACCGCCGAGATTCGCAACGATCCGTTTCTGGTGGTGGGCATGGGCGCGGCGGTCACGCAGCGGATCGAACTGCGTACCGGGATTGCCGTGGCCTTTGCGCGCAGTCCGATGACGACTGCGTACACCGCGCACGATCTCAATGTCTATTCCCGTGGCCGTTTTACGCTCGGACTGGGATCACAGATCCAGGCGCACATCACCAAACGCTTCGGCATGCCCTGGCACGGGCCGGCGCAGCAGATGGCGGAATTCATCCGTGCGCTGCACGCCATCTGGGATTGCTGGTACGACGGCAAGCCGCTCGATTTTCGCGGCGAGTGCTACCGCCACACGCTGATGACGCCGGATTTCACCCCGCTCAACACCCAGTACGGCCGCCCCAGGGTGGTGATGGCGGCGGTGGGCCCACTGATGATCAACGCCGCCGCGCGCGAGGCCGACGGCATCCTCATCCACACGTTTTGCACACCGAAATATCTGGAGGAAGAAATCCTGCCGCGCATCAACGCCACGCTCGCCGAGCGCGGCCGGCGCCGCGCGGATTTCGAGGTGTCGTTCCCGCCGTTCGTCGTCACCGGCCGCACCGAGGAGGAGTTCGAGGCCGCCAAACAGCGCGTCAAATACCGGCTCGCCTTCTACGGCTCGACGCCGGCCTATCGCCCGGTGCTCGAATGCCACGGCTGGCAGGATCTGCAACCCAAGCTCAATCAGCTATCGAAAAACAACGGCTGGGACCGAATGCCGGAGCTGATCAGCGACGAAATGCTGGAGACCTTCGCCGTGGCGGGAGAGCCGCGCCAGGTCGCCCGACAGATCAAGGCGCGCTACGGTCACCTGGTGGATCGGCTGACGCTCGAAAGCGGTTTGCCGGAGGATGTCCTGAGCGAACAGATCGGGATCCTGCGCGGGCAATAAAAAAACCCGGCCTTGCGGCCGGGTTCCAGGTAACGCGGTGCCTGAGCGAGGCTTCAACCGTCGCCGTGGCGCAGCAGACGGCCGGAGTAGGTGTTGGTCTGTTGGTCGTGGTCGATGGTGACCTGGCCGTTCACCAACACATAGTCGTAGCCCTTGGCGCGCTGGATGCGCCGCCACTCGCCGGCCGGCATGTCGTGGGTGATCTCGGCCGGCAGGGCTTCGAGTTTCTCGTAGTCGTAAACCACGATGTCGGCCGGTGAGCCCACTCTGAGCTGGCCGCGGTTGTTGAAACCGGCAAGGGCCGCCGGCAGCGCGCTCAACCGCCAGTGAACTTCTTCCAGGGACAGCATCTTGTGCTCGCGCACATACTTGGCGATGGCTTCCGTCGGATAGCGGCCCGCGGTCAGGAAGCGGGTGTGGGCGCCGCCATCGGATACGCCGAAGGTGACATAGGGATCGTCGATGATCTCCTTCATGTACTGGAGGTTGCCGGCGTTGGGCAGGGTGGCGAAGAACTCGGCCTTGAGGTTGGTGCCGACGGCGATGTCGAGCATCGCATCGATGGGGTGCTTGCCGGTCTTCTGCGCGATCAGACTGATCTTGTGGTCCTTGAACTCGTTGAACTTGTCGGAGTGGGTGCGCACCAGCACGGTTTCTTCGATCGGCCCGGTGGCAGAGAAACCCGGTGGGTTGTCCTTCAGCGATTGCCGCAAGGCCGGATCGGCCATTTTCGCCAGCCGCTCTTCGAAGGTGCCGGTGGTGACATGACGCCAGGCGGGAGAATCGTCCCACAGGTTCCATTCATCCAGCGAGAAGGTAAATCCGGAATCCGTGGTGAGACCCTGGCCGTACACCTTGTTGCCGCGGGCGTGGCATTCGGCCAGCCAGCGCAGGGTGCCGCGGTGTACCTCCGGATCGCTGGCCACCGCCTGCACCACGTTGTAGAGCAGCGGTCGGCCGCTGATGGCGGCGATCTCTTCCATATGGGCGCGATCCTTGTTCGGATCGTTGCCGCTGAGCATGGTCATCTGGATGAAGCCTTCGTTGCGTTTCGCCAACACCTTGGCGAGTGCTATGCAGGTCTCGTTGTGCATCACGTCGGTGGGCATGGGGGTGCCATCGAAATCCCGCTGCACGTCGGCGCCGCAGCCCGGCGCCAGACGTTGCGCCGACCAGCCACAGCCGCCGGCGTCCATGGCTTCTTCCAGCAGGCGGCAGATTTCGGCTTCTTCCGCCGCGGTTGGCAGGGCGCCGGCCTTGGATCGCTCCATGCCCATCACCCAGGTCAGCAAGGGCGCGACCGGGACGTAGGGCAGAATGTTGATCGCTTTCGGGGTGCGGTCGATGCTGTCCAGATAGTCCGGGAAGGTCACCCAGTCCCAGGGCATGCCCGCTTTCATGGATTCGAAGGGGATGGCCTCGACCCGGGTCATCGACAGCATGGAGCGCTCGCGCAGCTCGGGCGCCACCGGCGCGAAGCCGAACCCGCAGTTGCCGATTACCACCGAGGTGATGCCGTGCCAGCCGGACAGCGTGCAGTAGGGATCCCAGAACAGTTGCGCGTCGTAGTGGGTGTGAAGATCGATGAAGCCGGGGCAGACGTGCTTGCCTTCGGCGTCGATCACCTTGCCGGCATCCTTGGCGTCGAGGCGGCCGATCTTGGCGATGATGCCGTCCTTGATGCCGATATCGGCGCGGTAGCGCGGAATGCGGGTGCCGTCGAAGATGGTGCCGTTCTTGATGATGGTGTCGAACTGCGTCATTGAAAACCTCCCGGTAGTAGGGGGCCGGCGAAACCTGAAGCGGCGGTTGTCAGCTCTCGTCGCAATGCCTCAGGGGTAGGCCCGTTGTTATGGTGTAGCCAGTGTGGCGTAAGCAGTACTCAGGTTCGACTGACTATAGACCAGCGCGATGCCAATGCACAGCGCCCCAGATGCGGGTCCGGGCCGGACGGTTTCGGTAACGGGCGGGTTTCGCGACCGCAGGCCGAGCCGTGGTGCCGGCGCGGTGCGGATGAAGAAAATGCGGAAGAGAAGGCTATATTAAAGGTAAAGGAAGGGTTGGCCGCGGAACGAAGCAGATCGCTGCCTCGGCAGTTTTACAACAAGCCGTTAGGGAAACGCTGAACAATACGTGTCGGTCGTCATGCCCGCGAAAGCGGGCATCCAGGTTTTCCCGCAGTCTCAATCAGTTGCGGACGTATGGATTCCCGCTGAAGCCTGCCCCCGACTCCGATCGGGGGCGGGAATGACGAATAAATCAGCGCTT
>JBFWOQ010000113.1:0-4301 GCA_050250395.1 Porticoccaceae bacterium
GCGTGTTGGTCGTCACCAGCAACCCCCACACCGACCCGCGCGGCAGCTTCGCCCGCCTGTTTTGCCAGCGGGAACTGGCCTACGTGCTGGGCGAGCGGCGCATCGTGCAGATCAACCATTCCCGCACTGCCGCCGTGGGCGCCATCCGCGGCATGCATTTTCAGCACGCTCCACACGCCGAAATGAAGCTGGTGCGCTGCCTGCGCGGTCGGGTCTGGGACGTGGCGGTCGATCTGCGTGCCCATTCGCCGACCTTTCTGCAATGGCACGCCGAGGAGCTCACGCCGGATAACCAGCGCATGCTGGTGATCCCGGAAGGCTGTGCACACGGCTTTCAGGTGCTGACGCCGGACAGCGAACTGCTCTACCTGCACACGGCGTGTTATATGCCCGATGCCGAAGGCGGCGTATTACCTACCGACCCGCGCATCGCCATTGCCTGGCCGTTGCCGGTGCGTGAATTGTCCGAACGCGATGCGCGGTGGGCCTTGCTGCCGGCGCAATTTGAAGGGTTGGCGACGTGAACTGCCGGCACTGCCGCCATCCGCTGCGCCATGTCTTTCTCGACCTCGGCCATGCGCCGCCGTCGAATGCCTATCTGAGCGCGGCCGATCTCGGAGCGCCCGAAGTCACCTTCCCGCTCCGGCTCCTTGTGTGCGAACACTGCTGGCTGGTGCAGACCGAGGATTACGCGCGCGCCGATGAGCTGTTCCGTCACGATTACGCCTATTTCTCGTCCACCTCCATCACCTGGCTGGAACATGCCCGACGTTACGTCGAAGCCATGCGCGAGCGACTGGCGCTCGGCCCGCACAGCTTCGTCATCGAAGTCGCCGCCAACGATGGCTACCTCCTGAAAAACCTTGTGGCCGCCGGCGTCCCCTGCCTGGGTATCGAGCCCACCGCCGGCACGGCGGCAGCGGCAGAACAACTCGGCATCCCCGTGCTGCGCGAATTCTTTGGCGAACGACTCGGCCAGCAACTCGCCGCCGACGGCCGGCGGGCCGACCTCATCGTCGGCAACAATGTTTACGCCCATGTGCCCGACATCAACGACTTCACCCGTGGGCTGAAGGCCGCGCTCAAACCCGGCGGCACCATCACCCTGGAGTTCCCGCACCTGATGCGGTTGATCGAGCACACCCAGTTCGACACCGTTTATCACGAGCACTTCTCCTATCTGTCGCTTTATACCGTCAGCCGTATCTTCCAGGCAGCCGGCTTGCGCGTCTGCGATGTGGAAGAACTGCCCACCCATGGCGGCAGCCTGCGCGTCCATGGCTGCCATGTCGAAGACGTTCGCGTGACCACATCCGCGGTTGCCGCGCTGCTTGAGGAAGAATCGCGGCGCGGATTGCAGACCGTCAACACCTACGCGGGTTTTCAGGCCCGCGCCGACCAGATCAAGGACGACCTGCTGCTATTTCTGCTCGAACAAAAGCGCATCGGGAAAAAAGTCGCCGCCTACGGTGCCGCCGCCAAGGGCAACACCCTGCTCAACTACGCCGGCGTCAAACGCGATCTGTTGCCCTTTGTCTGCGACGCCGCGCCCGCCAAGCAGGGCAAGTACCTGCCCGGCAGCCATATCCCCATTTTCTCGCCCTCTGCGCTGCTCGAACACCAGCCAGACTATGTGGTGATCCTGCCCTGGAATTTGCGCGATGAAGTGATGGCGCAGAACGCTGCGGTGCACGATTGGGGTGGCAGGTTTGTGACGGCGGTCCCCGGACTGACTTGGATTTGAACGCGATGGAAAAGCAGAAGCCCCGTATCCATTACACCAAGCCATCCATTACCGAGCTGGAGGTAGCCTATGCCAGTGACGCCGCCCGGAATGGCTGGGGAGAACATTGTTACGACTACATCGTGCGGTTTGAAGAAGCGTTCAAAACCCATTTGGGCGTGCAATACGCCATCGCAACATCCAGTTGCACGGGCGCGCTGCACATGGGCATGGCCGCGCTCGGCATTGGCCCCGGCGATGAAGTCATCCTCGCCGACACCAACTGGATCGCAACTGCGGCACCGATCGTTCATCTGGGTGCAAAACCTGTTTTTGTCGATATCCTGCCCGACTCATGGTGCCTGGACCCGGAACTCGTCGAACAAGCCATCACCCCACGTACCAAGGCAATTCTTGCCGTACATCTTTATGGCAATTTGTGCGCCATGGACAAGCTCCTCGCCATCGGCGAAAAACATGGCGTCCCGGTCATCGAAGACGCTGCGGAAGCAATTGGCTCCGTTTACCGTGGCAGGCGCGCTGGCTCGATGGGGAGGTTCGGCGCTTTCTCATTTCATGGCACCAAAACGCTCACCACCGGCGAAGGAGGCATGTTCGTCACCAACGATGCCGAACTCTATGAGCGCGTACTGACCTTGAGTAACCATGGTCGCGCACGCGGGCAGACCAAGCAATTCTGGCCCGATATGGTCGGGTTTAAGTACAAGATGTCGAATATTCAGGCGGCAATAGGCTGTGCGCAAGTCGAACGCATAGATGAACTCATCCAGCGCAAGCGGGAAATTCTTGCTCACTACAAAACGGAGTTGGAAAAGCTTCCCGGCGTCGCCATGAACCCGGAACAGCCAGATACCATCAATGGTGCGTGGATGCCCACCGTCGTGATTGACCGGGAACTCGGTATCACTCGCGAAGCGCTACAAGCCGCCTTTGTCGCAGACAATATTGACGCGCGGGTGCTTTTCCATCCATTGTCCAGCCTGCCCATGTTCAAGCCAGCGTCCGGCAATGTGGTTGCACAGGATATTCCGCAGCGGGCAATCAACTTACCTAGTTATCACGACATTACACAATGTGGTTTGGATAGGGTAGTAAAAGTGATTCATCATATTTCAGCAGGAAGGTTCAACACCCAATGAAGCTGTTATTGATGGCAGATAACTATGTTGGCCTAGAAATTACTCGCTGGTTGTTGAATGGGTTTAGGACAGATTTGGCGCTTGTGGTGACATCTGCGAAGAATGATATATGGTTAGCCTCACAAGAAGCAGGTGTGGCACATACAGTATTTGAGTCAGGCGAACAGGTCTTGTCTGTTATGAGAAAACGCGGCATAGACTGCGACATTGGTCTTTTGGCTTGGTGGCCAAAGATTATTAAAGAACCTCTGCTTACAAAGCCCCGCTTGGGTTTTATCAATACACATCCAAGCCTACTTCCACACAATCGTGGGAAAAACTATAACTTTTGGGCTATCGTCGAAAAGGCGCCTTTTGGCGTCAGTTTGCATAAGGTTGAAGAAGGTATTGACTCAGGGGAGGTGATCGCACAATTGCCTATTTCCTATGGATGGGAAGACACTGGGGAGTCTCTTTACGAGAAAGCAAAAGAAGCAATGTTGCACCTGTTCCAAGAAACCTATCCTGCTATCCGTAATCTTTCGTTTTTGGGGAAAAAGCAAAATCTATCACTAGGCAGTTTTCATTACGCAGCGGAGATGGATGCGGCAAGTCGTATTGAACTAGATAAAAATTATCAAGCCCGAGATTTACTGAACCTGATTCGAGCAAGAACATTTGCTGGACATCCAGCCTGTTGGTTTAGTGATGCAGGGGAAGAATATGAGGTCAGAGTTGAAATAAAGAGGAAAAAGCAGTGACCGAGTATGAAACATTTCTAATGGAATGCTCTACGGAGATTGAAGCACAAGGAGGGGATAGAAAGCTTTTGCGTTCCACTAGCGACTGGATGGGCCAGGCAAATGCTTTTAAATATTCTTACCACTTCACCTGGCAAGGCCGTCCCATCATCCAGTATCCGCAAGATATGTTGGCCATGCAGGAACTGATCTGGCAGATCAAGCCCGACCTTATCATCGAAACCGGCATCGCCCATGGTGGGTCGCTGATCTTCAGTGCCTCGATGCTTGCCCAGCTCGACATATGCGACGCAATCGAAGCCGGAGTCAGTTTCAATCCCAGGGAATCAACGAGAAAAGTCCTTGGCATCGATATCGACATCCGCGCCCATAACCGTGCCGCCATCGAAGCCCACCCGATGGCCTCGCGCATCCAGATGATTCAGGGTTCCAGCATCGCGCCGGAAATCATCGCGCAGGTGCGGGCCGTCGCCGCCGATCATTCGCGCGTGCTGGTGTGTCTGGACAGCAACCACACCCACGACCATGTGCTGGCGGAGCTGGAAGCATATGCGCCGCTCGTCAGTGCAGGGAGCTATTGCGTGGTGTTCGATACCATCATCGAAGACATGCCGGCGGACATGTTCCCCGACCGCCCCTGGGGGCCGGGAAACAACCCCAAGACGGCGGTGCATGAGT
>JBFWOQ010000114.1:0-4299 GCA_050250395.1 Porticoccaceae bacterium
GATCTCTTGCGGCATCCAGTGGTTGGCGCAGCCGTCGAGGTATTTCTGCCAGGCCCAGTCGTAGCGGAAGGGCACCAACTGGTTGAGATCGGCGCGGCAGTTGATCATGCGCTTGTCGTCCACCTGCACCCGCGCGGCGCCCATTTCGAGGGCTTCGAGGCCGGGCGCCACGTCGAGTGCCGCGAGCTGTTCCCGGGCTTCGCGGTGGGGATCGGCGGGGGCGGTGCTGGCGGCGGGCGCTGGCCGCGTGGCGGCGGTGGCCGCCTTCGGCGCGGGCATGGCCACGGCGACGGCGGCCGGTGCGGGCATCGGGTCCGGCGCCCGCGGCGGCGCGGGAGGCGCCGATTTGCGCACGGGTTCCTCGTGATGAAAATCGTCCCAACTCAACATGTTCGTTTTGCCTCGTGACGCTGTTCGGTACGGATGGTTTGCCTGGGGACGTTGCCGGCCAAGGTCATTGGCAGGCTTCGCAGTCGGGGTCGTCGATGGCGCAGGCCAGCGGCACCGGCGCCGGGCCACTCGCCGCCACCGCGTTCAGGGTGCCGCTGCTGACGGTGGATTTCTCGGTGCTGGTGGCCGCGAGCGAGCGCAGGTAATAGGTGGTCTTGAGCCCCCGGTACCAGGCCATGCGGTAGGTGACGTCGAGCTTCTTTCCGCTGACGCCGGAGATATAGAGGTTCAGGCTCTGGGCCTGATCCAGCCACTTCTGGCGCCGACTGGCGGCATCGACGATCCAGCGCGGTTCGACTTCGAAGGCGGTGGCGTAGAGCGCCTTGAGGTCGGCCGGAATGCGGTCGATGGGCAGCACCGAGCCGTCGAAGTACTTGAGGTCGTTGACCATCACCGGGTCCCACAGGCCGCGGTCCTTGAGGTCGTGTACCAGATCGCCGTTAAGCACGGTGAATTCGCCCGAGAGGTTCGATTTCACATAGAGGTTCTGGTAGGTGGGCTCGATCGACTGGCTGACGCCGACGATGTTGGCGATGGTGGCGGTGGGGGCGATGGCCATCACATTGGAGTTGCGCATGCCCTGCGCCAGTACCCTGGCGCGCAGGCTGTCCCAGTCGAGGGTGCTGGACCTGTCGACCTCGATGTAGGCGCTGCCGCGCTCGGCTGCGAGCAGGTCGAGGGAGTCCAGGGGCAGGATGCCGCGGCTCCACAGCGAACCTTCGAAGGACGAATAGCGGCCGCGCTCGACGGCGAGATCGGCGGAGGCTTCGATGGCGAAGTAGCTGATCGCCTCCATGGAGCGGTCGGCGAAGTCCACCGCGGCATCCGAGGCGTAGGCGATGCGCTGCCTGTAGAGCGCGTCCTGAAAGCCCATCAGGCCGAGCCCGACCGGGCGGTGGCGCAGGTTTGACTGGCGCGCGGCATCCACGGCGTAGTAGTTGATGTCGATGACGTTGTCGAGCATGCGCACCGCGGTGCGCGTGGTGTGGCGCAGCTTGGCCAGATCGAGCGTACCGTCCGCGCTGATGTGCTGGACGAGATTGATCGAGCCCAGGTTGCACACTGCGATTTCGGGATCGTCGCCGGCGCGGGTGTTGAGGGTGATCTCGGTGCACAGATTGGAGGAATGCACCACGCCGCAGTGCTGCTGGGGCGAGCGCAGGTTGCAGGGATCCTTGAAGGTGATCCAGGGATGGCCGGTCTCGAACAGCATGCCGAGCATCTTGCGCCACAGTTCCTGGGCGCGGACGGTCTTGTGGAGCAGCTTGCCCTGGGCGGCGAGCGCTTCGTATTCGGCGTAGCGCGCGGCGAAGGCGCGGCCGTAGAGGTCGTGCAGGTCCGGCGTCTCGTTGGGCGAGAACAGCGTCCAGGGGCCGTCGTCGAACACGCGCTGCATGAAGAGGTCGGGCACCCAGTTGGCGGTGTTCATGTCGTGGGTGCGGCGGCGGTCGTCGCCGGTGTTCTTGCGCAGTTCGATGAATTCCTCGATGTCGATGTGCCAGGTCTCCAGGTAGGCGCACACGGCGCCCTTGCGCTTGCCGCCCTGGTTGACCGCCACCGCGGTGTCATTGACCACTTTCAGGAAGGGCACCACGCCCTGGGACTTGCCGTTGGTGCCCTTGATGTACGAGCCGAGGCCGCGCACCGGCGTCCAGTCGTTGCCGAGCCCGCCCGCCCACTTGGAGAGCATGGCGTTGTCGTGGATGGCGCCGAAGATGCCTTCGAGATGGTCGGGCACCGTGGTCAGGTAGCAGCTCGACAGTTGCGGGCGCAGGGTGCCGGCGTTGAACAGGGTCGGCGTCGAGCTCATGTAATCGAAGGACGACAGCAGGTTGTAGAACTCGATGGCGCGCGCCTCGCGGTCGTCCTCGCGGATGGCAAGCCCCATGGCGACGCGCATGAAGAAGCACTGGGGCAACTCGAAGGTCACCGAATCGCTGTGAATGAAGTAGCGGTCGCAGAGGGTCTGCAGGCCCAGGTAGCTGAATTGCAGGTCGCGCGCGGGATCGATGGCGGCGCCGAGGCGGGCGAGGTCGAAGCGCGCGAGTTCGGGGTCGATCAGTTCCAGCGCCACGCCCCGGGCCACATAGGCCGTGAAGGCGGCGGGGTAGAGCGCCGCCATCTCGTGCTGGGTGGCGGCCTCGGCGATGCCGAGAAAGCCGAGCGCCTCGGTGCGCAGGCCGTCGAGCAGCAACCGCGCGGTGGCATAGGTGTAGTTGGGCTCGCGTTCCACCAGGGTGCGCGCGGTGATCACCAGCGCGGTGTTGAGGTCGGCACTGGAGACGCCGTCGTAGAGATTGCGCAGGGCTTCGTCGAGGATGAGCCGGGGATCGACGTCCTTGAGCCCGGCGCAGGCTTCGTCCACCAGGGTGTGCAGGCGCGCCAGATCGAGGGGGCGCCGGCTGCCATCGGGATGGACGACGGTGATGCCGGGGGCGGCGTCGGCGGTTTCAACGGCGACGGCTGGCGCCTTGCGCGCGGCGCGCTCGCGGGCGCGATCCTCGCGGTAGATCACATAGCTGCGCGCGATGGTGTGTTCGCCCTGGCGCATCAGCGCGAGCTCGACCTGATCCTGGATGTCCTCGATATGCACCGAGCCGCCCGAGGGCATGCGGCGGCGGAAGGTGTCGATGACCATCTGGGTCAGTGCGGAGACGGTCTGGTGAATGCGCCCCGAGGCGGCCGCGGCGGGGCCTTCGACGGCCAGAAACGCCTTGGTGATGGCGATGGCGATCTTGCTTTCGTCATAGGGCACCACGGTGCCGTTGCGCTTGATCACCTTGATCTGGCCGGGCGCGGTAGCGGCGATGGAGCTGGAGCTGAGCGGGGACGGCGCCTTGCCGGCGGTGGGACCGGCGGCGCGGGCTACGGGTTCGTTCGCTGACGAGCGGATGTCGGAGAGCTGTTCCATGGTCATGTGCCTGTCTGCGTTTGTTGTTCTGGTGAGTCGGTCCGCCGTTGCGCGGCGGTGTCTTGCGGGACGATCCCGGTGCGTCCCTCGCCTTCCTCTGCGCGTACCTTCCTCTAACTGGTACCTTCCTCTACTCGCACCTTTACTGGGCAAAGCGGCCCTGCGACGGATCGCGCCAGGGGCCTTTGCGCCGCGTTCCCGGAAGCGCTTGCCCCATGACCGGGTCTGGGGAGGTATCCGGAGTGCGGATACAAGATAGTGTGGGCGTTGTGCGAATGCAACACAATATGTGGCTGAAAAAGTGTTGATACCCTGTGGATAACCCAAGGACGACAAGGCGGTCGCCGGGGTGGGGCGTCGGGGGAGATTGCGTGACCGGAAGCGTGCGGGCGGCCACCGATCGGAAACGAGAAACAGCGACACGCCGGCCCGCCGCGAGATCCGGCGCCGGCGTCATCGGTACGGTTGCGGTCAGTACTGTCCGAGCAGGAACTGCATCAGGGCTTTCTGGCTGTGGAGCCGGTTTTCGGCTTCCTCCCAGACGATGGAATGGCGCGGGTCTTCGATCAGCTCGGCGCTCACTTCCTCGCCGCGATGGGCGGGCAGGCAGTGCATGAACAGCGCATCGGGTGCGGCGCCGGCGAGCAGCTGGTGGTTGACCTGGAAGCCGGCGAAGCGCGCGGCGCGTTCCTGTTGCTCGGCTTCCTGCCCCATGGAAGTGAACACGTCGGTGACGATCAGATCGGCGCCGGCGACGGCCGCCGCAGGGTCGTGACCCAGGCGCACGCGCCCGCGCTGGGCCAGCACCCGCTCGGGGTCGGGTTCGTAGCCGGCCGGGCAGGCGATGCGCAGTTCGAAGTCGAACAGGCCCGCGGCCTCGATGTAGGACTGGCACATGTTGTTGCCGTCGCCCACCCAGGCCACCGTCCGGCCGCTCA
>JBFWOQ010000115.1:0-4274 GCA_050250395.1 Porticoccaceae bacterium
GCGTGTTGGTCGTCACCAGCAACCCCCACACCGACCCGCGCGGCAGCTTCGCCCGCCTGTTTTGCCAGCGGGAACTGGCCTACGTGCTGGGCGAGCGGCGCATCGTGCAGATCAACCATTCCCGCACCACCGCCGCAGGCGCCATCCGCGGCCTGCACTTCCAGCGCCCGCCGCACGCCGAGATGAAACTGGTGCGCTGTCTCAGGGGCCGGGTCTGGGACGTGGCCGTCGATCTGCGCCGCGATTCGCCCACCTTTCTGCGCTGGCATGCCGAGGAACTCACGCCGCAGTACCAGCGCATGCTGGTGCTGCCGGAAGGCTGCGCCCACGGTTTCCAGGTGCTGGAACCGGACAGCGAGCTGCTCTATCTGCACACCGCCTACTACACCCCTGCAGCAGAAGGTGGCATCCGCTACGATGACCCGCGCATCGGCATCCACTGGCCCTTGCCGGTCACGGACATCTCGCCGCGTGACAAGAGCCACCCGCTGCTCGACTCCGACCATTGCGGACCGGCGCCATGAACTGCCGCCACTGCCAGCACCCGCTGCAACACGTATTCCTCGACCTGGGGTTCGCGCCACCCTCGAACGCCTACCTGACGCCGGACGACCTGCGCGCTCCGGAGACCTGGTACCCCCTCAAGCTGTACGTCTGCGCGCACTGCTGGCTGGTGCAGACCGAGGATTACGCGCGCGCCGATGAGCTGTTCCGTCACGACTACGCCTATTTCTCGTCCACCTCCACCACCTGGCTGGAACATGCCCGACGTTACGTCGAAGCCATGCGCGAGCGGCTTGTACTCGGCCCGCACAGCTTCGTCATCGAAGTCGCCGCCAACGATGGCTACCTCCTGAAAAACTTTGTGGCCGCCGGCGTCCCCTGCCTGGGTATCGAGCCCACCGCCGGCACGGCGGCGGCGGCAGAACAACTCGGCATCCCCGTGCTGCGCGAATTCTTTGGCGAACGACTCGGCCAGAAACTCGCCGCCGACGGCCGGCGGGCCGACCTCATCGTCGGCAACAATGTTTACGCCCATGTGCCCGACATCAACGACTTCACCCGTGGGCTGAAGGCCGCGCTCAAACCCGGCGGCACCATCACCCTGGAGTTCCCGCACCTGATGCGGTTGATCGAGCACACCCAGTTCGACACCGTTTATCACGAGCACTTCTCCTATCTGTCGCTTTATACCGTCAGCCGTATCTTCCAGGCAGCCGGCTTGCGCGTCTGCGATGTGGAAGAACTGCCCACCCATGGCGGCAGCCTGCGCGTCCATGGCTGCCATGTCGAAGACGTTCGCGTGACCACATCCGCGGTTGCCGCGCTGCTTGAGGAAGAATCGCGGCGCGGATTGCAGACCGTCAACACCTACGCGGGTTTTCAGGCCCGCGCCGACCGGATCAAGGACGACCTGCTGCTATTTCTGATCGAACAAAAGCGCATCGGGAAAAAAGTCGCCGCCTACGGTGCCGCCGCCAAGGGCAACACCCTGCTCAACTACGCCGGCGTCAAACGCGATCTGCTGCCCTTTGTCTGCGACGCCGCGCCCGCCAAGCAGGGCAAGTACCTGCCCGGCAGCCATATCCCCATTTTCTCGCCCTCTGTGCTGCTCGAACACCAGCCCGACTATGTGGTGATCCTGCCCTGGAATTTGCGCGATGAAGTGATGGCGCAGAACGCTGCGGTGCGCGATTGGGGTGGCAGGTTTGTGACGGCAGTCCCCGGACTGACTTGGGTTTGAACGCGATGGAAAAGCAGAAGCCCCGTATCCATTACACCAAGCCATCCATCACCGAGCTGGAGGTAACCTATGCCAGTGACGCCGCCCGGAATGGCTGGGGTGCGCATTGTTATGACTACATCGTGCGGTTTGAAGAAGCGTTCAAAACCCATTTAGGCGTGCAATACGCCATTGCAACATCCAGCTGCACGGGCGCGCTGCATATGGGCATGGCCGCGCTCGGCATTGGCCCCGGTGATGAAGTCATCCTCGCCGACACCAACTGGATCGCAACTGCGGCACCGATCGTTCATCTGGGTGCAAAACCTGTTTTTGTCGATATCCTGCCCGACTCATGGTGCCTGAACCCGGCACTCGTCGAACAAGCCATCACCCCGCGTACCAAGGCAATTCTTGCCGTACATCTTTATGGCAATTTGTGCGACATGGACAAGCTGCTGGCGATTGGCGAAAAGCATGGCATCCCGGTCATCGAAGACGCTGCGGAAGCAATTGGCTCCGTTTACCGTGGCAGGCGCGCCGGCTCGATGGGGCGGTTCGGCGCTTTCTCATTTCATGGCACCAAAACGCTCACGACTGGCGAAGGCGGCATGTTCGTCACCAACGATGCCGAACTCTATGAGCGCGTACTGACCTTGAGTAACCACGGTCGCGCACGCGGCCAAACCAAGCAATTCTGGCCCGATATGGTCGGGTTCAAGTACAAGATATCGAATATTCAGGCGGCAATAGGCTGTGCGCAAGTCGAGCGCATAGATGAACTCATCCAGCGCAAGCGGGAAATTCTTGCTCACTACAAAACGCAGTTGGAAAAGCTTCCCGGCGTCGCCATGAACCCGGAACCGCCACGCACCATCAATGGTGCGTGGATGCCCACAGTAGTGATTGACCGGAAACTCGGCATCACCTGCGAAAAACTGCAAGCCGCTTTTGCCGCTGAAAACGTGGATGCGCGGGTGTTCTTCTGGCCGCTGTCCAGCTTGCCGATGTTCGAGCCGGTTAAAGCCAATGTGAAGGCTTGGGATATGCCGACGAGGGCGATAAATTTGCCGAGCTACCATGATCTCAGCCAACCGGAACAAGATCGGGTAATTTCTTTGCTCATAGAAGTCGTGGCAAGGAGATAACCCTTGCCACAATCAAGGAGGTGCGCATGAAAATCTATTTGCTCGGTGCAGCCAATCCAGAAACGATCCGCATGATCGTGGCCGTCCAACGAACCGCGCCCAACCTGGTATTCGCCGGCTTTCTCGACAATGACCCGGTTAAAAAGCATACCGACTTTTACGGCTATCCCGTTCTCGGGGGAATTGATCTGGTACCGGAATTAATCAAGAACAGTGTTCCCGGCGAAGTCGGCTTCGTAAATCTGATCACGGGAAACTTGGTTGCCCGTTACGAGACATCGAAAGCGATCATCGCCGCCGGCGGGAGCCTTACCAATTTCATTCATCCCTCCGTGGAGCTGTTCATGAGCCGATGGGGCAGTGGAAACTACATCCAGGAAGGTGTGATCGTTCAGGCCGGCGTCACTGTCGGCGACAATAGCAGCATTCACATGGGCGCGCTGATCGGTCACGAATCGACCATCGGTAACACGGTGTTCATCGCCCACGCCGTGAGCGTGTCCGGATGTTGCGAAATCGGCGACGGCACTTTTATCGGCACCAACGCCACCCTGTTGCCGCGGATCAAGATAGGAAAATGGGCAACCATCGGTGCCGGCGCCTTGGTTAATCGCGACGTACCCGATTACTCTGTTGCAGTCGGAAACCCGGCCCGCGTTATCAAGCGCAACGAAGTGCAATATGGTGATGGGAGGGTTTACTGATGACGATACAAGCTCTGCACCCGGCTCACGAAGCGTTCCAGCGCGAGAAGGAGGATGCCATCTGCAAGCTCGGCAAGTCGAGCACCATGCATGAGCAAACGACCAGCTGGATCAATCAGGCCGCCGCGCACCGCTACACCTATCTGTTCTCCTGGCTTGACCGTCCGATCATCCAGTTCCCTCAAGACATGGTCGCCATGCAGGAACTGATCTGGCAGATCAAGCCCGACCTCATCATCGAAACCGGCATTGCCCACGGCGGCTCGCTGGTTTTCAGCGCCTCGATGCTTGCCCAGCTTGACATGTGCGACGCGATCGAAGCCGGTATCAGCTTCAATCCCAAGGAATCAACGAGAAAAGTCCTTGGCATCGATATCGACATCCGCGCCCATAACCGTGCCGCCATCGAAGCCCACCCGATGGCCTCGCGCATTCAGATGATCCAGGGTTCCAGCATCGCGCCGGAAATCATCGCGCAGGTGCGGGCCGTCGCGGCCGATCATTCGCGCGTGCTGGTGTGTCTGGACAGCAACCATACCCATGATCACGTGCTGGCGGAGCTGGAAGCATACGCGCCGCTCGTCAGTGCAGGGAGCTATTGCGTGGTGTTCGATACCATCATCGAAGACATGCCGGCGGACATGTTCCCCGACCGCCCCTGGGGGCCGGGAAACAACCCCAAGACGGCGGTGCATGAGT
>JBFWOQ010000116.1:0-4259 GCA_050250395.1 Porticoccaceae bacterium
CGTCTGCGAGCGACAGATTCACCGAGGTGACCTTCCAGGGCTTCTGAATACCGAGAATTTGGCTGTAAAGCTGCGTATCTTTCATGATGACAAGGCTAATTTACCCACTCGATTTGGTGAAGGCCCAATAAAGATGCTGAGCAAACATTTTCATTGATCAGAAAAGCACTGCGCCTTGCGCCGAACGATCCTGTGGTGCTCAGTTATTGCGGTTTTGCAGCCACCTTTGCAGGCAATGCTGTTGGGGCGATTGATTATCTCGAACGCAGTCTGTCGATAAACCCCAATAGCAGTTTTTCCCAGTTCTCCTATGGCGCGGCACTCTTGTTCAGCGGAAGACTCGAGGAAAGTATTACTCAATCGCAATTTTTTATCGACCGTTACCCGAAAGACCCCTATATCAGTTTGGCCTTCTACTATCTCGCCTCTGCCTATTTGGTTGCCGATGAACCTCTTAAAGCTGAGCAGGCAGTACGCAACTGCATCAAGCATTCTCCCGATTATCCCTGGGGTCACTTAATTCTCGCGCTGATACTGCAAGCGCAGGGTCGCCTGGATGACGCTCAACAACGGCTAGATATGGCGCGAAAACTTGAGCCGGATTGGACACCACAACAAATCGAAGACATTTTCAGGTTCGTATTTGTCAGACCCCAAGATGCGGATGCCTGGATCGCAATACTCCACCAAGCATGGGCAGCGTGAACAACGTATAAAAGGGATCGTAGTGATTTATTTTTGGCGTCTTGTAATTCGAAAACCAGAACAAGCCGAAAAGATAATCGCGTTGCTGCGCCAGGTCTGGCGGGATTGATGTGGGCCGCGCGGGGGCAGATTGGATCAAAGCCTTTGCCGAAGCGCAGCCATGGGGTGATCATCAAGCCGCTTCGCTTGGTGCGGCAAACAGTAACCAGGGCAAACAATAACCGGAGAATCACAGGATGAGCACTGATCCAAAACCGCGCCCGCTGAATCACCTGTGGAACACCGCACAGGTGGTGGGCGTTGTCGTGACCCTGACGGGATTCACGCCCGATCGCTGGATGACAGCCTTTCTCGGCGTGGTGAAGCTGCCGGATGCGCTTTTGGCGGGGGTCGATGTGCGGTTCATCGCGGTGGGCGTCGGCGTCGCCATCATTGCCGTGGATGCCTTTCTGCGACACCGCAGACGATCGCAACCGTCGTTTGAAGCAGTGGCCGCTGCGCCGGTCGCTGCCGTTACCCCGGCTTCGACCGAATCGCCCGTCGCAGCGACACCGCCCCCGACGGAGGCCATCGAACCCGTCAAGGACAAACCGTCGATTGCGGTGCTGCCGTTCGTCAACATGTCCGACGACAAGAGCCAGGAGTATTTCGCCGACGGCATGACCGAGGACATCATCACCGGCCTGTCCTGCGACAGCCGTCTGTTCGTGATCGCGCGCAATTCCACCTTTGCCTACAAGGGCCAGTCGCCGGATATCCGCGCGGTCGGCAAGGAGCTGGGGGTGCGCTATGTGCTGGAGGGCAGCATCCGCCCCATCGGCGACCGCTTGCGGATCACCCTGCAGTTGATCGAAACCGCCAGCGGCACCCATGTCTGGGCGGACAAGATCGACCGCCCGAAAGCGGAACTGTTCGACGTCATGGATGAGGTGGTGGATAGCCTGGTTACAGCGCTGTGTTCCAATCTCGGCGTTGCCGAAAGCAACCGCGCACAACGGGCCAGGCCGGAAGACCTCAAAGCCTGGGCGCTGTGCGTGCAGGCAGAGGTTCTCTATATCACCCAACCGGATCCAAAATCTCTGCTGGACGCGGAAAAGCTGGCGCGGCGAGCCACCGAGATCGAACCGGGCTACGCCGTGAGCTGGGCGCTGCTCGGTTTTATGATCAGCCGGCGGATAGCTTTGGCGCTAAGTAGCGATCTGGCCAAAGACTCGCAAGAGGCCTTGTCACTGGTGAACAGAGCGTTGAGCCTGGCCCCGAGTGATCCTGTCGTATTGAGTTATTGTGGATGCTCCTGTATCTGGGCCGGTCAGGCGGCGCAGGCGATTAGTTATCTGGAGCGTAGCCTCACCATCAATCCCAATAGCAGTTTCTCCCGAATTTACTACGGTCAGGCACTGTGGGCCGATGCACGACCCGAGGACGGCATCACCCAAATGGCGCTATTTCTGCGTCGCTCGCCAAAAGACCCCTACGTCGGTTTGGCCTACTTGTTTCTTTCATTTTGTTATTTGTCAAAAAACGACCCACAGCAAGCCGAGCAAGCAGCGCGTAATGTGGTCAAGCATCTATCCGGGTTCGGCTGGGGTTATCTGGCGTTAGCCCTGTCGCTAGAGGCGCTCGGGCTTCACACCGAAGCCCGGCAGCAACTGCCGAAAGTACGTGAACTCGCCCCAACACTGACTGGCCAGTACCTTGAAGACTTGTGGCGTCATATGCTTCGAACTCCCGGGCAGGCGGAAGCCTTGATCGCGCTGACGCGCCCGGTCTTCGGTGCTTGATCGGGCGCGTAGCCCTGCGCTGGGGCTGCGGCTCAGGTCGTACTTTTGCCATCGCGCTGTGGAGCTGGCAAACGACGATCACCGGCCACGCGCAACATTCGCCGCAACCGCAGGTGCGCCCGGATCACCGCGCTCGATCTCGAGCCACCGGCTGACCGGCGGGGGTCATACAAACGCCTCGCCGCTTGTGCTTGTTGGTGCTATGTTGTGTACATTTGCACGCGGAGGATTCCCATGAGTTCGACCATGACGGTTCGCCTCGAAGACGATGTCAAAAGCCGGCTCGATCAATTGGCGCAGGCGACTCGGCGCAGCAAGTCATACCTGGCGGCCGAAGCCATCCGCGATTTCGTCGAGAACAACGAGTGGCAGATTCGCGAAATCCAGACCGCCTTGCAGGAAGCGGACTCGGGCGACTTCGCCAGCGATGAAGACCTTGCCGTCCTGCGCGGTAAATGGCGGAGTGAGGCACCGGTTTGATGCGCATCCGATGGTTGCGCACCGCACTGCGTAACCTCGACGCTGAGGCAGCCTACATTGCCAGGGATGACCCCGGCGCGGCGCATGTTGTCGTGCAACGCGTGCTGGACGCGGTAGCCGCGCTGGCGGAGCAGCCCGCTTTTGGGCGTCCGGGTCGGGTGGCCGGCACGCGCGAACTGATAGTGCCGAAAACGCGGTACCTCGTCCCCTACCGCGTGCGTGGCCAGACAGTGGAAGTCCTGCGGGCTTTTCATACGTCCAGACGCTTGCCCCAACAGTGGTAAAAGGAGCAACCGCCGCGGATGTTTTCGATTAACGCGACGGCTACAAGCCGGAGAACACTGGATGAGGAAGCTCTGACTATTTCGCACGATAGGCGACGATACACGCAACGGGAACGGCCAGGAGAATGGAGCACATGCGGTAGCAAACCTTCGCCGCAGAAAGCTTCGAGAAGTTCCGCAAGAAGATCCGCAAGGAACAATTTCTCGACGCGATAGAACGCATCATTCCGTGGCAGGAATAGACCGCTGCCATTAAACCGTTCTATCCCAACCCACAGGGTGCCGGCCGCCGGCCGGTGGGCGTCGAGGGGATATCGCATCGTCTGATCGCTCAATACCGACGTCGCCAAATGGAAATTTCAGTGAATGATCAGAGGTTCCATGAGTCCTGATCCGAAACCGCGCCCGCTGAACCACCTGTGGAACACCGCGCAGGTCGTAGGCGTCATCGTCACCCTGACGGGGTTTACCCCCGAGCGCTGGATGACGGCCTTTCTCGACGCGGTGAAGCTGCCCGATTGGCTTTTGGCGGGGATCGATGTGCGGTTCATCGCGGTGGGCGTCGGCGTCGCCATCATTGCCGTGGATGCCTTTCTGCGACACCGCAGAGGATCGCAGCAACCGTTTGAAGCAGTGGCCGCTGCGCCGGTCGCCGCCGCTTCACCCTTCCCCGCCGAGTCGCTGGTCGCGGCGGCACCGCCCCCGACGGAGACTATCGAACCCATCAAAGACAAACCGTCCATCGCGGTGCAGCCCTTCGTCAAACACCCTCGTGCTGAACAAAGGTGGACGCGGATTTGGTCAGCCCGCTCGATTGAGCGAACCGGGGCGATGCATCGCTTTGCCGGCGCCGGGCGAGCGGCGCGACGCGAGCCGGGGACCGTGGGGCGGTTACATGGCGCAATAGCAATACCGCGGTCCCTGTCGTGAAATCTGCGGCGACAGGGACAAGCGCACGCCTATACCCGCCTCGGATTGGCGCGGCGCGCGCGGATGGTTTATCGTGGCG
>JBFWOQ010000117.1:0-4253 GCA_050250395.1 Porticoccaceae bacterium
AGTAGGCAGATGACCGAGGACCGACGACAGAACTGGACCCCGGCGTTCGCCGGGGCGACGGAAGTAGGGTGGATAAGCGCAGCGCATCCACCATCCCCGACTTCCACCCCAGCATCCAACCCGGTCTTCTCATCCCAACGCAGCGCCGTCGATCCGCGACCGCCCGCCATCCGCAATGCACGGTGATCGAGCGCCACAGCCTGAGCATGGCCTCGCCCGATCCGCTCCTGCTGGCGTAAACTGTCGGCCAGCACAGCACACCTTACGGAGCATGGAACAGGAAGCCGCCTCGATCGAATCCGGTGCCGGATGCTTTGTTTTCGCCGGAGTGGAACTTGATGCCGATAAGCACAGCCTGCGCGTCGATGGACGGGTGGTGCAGTGCTCGCGCAAGGCCTTCGAACTGTTGCTGCAACTGTGCCTGGTATCGAACCGCGTGCAAAGCCGCGACGAGCTGATTGCCGCGCTCTGGCCGGGTGGCCAGATCGTGTCCGATGAAGCGCTTACCCAGGTCATTTTTCGCGCCCGTGCGGTGCTCGGCCAGCACGCCTCGGCCCTGCTGACCGTGCGTGGGGTTGGCCTGCGACTCGGTGTTCCGGTAACGCGGCGCCCGCACGATCACGGCGATAAGATCCTGTTGCCGACCGGCCTTCCCCCGTCCGCTGCACCACGCCGCCGCGCCGGCGACGCCGAATCGGCTGCGGAGCGCCCGGAAACTCTCATCGCCGCGCCAGTCGCTGCGCCGATCGCCACCCGCCCGCTGGCGCCGCCTGCGACCGCGCCCCTGGTACCGACGAACGACGAGCCGGCCACGCCCGCTCGACGCCCCTGGCGCCTGCGGCGGGTGGTAATCGTTGCGTCGATTTTCGCGGCAACGGTGATCGGACTTCGACTAGGCATCGCGCCGGTGGCGGTGGTCGATGCTGGCTACGGACTGTACGAGACCGACCTGCATGGCAGCGACCCGCGCTCGACCGGCCTGGTTCGTGAAGCGTTCATCCACGATGCGCAAGGCGACCGCGGCCGCGGCGAGGCACTCTTGCAGGCCGTACACCAGGCCGATGCCACCACCCCGGTGCCGGCGGCGTTTCTGGCGCTGTGGGCGGCAGGCACCGGCAATGCCGAGCGCGCGGCGCTGTGGCTGGAACAGGCCAACCAGCGCGCGCGGCCGCTGCACGATGTCTATGTCAATCTGTTGCTTGGATACGTTGACGCTGAGCTGAACGACAGCCCCGCCGCGGTGATGCGGCAGGCCGGCGCCCTGCTCAACATCCGCCCGCAGGCATGGCAGATGCGTCTGGCAAGGGCGCACCTGATGGTCGCAGCCAACCTGCGCACCGCCGCGCTGCATGAAATCCAGCAGATCGACGTGCCAGCGCTCGGCCACCGCAAGCTCGAGATGGTGATCGCCGATCGCGCTTCGCTCGGCGACATTGCCGGGGCGCAGGCCCTGCTCGACCGTCTGCCGCGGCGTGAAGATGCAGCGTATGCCTTTGTTCTCGGGCGGATCGCCTGGAGCCGAGGCGACTTCGACGCCGCCTATCGGGCTTTTCGCGATTGTGCCGACTACAGCGTGGCCTCGGCCCGCCTCGATCTGAGGCGGCGCGCCCTGGTCAGCGTCGCCGCGATCGAAGTGATGCGGCACCAGGACCAGGCCGCCATTGCCGGTCTGGAACGAGCACGAGCCAGCTTGGCCACGACCGCCAACCCGATCAGCGACTTCGACACCAGCCTGTTCCTCGCGGAATTGCATGCCCGAGCCATGAACCAGGCAGCGACCCACGCCGAGCTCGACCGGGCCATCGCCGCCGCCAACACCACCCAGTCCGCGGAGTTCCAGTTGATCGCGGCCCTGGTCGCGGCCCGGCTTCGACCAGCAATCGATCCGCCCCTACCCGCCGCCGTGGATGCCGCCGGCGAAGCGCTGTGGCGGGCCCGCAGCGCCTGGAACCGAGGCGAGCGCGAGGCCGCGATGCTGGCTTTGACCGATGCCCAGCGGCGCGGCGTTTTCGACACCCGCCTGGTCGAGGAGGCGCGCTACCTGGCCTGGCAACTCGGCCAACCGGTCCCGGCCGAACGTGCGCTCGACCCGCCGTTTCCGCCGTTGGCGGTGGCCGTGTTGCGCCGCGACCTGCGCGAAGCGCTGGCGAAACCGCACTGAACTCCCGCCAGTTCGCGGGTCGATACCCCGTGCCGCTGTGGCGCGGTTAAGGCACACGACTGAATCCAAACACAATTTTCCGGTAAGACTGGCGAAAGCCAAAGCTAAGCCTGCGCTCAGGCAGGCGCGCCGCCGATCGCACAGACTGGCTCCCGCCGCACCGGACCCGGTGCCCACGACAACACGGGAGAAGCGCAATGCCTGCACCACTGACCACCACCGCTCGATGGATCGCCGGCCTGCTGCTGGCTGGATGGACGAACGCCCAGGCGACGACCTTCTGCGTATCGACCGGCACGCAACTCGCCAATGCCCTGGCCAGCGCGGCGACCAATGGCCAGAACGACGAGGTCCGCATCACCAATGGCATCCTCACCGGTAGCACCGAACCGTTCTCCAATGCACGTTGGCGATTCCTGCCCGCGGCCAGCGACGAGGCGACCACGCTCGGCCTGAGCGGCGGCTGGAGCACCGGCAACAACTGCGCAAGCCAGTCGATCGGCACCTTGTTGACGCAGTTGGACGCCGAATTTCAAGGCCCGAACCTGCTGTTCGCTCCACTGACCCCAAGCTACTCGGGACAGGTCAGCATCCGCAACCTGACCTTGTCCCGCGGCCGCACGTTCAACTCCTTCGGCGCTTCAGGCATACAGTGGAACGTCACCGGCACGATCGCGACCCAGTTGCTGGTCGAAAACGTGATCGTCACCGCCGGCCAGTCCAGCGTGCAGGGCGCACGAAGCGTATCCATTTCCCAGCAGGGCGGCGGCTTCATCCGCTTTCGCAACAATGTGGTGAGCAACAACACCGCCACCGGCGCCAGTAGCTCCGCGGCGGTGAGCATCAATGCGACATCCAACGCGATCGCCTTTGTCAGCAACAACTCCATCTTCGCCAACCAGGGCACCTCGCAGGTCGGGTTCGGGCTCGGCCTTGAAGGCGTGATAACCGCCTCCAACAATGCGGTCGCCGACAATACCAGCAGCTTCGTCGGTTCGACCATTCAGGTTTTCTCAGCGGCCGGTGGTGGAATCACACTGCGCAATAACCACTTCGAGATGGTGCAGATAACGAACGGCGCCTTCTTCGAACAAGGCACCAGCACCGGCGACCCGCAATGGACCGGGGTCGGCATGGTGCGCCTACCGAACGATGTTTCGCCGCTGCGCGACTCCGGCGTCAATAATCCTTCCGGCGGCATCGCCAGCACCGATATCGAGGGCAACCCGCGCATCATCAATTCGCTGGTGGATCGGGGCGCTTCGGAGGCCGAAGCGGTGCCGGTCGTACTTCCCGACCTGATCTTCCAGAACGGCTTCGACAACTGAGCGCGACCGGTCGCGCGCCGCGCCCGCGCAGCGCCGCGACCAAAGCAACCCGTCGGATGCGGCGAGCGCAGCGACTTTCAACTGCTAACTGCGCGAATCCGGCGCCCACCCCGACCTTCGGCTTTGCCGCGTGAAAGCCATGGACCCAAGCCAGATCGCCCTGCTGCGCCGCACCCACACACACATACTACCCGGGGCGGCCGCCTTCGGCGCCGGGTTCTATCGCCACCTGTTCGCCCAGGACCCGGCATTGCGCAAATTTTTCCCGGACGACATCGACGTCCAGGCGCAAAAACTGATGGACATGATCCAGGCCTTGCTGGCACGGCTCGACCAGCCAGAAACTCTGGCTGCGCTCTGTGTCGATCTGGGCCTCCGTCACCGCGCCTATGGTACCGACGAAACCCACTACGACCTGGTCGGCATCGCCCTGTTGCGTGCGCTGCGCGACACACTGGGCGCCGACTACACCGAAGCCGTGGAAGCCGCCTGGGCCGGCGTCTATGGCGAAATGGCCGAAGCCATGATCGCCGCCCAACAGTGCCCCGCCAGCAAATAGACAACCCGATTCATACGCAGCGCATCCGGTCCAACCGACAGCATACGCATGACCGACCAGCGGCGGCAGCGCAAGCCAAGGAAGTAGGGTGGATAAGCGCAGCGCATCCACCATCCCCGACTTCCACCCCAGCATCCAACCCGGTCGTCTCACCCCAACGCGGCGACACTCCTAAAGCGCCGCCAACGATCGACATTGCCTACCG
>JBFWOQ010000118.1:0-4234 GCA_050250395.1 Porticoccaceae bacterium
TTCACCCACGCCCGGAGGACCTGCCGACCGAGTTCCCGGTGTTTCCGCTGACCGGCGCCTTGCTGCTGCCGCGTGGCAAGCTGCCGCTCAATATCTTCGAGCCGCGCTACAAGGCGATGGTGGAGGATTCACTCGCCGCACCGCGCATGTTCGCCATGATCCAGCCGGATCCCAAGCTGCCGGAAACCACGAACGGGCCGGCATTGTACCAGATCGGCTGCCTGGGCCGTCTGTCGTCATTCAGTGAGACCGATGACGGGCGATTCCTGATCACGCTGACTGGCCTGCTGCGCTTTTCGGTGGCCGAGGAGAAGGAGATGCGCCGCGGTTACCGCCGCGTGCGGGGCGATTTCTCCCGCTACCTCGGCGACCTCGACCTCGCACCCCAGCCAGACGGCGTGGAACGGGAAGCGCTGCTGTCGGCACTGCGGGCGTTCTTCACCCACCGAGGTATCGACGCGAACTGGGATGCGATCCGGCGCATGCCGGACGAGGCCCTGGTAGTGACACTGGCGATGGTATGCCCATTCGAGCCGGCCGAGAAACAGGCGCTGCTGGAAGCCGGCACCGAGGCCGACCGCGCCTCGACCCTGCTCGCGCTGTTGCAGATGGGTGCCGCCGGCCCCGACCTGCCGCCCGGCCGTGTGGTAAGCTGACCGACGGAACCGACCATGAGTGATGCCCCTGCTCCCCCCGATCGCCCCGCCCCGATCGACCCGCGCCTGCTGGAAATCCTGGTATGCCCGTTGACCAAGGGTCCCCTGGAATACGACCGCCAGCATGGTGAGCTGATCAGCCGCAAGGCCGGCCTTGCGTATCCGATCCGCGACGGGATCCCGATCATGCTGGTCGAGGAGGCGCGCAAGCTGGACGAGTGATGCCCACCGCCACGGAAATCCGTCTGGACCGCCGCGAGCGCGTACTGCACGTGTCGTTTGATGACGGCGGGGTCTTCGCGCTGCCCGCCGAATATCTGCGCGTGGAAAGTCCGAGTGCCGAGGTGCAGGGTCACGGCCCCGACCAGAAGCAGATCGTGCCGAACAAGCGGTCGGTCGCCATTACGGCGATCGAGCCGGTGGGTAACTACGCGGTGCGGCTGGTATTCGACGACGGGCATGATACCGGGATCTTTTCGTGGGACTACCTGCATGAACTGGGCCTCGAGCGGGAGCGGCGCTGGAGCCGCTACCTGGACGCGCTATCCCAGCGCGGCCTGAGCCGGGGGCCGTGACCACGGCTGAATGAAGACCGCATGCCTGCCCGCCCCCGCCCTCTGACCGAGGCCGACCGCGCCGAATGGGCGCAGTTCGCGCGCTTGATCACGCCGCTCCGCGGCCAGCCTCCCGTCGCGCCCGTCGCACTGCCGCCACCCGCGGCCGAGTTGCCGCCGCGTCCCCGCCTGGTTCGTCCCCCGGCCGGCACGGCGCGCGCCGAACGGCCGCGGCCGGTCACGGTCGGTGCGGCGCCGGCCGGCGTGGATGCATCCACCTGGCAGCGGCTGCGAAGCGGCAAGCTCATTGCCGTCCGCAAGCTTGACCTGCACGGCATGACGGCCCAGCACGCCTATCACGCGCTGATCGCCTTCCTTCGCAATGCGCATGCCGACCGTCTGCGCTGCGTGGAGGTGATCACCGGTCGCGGGTCGGGCGAAAGCGGCGGCACGATCCGGCGGGAATTCCCGATCTGGCTCAACCTTCCGGAAATCCGCCCGCTGGTTCTGGCGGCGGTGCATCCGCATCCGGCGAATCCGGGATCGGTCCGGCTGTTGCTGCGCCGGATCAGATGACGCCGTTCGGCGCGCGTCTGCGCGCACTCCGGGAGGCGCGCGGCCTGACCCTGAAAAGCATGGCGGAAGGTCTGCAGGTTTCTGCGGCCTATCTCTCGGCCCTGGAGCATGGCAAGCGCGGTGCGCCGAGCGCCGGCCTGGTGCACCAGGTGAACGAGTTCCTGGGCCTGATCTGGGACGATGCGGACGACCTGGCGCAGCTTGCTCGGCTGTCCAATCCGCGCGTCACCGTCAACACGGCTGGCCTGACGCCGGAGCAGACGGCGCTGGCGAATCGTCTGGCGCAGGTGATCCATCGCCTGCCGCCCGAAACCGTGGCGGCGTTGCACGCCACCCTGGATGCCTCTACGCCGCTGGCTAAGCCCAGGCTGCGGCGGCCGGCGCGGAAGGGAAACTCTCCGTCGGCGTCAGGACATTGAGTGCGCCGGGCAGAGACCGGCGGGTTATCCACAGATCGCCGCGCTGGTTGACATTGCGGGACCCGCTCACTATTTTCTTGTAAGTCAGAAGCGTAGCCGCGTTCCGGCGCTCCGGACTCGATCTCGCTCAAATTCCGTATGGTAGCACCCTCCGCCGGACTCGGGTCCGGTTGAACCCGCAGGCTGCCTCCTTCCCCCATTTACTCCCTCGCCCTCATCGAGGCACCCGATGCATCTCGCCGAACTGAAAATGAAATCGCCCGCCGATCTGGTGAGCTTTGCCGAATCGTTGAACATTGAAAACGCCTCGTCCCTGCGCAAGCAGGACATGATGTTCGCGATCCTGAAAAACCTGGCAGAGAACGATCAGGCCATTCACGGGGAAGGCACGCTGGAGATCCTGCCGGACGGCTTCGGCTTCCTGCGCAGCCCGGAAGCCAATTACCTGCCCGGCCCCGACGACATCTATGTCAGCCCAAGTCAGGTCCGCCGTTTCGGACTGCGCACCGGCGATACCGTCGAAGGACAGATCCGCTCCCCCCGTGACGGTGAACGCTACTTCGCCTTGCTGAAGGTCGAGGCGGTGAACTTCGAGCCGCCGGAAGCGGTGCGCCACCGAATCAACTTCGACAATCTGACCCCGCTGTATCCCGATGAACGGCTGAAGATGGAGGTCGAGAACTTCCAGTCGGTCGCCAAAGGACCGCAGCGCGACTTTACCCCCCGGGTCATCGACCTGATCGCACCGGTCGGCAAGGGCCAGCGCGCCCTGATCGTTGCGCCTCCGCGCACCGGCAAGACCGTGATGCTGCAGAACATCGCGACCGCCATCGCGGCCAATCATCCCGAGGTGTTCCTGATCGTGCTGCTGATCGATGAGCGGCCGGAGGAAGTCACCGACATGGCGCGTAGCGTGAAGGGGGAAGTCGTGAGCTCCACCTTCGATGAGCCCGCGACGCGCCATGTGCAGGTCACGGAGATGGTGCTGGAGAAGGCAAAGCGCCTGGTCGAGCACAAGCGCGATGTGGTGATCCTGCTCGACTCCATCACGCGCCTCGCACGCGCCTACAACACGGTTGTGCCGTCCTCGGGCAAGGTGCTCACCGGCGGCGTGGACGCCAACGCGCTGCAGCGGCCGAAGCGCTTCTTCGGCGCGGCGCGCAACATCGAGGAAGGCGGGTCGCTGACGATCATCGCCACGGCGCTGATCGATACCGGCAGCCGTATGGACGAGGTGATCTTCGAGGAGTTCAAGGGCACCGGCAACTCGGAAATCATTCTTGATCGCAAACTTTCGGACAAGCGTTCGTTCCCGGCAATCGACATCACCAAGTCGGGCACCCGCAAGGAAGAATTGCTGGTCGAGAAGAGCACGCTGTCGAAGATGTGGGTGCTGCGGCGCATCCTGAGCCCGATGGGCACGGTGGACGCAATGGAGTTCCTGCTGGACAAACTGAAATACAGCAAGACCAACCACGATTTCTTCGAAGCCATGAACACCTGAGCCGGCACTCGGCGGGGCGTTTGTTCCGCCGGGCCGCAATCCCGTCAGCGGGTTCGTCCTGACGCCGTCCGGCCGCGAAGGTCGGGCGGCGTTTTTTCCTGTCCGGCAAAGCCTCGTTCGACCCGGCACGGAACACAGCAGTTATTCGCTTTCAAAAATTCGTGATTAATGAAACCGACTCTGCTACACCTGCGATAATCACTGCTGCCCGCACGATCTCAGCGGGCACCGGCATTCCTGCCCTGACACGGTCTGATCGTCATGGCCCATGCATATGGGCTGTCCGCGATCCTTCCTGCGTGGGGCAGGGACGTGGATGGCAGGGCTGAACCGCACCACGATAGGGGGCATCGCCGGTCAATCATATCCGATGCGCACCGGGCCAGCGCGCCCTGCGCATCTCACGCGGAGGCAACACCGGATGGATTTCAGTCGCCGAGCGAAAGGCAGAACGGCTTGGCTCGTGCCTGCCGTGTTGCTGCTACTCGCCCAGGCCCCGGCCGCAGACTCTCCTCCGCCCACACA
>JBFWOQ010000119.1:0-4171 GCA_050250395.1 Porticoccaceae bacterium
TCGGCATCGACGCTGGCCGCCTCGGCGAGTGCACTGTCCAGCGTCTGATCGAGCACCCCCGCGGTGTTGTAGACCGGGATGAGGATGGACAGTAGGGGCTTGTTCATGCCGACTTGCGTAAGCCTGAAGAGGCGATGGCATCCGCGTAGACGTCGAGCATCTCGCCGGCCAGATCATCGCTGCTGCGCACTGGCGAAGCGCCTGGCACGCGGCGCACTGCATCGCGACCCTGCACCAGACCCTGCAATGCCTCGGACCAGGCACCGACATCATCGAAGCGGACCAGCGCAGCGCCGGGGTCCCCGCGTAGATTCTCGGCCAGCCCACCGATATCGGAGGCCAGCACGAAGGTACCCAAGGCGCGCGCTTCCAAGGCCACCAGCGGGCCGGTTTCCAACCACTGCGAAGGAATGACCAAGACCTGGGCGCTGGCCATCGCCACCGCAAGCTGGTCACGCGGTAGCGACTGGACAATCTCGAAGCGTGGGTCGCCGTCGATCATCTGCAGGATCTCCTTTCGGTAGCCAGGCTCGCCCACCTCGCTCGGCCCGGCCATGATGACGCGCAGGCGAAACGGTGATGCCTTGCCCAAGGCCAACAAGGCAGCGATCAACACATGCAGCCCTTTGACCCGATCCCAGCGTCCCACGAAGAGCAGTTGCAGATTCTCGCTGTCCACCTCCGGTGTCTGCACATCCGCCAGGTGGCCCAGCCAGTCGGCATCCAGCGCCTGCCTTACCAGCACCGTGCGGCCGGCATCCGTGCCCAAGGCGAGCAAGGCGCGGTGCAGCCAGCTGCAGACAGCGACCACCCGGTCGGCAGTGGCCAGACCCGACAATGCGCCCGTCTTGCGCTCCTGCATGGCCGCATGGGCACCCGGCAGATGCCGTAATCGGCCCGGCACGGCACGCAACAGGCCGGCCGATAACGGCAGGGGCAGCGCCGCCAGCGCAAGCGCCAGCGGCGCTGGCACTGCGTGCGATTGCAGCCAACAACGGGCACAGCGCCCTGGCGAATCGACCCGATCACAGGGCCGCGAACCGAGATGCAGCATGGTGCCGGTGGCACAGACCAGACTCGGCACATGCACGGTCACCACCGTTGCCACCCCCTGCGCCGCCGCCTCTGCCAATTCGGCCGCACCACAGAGCGGCGTCCAGCCATGCAGGTGCAGCACCTCGGCGCCGGACTCGCGCAGGCAATCCACAAACCCACCCGCGCCAGCACCGCCATCGACCCGCCAGCGCAACACCGTCAGGCCCGCGTGGGCATAGCGCTCGACCTCCGCAAGGCGGCTGGGCGCCATCACCACCGATGTACAGCCGCGTGCCTGCAAGGACGCCGCCAGCGCCGCCACGTACTGCTCAGTCCCACCCCAGCTTTCCGGCGCGTACCAGGGCAATGCATGGGCGACCCGCGTCATCGGGTATCTGCGCCCGCGCTTCACGTTTTCTGAAACATGGCTACCACCCAGTCGCCGCGACCCAGAGGACCGCCCAAGTTGTTCACCAAGCGCGGAATACAGAATTTCGGCCCTAATTTAACCCAAGACAGAAAGTCGAGCGGGGCAACGAGATCGTCGTACCACCAAGGATAGAAAGTCGAATTGCCCATGCTTACGCTGCGAGTCCAGAGCGCCTTCAGTCCGTGTCGCGCGACGACAGAAGTCAAAGTTCGCTCGTCAAAGCCCAGCACATGCATATCTGGGTAGACGGCACCTGATAACACGCGAGACCCACGACGGCAGCGTCGAACGCGATTGACCAGCATTTCGATGAACGGCTCCCGGTGGGGTACGATCACCAGGAGGGCGCCGCCCGGCCGAAGTATTCGCGCCAATTCAGCGAGGAACAAGTTGGGCTCCGGGATATGTTCAAGTACGTGCGATGCGCGAACAGCATCAACAGTGCCTGAAGCGATCTCCTCGATTCGCTCCACCACGGCGATACCGAACCGGCTTTTGGCGAATGCCCGTCCGTGCGAACTAAGCTCAACCCCGGCACCTTCCCATCCACAGCTGTTTGCCGCAGCTACAAAATAGCCCTGACCCGATCCCACATCCACCAAATGGCGGCCATCGGTCAACTTGTCAAACAACCCCAACTGCCGGCGATACAGCGGCAACATCTTTGTCAGTGCCATCTGCGCAAGCGAATTGTCATCTGCAAGCCGCTCCTGGTACCAACTGTTGTCGCGGTCAGCCTCTGGGCGTACACGCTTGGGCAGGAACCACAACCGACACTCGGCCGCTCCGCACTCATAGACCTGCACGCCCTTGACAAAACCCAGCACCACGCCAGTTTCGCCACAGACAGGGCAAAGCTCATGTGACTGATGCGTTTCGATTCTCGTCATTGTCCCGCTCCTTTCCACCAACGCAGTTGTTTGATGCCAAGCGAAGGCTGCACGTATCGCCAACCGCTGCTGCCCTTTTTCAGGTCGATTTTTCGATTTTCACTCTCGGCGATAGCAGCATGCCTCGGGCGGATGTTCGACGTCACAGTTGACACACTGAACGAAGGTTGACAGGCACATCCGTCACTTCTCGCCGCCCTCCGACTCTCCCAAGCGAATCATCGCCCAAGCGCCAGATTCAATCGCGCAAATGCCCGCAACGCCGTCGCGCCAAGGCGTGTAGCGATCCACGCCGCCGAGCCAATGCGAGTTCGAAGCTCGGCTTGCCAGCGCTCGCGCCCGGCCAAGGCAAGGATGGCCGACGCCGCTTCGTGGGCGCTGGGCTCGTCTGATCGCAGTCCGGCGTAAGCCAGGCCCAGCAGCCGCTCCGCGACCAGATATCGTGCCGGATCGCCGGCCTCACCGATCGATCGCAACCACGCGTATTCCTCTTGCCAGAAGGCGGTTTGTACATCGATCGCGAAATGACGCTGAGAATGGCTCAGTCTGGTCACCGAATCGTGTTGCCGCATGGCAGCCATGCAGTCCGGCAAAACGGTCAGCACATCGATCTCCGCCGCCACCCGATTGAAATAGCGGGTGACCTCCCAAACGCGGCGGCTTTCGTCCCAAACAATCGGTGTCCGTGGCAGCAGCACCGGCCCGAGCGGTGGACTGATGCGAATCAGGTCCGCCAGCGCACCCAGATTCGATGCTGGCGGCGGCCGGTGTTCCGCCAGGATCGACGATCCGTCGGCCGACACATCCCGCCAACCCGCCAGCACCACACCGCCGTTCACCTGAGCAGCCGCCAACATACTTGCCATTGCGCCCGGTAGAAGGAAATCATCAGCGTCCAGGTAGAGCAACCACGGCGCGCAGCCGGCGCGCAATCCGGTGTTCCGGGCTGCGGACGGCCCGGATGCCGCCTGCCGCAAATACCGCACTCGGGCGTCGCCGATAGCGGCGACGGTCTCGGTCACCGAAGCATCGATGCTGCCGTCGTCCACTACCCAAACCGCGCCGTCGACGCTACTTTCGAGACAGGATTCCACAGCCTGTGTCAGCCAGGGTGCCGGTGCACGACAAGGAATAATTACGTCGAGTTCTGACATGACTTGTGTTCCGATGCATCATCGGCGTGTTGATCGGCACTTGGGTGGCAGCGCGAGTGGATCAAGCGAGGCAGTCGCGTCTGCGGGCGATGTAGTTCTCTTTTTCTTCGCGTTCTCCCGACTGCCGCGGCAGATGCTCGATCCGATAGCCGCACTGCTCCAACAACTGGTAGGGCGTCGGATCGGTGCAGCGTTCCTCTGCCTCGAACAGGACCAGACGTGGCGGCGTCCTGGCCAAGCTGCAGCGCGCGCCCTGCAACACTTCGCCCTCGAAGCCCTCTACATCCATCTTCCAAACCGCGCCGGCGCGCAGCCCGAGATCGGCGGCCAACGCATCCAGTGTCTGCACCGCGGCGGTAAAGCACGAAATACCATCGCTGGTCCTGAATCCACTGCGCCCGGTATTGCCAACCGCCGTGCGATGGAAGGGCAACTCGCCATTGGTTTGGCCCAATCCGACCTGCACCAGGTGCATTCTGTCTTGGGCACCGTTCAATCGACAATTCAGCCGCCAGACTGCGGCACTGAGCGGGTCCGGTTCGAAGGCGATGACGCTGGCGCCGCGCGCCTGTGCCAAAACCGAGTAGTAGCCTACGTTGGCACCGATGTCGATAAATTGATCGCCGGGTCGAAGTTCCTGTTCGAAGAGTTGCGTTACTTCC
>JBFWOQ010000120.1:0-4113 GCA_050250395.1 Porticoccaceae bacterium
TGATCGCCGACGTCGGGCTCAGCTCCCTTCAGGTAATGGAGCTGATCGAAAAGCTGGAAGATCACTTCGATCTCTCCATTCCGCTCAACATCCTGCCCAACATCACCACCATCGGCGATCTGGCCAGGTCGCTCCACAATCTGAAGCACTGACCGGACGCACTCACGCCGCCGCGCGGCACGGCCCGGGCAGCCCGATCATTCGGGTTCCGGACTACAATACCGGCCGGGATGCTCCGCCCGCTAAATGCCGCGCCGCTGGCGCCGTCGGACAGGCTCCGCCCCGTCTTTGAATCACACCGCAGGTTTTTCGAGGAGTCCTGATGCTGCTGGATAAATTCGAATCCATGGCCCGGGTGCAGGCCGAACTGGCCGCCCTCGGTGTCAAACCTTTCGGGGCCGTCACCGAGCAATTGCTGTCCGCGACCGAAGGCGTGGTCGAGGGCCGCCGGGTGATCCTGGCCGGCACCAACAATTATCTCGGCCTGTCCTTCGATCCCCGTTGCATTGCAGCAGCCCAGGCCGCCGCGGCGCGCTGGGGCACCGGCACCACGGGTTCGCGGATGGCGAACGGAACCTTCGCCGAGCACCTCGCTCTGGAAGCCGAGCTGGCGGATCTCTACCGGGTGCCCCACGCCATGGTGTTCACCACCGGCTACGCCGCCACCCAGGGCATGTGCGCCACCCTCGCCGGCCCGGGCGATGTGATTCTGCTGGATGCCGACAGCCACGCCAGCATCTACGGCGGCGCCCAGTTGAGCGGCGCCGAAGTGATCCGCTTCAAGCACAGCGACCCCGCCGATCTGGAAAAGCGCCTGCGCCGCCTGGGCGAGCGCGTCGCCAATACGCTGATCGTGGTCGAGGGCATCTACAGCATGCTGGGCGACACCGCGCCGATGCGCGAGATCGCCGCCATCAAACAGGAATACGGCGGCCTGCTGCTGGTGGACGAAGCCCATTCCCTGGGCGTGTTGGGCGACCGGGGCGAAGGCGCCGCCGTGGCGGCGGGCGTGGGCAATGCCGTGGACTTCTTCGTCGGCACCTTCAGCAAGAGCCTGGGCGCCACCGGCGGCTTTTGCGCCAGCCCGCACGCCCAACTGGAAGCCATCCGTTTTTCGACGCGCGCTTATATCTTCACCGCTTCCGCCTCGCCCTCGGTGGTGGCCTCGACGCGCGCGGCGCTGGCGATCATGCGTGCCGAACCCGAGTTGCGCACCCGCCTCTGGGACAACGCCCGGCAGCTCTACGACGGGCTCAAGGCCCTGGGTTTCCGGGTCGGCCCCAACCCGAGTCCGGTGGTCGCCGTGACCCTTGCGGATCGCAATCAGGCCTTTGCCTGGTGGCGCCGCCTGCTGGAGACCGGTGTCTATGTGAACATGGTGGTGCCGCCGGCATCGCCCAGCGGCGACAGCCTGCTGCGCTGCAGCATCAGCGCCGCCCACAGCCGCGCGCAGATCGAGCAGATGCTGGCGGCCTTCGCCGCGCTGCGCACGGACGCCGCCGGCTGATGGCGACCCCCGCGCCGCAGCCACTGACCGAAAGTCCGGCGGCGGACGCGGCGTCTTTCACCTTCGCGCATCTGTCCGACCCGCATCTCAGCACGCCGAGGCCGCTGTCGCCCCGCGAATGGCTCGGCAAGCGCGCGCTCGGTTACCTGTCCTGGTACCGCAAGCGGCGCTTCGAACACCGCGCCGAAGTGCTGGCGGCATTGCAGCGGGACCTCGCCCGGACGCGCCCCGATCACCTGGTGATCACTGGCGACCTCACCCACCTCGGCCAGCCGGAGGAATTCGCTCAGGCACGCCGCTGGCTGGAAACCCTGGGACCGCCGGAGCAGGTGAGCCTGGTACCCGGCAACCACGACAGCACAGTCGCCGCGCACTGGAGCGAAACCTATGCACAGTGGGAAGACTATCTGACGGCGGACTGCCGCGCCGAAAGCGACGCGGCAGTGTTCCCCAGCCTGCGGATCCGCCATGGCGTCGCCCTGATCGGGCTTTCCACTGCCGTGCCCTCGCCGCCCCTGCTGGCCATCGGGCGGCTGGGATCCGGGCAGCTGGCGCGCCTGGACGACCTGCTGGACGCGACGGGCCGGCGGGGATTGTTCCGGGTGATCTATCTCCACCACGCGCCAGCGCCGGGTCAGGACAAATGGCGCAAACGCCTCACCGATGCGCCCGCGCTCGCCGCCGTGGTCAGGCGCCGCGGTGCGGAACTGCTGCTCCATGGCCACAACCACCGTACCCGGGAGCACTGGCTGGATGCGGGCGGACGCCCGATTCCCGTGTTCGGGGCGGCCTCAGCCTCGGCGGTGGGCGCACACGGCGAAGCCGGCGGCTACTGCCTCTACCGGATAGGGCGGGAACAGGGGGAATGGCAACTCGAACTGGAGCGGCGGCGCTATGATCGCCTCACGGATACCTTTGGCGTCGTGAACCAAGATTTTGCCAAGGGACGCGCGAGCGGGCCCACCGATTGAAACCAGCAACGTTGCGCGCCTTGTGAAGCGGCCGTGCTATTGCACCGGTGGTGTGTTGCGAAGAAAAGCGCTATTGCACCGGTTACAGACTTTTGTACCGCCCAACGCACTTGAAATCCATGACGATCCATTGCACTGGTATCGCTGGTAACACTCGTCAAGACGTTGCTTTCGTTCGGAGAAATTTGTACAGCTGGAAACACCAAGGACCAGCGTGAAGCATAAAACTACTCTTGTGAGAACTCTCGATGACATGGCCAGCTCCATCGGCACGTAACAACAGCGGGTGTGATCGTACTCAGGATTTTCGCGCCGCCACAACACCCGCCTGCACCAACTCATAATCCGACAGGGTATCGACGTCCACAGCGGCGTGGGCGTAAGGCAGAATCACCGCGCGGATGCGGATATCGAGGCGGCGCGACAGCCGTGCCAACGCCTCGTCCAGGGGCAGCCATCCCAGCCGGTAGCGGATCACCGCGCGCCAGCCCAGCAGGCCGATCAGGCGCAGGGGTTTTTTGCGCTGGTTTTCGATCTGGCGCCAGAACGCCGCGATCTCGCGGCCCCGGGGGGTCAGAAAGGCGAACAGATTACAGCCGCAGAAATCGCCGTCGCGAAACCGCAGCACGGTTTTTTTCATGTCGGGAAAGGCTTCGCGCACCAGTTCATAGCGCGCGAGCCCCAGGGTAACGTCGGCGTCCCGCTCCAGACTGGCGCTGCAGAAGGTATCGACGATCTCGCCGGTGAGCAGCGGATGATCGGCGGTGGTCAACAGCACCGGGGAAGCCGCCGGCAGCATCGCCATGGCGGTACAGGCGCTGGTGCTGGGGGTCGCTTCCGGCGGACACCAGCCGAGGCTGCCCTGATCGACCGCGTCGGCGAGCGGCTGGCTGGTGCGCAGATCCACTTCCGACGGCCCGGCCAGCGTCACCCCCGACACGCGCCGGGCACTCGCCAATGCCGCCAGCACGCGCCTGACCATGGGCACGCCGTCGATCTCGATCAACGCCTTGCAGTTGACGCCGGAATGATCGCGCAATTCATCGCGGGCGCTGCGGTCACCAGCGAGCACAATGGCGGCAAACACAGCGCTGGACGTTTCTTTCAACATGGGAGAACTACAACCATTTGCGGTAGATCCGGTAGCGTTTATAGGCGGTGCCGCCGATGGCTTCGATGATGTTGCGCATGCCGGAATTGCCTTCGAGGATCCAGCCCAGTTCGACATCGCCGATGCCCCGCCGCACCAGTCCGCCGCGCACCGCATCGATCACCATGAACGCCAGGGTCGGCCCCAGGCGGGTGTGATGATATTCGCGCCGGACACCCATCAGGGGTACGCGGCCGCTGCGCACGCCACGCACCTTGAGACGCCACAGCAGCTTCGCCCAGCCCAGGGGCAACAGGCGCCCGCGCAGATCCCGCGCTGCCTCGTTGACATTGGGCAGGGCGACGATAAAGGCGACCGGGCGCCCGTCGATTTCGGCAATCTGCACATGGTCTGCGGGGAGCAGCGCCGCCATGACCTTGCCGAGTTCCGTGAATTCGGCCCGGGTGAAGGGTACGAAACCCCAGTTCTCCGCCCAGGCGTCGTTGAAAATATCGCGCAGGATTTCCAGCTCGGCCGCCAGATCA
>JBFWOQ010000121.1:0-4044 GCA_050250395.1 Porticoccaceae bacterium
GATATAGACCTGGCCGCCGGCGGCATGGATGTGCGCGCACATCTCGGTCACCGCTTCCTCGAACACGCCGTGGGTCGAGGGGTAGGTGAGCATGAGGGCGGCGAGCTGTTCGCGGTGGGCGGCGATAGCGCGGTCGAGGTCGGCCAGATCCACGTTGCCGTCGCGGTCGCACTGCACCACCACCACGCGCAGTCCCGCCATCTGGGCGCTGGCCGGATTGGTGCCGTGGGCCGAGGCGGGGATCAGGCACACATCGCGCTGCGCTTCCCCCCGGCTGGCGTGATAGCGGCGGATCGCGAGCAGCCCGGCGTACTCGCCCTGGGAACCGGCGTTGGGCTGCAGCGAGACCGCCGCAAATCCGGTACAGGCGGCGAGCCAGCGCTCCAGGTCGGCGAACAGTTGCCGATAGCCGCGCGCCTGATCCAGTGGCGCAAACGGGTGCAGGCTGGCGAATTCCGGCCAGGTGATCGGCAGCATTTCCGCGGTGGCATTGAGTTTCATGGTGCAGGAGCCCAGCGGGATCATGCCCTGGGCGAGGCTGATGTCGCGCGCTTCGAGGCGCTTGAGATAGCGCAGCATCTCGGTTTCGCTGTGATAACGGTTGAATACCGGATGGACGAGGATGGGATCGTCCCGCACCAGCGCCGCTGGCAGACCGGCCGCGTGCGCGGCGAGGTTGGGCACGGCGTCGGCGCGCGGCGCGTCCGCTCCGATAAAAAGTGCGAGCAATTGCGCCACGAGTTCGGCGGAGCTGGTTTCATCGAGGCTGATCCCGATGGCGTCGGTGCCGATGGCGCGCAGATTGATGCGCGCGGCCCGTGCGCGGTCGAGGAGATGCTGCTGCCGACCATCCACCACAACGGTCAGCGTATCGAACCAGGTGTCGTGGCGCAGAGCGAAGCCGGCCGCGCGCAATCCGGCGGCGAGCGCGTTGGTCAATGCGTGAACGCGCTCGGCGATGCGGCGCAGGCCCGCGGGGCCGTGGTACACCGCGTAAAACCCGGCGATCAGTGCCAGCAGTACCTGGGACGTACAGATATTGGAGTTGGCCTTTTCGCGGCGGATGTGTTGCTCGCGGGTCTGCAACGCCATGCGCAGCGCCGGCTTGCCGCGCTGGTCCACGGACACGCCGATGATACGACCCGGAGCCGAGCGTTTGTGCGCCTCGCGAAACGCGAAAAATGCCGCGTGTGGGCCGCCGAAACCGAGCGGCACGCCGAAGCGCTGACTGGAGCCCAGCACGATATCGGCACCCTGTGAACCCGGGGAGCGCAACAGCACCAGGCTGAGCAGATCCGCCGCGACGATGGCGAGTGCGCCCTGACGATGAATTTCCTCGATCTGCGGCGCGAGATCGGTGACCGCGCCGTCGCGGCCGGGGTATTGCAGCAGCGCGCCAAAATAATCGCCCGCCGCGAGTTCGGTGGCGGGATCGCCGATCGTGAGATCGATCCCGAAATATTCGGCGCGCGTCGCCAGCACCGCGAGGGTTTGCGGCAGGCACTGATCGGCAACGAAGAAGCGGTTGCTGCGGTGGTTCTTGCCGATCCGCCACGCCATGGCCATGGCCTCGGCGGCGGCGGTGGCCTCGTCGAGCAGCGAAGCATTGGCCATTTCCATGCCGGTGAGGTCCATGATCAACTGCTGGAAGTTCAGCAGTCCTTCGAGGCGGCCTTGGGAAATCTCGGCCTGATAGGGCGTGTAGGCGGTGTACCAGCCGGGATTTTCCAGCACATTGCGCTGGATCACCGGCGGCAGGATGGTGTCGTGGTAACCGAGACCGAGCAGCGAGGTGAATACCTGATTCTGCGCCGCCAGCGCGCGCAGTTCCGCCAGGGCGGTCCGTTCCGAGCAGGGCGCCGGCAGATTCGGGGGTTCCCCCAGCTGGATGCGTTCGGGCAGGATGGCGGCGACGAAGCGTTCGAGGTCGGCGGCGCCGAGCGCGGCCAGCAGGGCGCGTTGCTGATTGTCATCCGGGCCGATATGGCGGCGCTGGAAATCAGCGGTATCGGCCAGTTCGGACAGGGGTCGCAGCAGTGGGGTCATCGCGGATGCCTACAACAGTGAGCGGGAGGGGCGCCAAGCTGCGTCAGCCGTCGGGCGGCGCGCCCGATGTTAGCAGCGCGACGCCTTGGGCCACAAACGCCGGTAGTCGGGTGAGTGACTCCGTGGCGCTGCGTGACCTGCTCGCGGAAGTGCGAGGCTGTCGGTTCTGCGCCGATCTGCCGCTCGGGCCGCGACCGGTATTGCGCGCCAGCGCGACCGCAAAACTCCTGATCGTCGGACAGGCCCCGGGCACCCGGGTGCACGCCTGCGGCATTCCCTGGGACGATCCCAGCGGCGATCGCCTGCGCGACTGGCTCGGCCTCGATCGCGCGACCTTCTACGACGAGAGCCGCATCGCTATCGTGCCCATGGGCCTGTGTTATCCGGGCCGTGGCCGCGCCGGCGATCTGCCGCCGCGGCCCGAGTGCGCGCCGCGCTGGCACGGGCGGATTCTCGCGCAGCTGCCCGCACTCGAACTGACCCTGCTGGTGGGGCGCTACGCCCAGAATTACTACCTGGGCGCCGACCGCGGTTCGCTTGCCGCACGCATCCGCGATTGGCCGGTAGTGGCGGCGCAACAGTTGCCCCTGGTGCATCCCTCGCCGCGCAATCGACGCTGGCTCAAAACCAATCCCTGGTTCGAGGCCGAAGTGATTCCGGTGTACCGCCGGCGCGTGGCCGCCTGCCTGTCCATCGCGCAACGCTGCTGAAAGTGGGGTCAGGTAAGAAGTAGGTTGTATTGTCGCGCCGGGTGCCAGTGCTATAGTTGGGCCGGCAGGACAGCAGGGATGTAAGCGCGAAGAGATGGTCGATATTTTCGGATCCGACAACAAGAGATATGCGCGAGAAAATCTGGTCGAGACCCCGGTCGGCCAGTTGGAAATCGGCATGTTTGTGGCGGAGCTGGATCGCCCCTGGCTGGGGACGCCGTTTCTGCTCCAGGGGTTCGAGATCCGCAGCAAGAGCCAGATCCGCTCCCTCTCGGACCATTGTCACCATGTCTATGTGTTGAAGGCGGGTGCACCGCGCCAGCGCCCGGGAGTGCTGGCTCCCAGGTTCGAGCCGCCACCCAGACAAAACACGGGCGCTCTGCTGCCACGTGCGCGGTTAGCCCAACGACCCCAGGCCAAGCGCACGGTGGTCAGGTCGCGGCCCGCCTATGAAGCCCAGAAACCGGTGCGCCTGGAGCATGAGGTGGCGCGCCAGGTACTGGATGCGGGTCGGGTCAATGTCAAAAGCCTCCTCCGTTCCGCCCATTTGGGGCAGATGCTGGACACCGATGTGGCAGAGGCTACCGTGGATGCCTGTGTGCATTCCGTCCTGCGCAATCCGGAAGCCCTGCTCTGGATGAGCAGAATCAAAAACCAGAACGAATATACGGCCGAGCACTGCCTCAATGTCTGTGTTCTCGCCATCGCGTTCGGACGCCATCTCAGGATGTCGGAAGAAGAGCTGCATCTGCTCGGTCTCTGCGGACTGTTGCACGACGTCGGCAAGATGCGTATTCCCACCGAGATTCTCGACAAGCCTGGGAAGCTCACCGAGGAAGAATTCGAGGTGATGAAGCAGCACACGGTAAGCGGCCACCTGCTGTTGCAAGACCAGGCCGATCGGTTGCACCACCTCGCCCTGGACGTCGCCCTGAACCACCACGAACGGCCTGATGGCAGCGGTTATCCGCGCGGCCTTGGCGCGCGGGAGATTGCCGAGTTTGCCCGCATCATTTCGGTGGTGGACAGCTACGACGCCATCACCAGCAACCGCTGTTACGCGCCGGAGCAGCCGTCCGCCGATGCCCAGAAGATCATCTTCGAGAATCGCGGCACCCAGTTCGACGAGGAGGTGGCGCTCCAATTCATACAGGCCATCGGCCCCTATCCCCCGGGCACGCTGGTGGAGCTGCGCAACGGCATGGCGGGCATTGTGCTGGCCGGCAAGCCGAGATTCCGCCATCTGCCCACGGTGTTGGTGTTGCGCGACGAAAACAAGCAACCCATG
>JBFWOQ010000122.1:0-4017 GCA_050250395.1 Porticoccaceae bacterium
GCGCCTTCGAGACCTGGGGTCAGACCACCGCCCAGGAACGCCGCGCCCTGCTGATGAAACTGCGCGAGGGCCTCACTGCCCGCATCGATGAACTGGGCGAAATCATGGCCGGCGAAGTGGGCATGCCACTCGCCATGAGCAAGAACATCCAGGCCGGCCTGCCGCTGGTCAGCATCGACAATTTCATCAGGATTCTTGCCGACTACTCCTTCGAGGAGCGCATCGAAAACTCCCTGGTGGTGAAAGAACCCGTGGGCGTGGTGGCCGCCATCACGCCCTGGAACTACCCCCTGCACCAGATCATGGCCAAGACCTGCCCGGCGCTCGCCGCCGGCTGCACCCTGATCGTCAAGCCCAGCGAAGTCGCGCCCCTCGCCGCCTTTGTGCTGGCCGAGGAAGTGCACCGCGCCGGCTTTCCGCCCGGGGTGTTCAACCTGATCACCGGCGTCGGCCCGGTGGCCGGCGAGGCGCTGGCGCGCCATCCCAAGGTGGACATGGTGTCCTTCACCGGCTCCACCCGCGCCGGCAAGCGCGTCGCCGAGCTGGCGGCGCAGACCGTCAAGCGCGTGGCGCTGGAACTGGGCGGCAAGTCGGCGTCCATCATTCTGGAAGACGCGGATATCGAAGACGCGGTGCGCGGCACCGTCAACGACTGCTATTTCAACAGCGGCCAGACCTGCTCCGCCCACACCCGCATGCTGGTGCCTCGCTCCGCCTACGCGCGCGCCGCCAAAAAGGCCCGGGAAGTGGCCGAATCCTTCACCCTGGGCCAGTCCGCCGATCCCACGGCCAAGCTCGGGCCGCTGATCTCAAAGACCCAGCAGGAGCGGGTGCGCGGCTACATCCGCAAGGGCATCGAGGAAGGCGCGGAACTGATCACCGGCGGCCCGGACCAGCCCGACAACCTGCCCAAGGGCTTTTTCGTCAAACCCACGGTGTTCGGCCAGGTTGCGCCCGACATGACCATCGCCCAGGAAGAGATCTTCGGCCCGGTGCTGAGCATCATCCCCTACGACACCGAGGACGAAGCCGTGGCGATCGCCAACGGCACGGTCTACGGCCTGTCGAGCGGTGTCTGGTCATCGGACGAGAATCACGCCCGCAGCGTGGCGCGACGCATCCGCGCCGGCCAGGTGGTCATCAACGGCGGCAGCTTCAACATGATGGCGCCCTTCGGCGGCTACAAGCAGTCCGGCCACGGGCGCGAACACGGGCCTTACGCGCTGGACGAATACTTGCAGACCAAGTCGTTGCAGATGTGAGTTTGTCGCGGCTTGCGAACCGCCAGCCTGATAACGGGAAACCGGCGCCGTACAGTGGCCGCGCCTGAAGTCTTGTTGCTTGAAGATGGAAGGCTTGCGGGGCGGATGCTATATGGCGAGGACTGACCCTGCTCCCTCCGGAAATTATTTTTGTCCGTTTGGGCGACGAACCGCCCGGCAGATGTGTTGCGAGAGCATAACGTTCGCGTTAACCCGCAAGCAGAGACGGCGCGGAGCGCGGCCTTTGCGAGTCGGTGTTCAACGCGTTGTTGGGCCTCTTATTCATGGACTGCGCAGAAAGAAAGCGCGCGGCCCCTAAACTCTGCGTTAGAGGTCACGAACACGATGTCCGACCTACTTGATCAGTTAAATGAGAACTCGGGGGCACTTAGTGCCGTATTCTCTGGCGTCGTAACTGCCGCGACCGTCATCTATGCGTGGCTGACTGCAAAGCTGGTGAAAGAAACCCGGAAAATGCGCGAGGTGCAAACCGAGCCGCGAATTCAGGTCACCTACCGTGTAAGCGAGCTAGAGATAAACTTCCTGAACATCTCGGTACGCAATATTGGGCTCGGTCCGGCGCACGACATCCAGTTTGAGCTTCGTGGTGTGACCGATCTTCCTGGTACAGTGGAGCTCATTGAGCCGCTGATGAAGCTGGCATGTTTTCAGAACGGCTTGGTGTATTTAGGTCCGAACGAAGAATACCACTCCTTTTGGATCAGCCTTTTGGATGGCGATCCGTCGAAGCTTGATAGCCGGTTAATCGTCGACGTAACCTATCGGTCGTTTACTGGAATGCTTTACCATCACGACTGCATAATCGACCTCTCCGATCTGAAAGGGATCGTCAGGCTGGGGGAACTTCCACTTCTCACGATCGCCAAGCAAGTTGAGGCATTGGCGAAAGACATCCACAACATCACGACGGTATTTCAAAAACCCAAGGTTGATGTTTATACGAAGGCTGATCGAAACGAAGAGCAGGCGCAACTGAAAGAGCGCTTGCGATCTCAGCCAGCTGCGCATGGACCTGATTAGCCAACTTTTCGCCCCTGCGCAATGGATTGCGCGCAAAGAAACGGGATCAGTTCTCGCACTGTATCAGGTTAGATTTTTTCACGACCCGCCTCGCATTTTTTGCTCAATAGCCCGTAACGTATTTTGAATTTCCTTTTCCTTCAGCTCGGGGTCAATGTCCTGGATGTATTCGATCGCAGAAAAATCATCGCCACGCTTTCTGTTTTGCGGCGGTTCAAGCACCTCGATTAGCAATGCTTCAAGTGTTGCAACAAGGCTGGCAAGAGATGTGTTGAGGGCAGTTTCTCGAAGATTGCCTTCTTTCGTTACATCAAGTAACCCAAACCATGAAAATCGGTTCCAGCGACTACCCAGGCGATCAACTGTGTGTTCGAACAGGCGCTTACCCAGCGGGCGGTCAATGGAACGACCGATGTAAACCACGGTATGGTGGTCGTAGAGGATGTAAATTCCTTTCTGTTTGCCGAAGTCGACTGGCTTTGAAAGTGCTTGCTGTTTCCCAAACATTTTTGGATCGTTGCGCCACACAACAAGATCACGTTGCCAATACATGCCAAAGGAGTGAATGATTGATTCGGAGGCTTCCACTTCCATTTCGGCAAGCGCTTCCAATTTCCTTTTCTTTGAAGCTGAGATTGATGCCGAAATATTTTCCGCCGGCGGTGAACGCTTGAGTGTGAATATGCCTTTGCCAACACGCATAAACGGTGACTTATCACCATCATGCTTTATCGACGACGAAATTTGAGCGTTCACTGTTGCCGCAGGCGTTGCACCGTCAGTCTCGTAGTAACCGCGAGAGAAGATTTGTTCGGATATTTCGGCGTAGTGCAGCGGAGTTTCTGACTCTCCAAGCACTTTCCTTATGGCTTCTTTCCAGGACTTCTCCATTATCATCTCCGAAAAATCAAACTACATGTGGACACCCAAAAAGGCGTCTGGCGCTGTACTTCGGCGATTTTCAAGGATTGAACGGGCATGGTTGTGCACAGACTTCGCGCCATTTCGCCGCGGCTAAGCCGCACCACTTTTTGGCGTCGACCTGAGCGCATAATCGGGACGTAACTTTTGGTAAAGGAATCCCGGCGCGAAATCCGCGCCACCCGGCCAGACGACAGTGTCGAGTTCTCCGTCCAGCACGAATTCCGCAAAGCGGATCTTATCCTTCAGGGGCTCGAACACGTCTCCACACGGCTCGCCTTCAAGATCGACCTCGCCTTCGACCCCATCCGCAAATTTCAGCCAGATGCAGTAGTCGCGTCGATACTTTGCTTCTCTCGGTTTTGGCAGCATGGCGCTACTCCGGCGGTTCGATGCGCTTCAGAATCTTTCTCTCACGGGCCAGGTTCAATGTTGCTTCATCGGGAAGCGATAGCAGTCTTTCACTTCGCCAGACCCGAATCAGATTCACCGACGATGCATCCCGCAGGTAAACCACGCGAAACGGCGGATGAATAATCTCCCGAATGTGCTCTTGATCAAACTCGGGAACCATTCTGCCTGAGTCTGGATGGCCACGAAGTCTTTCTACATGTTGCAATATGGCGCTCACAAACTTCTGGCCGATGTCCGGCACGCCCTGCTCCAGATAGTAATTCTTGATGTCCTGAAGGTCGCTCAGGGCAGACCGGGCAATATTTATCTTCACTTATCTGCGCCAAGCATTTTCTTTGCTTCAGCCAGCGTGACGGTGTTGCCTTCCCGGATGTCCGCC
>JBFWOQ010000123.1:0-4003 GCA_050250395.1 Porticoccaceae bacterium
TAGGCGCTCGGTGCCAGCCCGGCGCACAGCAACAGCAATCCGCTGAACACCAATCCGCGGGCCAGCGCCGTGCCCAAGCGGTGCACGCGGACGCGAGGCAAGGGCGCGTCCTTCATGACGAACAACTGACCGCGATGCCCCGACCCCAGTCCGGGGGTGGCGCCGCGTAGCGGGCGAACTCGGGTGGCGGTTCGAATGGCTGCGCCAGGGCTTGGCCCAACTGCTCGATTTCACGGTAATCGCCCCGATCGACGGCCGCGCGAATCGCCGTTTCGGCCAGATAGTTGCGCAGCACATGGGCCGGGTTGACCTGCCGCATGGCGGCACGACGCGCCGCGTCGGAGCGGGTTTCGGCACCGAGCCGCGTGCCGTAGCGCGCCGCCCAGGCCGCGAAGGCGGCGCGATCCGGGCAGAGATCGCGCAGCGGCGTGTTGATCTCGCCGGGCACGAAGTCGCAGAGGTGGCGGAAAAACAGCGTGTAGTCGATGCCGCCCGCGGCGAGGAGGGCGAGCAGGTCGTCGATCAGGGCGGCATCGCCGGGAAGCTCCAGCGCCAAACCCAGTTTGTCGCGCTGGCGGCGGCGCAGCTCCGCGAGCAGCAGCGGCTCGTATTCGAGCAGTACGGTGCGCAGGTCGTCGGCCGCGATCAGGGCGCTCATTCCGTGCGCCAAAGCGTTGCAGTTCCACAGCCCGATGGCCGGCTGGCGGTGGTAGGCGTACCGGCCCTCGTGGTCGGAGTGATTGCAGATGTGTCCGGGATCATAGGCGTCCAGGAAACCGTAAGGCCCGAAGTCGAGGGTTTCGCCCAGCATCGACATGTTGTCGGTGTTCATCACCCCGTGACAAAAGCCCACCGTCTGCCACTGGGCAATCAGGCGCGCGGTGGCATGCACGGCGTGGCGGAACAGCTCCAGGTGGGGCTGGGCCGCCGCCGCGAGTTCGGGCAGATAGGTGGCGATCACATGGTCGGCCAGGGCGCGCACGTCGTCGGGGCGCTGGCGGTGATGAAAATATTCGAAGGAACCGAAGCGGATGTGGGTGCGCGCCACCCGGATCAACATGGCGCCGGGTTCGATCTGTTCGCGCATCACCGGCTCGTCGCTGCCGACGATGACGAGCGCGCGCGTGGTGGGAATACCCAGGCCGTGGAGCGCTTCGCCGGCGAGGTATTCGCGGATGGTCGAGCGCAGCACCGCGCGGCCGTCGGCAAAGCGCGAGTAGGGCGTCTTGCCGGCGCCCTTCAGATGCAGGTCGAGCAGGCCGGCGCGGGTCCGCACCTGGCCGAGCAGCAGGCCGCGACCGTCGCCCAGTTGCGGGCTGTAACCGCCGAACTGGTGGCCGGCGTAGACCATGGCGAGCGGCGCGCTGCCGGGTGCATCGGCATTGCCGCTCGCCCAGGCGAGGAATTCCGGACTGGCGAGCGCGGCGGGCGTCAGTCCCAACAGCTCGGCCACGGCGGGGTTGATCGCTATCAGATGCGGATTGGCAAAACCGCTGGGCCCGAGTGCCGTGTAGAAGGCATCGCCCAGGGCGTGAAAGCGGTTATCGAACTGAAGCCCGTGCATGGCCCATTGTATCAGTGGGCTGCCGGTTACCCGTGCGCCATCGGTTACCGGGGCATGCCGTGCTCAGGGCGCGGGAGGAATCGGCAGCAATCGATAACCCGCGCCGGTATGCCACGACAGATAGAACGCGTCGTCGTGCATCAGCAGTTCGGGGCGGTCGGCCGTCCCGGCGGCGCTGGCCAGTTCCCGCGCCGGGCCCCAGCTCGCACCGCGATCCGCCGAACGCTGGCTCAGTACGCGGATGCGGCCGCCGCGATACTCCTGCCACAGGAGCACCACCGCTTCGGCCCGGGCCGCGATGACCGGATTCATGGCGTAGGCGTCGGGATCGCCGAAGGCTTCGGGGGCCGAGAAATGCGCGCCGGCGTCATCGGAGTAGGCCCGGAACAGTCCCCGGTGAGTGCCGAGCGTGAACCAGGCCAGGTGGTAGCGGCCCGCCGGGGTGATCGCGAGCGTCGGCCCCTGGGTTGGGCAGGCGGCGATCCGCCACTGGTCGAAGGTGATGCGCCGTACCTGTGGCGGTCCGCTCGCCGGTACGCGAATCAGGCCGTGGTCGCGGATGTTGCCGGGATACACGAAGCGCGCGGCGATGACCGGCTGTCCCTGGGGGTCGAAGGCAAGCGCGGGCCGGCAACAGTCGCACATTCCGGTAGCTAACAGTCCTGTGCTCGGCAGTTCGGCCGCCAGTGGTTGCGGCATCTGGTCCGTACTCGCGCGATAGAGCACCGTGGGCACGCCCGGCGCCGGCTCCTGGTACCAGAAGTGTTGCGCTTCGCCGGCGTCGTTCATCGCAAAGCGGTGCAGCCGACCGGGCGCCTGTGCCAAGGGCTGCGGCGTCGAAAAGCTCTGCCCGGCGTCGGTCGAGAGCGCGTGATACAGGCGCGCTGTGCCGGCTCCGGCCGTCACCGGATAGGCGACATGCACCGCGCCGCCGGCGAAGGCGATGCCGGCGCGCTCCTCGACGGAGATCGCAAGCGGCTGGGGCTCGGTGTTCACCGGGACCGGGGTGCTGAACGTCTTGCCGAGGTCAGCCGAATGATCGGCGTAGACCTGATGACCGTCGCTGCGCAGGCGCCACAGGCGGCCATCGGGCGCGAAGGCCGCCGTCACGGCGAGCTGAAAATCGGCCGCCGCGCGGGCGTTGGCATGGCTGCCCAACAGCAGCGCGAGCACGCAAGCGCAGGCCAGGGGCAGTACTGGCGCGCGCTTGCGTCGGGTCAGGGTGTTGCGATGGGGATCAGAATGCGGCATTCAGGGAGCTTAGCACCCGGTAGTCCGGATCCGCCTGGGTACCGTTCAGGTTTTCCACCACCGGCACGCCCAGGGAAAGCGCCAGGCCCCAGCCCGTCTTGTTCAGGTAGCGCACGCCGGGCGCCAGATAGACGATATTGCCGCCGGTATTTTCTTCGCGCTCGCCGTGGGTTCGTTCACGATCCCGATGTTCGCCATTGAGCTCCAGAATCAGATCCCAGGCATGCGGTTGCGTCAGATCGTAGGGGTTGGCCGGGCGCGCGCCGCCGAGCCGGTAGGACGTCGCCAGGTTGTAGCTGAGCACATCCCCCAGATCGGTGTGTTGGGCGCCGGTGGTCACCACGGAATAGAGCAGGCTGGCGTCGTAGGACAGCGCCCCGGACAGGCGGGTCGCCGCCACGCCCAGCAGGCCGTCGGTGGCGCCGGAGCCGGGCTGAAATCCGGTCTCCAGACGTTCGCCATCGTGCTTGCGGCGGGTCTCGCCCGTGGGCAGCTTGACGCCGAACAGTGCGGCGAGGTGCGTTCGCTGGTCGGCGCTGCGCAGGAAACGGTACTTCCCGAACAGGGTGGCATCGCCGAGTCCCTCGGGATCGCCCAGGTCCAGGATCCGCTCGGGGTGGCCGTGGGCGCCGGCGCCGTGATCGAAGACGTGGTGATCGGCTTCCCTGACGTTTTGGCGCTGGATATAGGGCAGCCGCAGGCCCAGGGTCAGGTCGTCGGTAAGGCCGTAGCTGAGTCCGAGCGCCGTGGATAGCAGGGTGTCGACGCTGTGCCGCTCGCTGTCGGCCAGTTGCGGATCGGCGATGCGCGAGAAGTTGTTGTACTCCGAACGCAGGCTGGCGCTCCAGCGGCCTTGCGGCAGCGTGATGGCGGACTCGGTGTAGATCGGACTGCCGGCGCCGCCGCCCAGACCGACGGAGGCGTGATCGGCCCAGGCACCGGCGGCAATGTTCAAGGCGAGCAGTGGGACAGCGCACAGGCCGCTGCGGCGCAAGAATGTGGCCACGGTCTTTCCCCTCGGGACGATTATTGGTGACCGGCAAACTATCGGTCGCGACGCCCCCTGTCGATGCGACAAATTGTCGCACCCGACCACCGACCACCGACCACCGACCACCGAACTGCGCCGCTACCGTCCGCGGTGTACCGCGATTGCTCCTGCGGGCCCGCCCGCGATAATGACGCCAT
>JBFWOQ010000124.1:0-3928 GCA_050250395.1 Porticoccaceae bacterium
TGTCAGTGGCCGATGAAATCTCCCCACAAGTGGGCGCCGCAAATTCCCCACTTTGTTGCGCTGCCGGTGCCTGCCTGGGCTAGCCCAGGCAGGCACCGGCAGGGCGATCGCCGAAGCTGCTCCTGGGGCTGGGAGGAGCGGAACGGTGGTCCGACTTGGGGAACTCGTCATGATCCTGGAACTGCACCGGCAGGGACTCAGCCCGACTGCCATCGCCCGTCAGCTCGGCATCGACCGCAAGACGGTGCGCAAGTACATCGCCCGTGGCCTGGAGCCGCCCGCCTACGGACCACGCCAGCCCCGTCCCCGCCCGATCGACGGCTTCGTGCCGTATCTGCGGGAACGGCTCGCGACCCATCCGGCCCTGACCGCGGTCCGCCTGTGGCGGGAAGTGCGTGAGCGTGGCTTCGCCGGCGGCTACACCACGGTGAAGCGAGCGGTGCGCAACCTCCGCCCCGCACGGCTGCGTCCCTTCGAGGTCCGCTTCGAGACCCAGCCAGGCGAGCAGGCGCAGGTCGACCTCGCGCGCTTCGAACTCATCTTCACCGACACTCCCGGCGAGACCCGCATCGTATGGCTGTTCTCGCTGGTGCTGGGCTTCTCGCGGCTGATCTGGGCCCGCTTCATCATCCACCAGGACCTCCCCTCGGTCCTGCGCAGCCACGTCGCCGCCTTCGCCGCCCTGGGCGGGGCACCGCGTGAGATCGTCTACGACAGGATGAAGACCGCAGTGATCGGCGAGGATGCCGATGGCCTGGTGATCTACAACCGTTCCCTGCTCGACCTGGCGCGCCACTACGGCTTCCAGCCCCGTGCCTGCCGCCCCTACCGTGCCAAGACCAAGGGCAAGGTTGAGCGGCCGTTCCGATACATCCGCGAGGACTTCTTCCTCGCCCGCAGCTTCCGCGATCTCGACGATCTCAATGCGCAGTTGCGTCACTGGCTCGATACGGTCGCCAATCCGCGCGTGCACGCCACGACCGGGCGCATGGTCAACGAGGCCTTCGCAGAGGAACGCCCCACCCTGCGCCCGTTGCCGCTCGCGCCGTATCGCGCGTTGCTGACGCTGGAGCGGCGGCTGTCGCACGAGGGCATGCTGCGCGTGGGCGGCAAGCTCTACAGTGTCCCTGACACCGCCCGCCGTCGCGTGCTGGAAATCCAGTGCAGCATCGACGAGATCCGCATCCTCGAGGACGGCGTCGTGATCGCGCGCCACACACCGCTGCCCGGGCGTGGCCAAACCAGCGTCGATCCGGCGCATCGCAAGACCGCGTCCCGATCATCGCGGGAACGGGTGGCGGACCCGGCGGTTCGCGTGCATGGCGCCGGCGACCAGGTCGCCCGCCGCTCGCTCGACTTCTACGACGCCCTTGGCCGTGCGCTGGCCGTGAAGGGGCACGCGTGATGGCAACCCAGCCCGGCATCACCCCGGTGGCGGTGGATCGCATCAAGGCCACGCTCGCCGCGCTGCGCATGCCCTGCGCGCTGGAGATCTTCGATACCATCCTGCGCCAACTCGAACGCGGCGAGGTCACCGCGCTGGAGGCGATCGACACGCTCCTGGGCGAGGAACTGACCCTGCGCGAGACCCGCCGCATCCACACCGCGCTGGTGATGGCGCGGCTGTCGGCGCCGAGGACGCTGGCAGGCTTCGACTTCGCCTTCCAACCCTCGCTCGACCGCAACCGCATCATGGCGTTGGCCGAACTGAAGTTCATCGAACGCCATGAGGTCGTGCACTTCGCCGGCCCGCCCGGCACGGGCAAGTCGCACCTGGCGATTGCCCTTGGCGTCGAGGCGGTGAAAGCGGGGCACGGGGTCTACTTCATCACCCTCGCCGATCTCGTCGGCAACCTCGCGCGCGCCGATTGCTCCGCGTTCGTGCTCAACAATCGGTCCAGTTCCGCCTTCCATCGTCCGAGCCGAGGCCGCGGCTGGACCCCGCGCCGATATCCAGGAGCAGTCTCATCCGAGCGCAGGATCTTGCGGACCGTGTTCTGCGATAACTTCAGATCGCGCGCAACCTGGCGGATCGATTTGCCTTTCGCCAGATGCTCGCGCCGCAAACGGCCGATCGTCTCCACAATCAGCATCCCCCACCACCTGCTTCCCGTCGAAGCAGGCAGGCCAAAGCTCACCCGCAGGGTGGGTCAATTTTGGACGCCGATACCCCGCTTTCCCGGGTCAGATTTGCACGCCGAATCACAGCGCAGGAATTCTACCCAAAACGGCTCGGCCTCGCTGTGGCCGACCGTCATGCCGAGCACCTCGCGCCGTCCGTCGGCGTTCACGCCCACCGCCACGATCACCGCCACCGAGACGATGTGGCCGTCGCGCTGCGCCTGCACGTAGGAGGCGTCCGGCCACAGATACGGCCAGTCACCCTCGATCGGCCGGGTCAGGAAGGTCTGCACCCGCTCGTCGATCTCGCCGCACAGGCGCGAGACCTGGCTCTTGCTGATGCCCTCCACGCCCATCGCCTTCACCAGGTCATCGACCGAGCGGGTGGAGATGCCCTGGATGTAGGCTTCCTGGATCACCGCGGTCAGTGCCTTCTCGGCGGTGCGGCGGTGCGGCGGTGCGGCGGGGCTCCAGGAAAGCCGGGAAGTAGCTGCCCTTCCGCAGCATCGGGATGCGCAATTCGACCGTGCCCGCCCTCGTGTGCCAGTCGCGGTCGCGGAAGCCATTGCGGTGGTTGATGCGCTCAGGGCTGCGCTCGCCGTGACCGGCGCCGCACAGGGCGTCGGTCTCCGATTCCATCAGCCGCTGGGCGGCGAAGCCGATCATCTCGCGCAGGAACGTCGCGTCCGAGCCCTTCTCCAGCAGGTCGCGAAGGGCGATCTTGTCGTCGGTCATCGTGGTGGTCCTTGGTCAGAGTTGCGTGTCGCAACCCAACCCTACCCGGGATCGCCGCGGAGGCCGCTGACCGGCTTGCCTGCGCGACCGCCACGAGTCTGGCGCAGGCAGGCCGGTCAGCGGCCTCCTACACCACGCAGTGGGAAACGACCGTGGCGAACCATGCGGGCCAACCAGTTGCGACTGTGGTTTGCCTCGTTCGCCTATGTGCTGACCTGTGCGCTGCGCCGGATCGGGCTGGCGCACACCCAGTTCGCCACCGCCACCTGCGGCACAATCCGGCTGAAGCTGCTGAAGATCGGTGCCCTGGTGCGGGTCAGCGTTCGCCGAATCGTGGTAAACATGGCGAGTGCCTGTCCGTGCCAGCACGAGTTCGCGCTCACCCATGCCTTGCTGCGACGAGCGGGCGCCTGAGCCTGCACGAAACAGACAGCGCACAGGCAATATATCCACCACAAACACGGCCTCGATGCGGTGAGGGGACAGCCGCGCGCCATGGAGACCGAATCCGATGGCAGGGAGCGGTTCAACACGATCCCGGTGCCCGGGTGGCATTATCGCCAAAGGTCGAAACCAGCGCGTGAGAAATGCGGGCTAGCTGGCGTAGTAGACATCGACCATGGCGTAGGTCATGCACACCACCTCGCGCAGGGTCGGTGCGTTCTCCCAGCGCGACACCGTGGGCTGGGGGCACAGGTCAGCGCCGCTGTCAGGCAGGCGCCCGCAAGCCAGCCTGAAGCCTGGATCGGTGCGCAGATGATCGAGGTCGTCGGCGTTTTCATAGCCGCAGGCTATGGCCAACATGCGGGCACGCAGAATGCCGGAGACACTGTAGGTCACCAGCAGCGGATTGCGCGAATTATTGATCAGCGACGCGAGCCTGTCGGTAATGCCGATCTCTTTCTCGACGGCGATGAGCAGCAGCTCCCCGCCGTCGGAGGTGGTGCGACCACCATCGAACGCAGCGGTAACTTTCTTGCGCCGCACCGATGGCAGCGCAAACGGCAGTGGGGTATCTTCGGTCATGGCGGGCGTGGCGGCGTCCGATTCGGCAGACGTGGGTTTCGACACC
>JBFWOQ010000125.1:0-3922 GCA_050250395.1 Porticoccaceae bacterium
GGCCATCGCGGGGAACCACGGCGGCGACGGTCAGATGAATCTGCGACCGCATGGGTAAATATCCTGTGTAGGAGAGCTACAGAGACGGCGCAGCAGCGTGCTAGAATCCGGCCCGTTTTGAAATTCGTTTACACAAAAACCCTTGGAGGGATCAGCAAATGGGCTATGAACATATCGTCGTGCCGGCTACCGGAAGCAAGATCAAGGTCAATGCCGATTTTTCGCTCGACGTTCCCAATCATCCCATTATCCCCTTTATCGAGGGTGACGGTACCGGGGTAGACATCACGCCAGTGATGCGCAAGGTGACCGATGCCGCAATTGCCAAGGCATTCGGTGGGAAGCGCGCCATTCAATGGATGGAGGTCTACTGTGGCGAAAAGGCGGCGGCGCTGTACGACGGCAACTGGTTTCCCCAGGAAACGCTGGAGGTACTGAAGGAATACATCGTGTCCATCAAGGGCCCACTGACGACCCCAGTGGGCGGCGGCTTTCGCTCGCTGAACGTCGCCTTGCGTCAGGAGCTGGATCTCTATGTGTGCCAGCGACCGGTGCGCTGGTTCAAGGGCGTTCCCTCGCCGGTGAAGGAACCGAACAAAGTTGATATGTGCATTTTCCGGGAAAACTCCGAGGATATTTACGCGGGAATCGAATGGAAGGCGGGTTCCCCAGAGGCGACCCGGATGATCCGCTTTCTCCAGGACGAGATGAAGGTCACCAAGATCCGCTTCCCGGAAAATTGCGGCATCGGCATCAAGCCGGTCTCGGAAGCGGGCACCAAGCGGCTGGTGCGCAAGGCGATTCAATATGCCATCGATCAGGGCAAGTCGTCCCTGACCCTGGTTCACAAAGGCAATATCATGAAGTTCACCGAAGGGGCCTTCTGCGACTGGGGCTACGAACTGGCGCGTGACGAGTTCGGCGCGACCCCGATCGACGGCGGGCCCTGGCATTCCCTTAAAAATCCGCGCACCGGTGCGCAGATCGTCATCAAGGACGTGATCGCCGACGCCATGCTGCAACAGATCCTGCTGCGCCCGGATGAATACAGCGTCATCGCCACCCTCAACCTGAACGGCGACTACCTGTCGGATGCGCTCGCGGCGCAGGTCGGCGGCATCGGTATCGCTCCGGGCGCCAACCTCTCCGACGAGGTGGCCATGTTCGAGGCCACCCACGGTACCGCGCCGAAATACGCCGGGCAGAACAAGGTCAACCCGGGGTCGTTGATCCTGTCAGCGGAAATGATGTTGCGCCACATGGGCTGGGGCGAGGCAGCCGACTTGATCGTCAAGGGTATTGAGGCGGCGATCTCCGCCGGCACAGTGACTTACGATTTCGAGCGTCTGATGACCGGCGCCAAGCTGATGTCCTGTTCGGAGTTTGGCGACCAGATCATCAAGCACATGTAAGGATCGCATCGCCCAGTGCGGACCCACCGGGACATTGCGTCGGGTGGGCCCGCAGGGATTGGTTTCACCCGCTTCCGAGCGACCGACGCGGCATTTCTTGCTCGCTTGCAGCTGCCGGCATGCGATTAAAAGGTATGCGCGTCGGGGTCGGCGCGATGGCAGTCGGGGCGGTTGAAAGCTCGGAGACCAGCGGCCGGATGTGCGCGGCGTGAACGCCCTTCTCGCCAAACTGAACCTCAAATTGCACTTGTTGTCCCGCCTTGAGGCTTTTGTAGCCTTCCATCTCGATCGCCGAGTAGTGGGCGAAAATATCCTCCTGATTGGCTTCCGACAGAATGAAGCCATAGCCCTTGGCGTTGTTGAACCACTTTACGATGCCCTTGGTAGCGGTCATCAGCCTGCCTCCTGATAGATTCCGGGTGGCCACAGGAAAGGTCCCGGAGGGGATGATTATTATTCGTGGTTATTTCTTGCATAACTATCGATGAAGAATGTGGGGCAAGTCAAGCCCTTCAACTTGTCCTTCAACGCGCCCCGGCGAACGGACAGCGCAGGAGTTCGGCCGGTATCGAAAGCGTTGTTCAAAGGCTTTGTTCGTTGACCAAATTCGGAGCTTATGGTGTGATGCGGTGCCCCTTGAAGGGGCGAATATTCTTCAGCGAATCCCGTGCGCGGCCCGCTTTCGATACCTGCTCCGTATCGGCTCCGTGCCAGCCGGGAGCGCGTTATCAGGAGTACTCATGACAGCTCAACAGACCATCGACATCCGGGACAAGGCCGCGATTGTCGGGATCGGAGAGACGCAATATGTGCGCGGCGCGGATCGACCATCAGCGGAAGCCATGCTGGAGGCGACGCGCATAGCGATAGCCGATTCCGGTCTATCACCGCAAGACATCGATGGCATCGTACTGCCGCCGGTCATGATCACCGCCGAGGAAGTGGCCGCCAATCTGGGGATCCGCGACATACGTTACTCGGTCACCGTCAACATGGGCGGCGCCAGCCCGGTGACGGCGTTGCAGAGCGCGGCGCTGGCCATCGCCGCGGGCATCGCCAAGAACGTGGTGGTGATGGTCGGTTGGAACGGCTTTTCGGCGCTGCGGCCCAAGCCGGGCGTCAAGCACCGCGAGGTGATTTCGATCCCGGCGCTGGAGCGGACCCTGACCAATTACTACGCCCCCTCCGGGGCGGCGTCACCCGTGCAGATGTATGCCTGGATTGCCATGCGCCACAAGCATACCTACGGCATCACCGAGAACGCGACCGCAGCAGTGGCCATGGCCTGCAGGAAACACGCACAGTTCAATGATCGCGCCATTACGCGCGGTCAGCCGATGGATCTCGATGCCTACCTGCGCTCACGCATGATTTCGGAGCCGTTCCGGCTTTTCGACTGTTGTCTCGAAACCGACGGCGCCTGTGCCGTGGTATTGAGCAGCGCCGCACAGGCGAGGGATCTGAAGCGCCGCCCGGTCTATGTCATGGCGGCCGCCGAGGGGCATCCCTATCCGGCGGACGACATTGCCAATCGCCCCGACATGTTTCACATCGGACTCAACAACTCGGCGCCCAAAGCCTTTGCGATGGCCGGCATCAAGCCCGCCGATCTGGATTTTCTGCAGATCTACGACTGCTTTACTTATGTGGTCCTGCTGCAGCTGGAAGCCCTCGGCATGTGCGAGCGCGGCGCGGTGGAGGAGTTCGTCAAGGACGGCAATATAGAGATCGGCGGCCGCTACCCTCTCAATACCCACGGTGGACTGCTATCTCAAGCCCACGTCTGGGGCCTGAACCATGTGGTCGAGGCAACCCGGCAGCTGCGCGGCGAGGCCGGCGAGGTACAGGTGAAGGACGCCGAACTGGGTGTCGTTACCGGTTGGGGCGATTTTGGCGACGGCAGCCTCGCGATTCTGAGGAGATGAGCATGACTGATTTTATTCCCAACCCGGCGCCAAGACCCCGCCATTATCTGGACGAACAATTCTGGGAGCATTGCGCGCGGGGTGTCCTGGCCTTTCAGTGCTGTCTCGATTGCGAAACGTGGCGCCATATTCCCCGTTTCATGTGCGCTCATTGTGGTTCTGAAAAATGGGGTTGGCGCGAATCCAACGGGCGTGGCGAAATCTATTCCTGGACCGTGTGTCACATGCCCATGTCGCCGGAGTTCGAGACCGTATTCCCCTATGCGGTTCTGGTGGTCGAGATGGAGGAGGGGGTGCGGATGACCGCAGGCCTCAAGGGTATGGATTACAAGGATCTGCGTATTGGCCAGCCTATGGAGGCCGTGTTCGAGCCCCTCAAGGACGGCGGGCAACTGCCGTTTTTTCAGCCGCGATCCGTTTGAACGGGCATCCGGGCTGGAGCCCCGTTCCCGAGTCGCCAGCGCCACGGAAGTGGCACTGGCGCGCTTCGCCGAACGGAGTTTGTATTGCGCCGGATCAAGGAGAATCGGCATGTCCGGTCGATAATGGCCGGTATCAGTATCTCGATCATTCCGGAGCATGACG
>JBFWOQ010000126.1:0-3898 GCA_050250395.1 Porticoccaceae bacterium
GCAGGCGATGGTCAAGGACGCGATGGCCGCCTGGGGTCGCGTCGACATCCTCATCAACAACGCCGGCATCCTGCGCGACAAATCGTTTTCAAAAATGGACATGGCCGACTTCAAGCTGGTGATGGATGTACACCTGATGGGTGCGGCCTATTGCTGCAAGGCGGTGTGGGAAATCATGAAGGCGCAGACCTACGGCCGCATCGTGATGACATCGTCGTCGAGCGGGCTGTACGGCAACTTCGGTCAGTCCAATTACAGCGCCGCCAAGCTCGCCGTCGTCGGCCTGATGAACAGCCTGGCCCAGGAAGGCGAAAAATATAATGTGCGGGTCAATTCGCTCGCGCCCGCTGCCCTCACCCGCATGACCGAAGACATCATTCCCGATCCGCGCGCGGCCGCCGTGATGCAGCCCGAGCCGGTCAGCGCCGGGGTGCTGACCCTGTGCGCCGAGGATGCGCCCAACAAGTTCATCCTGTGCGCCGGTGCCGGCGGCTACGCCAGCGCCCATCTGTATGAAACCCGCGGCATTTACTTGCCGGTGGAGCAGCAGACACCGGAAGCTGTGGTGGAAAACTGGGCGCGGCTCGACGATCCCAAGGGCGAGGAGCGCCTTTCCGGCGCCCTCAAGCAGACCGAGAAATTCATCGGCTATGCGCTGGCCGCGCAGAAATCAACATCCTGAACCCGGGTCTCCCGGAGGAGCACTGACATGAGAGAAGCCGTAATCGTTTCATCCGCCCGCACCCCCATCGGCAAAGCCTATCGGGGCCTGTTCAACGACACCGATGGCCCGAGCCTGGGCGCGATCGCGATCCGTGCCGCGGTGGAGCGCGCCAAGGTCGATCCCGCCGAGATCGACGACGTGATCATGGGTTCCGCGCTCAGTCAGGGCACCACCGGCTACAACATCGGCCGCTGCGCCGCCCTCGCCGCCGGCCTGCCGGTGACGGTGAGCGGCATGAGCATGGATCGCCAGTGCTCCTCCGGGCTGATGGCTATCGCCACCGCCGCCAAGCAGATCATGCACGACGGCATGACGGTCGCGGTGGGCGCCGGCATGGAGTCCATCAGCCTGGTGCAGAACGAACACCAGAACCGCTACCGCGCCCAGGATCCCAACCTGATCGCGCTGCACAAACACATCTACATGCCCATGCTGGAAACGGCCGAAGTCGTGGCCAGGCGCTACAAGATCAGTCGCGAGCGCCAGGATGAGTACGGCCTGCAATCGCAGCAGCGCACGGCGGCCGCGCAGCGCGCCGGTATCTTCGCCGACGAGATCGTCCCGGTCACCGCCAAGGTGCGGCTGGTGGACAAGGCGACCGGCAAGGAGGCCATCGACATCCGCACCCTCAGCAACGACGAGGGCAACCGCGCCGACACCACGGCAGCGGGACTGGCCTCCCTCAAGCCCGTGTTCGAGGGCGGCGTGATCACCGCCGGCAACTCCAGTCAGTTGTCCGATGGTTCCGCCGCCTGCGTGCTGATGGAGCGCAAGACCGCCGAACAACGCGGCCTGCAACCGCTGGGCCTCTACCGCGGCATCGCAGTGGCCGGCTGCGAACCCGATGAAATGGGCATCGGCCCGGTATTCGCGATTCCCAAACTGCTCAAGCAGCACGGCCTCAAGATCGACGATATCGGCGTGTGGGAGCTCAACGAAGCCTTTGCCGTGCAGGTGATCTACTGCCGCGACAAGCTGGGCATTCCCGACGAGCGCCTCAACATCAACGGCGGCGCCATCTCCATCGGCCATCCCTACGGCATGAGTGGCGCCCGCATGGTCGGCCACGCCCTGCGCGAGGGCAAACGCCGCGGCGAGAAATATGTCGTAATCACCATGTGTGTCGGTGGCGGCATGGGTGCGGCGGGGCTGTTCGAAGTGCTCTGATGGAAAGTGCTCTGACGGGAAGTGCTGCTATCGCCCGGCAGGTCGCCAGCGGCGGTGGTCGGTCAAGGGGGGCGCTAGGGCGCCCCTTTTTTATGCGATTTCGGCGCTCATTTGAACACGTCCGGGTAAGCATGAATTTGCTCCGTTGCCGCCCGGGGCAACACGAATTCAAGGTGGGCCTCTGCCGGCAATCGAACTCGACGGCACGAAAATCAGGCGCCAACACCGGACTATTCGCAGCAACGGCAACTTGCGCGAATAACAGAGCCGTGCCGCTTGCATCGCAATCGCAATTCAGTTCGATAACGAGCCGTGCCATCGACGTTGGCGGCTTGGCGAATCTCGTGAGAGCGCGGATGCGGCAAGGCACTTACGAAAAATGCTGACCAATCACGATTTTCAAATCCCGCCAACTGGCCGATCTGCCAGTGCCATTCCCTGCCGCGAAAACCCGATCTCTGCGAGTCGGCACGCTGACTGGCCGCCGTCCGTCCGCGCGTTCGCTTCAGTTACATTCGGGTAACACAATGTATTAGAAGGGGATTTTTCGCGTGTTTGTGCCGATTGCTATGGCCGACCGAATTGCTCCGTGTTAGAGTCGATCCGATAACTTTCGGGAACGGTCCTGCTTGGTTGCTTTGCGGGCGCCATTACAACCGAATCAAGATCACAACCAAATCAAGATCGCACGGGGGGAAGCCTTGAAAACATTGCGCCAGCGAATTGCCGAATTTGTCATGCACAACGTATGGGTGTCGCTGCTGGTTCTGACGGCGGTGACCGCGGTGTTTGCCGTCGGCCTGCGTAACGTTGAACTGAAAACCATTTTTTCCGACCTCCTCCCCTCAAATCATCCCTTTGTCCAGACCTTCAAGGATCATCCGAATTTTGGTAATCCCTTGACCGTTACGATCATGGTGAAGCGCACTGACGGGCAGACGATCTACAACGCGGAGACGCTGCAAAAGATCTGGAACATGACCCGCAACATCGACCTGACACCGGGGGTTGACCACGATCAGGTGCTGTCGATCACTACGGAAAAGGCCCGTTACGCGGAAGCCACGCCGTTTGGCATCGACAGCCAGCCGCTGATGGGGGACCACGCGCCCAGTACTCCCGAAGAGATCGAGGAATTTCGCGAGCGCGTCAAGAAGTCGCCCGCCAGCCAGAACTTTCTTATTTCTCCCGACGAAACCGCCACACTGATCCAGGCCACTTTTATCGAGCGGCTGCTCGACTACCGCACGGTGTTCGAGTTCGTGCAGAAAACCCTTGTCGAGGATGAGCGCGACGAAGTCCATGAGATCTACGCCGCGGGCCAGCCCATGCTCACCGGCTGGGTGTTTCGCTACCAGCATCAGATGTGGATGATTTTCGCCATCACCGGCGGTGCCATGCTGGTGTCCCTGGTGCTCTATATGCGTTGCTGGTCGCGCGATCCTTCAGTCACTGCGTGCAGACGACGGAGCGCTTTTACGAAATCTACCATCATGTGAAAGACAAAAAGAAGGCTGCGGAGATATCCCTCAGTGTCATGATGGTGCCCGGTACCCTCGGCATCGTCACCGACCTGCTGGGGCTTTTCCTCATCGCATTGGCGCCGATACCGACCATGCAGCGGTTTGCGCTTTTTACCGGATTTTGGGCAACGACCCTTATTCCTTGCGCCGTGTTCCTGTCGCCGTTGCTGGTAACGATTTTGCCGGAACCGAGGAACGTCAGAAAAATCATCGGGCTGGACGAAGGTGAAAAATTCAGTATTCACCGTGCCATCAAGCATGGGCTGCAACGGCTGGGGCGTATCACCTATGGCGCTCCCGCACGGGTGACCACGGTGGTGGTGGCGGTCCTGCTCGGCTTCAGCGTCTATAAAATGCTGCAGTTGAAGATCGGTAACCCGGTCGAGGGTAGCAACCTGTTGTGGGAGGATTCCCAGTACAACGTGGCCGTCAGCAAGATCAACAGCCATTTTCCCGGGCTGAACACACTGGAGGTCATTTTCGA
>JBFWOQ010000127.1:0-3820 GCA_050250395.1 Porticoccaceae bacterium
CACTCAAGGCCGCACAACTCGACCAACTGGTCGGGCAATTGCCGCAGGGCATCGACACCCTGCTGGGCGAACGCGGCGTACGGCTCTCCGGCGGCCAGCGCCAGCGTGTCGCGATCGCCCGCGCGCTCTACCATCAGCGCCAATTCCTGGTGCTGGACGAGGCGACCTCGGCACTGGACAGCGAAACCGAACAGGCGGTGGTCGAGGCGATTCACGCGCTGGCCGGCTCGGTTACCCTGTTCGTCATCGCGCACCGGCCAAGCACGCTCACAGCCTGCAATCGGGTGTTGACCATGCGCGAAGGGCGCTTGATCGACACGTTGGCCGGGATGAAGGCGTCCGAGCCAGGCCAACTGGCCCCGGCGGATGCGCCTGCTGGAGTGACCAACGGCACCGACCCAACCCGCGACGCGCGGGCTGCAAGACCCTAGCGACCAAGGCCAACGGACCCATGCCACTAGCCGATTGCCACCTCATCGACCTGCCCAAGATTGAAGACCCGCGGGGCAACCTGACCTTCGTCGAAGGGGGCGGACATATCCCTTTCGATATCCGTCGGGTCTACTACCTGTACGACGTGCCCGGCGGATCGGAGCGCGGCAGTCACGCGCACCGTGGTCTGCGGCAGTTCATCATCGCCATGTCTGGCAGTTTCGACGTGGTGCTGGACGATGGCGTGGCGTCGCGACGGTTTAGTCTCAATCGTTCCTACTATGGGCTTTACGTGCCACCGATGATGTGGCGGACCCTGGACAATTTTTCTTCCGGATCGGTGTGCATGGTGCTGGCCTCGGAGCGCTATGCGGAGTCCGACTACATTCGCGATTACCACCAGTTCATTGCCGAAGTGGCGGGGCAGGTTGATGAAAAAAAGGATTGAACACTGCTTTGTGCACGCGCTGGCCGACGTCCAGAGCTGCGCTATTGGTGATGGCAGCCGGATTTGGCAGTTTGTCGTGATTCTGGCTGGCGCCCGGATCGGCGCGGACTGCAATATCTGCGCGCATTGTTTCGTCGAAAACGATGTAATCGTTGGCGACCGGGTGACCATCAAGAGTGGGGTGCAATTGTGGGATGGGTTGCGCGTTGGCAACGACGTCTTCATCGGGCCCAACGTGAGCTTCTGCAATGACAAGTATCCGCGCAGCAGGCGCCGGCAGGGTGACTGGCTGAAGACCGAAATTGGCGATTTTGCTTCAATCGGCGCTGGCGCGACCATCCTGCCCGGCGTGACCATTGGCGCCGGCGCGATGGTCGGTGCCGGGTCGGTAGTGACCAAGTCGGTCCCAGCCAACTGCCTGGTGCATGGCAACCCGGCACGTATCGTCGGCCTTGTCGAAGACGGCGTAGAGCGAACACAAGATGAAAGTGCGATTCCTTGATCTGCAGCGGCTGAACGCGCGCAGTCGCGATCAACTGCAGTCGGCAGCCACCCGCGTGATCGACTCGGGCTGGTATGTGTCGGGCCAGGAAGTCACCGACTTCGAGGGCGCTTTCGCCAGCCATTGCGGGGTAAGGCATTGCGTCGGGACGGGCAATGGCCTGGACGCGCTGACGCTGATTCTGCGCGGTTTGATCGCCTTGGGTCGGGTGGCGCCCGCTGCCGAGGTTATCCTGCCAGCCAACACCTTTGTGGCCACCCTGCTGGCAGTAGAGCTGGCGGGCTTGCGCCCGGTGCTGGTCGATCCCGACCCACTGACCCACAATCTGTGCCCGAACCGGGTGCGGGCCGCGCTGACCTCAGCAACGCGCGTACTGTTGCCGGTGCATCTTTACGGGCGACTGGCACCAATGGACGCGCTGCAAGCGATCGCCGAACAACACCAGTTGCTGGTCGTGGAAGACGCCGCACAGGCGCACGGTGCGCGTCTGGATGGACGAAGCGCAGGTGCATATGGGGTGGCTGCGGCGTTCAGTTTCTATCCCGGCAAGAACCTGGGCGCGCTGGGCGATGCCGGTGCCGTCATCACCTCCGACGATGCCCTGGCTGCCACCGTTCGAGCACTGGGCAACTATGGTTCCGCGGTGAAATATCGCCACACATTGCGCGGTATCAACAGCCGTCTGGATGCAATGCAGGCCGCGTTGCTGCGGGTGAAGCTGCACGACCTCGACGCCGATAACGATCAGCGCCGCCGGATCGCCGAGCGCTATCGGCTCGAACTAGCCGACCTGCCGGGCCTGCAACTGCCAGGCGCACCCAACCAGCCCATGGCCCATGTCTGGCATTTGTTCGTTGTCCGCCATGCGCGCCGCGACGCCTTGCAACAAGCCTTGTGCGATCGCGGCATCGAAACCCTGATCCACTATCCCGTGGCACTCAGCGATCAAGCGGCCTGGGCCGACGCGGGTTTTCCGCCTACGCCGGTAGCGCGCGCGCTGGCAGCCAGCGTGCTCAGCCTGCCGATCGATCCGGGCATGAGCGATGAAGAAGTAAGCAGCGTCATCACCGCGACACGCTTGGCCTGCCTGGAGTTGCCGCAATGAACCCGAGTGAGTATCAAGCCATCGGCGATCCGCAGCGCTGGCGCGAGCAGCCCCTGCCGGTGACCGGATTGTTTCTTTGCTACCAGCAGGTCCGCTTCGTGGGCGAGGCCCTGGACGGCGCCCTGTCCCAAACCGTACCGATGCAACTGATCGTATCGGACGATGGCTCCAGCGACGGCACCGCCGAAGTGCTGGTCGATAGGCTCCGGGACTACCGCGGTCCACATCAGGTGCTGCTGCGCGTCGGCCACCCCAATCTTGGCCTGGTGCCCCACCTCAATCGTCTGATGGAACGTGCCGAAGGCGAATTGATCGTCCTGTTTGCGGGGGATGACATCAGCTATCCGAATCGGGTGGCGCGGCTGGCAGAGGAATACCACACCGATTCGACTGTGCAGGTGGTGGGATCGCTGTACACGCCCATCCACGCTGATGGCAGTCCGCACCCCGAGCCGACACCACCATGCCCGGATTGCGCTTTTGGACTGATTGACTATTTGGGCATGAAGAATTTTGTATGGATGGCAGGCGCGACGATGTCCTTCCGCACTCGATTGGCCGTCATTTTCGGGGCGCTCCCTGAAACTCTGTGGGCCGAAGACAACATCATTGTTCTGCGCGGCCTGTTGTTGGGCAAGGATCGAATCCTCAAGGATAAGTTGATTCGGTACCGGGTGGTGAATTGGAGTCTGGGGCGCAACCAACTGAGATACGGGGAAGATCTTGCCAGTGTGATAGCGACGCATAGCCTAGGTTATCGTCGGCTACGCGGCCACGCCGACACCTTGGCGAAGGATATAGTCCTTGCTGGTTCGTGGTCAGGAATCGACGCCAATGCGCTGAGGGTATTGCAACGGCGACACGAGGAGGTGTGGAGGGGCGGTGAGGAACTTCACCGTGCAGTTGCGTTATTTCCCCGCAGAAATTGGATTGTACCTGCACTCAAAGCGGTCTATTCGCGGGCTTGGCGACGGCCAGGCCTGCGAGTTTTGCTCATCGCACTTTGGCCTGCACTGTTTTTCTGGTTGAAAGCAGTACGGCATAGGGGGGAACGCGTGCGGCCAGCCCCAGAGATCGAGCCTAGATGAACCAGATCACTCCGAAAGCCATGCTGCAACTGCCCCGCAGAATGTATCGGCGAGTGGCTGAGTGCCACCTTGGTGCGCGGTTACCGTGGAAAGGATTTTCCTGCAAGGTTGCGTCTGCTGGGGTACTTGCGCGCTCTTGGGCGTGGCCGGCGAATCATCGCCCCCTTGAAGTCAGGCGGGTGCATGGCAGTCGATCCTCGCGATCTGATCCAGGGCCAGGTGTTGTATTCGGGTGTGTATGAGCC
>JBFWOQ010000128.1:0-3819 GCA_050250395.1 Porticoccaceae bacterium
GCCCGATGGCGCTGCTGCCGGGGCCGGGCGCGGCCGACTACACGCTGGTGTGGACCCTGCCGCACGAGCGCGCGGAGGATCTGGCCGCACTGCCGGCGCGGCATCTGGCGCCGATCGCGCAGGATGCATTTGGCTGGCGTGCCGGGCGTTTTGTGGCGCTGGCCGACCCGCGCAGCGTGCGCCTTGCCGAAAGCTGGCCCACGCCGGCCACCGGCGAGCGCGTGCTCGCCATCGGCAACGCCGCCAACACGCTGCACCCGATCGCCGCGCAGGGCTTCAACCTCGGCCTGCGCGACGTGGCGACGCTCGCAGGGCTGTTGTCCGATGCCGCCCAAGCCGCTGCCGATCCGGGCGCGAATGAAGTGCTTTCCGCCTACCGCCGCGCGCGCGAGGCGGACTGGCGGCGGTTTCGCACCGCCACCGGCTCGCTGCCGCGGCTGTTCGAGAATCCGGCGCCGCCGTGGGCGCTGGCGCGCGGCGCGGGCCTGGCGGCGCTCGACCTGCTGGCCCCGCTGAAGCGCCGCCTGATGCGCCACGCCATGGGCCTCGCCGGCCCGCAGAACCGCCTGCAACGGGGCCTGTGGCCGTGATTGACGCCGAGGTGCTGATCGTCGGCGCCGGCATCACCGGCGCCGCGCTGGCGCTGGCGCTCGTCGATGCCGGCGTGCCGGTGGTGCTGCTCGACCGGGCCGCGCCGCCGTTGCCGCAGATCGACCAACCGCTCGACGTGCGCGTCAGCGCCATCCATGCAGCGGCGGCGGGCTGGCTGGAACGGCTCGGCGTCTGGGACTTGATTCCGGCGGCGTGCCGGGCGCCGTTCGGCCGCATCGAGGTGTGGGATGCGTCGTCCGCCGCGCGCATCGGCTTCGACAGTGCGGACATCGGGCAGCCGTGGCTCGGCCACATCGTCGAGAACCGCGCACTGGTCGCCGCGCTGCACGCGCGTCTGTCCGAACTGCCGGCGGCGCAGGTGCTGGCGCCGGCCGCGTGGGAGGACTGGCAGGTCGAGGCGGACCGCGTATGCCTGCGCCTCGCCGATGGCCGGGATTTGAGTGCGCGCCTGCTGATCGGCGCCGACGGCGCCGCCTCGCCGCTGCGCCTGCGGGCCGGCATCGCGGCCCTCGACGAGCCGTTCGGGCAGTGCGCGCTGGTGTGCCATGTGGCGACCGCGCAGCCGCACGGCGACACCGCCCGCCAGCGCTTTCTGCCGACCGGGCCACTCGCGTTTCTGCCGCTGGCGGACGGGCGCTCGTCGATCGTCTGGTCCACCACGCCGGCCGAGGCGCAGCGTCTGGCCGCGCTGCCGGCGGACGAATTTGCGGTGGAACTTGGCGCAGCGTTGGGGGGGCGTCTCGGCGCCATCGGCACGGTCGGCGAGCGGGCCGTGATTCCGCTGCGCGGGCGCGAGGCGGCGCGCTACATCGGACCGCGCCTCGCGCTGGTGGGCGACGCCGCGCACGTGGTGCACCCGCTGGCGGGCCTGGGCGCCAATCTCGGGCTGGGTGATGCCGCGCAGCTCGCGGCGGGCGTCATCGGCGCCCTCAAAGCCATGCGCGATCCCGGTCACGATCACCTGCTGCGCGCCTACGAGCGCGCGCGGCGCAGCCAGAACCTGCCGGTGGTACGCGCCATCGTGGGGCTGCACCGGCTGTTCACGGCAAAGGCGCCGCCGCTGCGCGTATTGCGCGGCGCCGGGCTGCTGGCGGTGGATCGCGCGGTGCCGCTCAAGCGCCTGTTCACGACTGCGGCGTGTGGTCTCGACGACGCGGCGTTCGGTATTTGATGCCGCTATGCGCGGAACACCTCCAAAGGCAAGGGCCAACAAGAGCATGAGCAAGCAAGAACCTGAAATGATCCTGCCTCGGCAGGAGGCGTTTTTTCAGACCGAGAAGCTGCGCCGGTCGGCGCGGGCGGGCACGCACCTGCCGGACCCGACGATGGCGCCCTACGGCTACGACCCCAAGGCGCGGTTCAACCACCTGTTCCCGGCGCTGGAGCTGCCGGCCTTGTTCCCGCCGGGCCGGCTGCACCCGGACGACCACGTGAGCTTCGGCTCGCCGGAACTGCCGCCCCACCAACTCTACCTGGGCGACAACCTCTACGTGCTGCGCGGGCTGCCAAGCGAGAGCGTTGACCTGATCTACATTGATCCGCCGTTCTTCTCCAACCGCACCTACACGCAAATCTGGGGCGACGACAACGAGGTCCGCAGCTTCGGCGACATCTTCCAGGACGGCATGTTCAGCTATCTCGCATGGCTCAACGCGCGACTGTGGGAGATGAAGCGCGTGCTCAAGCCCACCGGCTCCATCTATGTGCACTGCGACTGGCATGCCTCGCACTACATCAGGTGTGAGATGGACAAGATTTTTGGGTATACCAATTTCATCAATGAAATTCTCTGGTGCTACTCCATTGGCGGAAAGGCGAAAACTAGTTTTGCTAGAAAGCACGACACAATTTACTGGTATTCAAAGAACAAGAACGAGCACAAATTCAATGGTGACGACGCGTGCGTCCGAGTAGCAAAAAAACCCGACAGCCATATGCGCACTGTTGTTGATGAAAACGGTGTCCAGTGGCAAGAGAAAACGGATCGAAAGACGGGAAAGGTTTATCGCTACCCATTAGATAAGGTCCCCGAAGACTACTGGATTGATATTGAGCAGCTGAATCGGGAGGATAACGAGAGACTTGGATATCCCACGCAGAAGCCAGAGAAATTGTTGGAGCGGATTATCTCGGCGTCGAGTAACCCGGGTGATGTGGTCGCGGATTATTTCGTTGGGGGAGGCACAACAGCGGCGATAGCGGTGAAGCTTGGCCGTTGCTTCGTCGGATGTGATGTATCCCGCGTCGCCGTGTCGGTGACTGCCAGCCGCATGATCGATATTGGCGAACAGCGTTCAGGCGTTACCGTTACTGCGCGCGCCGATCCGACGCTGAACTTGAAGTCGGAGGTCAACAAAGTCGCTGACATCCGCGTCGGCTACGTCGGCAGCTACCCGATGGAAAAGTTCCGCGGCATCGAGCATGCGGAGTTCGTTAAGTTCATCCTCGGCCTTTACGGCGCGATGCCTTTCACCACGCAGACCGAATTCATCCACGGTACGGCCAACAACAAACTGGTGCTGTCCATCGGCCCCGGCAGCCCGGATGAGCGCGTGGGCTTAGGGCACGTCGAAGGCGCTGTAAAGGAAGCGCTGCGCCAGTATCAGAAGCAGTTCAGCGAAGGGCAGGAGCGCATCCTCCAACTCATCGGCTGGAGCTTTGATCCGGCGGTGGACGGCTGGCGGCGCAAGACCATGGAGGTGCTGAACAAGCGCGGCGTGCCGATGCAGATCGAGATGGTGTCCTTGGGCAGCGAAAGCTTCCGGCAGAAGATTTTCCGCAACATCGGCGAGAGCAATATTGACCTGAAGTTCAACCGCCTGAACCAGCTCCTGACCTTCACCAGCGCGCCTTTTGCCGGCCAGATCGTCATGCGCGGGCAATCCGGGCTCGAGGTGGCGTTCGAACTGGAAGGCGCGCGCACGATGGGCGCGGGCGGCAAACTCATCAACTGCCAGTGGGATTTTGACTACGATGGCCAGCGCTTTGCCCAGCGCGAATACGCGCTCAACCGCACGGGCAGCAACGGGGACTTCAGGGCCGTGTTGGAGATCGAGCACGAGTTTCCGCGCGCCGGCAGCTACACCATCGCCGCGCGGGTGCAGGACAACCTGGACGGGCAGGCTACCGCGGTCGCCCAGGTGACCGTCGCCGACGGCCGCTGCGAACTGAAGCCCGTCGCGCATCAGCAGGTGTAGGCCGATGCTC
>JBFWOQ010000129.1:0-1467 GCA_050250395.1 Porticoccaceae bacterium
TGGTCTGCAAGTATTCATCCAGCGCGTAAGGCCCGTGTTCGCGCCCGTGGCCGGACTGCTTGTAGCCGCCGAAGGGCGCCATCATGTTGAAGCTGCCGCCGTTGATGACCACCTGGCCGGCGCGGATACGCCGGGCCACGCGGCGGGCGTGATTTTCGTCCGCCGACCAGACTCCGCTCGACAGGCCGTAGACCGTGCCGTTGGCGATAGCCACGGCCTCGTCCTCGGTGTCGTAGGGGATGATGCTCAGCACCGGGCCGAAGATCTCTTCCTGGGCGATGGTCATGTCGGGCGCAACCTGGCCGAACACCGTGGGTTTGACGAAAAAGCCCTTGGGCAGGTTGTCGGGCTGGTCCGGGCCGCCGGTGATCAGTTCCGCGCCTTCCTCGATGCCTTTGCGGATGTAGCCGCGCGCAGTCTAGGGGTCACGTCTTGACATGCCACTTCGAGCGAAGCTAACCTCCCATCCATGGCACGCCCTCTCAGACTCGAATTCCCCAACGCGATCTACCACGTCACCGCGCGCGGCAATGCCCGGAGCGATATTTTCCTGGACGACGAAGATCGGGAATTGTTTCTGGTTTGTCTGGGCGAGGTGGTGACGCGCTTTGGCTGGTTGTGCCACGCCTACTGCCTGATGGGCAATCACTATCATTTGATGATCGAGACGCCGGAGGGAAATCTGTCCCTGGGCATGCGCCAATTGAACGGGGTTTATACGCAGCGCTTCAACCGGCGCCATGGGCGCGTGGGGCATGTGTTCCAAGGGCGATACAAGGCGATTTTAGTCGATCGCGACAGCTACTTGCTGGAGCTGTGCCGCTATGTCGTCCTCAACCCGATCCGCGCCGGCATGGTGAAGAAAATCGAGCGCTACGGCTGGAGCAGCTATCCCGCAACCCTGGGTCTTGCCGCCTGTCCGGCGTGGCTGGCGACGGACTGGATATTGGGGCAATTTGCCAAGACGCGCGCGGTTGCCCGGCGGCGTTATGCGCAATTTGTCGCGGAGGGCGCTGGCTTGGCGTCGCCCTGGTCCGAAGTGCGAGGCCAGGCTTTGCTGGGTTCGGAAGATTTTGTGGAGAAGATGCGCCCGCTGCTGGAGGCTGCTCGCGATTTGAAGGAAATTCCGCGCCCCCAGCGTTTGCTGCACCGTCCCAGCCTGGCAAGCATGTTTACCAAGGCGGTGCATGGCGATAAGGCCCGGCGCGACGCAGCCATTCGGCAGGCTTATCTGGACTACAGGTATAGTATGGCAATGATAAGTCGTTATGCGGGCGTGCATTACTCTACGGTGAGCAAGGTAATTAAGGGGAAGAGATAGAAGTGGTATGTCAAGACCTGACCCGTCCCCCGCGTGACCCGTCCCCCGCGTGACCCGTCCCCCGCGTGACCCGTCCCCCGCGTGACCCGTCCCCCGCGTGACCCGTCCCCCGCGTGACCCGTCCCCCGCGTGACCCGTCCCCCGCG
>JBFWOQ010000129.1:1477-3719 GCA_050250395.1 Porticoccaceae bacterium
GACCCGTCCCCCGCGTGACCCGTCCCCCGCGTGACCCGTCCCCCGCGTGACCCGTCCCCCGCGTGACCCGTCCCCCGCGTGACCCGTCCCCCGCGTGACCCGTCCCCCGCGTGACCCGTCCCCCGCGTGACCCGTCCCCCGCGCTGACCCGTCCCCCGCGCTGACCCGTCCCCCGCGAGGGCGGGGCCTTGCCCCCGGAGACGCGCGCGGGAGATAGACGACAGCCGCAAGCGCGTCGAGCGGGCGGCTTGAGCCCGGTCTTTTTCACTGACCGCGACCCAGGCAAGCGCTTTCCGCAGATGCTTGCGAGCCCGTCGCTGACGCAAATCGTGCGCCCAGGAATTTAACTCACTTGGTTAATTTGGCAAGTAGGTTATAATCGGCCATGGAAAAGGCTATCCCGCACTGCAAGCTATCAGTCGTGAAAACCTTGGTTGAAGCCGGCAAGGTCAGGGCCACTGCCAGCGCTTTCAGTGGTGCCCGCGACCTCGGCATCGATAACCTGGCGGGCATGTGCGCCGTGGTCATTTCGCTCACGCCGGCCAACTTCCACAAGAGCATGACGACCCATGCCGATCACCGGATCTGGCAGGACGTGTACCGCACCAGGACCGCCCAGGGTGACGATGTGTACCTGAAACTGACCGTCATCGATGATGTTCTGATCGTTTCCTTCAAGGAGCTATGAGATGAAATGCCCAGTTTGCGGCGCGGCGGAACTGATCCATGACACCCGCGGCCTGCCCTATACCTACAAGGGCGAAACCACGGTCGTTCCTGGGGTAACGGGCGACTTTTGCCCGGCTTGCAGCGAGGCCATCCTGGATCGGGAGCAAGGCGACCGTTACAGCGAATTGATCGGGCTGTTCCAGCGGCAAGTGAACGCCGCCTATGTCGATCCGGCTTACATCGCCAGGGTTCGCAAAAAGCTCCACCTGGATCAGCGCGAGGCCGCCGAAATCTTCGGCGGCGGCATCAATGCCTTCTCGCGCTACGAGAACGGCAAGACCAAGCCGCCCCTGGCGCTGGTGAAACTGCTCAAAGTGCTGGATCGTCACCCCGATCTGTTGAACGAAATCAGAACCGACTGAGGACGCGCCGAGCAGCCTGTCGACAAGACCAGCCCGCGAAGAATGCAATCGGGCGACGCCGCATTGCACCGGATGGAGCCTTCAGTCGGCGCAAGGCCCAACGGTTATTGCGCCCTGCTGCGGACAGTCAATTCCAATAATAGAGGTATGAGTCTGAACGACCGGCTTTGAAATACATATTTCACATCCGATTGCTCGGGCCTGTGGAGCTTGTGGAAAACCGTGGTCTGTCCCCTATTTTCTGCTGCTATTTTCTGCTATTTTCTGCGGAAGTAGTGCAGATTGCCGTTGGAGAGGATGACGAAGCGGCAGTTCTGCGATCGGGCGTATTTGCGCGCCTGCTCCTTGCCGACCAGCGGATTTTTACCTTCGGCCTTGGCCTCCAGCACCAGCAGCGGAAAACCCTTGGCATCCAGCAGCAGGAAATCGACGAAGCCCTTGTGGGTGGTCTCGAAATCGTTGCCCAGCGCGTCCAGATCGGTGTGTTTGAGCGTGATGCCGGGTTCCAGGCGGATGTTCGCCGGTTGCACGCCTTCGGCAAAGAAGCGCCAACCGGCCGCTTCCAGCAGCCGGTTGATCTTGATGCGGGCAGTAGCTTCCGTTCCGGGCATTGCGTGCTCCTACGCCAGCGGCCACCTGCCGGCGAAGCCCTGTTGCCGGCAGTGAAACGTTACAGGTCGTAAAAACCTTTCCCTTCCCGCGCCAGCCTTTCGAGCAGCGGCGCCGGCTTCCAGTAGGTGTCGCCGCATTGCCGTGCATACTTCTGGTAGGCATCGCAGACGGTCCTGAGCCCGATCTCGTCGGCCCAGAACATGGGGCCGCCGCGATAGGCGGGAAAGCCGTAGCCGTTGATCCAGATGATGTCGATGTCCAGCGCGCGGGCAGCGATGCCTTCTTCGAGAATCCTGGCGCCCTCGTTCACCATGGGGTAGAGACAGCGTTCGAGGATTTCCCGATCGGAAATCTGCCGCTGCGCGATACCGGCGTCGCGGGCGCACTGGGCGATCAGGCGCTCGATCTCGGGGTCGGGCAGCGGGGTGCGGCCGTCTTCGTAGCGGTAGATGCCGGCGTTGGTCTTCTGCCCGTGGCGGCCCATTTCGACGATCCGGTCGATCCACAGGGATTCGCGCGGCTCGATCTTGCCGGCCTTG
>JBFWOQ010000130.1:0-3660 GCA_050250395.1 Porticoccaceae bacterium
TGGTGCGGGTTGAGCCGATGGCCGATGCGGTGACCGAGGAGACGCTCGCCAAGGTGGCCTTCGACCAACCACCCGAGGCGATGCCGCCGATCGGCGAGTTGGCCGAGGTGACGGTCGATTTGCCGGAGCTTGCCGCCGCGCCGGTGATTCCCAATGCCGCGGTTCGGCGCGAGGGCGACCGACTTGGCGTCTGGCAGATCGTCGATGGCGATCTGTATTTCACTGCGGTTGTGCTCGGTGCCGCGGACCTTGATGGGCAGGTGCAGGTACGGGCCGGGCTGAAGGTTGGCGATCGGTTGATTGTCTACAGTGAAAAGCAACTGACCGCGCGCAGCCGAATCGAGGTGGTCGAGCGCATTGCGGGCGTGTCGCCGTGATCAGTCTGGCCGGTCGCGACATCCTGCATGCCTGGGGCAAGTTCGTGTTCACCGGCATCGGTCTGGGCTTGTTGATCGGCGTGACCCTGGTCATGGCCGGCGTGTACCGCGGCATGGTGGACGATGGCAAGGCACTGCTCGACAACAGCGGTGCCGATCTTTGGGTGGTGCAGCGCGATACTCTCGGCCCGTACGCCGAGTCGTCCAGTCTGCCGGACGATGCTTACCGCGGCATTCTCGCCATGCCGGGCGTTGCCGAGGCGGCAAACATCACCTACCTGACCATGCAGGTGCGTGCCGGCGAGCGCGATGTGCGGGCGATGGTGGTTGGCATCATGCCAGGCCGGTTGGGGGCCACCCCGGGATGGCCGCCGTATCTGGTGGCTGGACGCCAGATCACCCGCAGCCACTACGAGGCGGTAGCGGATGTCGCCTCCGGTTTCCGGCTGGGCGAGCGTCTGGCGATTCGCCGCAGCCAGTACACCGTGGTCGGGCTGACCCGGCGCATGGTGTCGTCCAGCGGCGACCCGATGGTGTTCATTCCGCTCAAGGACGCACAGGAGGCGCAGTTCCTCAAGGACAACGCGGCGATCCGGCAAAGCCGTCGTCGCACCGAAGCCAATCCCGCGTTCAACCGGCCCGGCGTGCCCGGCCTGCTCGATGCAGTGATCGCCTCGCAAAGCAGCAATGCATCGGTCAATGCGGTGCTGGTGAGGTTGCAGCCCGGCCATGCGCCGGATGCGGTGGCCGAATCCATCCGGCGCTGGAAACAACTGACCGTGTACACCCGAGCGCAGATGGAAAACATCCTGATCGGCAAGCTGATCGCCACCTCATCGCGGCAGATCGGCATGTTTCTGGTGATCCTTGCCATCGTCAGCGCCGCCATCGTGGCGTTCATCATCTACTCGCTGACCATGGACAAGATTCGCGAGATTGCCGTCTTGAAATTGATCGGCACCCGCAACCGCACCATCGCCGCGATGATCATGCAGCAGGCGCTTGCCCTGGGCGTGATCGGCTTCGTGGTGGGCAAGATCAGCGCAACCTTCGCGGCGCCGCTGTTCCCGAAGTACGTGCTGCTGATCACGCGCGATGCGGTGTTCGGGGTTTTCGCGGTACTGGTGATCTGCGTACTGGCCAGCCTGGTCGCCATTCGCGTGGCGCTCAAGGTCGATCCGGCCGAAGCGATCGGTGGCTGACATGAACGGCTACGGCATCCGCATTGAAGGCCTGAGCAAGCGTTATGGCCACGGCGATACGGCGGTTGATGCGCTCAAGGACGTGAATATGCAGGTGGCGCCTGGCGAGGTGGTCGGCCTGATCGGGCCATCGGGCTCGGGCAAGAGCACCTTGCTCAAGAGCCTGGGCGCAGTGATCGAACCCAGTGCCGGGCGCATGGTGCTGGGCGAGCAGGTGATTTACGACAGCGGCTGGAAGGTTCGCGACCTCAGCGCGTTGCGGCGCGACAAGATCGGCTTCGTGTTCCAGGCGCCCTACCTGATTCCGTTTCTCGATGTCACCGACAATGTGGCGTTGCTGCCGATGCTCGCCGGGGTGGCCAATGCGCAGGCGCGAGCGCGGGCGCTCGAACTGCTCACCGCGCTGGATGTGCAGCATCGCGCCCGCGCCATGCCATCGCAGCTTTCCGGCGGCGAGCAGCAGCGCGTCGCGATTGCGCGTGGCCTGGTCAACCGCCCGCCGGTGATCCTGGCCGACGAACCGACCGCGCCGCTCGATTCAGTGCGGGCGATGGCTGTCATCCGCATCCTCAACGACATGGCACGCAAGTTCGAGACCGCGATCATCGTGGTCACCCACGATGAGAAAATCATTCCGACATTCAAGCGCATTTACCACATCCGCGACGGCGTGACCCACGAAGAAGCTGGCGAGGGCAGGGCGTTCGCATGAACCGTTGCAACAGGAGGCCAATCATGACATCGCATTATCGCAGCAATGGGCGGCTGCTCGCCGCCGGCTGGCTGTTTGCCATCGCCGGCGTCGGCAGTGCCGCCAGCACCACGGCGCAGGAGCAGGTGGACTCGCCGCATCGCCACGACCGACAGGAACGGGAGTCGCCCGAAACGGCGCAGTCCACACCCTTCGCTACCGACGCACCTTTGCGTGCGGGCATGGCGCGCATTCGCAATGCGGTAGCGGCGAATAGGCCGGACGATCGGCAGCGTGGATTGAGCCGCGAACAGGCGACCGCGCTGGCGAGCGAAATCGAACAAAGCGTCAACTACCTGTTCGCCAACTGCCGGCTCGAACCGGCGGCCGATGCCGCTTTGCACGGCTTGTTGGCGCAACTGCTGCAAGGCGCAGCTGCGCTGCGCCGCGATCCGGCTGCGGAAGATGGCATACCAGCGGTGCTGGCCGCACTGGCGAGTTATCCCCGGTTGTTTCTGGACGCGCAGTGGCAAGCGCTGCCGTAGCAACCATCCGCCACCGCCAACGCTGCGCGCGATCCTTGCGCCGCAGCTTGGCGCTACCCATCGTAGGCGTGGACTCGACATCGAGTGCCAGACGTTGTGGGCGGCCATTTCGTCGGTGTGCCAGCCCCAAGGGTATGCTCCGCCCGTGGTCGTATTCGTGGTTTCCATTTCGGTGTCGCGACCGATGTAATACCCTTGCCTGCCCATCCCCGGAGCCATGCCGATGATCAAGAAAGACACGGTGGTATCGATCCACTACACGCTGACCGATAGTGCCGGTCAGACCATCGATTCCTCGCGTGGCGAGAACGCCGAGCCGCTGACCTTTCTGCACGGTCACGGCAACCTGATCCCGGGGGTGGAACGCGCGCTCGAAGGGCACCAGGTCGGCGACCGGTTGAACGCGGTGATCGCCCCGGAAGACGGCTATGGGCTGCGCGACGAGAACGCCATCCAGCGCGTCCCCAAGAAGTATTTCCGCGATGCCGAGCAATTGCGCCCAGGCATGCAAACGGTGATCCAGACCCAGCAGGGCCAGCACCAGGTGACCGTGGTCAAGGTCGGCAGCAGTGTGGTCGATGTCGACGGCAACCACCCGCTGGCCGGAATGACGCTCAATTTCGATATGGAGGTGGTGGCGGTGCGCGATGCCAGCGCCGAGGAATTGGCCCACGGCCACGTCCACGGTCCCGGTGGCCACCATCACTGAACGCCCGAGACCTGCCGACCTGCCGCGCATGGACCGTCGCAAACCCGATGTGCTGATCGTCGGCGGCGGGGTGATCGGCCTGACCCTGGCCCTGCACCTGCTCGACGCTGGCCGTAGTGTGCTGGTGCTGGAGCAG
>JBFWOQ010000131.1:0-3552 GCA_050250395.1 Porticoccaceae bacterium
CGATCTGCAACTACTGCACGGTGGCGCGCTGCTGAACGATCACTACCAGCAACTCAAACCCGGCGGTATCTTCGACGAAGCCACCGGCGGCGAAGTCCGTGCAGGCGAATGGTTCACCCACAAGAAACGCGCACTGCTGTCGGAATACGGCGTCGGCACCATCGACCAGGCATTGCTCACCATCCTCCCGGTGCGCCATCAGTTCGTGCGGTTATGGGGGCTTGCCAACCGCGTGGTCGTGTTCGATGAAATCCATGCTTACGACGCCTACACCGGCACGCTGCTGCTACATCTGCTGCGCTGGTTGCTGGCGCTGGGTTCATCCGTCGTGCTGCTGTCGGCAACGCTACCGCCGCAAATCCGGCGCCAGCTTGCCGAGCTGACCGGCGCGAAGCCGCCCGAGAATGAAGCAACCTATCCGCGCCTATCGGTCTATCAGAACGGGCAGGCGGTGCGGCAGATCGCGTTCGACGCCGACCCCGAGCGTCGCTTGCGCTTGACCCTTGCCCCCATCACCGCCGACTTGCCTGCCATCAAAGTCGCACTTGACCAGAGGCTTGCGCAAGGCGGTTACGCCCTCGCATTGCTCAATACCGTGCAGCGCGCGCAGCAGTTGTATCGGGACTACGGCGAGGGAGAACCATTGATCATCGACGGTGAGCCAGTCGGTAAACGCCTTGCCGACGACACCGAAGTCTACCTTTTCCACGCGCGCTTTCCCGCCGACCAGCGACAGCGGCGCGAAGATGCCGTGCTCAAACTATTCGGCCCGCCCATCAAGGATGAAGCAAACGCGCGCGCAGGACGAAAAATCCTCATCGCCACCCAGGTTGCCGAACAAAGCCTTGATCTCGATTTCGACCTGATCGTCACTGATCTTGCACCCATCGACCTGCTGTTGCAACGCGCCGGCCGCTTGTGGCGACACCGCCGCGACGTACGCCCGTTGACCGAACCTGTGTTGATCGTCGCCGGGCTCGCAGAAGACCCGCCGCCCTCGTTCGGCAAGCCCTTATGGTGGGGCGCCGTCTACCGTGAAGACGTGCTGCTACGCACCCGCAGCCTGTTGCGCGACAAGACCAACATGCAATTGCCGGACGAAATCGACACGTTGGTCGCAACGGTTTACGAGGAAGAAGTCGGCGTGGACGAAACGCTTGAAGCCCGCTTGAACCGCGCCATGCAGGAAGCGCTGGGCGTCGAATACGCCCATGTCGGTGCGGCAAATCAGGCCATCATCGGCTTCCCCGACGACGGCTCGTGGAAGTCCAGCGCCCATTTCACGCTCTATGACGACGATGAGCCCGCCGTACACCGCACCCTCAAAGCCAAAACCCGCATCGGCGACGATTCCGTCGTCGTCATCCCGCTCTTCGAGGCAGATGCCTTCGACCCCGCTGCCGAACCTGATTACGCACAAGCAAAAGCCTGGTTCCTGCGCGCCATGAGCGTGTCGCGCAAGGGCATCGTCAAGCCTTTGCAAAGGGCGGGCGTGCCAGAAGGCTGGAAAAAGAGCGGGCTACTTAGAAATTGCTACCCGCTGCGACTCGACGACGAGTCGCGTTGGATCACTGACGCCAGCATTCAGCTCTCGGCCGAGTTGGGCCTGGTTTATCACGACAAGGAGGCCTTATGAACGCGCAACAACGCCGCTTCAACCTGATCGACGAGCCGTGGATTCCCATCCGTTTTCCGGATGGCACGCGCGCGGAACTCGGCATCAAAGACACGCTACTGCGGGCGAAGGAGATCGCCGTCATCGAAGATGCCTCGCCGCTGGTTGTCGCTGCCTTGCACCGTTTTTTGCTCGCCGTGCTGTATCGCGCACTGGAAGGCCCGACCGACATCGATCAGGCCAAGGGCTGGTTCAAAGCGGGTCTGCCCGCAGGAAAAATCAGCGCCTATCTGGAACAGTGGCGGGATCGATTCTGGTTGTTCGACGAGACGCAGCCGTTCGGCCAGATTCCAGATTTCGAGCCGAATAAATGGAACGCATGGACTGTGCTTGCGGCAGAGCACAACGCAAACAACGCAAAAGTTCTATTCGACCATATCGACGTTACACAGCCGGGCGATATCACTGCAAGCAAAGCGATCCGGTGGGTGCTGGCGATCCAGACGTTCACATTAGGCGGTGGCAATAGCGAGTTCAGGTACACGAAAGGGGCTCCGTCAACCAAAGCGGCCATGTTTCTGCCGCTTGGGCGCAACCTTGAGGACACATTGCTTTTGAGCCTCGCCCCGCAAAACAGGGCGGTGTTCTCCCATGACTTGCCAATCTGGGAGCGCAGCGCCGACTCAGCGACAAGCCTGAAAGCGGGTGTGGTGCGTGCTATCGGCGGAATTGCCGACCGTTACACATGGCGCACTCGCTCGATCCGGCTGCGCAGCGATGAGGCGGGCAACGTGAACTCGCTGGCATTTGCTTCCGGGATAGAGAACGCATCAAACGACAGCCTCGACCCGATGCTCGCTTACCGCGTCGACAAGGACAAAGGTCGTTTACCGATTCAGTTCAGAGAACGCGGGTTATGGCGAGACTTCGATTCCCTGCTGCCGGACGACACGCGTCTCGCCCCCGCCGTGATCGAGCACGCCGCCGCGCTGACACGGCTCTATCGTGAACGCTTCCCGCAATCGGTCATGGCGTTGGGCCTGGCTAACAACCCCCGAATAGAAGCCAAGATCGAGTACTGGCGCATGGAGCGCTTCGCCTTGCCGCAAGCCATGCTCGGCGACCGCGCGATTCGCAGCGAAATCCGCCAGCTTCTCGGTGACGCCGAAGAAACCCAGAAAGCGCTGTGGCAAGCCTGCCGCAGGTTCGCCCGCGATCTGTTGAGTCGTGGCGAACGCGAACCCGACGCCAAGGATGTCGGAAAGTTCGTCGAGCAGATGCCTTCGATTGCTTCCTACTGGTCGCGGCTGGAGGCCGCGTTCCGCGACACCCTGCACCACTACACGCTGGAACGCGATCCCGATGACATCCGCTGCGACTGGCTGAAAACCGTGCGGGCAGCCCTGCGTGGCGCTTGGGCGCAACACGCCGCCAGCATTTCGACCGGCGATGCCTGGGCGATCCGGGCGCTGGTTCGCGCCGAGGGTGCCATTGGCAAGCAGTTGCACGCCCTGAACGACGAAATCCAGAAATACGAGCGCCACCAAACCCCACAGGAGGAACCAGCATGAGCGGACTTATCGCCTGGCTTGAAAAGTTGAACGAGATAGACAGCAAGGCCCGTGCAGTATTGCGCCGCAGCCTCGCTTTCGACCCCGGCCAGCACATTCCGGCTTTTCCCTACGTCGAGCCTTTTCTGAAAGGCGAACAAGAAGGCTGGCGCAGGGACGTTCATTACCTGGTCGCCGCGCTGTGGGCCGCGCATTGGCGCGAAGGGCGTACCGGAGCGGCTTTGTCGCTGGCCCGTGCCTGCGCAGCACATCAAATCAAAAGTGGGTCGGCCAGCACCGAGCGGCGCTTCATCAATTTGCTCGACGCAGACCGAGAGCAACTCCCGCACCGCCTGCGCCAGATGCTTGCTTTGCTGGGCGAGCAGC
>JBFWOQ010000132.1:0-3433 GCA_050250395.1 Porticoccaceae bacterium
GAGGAACGTCGCGTCAGCAAGGTAGTGGCGATTTGATACCACGCCGCCATCCTTGGCTTGACTTCCATCTGCACGGATAATCGTATCGGTCGCTGCGCAGCCCGCCGTTTGATAGTCGCGCTTCAACACACCGGGCCGGTCGTGCCGCACGCCCATGGTCAGCCGCGTCAGCGGTTCAAGATCGGCCCAGTTTTCGCGGTCAATTCCCAGCGCGGCAGCGAGCAAGCCAACCACGCCGGACTTGCTGGGTTCCTTGCCGGTATCGCGCTGGTCGAAGCGGCTGGTCGTGCCCCAGGATTGCATCGGCCCCGCTAGGCGCAGAAGTAATGTGGGCATGGCTTCAACCCTGCATAGCTTTGAGTGCGGCTTCCAGCACCGCATCCAACGAAGGATGTTCGGTACCGAAGCCGCCCAGATCAGCTTGAGCGAGATTGAGCACATTGGTTTGGCCCTTCCTTGGGTAAGCCGTCTCCAGCGAACTCCCTTTTTTGGCCAGAGCCTCCGCCGATTTGCGTGTCAGCGATTCGCCCGCCTTGGCGCGGATCGCGGTTTCAAACGCATTTGCGAGGTTGCGTGGAGCGGCATCGTGGCAAACCGTGACAGCGACGAACTCCGGTGGGTTGTGCGCGGCAAACGTGTTCTGCTTGCCGGTGGGTTCGGCCATGACAAAACCTTGCAGAAAGGTGCGCAGCCCCTTGGCGGCAAGTTCCGCGTCGCCTTGCAGGTTCTCGGTGAGCTTCGCCCAATCGATCACGGCGTAGCGGTAGTAGCAGGCCGAGTTGAACTCGATAGTGCCCATCATGTCCGCTCCAGCAGTGTCTTCCGGCTTCAGGTCGTCAACTGCCGTATAGAAATCGAATTCGCGCTCGACCGCGTGGGTCGAAATCGCGTGCGCGACCTGGCAGGCGGCGTTCTGGTTTTTTTCTGGCATGTCGGCGAGCATCCGGCCGAACAGCGCGACATCGACGGCTTTACCACCATTGAAGGCCGCTTCGATGCGTGCCTGAACTTCTTTGGGTGCGGCGTTTGCAGCGGCTTTTTTGGCCTTGCCTTTCGGCTTCTCGGTGTCGCCCTCGGCGGCAGCGACGATCTGATCCCAACATTCGTCGATGATCTTTGCCAGCGCCGAGATTTCCCGGCGACCGAGGAACAACAGGTATTGCGTCTTGCCACCTTCCGCCGCCTTGAGCTTGACGTAGGACATCGCAATTTCGGCTTTCACCAGCGTTTCCGCTGGGTCGCGCTTGCCTTTCAGTTCGTCGACGATGGCCTGATAGACGCGCTTGGTGCGCACCGCCAACTCATCCGTGCTGAACACGCCTTCGCGCATTTTCTCGGCGAAGAACTGTCGCACCGCTCGTTTGTCGCACTGGCTCGACACCCGCGCCCGGCGCGTGCCGCCGAAGAAAGCATCCTTCGGCGCACCGGTGTCGTCGCGGTTCAGATTGGAAGGCGCGAAGTTTTGCAGGACGTGAATCTCGATCAGGGTTTTCATGCGGCGGTCTCCGTGGCGGTGTCGGGTTGAGTCTGGGGAGTGGGGTTGAGGGTGCGATAGAAGTCACGCGCCCAGGCGTTCTGGCTGCGTTTGTCGTCGCGATTCCAGTGCAGCAGGTCGGGAAGCAGGGTGTCGAAATCGATGGGCTGCTCGCCCAGCAAAGCAAGCATCTGGCGCAGGCGGTGCGGGAGTTGCTCTCGGTCTGCGTCGAGCAAATTGATGAAGCGCCGCTCGGTGCTGGCCGACCCACTTTTGATTTGATGTGCTGCGCAAGCACGGGCCAGCGCCAAAGCCGCTCCGGTACGCCCTTCGCGCCAATGCGCGGCCCACAGCGCAGCGACGAGGTAATGCACGTCCCTGCGCCATCCTTCTTGTTCGCCTTTCAGAAAAGGCTCGACGTAGGGAAAAGCCGGGATGTGCTGGCCGGGGTCGAAAGCGAGGCTGCGGCGCAATACCGCACGGGCCTTGCTGTCTGCCTCGTTCAACTTTTCAAGCCAGGCGATAAGTCCGCTCATGCTGGTTCCTCCTGTGGGGTTTGGTGGCGCTCGTATTTCTGGATTTCGTTATTCAAAATCATGAGCTGTTTGCTGATGGCTCCTTCAGCGCGAACCAGTGCCCGGATCGCCCAGGCGTCGCCGGTCGAGACGCTAGCTGTGTGCTGATGCCAAGTGTCGCGTAGGGCCACGCGCACGGTCTTCAGCCAGTTGAGGCGAATATCGTCGGGATCGCGTTCCATTGTGTAGTGGTGCAGGGTGTCGGTAAACGCGGCTTCTAGCCTGGACCAGTAGCTGTCGTTGGCGGGCAGCTGCTCGATGAACTTCCCAACATCCGTGGCGTCAGGTTCGCGTTCGCCACGGCTCAACAGATCGCGGGCGAAGCGGCGGCAAGCTTGCCATAGCGCCTTCTGGGTTTCTTCGGCGTCACCGAGAAGCTGGCGGATTTCGCTGCGAATCGCGCGGTCGCCGAGCATGGCTTGCGGCAACGCGAAGCGCTCCATGCGCCAGTACTCGATCTTGGCCTTGTTGTTGGCCTGTCCCAGCACCATGACCGAACTCGGAAAACGCTCGCGCACAAAGCGCGCCAGCGTAGCGGCGTGCTCGATCACCGCCGGTGCGAGGCGTGAGTCGTCCGGCAGCAGAGAGTCGAAGTCACGCCACAGGCCGCGCTCTTTGAATTGAATCGGCAAGCGGCCTCTGTCTTTGTCGACGCGGTAAGCAAGCATGGGATCAAGGCCGTCCTTCGATGCGTTCTCCACCCCTGACGCGAACGCCAAAGCGCTGACGTTGTCTGCATCGTCGCTACGCAGCCGGATTGCACGCGTCCGCCAGGTGTAACGGTCGGCGATTCCACCGATAGTCCGTTCCACGCCAGATTTAAGACTCGCCACCGAGTCGGCAGTCCGCTCCCAGATAGGTAAATCATGGGCGAACACCGCGCGGTTCTGCGGGACGAGGCAGAAAAGCAGCGTGTCTTCCAGATTGCGTCCTACCGGTAAGGCCATCGCAGCCGTCGCCGACGGCGCGGTGCCGGTGTGGGACAACTCGCTCTTGCCTGCGCTAACCGAGAAAGTCTGGGTTGCCAGCATCCAGCGGGCAGTCGTGCGAGCGGGTACAACGTCCGGGCGCGTCACATCAATATGGTCGAACAGCACCTTGGCGTTATCCGCGTTGTGCTCAGCGGCGAGCACTGTCCAGGCGCGCCAAGTTTTCGGCTCGAAATCGGGAATCTGGCCAAACGGCAGCTGCTCGTCGAACAACCAGAACCGATCCCGCCACTGTTCCAGATAGGCGCTGATTTTTCCTGCGGGCAGACCTGCTTTGAACCAGTCCTTGGCCTGATCGATGTCGGTCGGGCCTTCCAGTGCGCGATACAGCACGGCGAGTAGAAGGCGGTGCAAGGCGGCGACGACCAGAGGCGAGGCGTCTTCGATGACCGCGA
>JBFWOQ010000133.1:0-3397 GCA_050250395.1 Porticoccaceae bacterium
TGGCTGGGTTCGACCCGCAACTCGTCTCGGCGAGGCGAGTCGCAAAGTAATGGATAGGGGATGATCGAACGCAAACGAACGCGCCGGTCGGCGGAATCGCAGCGATTATAGATGCTGTGCGATGGCGGGCGGGCACCGGAATCTGCCCGACCATCGATCGATGGATGTCATCGAGTGGCTGGCCTGGTTCCTCGCCACCCTCCATCGCGCCGTCGATCAGGCACAGCATCGTTCGAAGCGGTCAGCAGGCCACCAGTCGCCACCCGAGTTTGCGTTTCGGGTGCATCGCCGGTGTTGGCAATGCAGTTGCATTGCCATTGCAGGGCGGGTGCATTAGCATGCAGCGCATCCCGCAACATGGCCCATGGAGGACAACATGCCTGCCACGCTCGAAGTCGAATCCACGCTGACCGACCGCTACCAGACCACGGTTCCGGAGACGGTGCGCCGCGCCCTTCGGCTGGGCAAGCGCGACAAGATCCACTACTCGATCCGCTCCAGCGGCGAGGTCTTGCTGACGCGCGTTGAGGCCTCGGCAGGTGACGACCCGGTGCTCGGCCAGTTCTTGAGCTTTCTGGCCCGCGACATCGCCAGCCATCCGGAGCGTCTGCAAGCTGTGGATGCGGATCTCGTCCAGCGTCTCCACGCCCTGGTCGGTGACATCGAGGTCGATCTTGATGTCTCCCTGACGGCAGACGGTGAGTGAGCACCGGCAAGCCTGCGCCAGTGGTCATTCACGGATGGACCGTTTTCGCCCACCCGCTATTCCTCGCACAGATTGAAGCACTGGCGCGGCAGGTCGACGACTTTAAGCAGAAAGATGCGGTCGGGTACGTCAAGAAGAACGTCAGTAAGCGGTTGGCGGCGATCATCAAACTGGCGTTCGACGTCATCCCGCAGGACCCGACACGGCCAGAATACCGCCAAGGTGCCGCGCTCGGCGACGACTACAAACACTGGTTCCGCGCCAAGTTTCTTCAGCAGTACCGCTTGCTCTTTCGCTACCACAGGCCCAGTAAGGTGATCGTGCTGGCATGGGTGAACGATGAGGACAGCAAGCGTGCCTACGAAAGCGACGACCACGCCTATCGCGTGTTCAGGAAAATGCTGGCCAGCGGTTACCCGCCCGACGATTGGGATCAGCTATTGAAGGACGCCGAATCAGGTGGCGAGCGACTGCAATCCGACATAGCGGCATTGGGGGTGTCCGGACGATTTCCTGACAAGTAGAGTTTTGTCCTGTCCCTCCGCGTTGCACCAGGTCGTTGGTGGTGGAAAACTGCCGATGAAATGCAACAACAGCGCTGCTGCCGATCAGCACGGAGATGGCTCTGGCTTGTGCAGCAGGGCCACGTTGTTGCATGGAATCTCGCAGCGCCAGCGGTGGCGGCGGGCCAGCACTTCGAAAGTCGCCGCGCGATAGAACACCACATGGGTCGGATCGCGCCGGTAGTGCCAGCGGGCAAAGTCCTGGTCGTCCGGCGCGAAACCGGTCATCACCCCCAGCCAGCCGCCCGGCGCCAGCAGGCGATCGAGCTGGGCAAACGCCTGCGCCGCGTGATGAAAGTGCTCGGCCACCTCGGTGCAGGCGATGAAGTCGTAGCTGCCGGTCAAAACGGCCGGGTCATTGCAAAACAGCGGGTCGTAGAGCGCTACCGTGTGGCCGGCCTCGCGCAGCATGGCGGCCAGCGCCGGGCCAGGGCCGCAGCCATAGTCCAGGCCGCGCAGGCCCGGTGGCGGGCGGGTTTGCAGGCGCTGCAGCAAGGGCGTGGCCAAACGCCCGAGAAAGGCGCGGTAGCCGGCGTCGTCCGGGTCGTTGCGGTGCAGCGCGTACTGCGCGCGCTCGGTGTCGATATCCGGCAGTTGCGCCGGGTCGACAAAGGTGGCTTCGCAGGCCTCGCAGCGCCAGTAGTCGCGCGCTTCGAGTCTGGCGAACCGGCGGACGGGGTTCGATTCGCACACCGGGCAGTGCAGGGCGGGCAGCACCGGGTTCAGGCCGGTTTCGGATAAGGCCGCAGGCCCAGCAGGATTTCCGCTTGCGCGCTGAGCGGGCCTGCCAGCCGTTGGTGGTCGGTGTGCGAGGCGAGTTGCTCGCGCACCCGTGCATAGACGCGCTGGCGGTCCTGGCTGGTGTCGATTTCGACGCATTTGCCCTGGCTTTTGAAGTGCTCGACGATCGGCAGGGTCTCGGCCTTGAAGGTATCGAATCGCACCTTCATGCTTTCCACGTTGTCGTCGCTGCGACCGGAATACCGGGCGCGGCCCAGGATGCGTTGGGCCAGCACGTCGAACGGGCACTCGAAATAGATCATTTTCGGCAGCTCGACTTCCTGCCCGAACACCGCGTACCAGGCGTCCATGTTGCCAAAGCAGCGTGGGAAGCCATCGATCAGAAAATTGCGATTGCCGGTGGTCCGGATCGTCTGCTCGATCGCATCCTTGAGCAAGCCGACCACGATTTGGTCGGGCACCAGCTTGCCGGCATCGATATATTGCCTGATGCGTGCCGTGCTCGGGCCGCCCGCCTGCAGCTCTGCGCGCAGCAGGTCGCCGGTGGACAGGTGCGTCCAGCCCAGTTGAATTTCGGCCAGCTCGCACATGGTGCCCTTGCCGGCACCGGGGCCGCCGAGAACGAAGACGATGTTCGGCCTGGGGCAGGGCTGTCGCGGGTCGCAATAGTGCAGCGTCACCTTGGGCGCCGGCGCCACGCCCATCTTGTAGACGTTCCAGGGCAGGTCGGTGGGCGGCAGGGCATGGTCGCAGGTGATTTCGTAGGCAAGATGACCATCGAGCCGCGCGATCCGCCAGGACTTGTAGCTGTTGGAATAGGAGATGGTGGGGTTTCTGGCGGCTTTGCCATCGGCCCTATCCCAGGCCGGCTTGCCGTTCCAGAAGCCGGGGCTGGATACGGTTCCCGACTCGGACTTGGCGGGCGGTGCGGTCGAGGGAACGTACAGGCCATCGACTTCGGGCAGGCCGGCGCCGGCGACTTCAATAAACAAGGTGTTGGATTCGCGCGATTCTGGATGGGTCATCAAGTACCTCATTGGTGGCTTATCGTGTCGGGGTCATCGCACGGTCTTGTTTAGACCGGCCTGGATTCGAGGGTCGGACGGTCCATCGACTGCGCTCGAGTCGGAGCTCCGACGACACCTGGGTGGTCGCCTGGAGTGTAGCGCTCAACGCCAGGTTGCTCCTCTGCGTCCGCATTCGGCACCGTCTGAACCGGCATCCTGCGTCGCGTGCGAACCCGCGTCCGTCTCCGTCAACGCAGGTCGTACCAGACCCCACGGTCGCTGCCGTGCTGGTTGATCGTGCCGCGCTCGACCAGTACCCGGAAATGTTGCTTCAGCGTGTTACGGCTGGCCCCGGTCAGCTTGGTCGCCGCGCCGATGGT
>JBFWOQ010000134.1:0-3387 GCA_050250395.1 Porticoccaceae bacterium
TTGACCTCGGTGACGGTCACGCCTTGGGCGCCGACGCCGGCCAGGGCCTCGCGGACATCATCCAGTTTGAATGGCTTGATGATCGCCGTAATCATTTTCATGGCTCGCCTCCTGTGATGGCGGGATTGCGCGGGTCAACTCGATCCTATGGCCCGCAGTGCAGTTACGTTGAGTGACATGCAAAAACCACGTCGCTGGGTGGCCGTACAACCTCCGTCCGTAGAGGGCCAGCTTGCGCCGGCGCCGGAGCGAATCCCTTGCACTTCCACGAGGCTTTCGCTTGGGCACGGGATGGTTTAAGCACAGGCCATGCCAAGGGGCTATAGCGGCGCGACAGACTCGCTCTGCCCCTGCCGCGTATTTTTTTTGGTGCGCAATCGTGATACAGGCCGGTATTCGCGCATTGATTTGGTGCGTCATCGCGCATTCGCCCTGGCGTCGACAGCACCGCGATTTGTTGTTTCAATACCTTTGCATGCCGAGTTGTCATGCAACTCCTCAGGCTACCCGCAGGTGCGGCAACCCGGATTCGGTACCATCAGGGAAGATTCATGTCGCTCGCACTCGTCCACACCCGCGCCCGCTCCGGAATCGCCGCTCCTGCGGTGGCGGTCGAAGTGCATCTTTCCAACGGACTGCCGTCGCTCAACATCGTGGGGCTGCCCGAAACAGCGGTGAAGGAAAGCAAGGATCGGGTGCGCAGCGCGCTGCTCAATGCCCATTTCGAATTTCCCCGCCGCCGCATCACCGTCAATCTGGCACCTGCCGATCTGCCGAAGGAGGGCGGACGCTTCGATCTCGCCATCGCGCTCGGCATTCTGGCCGCGTCCGGCCAACTGCCGGTGGATGCGCTCGGCGGTCATGAATTTCTGGGCGAGCTGTCGCTCTCCGGTGAATTGCGGCCGGTCGAAGGTTCATTGCCCGCGGCGTTGGCCGCCGCCGCTGCGGGCCGCGCCCTGATCGTGGCTGCCGCCAACGCCGAGGAAGCTGCGCTGGCACGCTCTGCGGTGGTGCATGGTGCCGACCATCTGCTCAGCGTGTGCGCACATCTGCGTGGGCTGGCGGCGCTCCCGCGGCAGCCTTTTACACCGCCGGAAAACCGCAGCGACGGCCCCGACCTCGCCGATGTCATCGGCCAGCATCAGGCCCGGCGGGCGCTGGAGATCGCCGCTGCCGGCGGTCACAACCTGCTCCTGAGCGGCCCGCCCGGCACCGGCAAGACGATGCTCGCGAGCCGTCTGCCGGGCATCCTGCCGCCGCTCGCGGAAGCTGACGCCATCGAGGTCGCGGCCATCTATTCGGTCGCGGGCATCGCGCGCGGCAGCTTTCACACCCGACCGTTTCGGGCACCGCATCACAGCGCGTCCGCCGCCGCGCTGGTGGGCGGCGGTGGCACCCCGCGACCGGGGGAAATATCCCTCGCGCACCGCGGCGTGCTGTTTCTCGACGAGCTGCCGGAGTTTCCCCGCAAGGTGCTGGAGGTGCTGCGGGAGCCGCTGGAATCCGGCCGGATCGCCATCGCCCGGGTGCAGGCGCGCATCGAGTTCCCCGCCCGCTTCCAGCTGGTCGCGGCCATGAATCCCTGCCCCTGCGGTTATCTGGGCGAAATGCGCTGTCGCTGCTCGCCGGACCAGATCGCGCGCTACCGGGGCCGGCTGTCCGGCCCCCTGCTGGACCGCTTCGATCTGCTGGTGACGGTACCGCGCATGGCGCGCAACGAACTCACCGCGGACGCTTTCGCCGGGGAATCGAGCGCCGCCGTCCGCGCCCGGGTACTGGCGGCACGCCAGCGCCAGCTCGACCGGCAGGGAGAACTGAACTGCGGACTGGTGCCGGCGGCCCTCGCGGTTCAATGTCCGCTCGATCCGACTCAGCGCACGCTGCTGGATACCGCCATCGAGCGGCTGGGGCTTTCCGCGCGCGCCTACCACCGTTTGCTGCGGGTCGCACGCACCATCGCCGATCTCGACGACTGCGACCACCCGCAGACGCGGCATCTCACCGAAGCCATAGGCTACCGGGTGGGGATTGCCGCGAGCGCGCCGTGACGGCAACAGCCTGCCTGGAAGTTCCCGACCCGTGCGCAAAATCCCGGTGTCCGAAAACGGCGCGGGCTCCCTCCGGAGCCCGCGCGCTGGCCTTGTTGTCTCGTTAATCTTCCAGACGGAAGCCGATCTTGACCGTCACCTGCCAGTGTTTGATCTTGCTGCCCTCGATATAGCCGCGGGTATCGACCACCTCGAACCAGTGCAGGCCGTGGAGGGTCTTGCCCGCCTTTGCCACCGCGGTACTGATGGCATCGTCAATGCCGACCGTGGAACTGCCGGTAACCTCGATGTGTTTGTAGCTGTGCTCAGGCATGGAGTTCTCCTTGTGATTTTGGCGGTTGCCGCCCGCCGTTGCGACGGGAGCTGGTTACTATGACCCCCATCCGACGGCTTGGGTTCACCGCCATCGTCGCGGTCCAGGCAGTTCCGCCAATACCAGACATTGCCAGCGTCGCATCGGCGCCGGGATAATGCGCGCTGCCACCTCATCCCCACCCTCATGGCCCAGCGACCGCATCGGCTAGCCTCAAGGTTTTCTGCGCCAAAGCTTCTTGTCGCCGCCCGGCGCTTTGCCCCCAGGCTCTCTCCCAGGTACTGGTCGTCCTGGCTCGCGGTCGGCGTTACCTGGCTGCTGGGCAAGCTGCCGCTGCGCGCGCAGCGGGGTCTGGCATCCTGGCTGGCGGAGCGGCTGGCCGATAGCCGCAACAGCCGCATCGCGGTAGTGCGCCGCAACCTTGAACTCTGCTTTCCCGAACTGCCGGAGCCGACGCGCCGGCAACTGGTGCGGGACCACCTGCACTCCGTGGTGCTGCTGGGGTTCGATCTGCTCAACCTGATCTGGGGTTCCCGCGCCAAACTGCTGGGCAGCAGCCGCATCGAGGGTCGCGAGCACCTCGACCACGCCCTGGCCGCCGGCCAGCCGCTGCTGCTGGTGACCGGCCACTTCACGACTTTCATCATCGCGCTCGCCGCGCTATCGGAAATCGTGCCGTTGCATGTGGTCTACCGGCGCATGGACAACCCGGTACTGGAGCAGCAGCTCTACCAGCGCGGCGCACGCAAATTTCCCATCGTTCCGATTCACCGCAAGAAGATCCGGAGCATGTTGCGGGAACTGGGCGACAGCGGCGTGGTGGCGATCCTGCCGGACCAGGATTTCGGTCTGAACCGGGGCGTGTTCGTGCCCTTCTTCGGCATCGAAACCGCCACCATCACCGCCATTCCCCAATACGCCGCCCAGAGCGGCGCCCGGGTGCTGCTGTTTTCGAGCTGGCGCGAGGGCGACGGGGTGGTGGTCCGCTTCGAGCCGGCGCTGGACCACTACCCATCGGGCGACGAC
>JBFWOQ010000135.1:0-3335 GCA_050250395.1 Porticoccaceae bacterium
CCGACGCCCTGATCGGACCGGTTCCGGGCGGCCCCGACGGCAAACTGCGACAAACCCAGTGACCCGGCTGATCCTGGCCTCGACCTCGCGCTACCGGCGCGAACTGCTGGCCCGCCTCGGCCTGGCTTTCGAATGCATGGCGCCCGCGGTGGACGAAACCGCCCGGCCCGGCGAATCGCCGCTGGCGCTGTGCCAGCGACTGGCGATCGCCAAGGCCGAAGACATCGCCGGCCGCTTCCCTGAAGCGCTGGTGATCGGCTCGGACCAGGTCGCCGAATGCCGCGGCGCGATCCTCGGCAAACCCGGCACCCGCGAGCGCGCCCGCGAACAATTGCTGGCCGCTTCCGGGCGCAGCGTGGTGTTTCACACCGGCATCGCGGTCCTGCGCGGCCACCCGGCTTACCGCGGCCTGGCCTGCGACCGCACCGAAGTGCGCTTCGACCGACTCGATCCCGAACGCATCGATCAATACCTCGATCGCGAACCGGCGCTCGACTGCGCCGGCAGCTTCAAGGCCGAAGGCCTCGGCATCGCCCTGTTCGATTCCATCCACAGCCACGACCCCACCGCCCTGATCGGCCTGCCACTGATCGCCCTGCACAAACTGCTACGCCAGGCCGGCATCGACCCACTGCACCCAACCCCACCCGCGTAACCAGCCGGAGGTAGGGTGGATAAGCGCAGCGGTTTTCAACGGCGGAGCCGGTCATCCACCACCGACTTCCCCCGAAAAGTGCGTGTCCAAAACTTGCGCTTCAATCGTTGGGCGCGGAGAGCTGATCGATGTCGCAGAAACCAGAGATTCTGTTCCAAAGCGAAGCGGTGCTGGTGCGGCTAATGACCCTGGCCCCGAACGAAATCGGGCAGAGGCATTACCACACGTGTCTGTTCGAGACCGTCATTTGCACCGAAGGAATGATCGCCTTGCACGTCGATGAGCGGCAGCCGGCAGCGCTTTCGGAAGGAGAGCAGGCGTCCGTGTCGCCGCCGCAAGCACATCACCTGCAGAACCTGGGCCGGGAAGAAGCCCGCTACATCCTGGTACAGGCCGGTGGAGCGTACGACTTTCTCCCCATCGCGCTAACGTATGGGGTAACCGATCGCCGCGCGTGAGTGTCAGCGTTTAACGGTCTACGAAGGACGAACAATGCCCCGCACAATTCGAGTCCTGGCCATTCTGTTTGCCCTGTATCTGGTAGCTGCTTTGTCGCTCTCCCGGGTTGTCCCGGCCATGCTTCACTGGCACCAGGCCAATTGCCTCGAATCAGCGACTTTCGTTTGCTACTGGCTTCGCGTGGTGCTGTCGTATTGGTGGATCGCAGTGGTTCCGGTGCTACTCGCCGCAACCTTGGTGCTTGATAGGGCCATGCCAAAGTCCAGGACACCCAAACCCTGAACTTTTCCCCAGCCAGAATTCTGTGCGTCCCCGGTGGGCTGGCGACCTTGATGCGGCCGTCCGCCCGTCAGCGCCATCCGCAATGCCAACTGGTGGGTGTCCGGATATTTCCCGCCTTATTCGTTAGGCGTCGTCGCCCTGCGCGATCTCAGACTCCGGAGGTGGCGGAGCCTTGAACGCGAACTTGAAAATGAACAGACCGAAGCCGATGAACCCGAGTGCGCCTGCAACCCAGTGGCCTGTGGGCGGCTGATCTCGGAAGAACCACTTGTACAGAACCAGCGGTACGAGCGCGATCCCCGTGAAGGCGCAAGTAAGCCCAAAGATTGCCTGAGGGAAGCCAAGGACTTGGCCGAAACGGCGATAGACCGGCGATTCGCCCTCCAGCCTGCGGAGAAGACTGCCCGTATCCACCAGAACAAGCAAAAACACCGGCAAACCCAGGATCAGGGCGAAGGCAAGCGATGCGCCGCGAATAGCTTGGTCTTCGGCAAGTAACCACCCGCCGAAGAGGCCACCAAGTAGTGCCGTTGCCGCAGCGAACTTCGTTACCTGCACTGCAACTGCGCGCTGCATATGACACCTAACGCTAGAGTTAAACGGCGCGCGGCTTTTCGCGCGTCCGCTTGGACGACGGGTTGGACGAAGCCGCTACGCGGAGGGATCCACCCTGCGGTCGCGGTTCGGTCAAGATTACACCTCGTCCCCTCGGCCGAGGGATGTCCACGACCAACACGAGGCTACCGCAAGCGGGAAGACCTGTCCGCAGTCGCATCCACGGCTTTTGTCCGCAACTATCAGCTGCATCTGAAGCAAAGTCCAGGACGCCCATCTTCCCAAGCTTTCTCACAACCAGAATTCGGCGCGCCACCGGCGATCTGGTTACCTTGATGCATCAGTCCGCCCGAAAGTGGCCTGCCGCAAGGACAATTGGTGGACGTCCAGAGCGTGCGTCATTTAACCTCGGACAGATGTGCTTTGATGCTTTCAAAGTCGATGAAGTTGCGAACTACTCGCCATTGCTCAAGGGACGCGTCGAATACGCGAAACGCTCCTACAACTGCCCCCACAATGAAGGCACCGACGGCCCACGCCCATTCCCGACCCTTGGGAGGCCCATAGAACTGGAAGATGGCGAGCAATGCGAGAGTGAGCACCAGCCACGTGATGGCGTACTTGACAAATCGTTTCCGAGCGGATGGAACTGGCCTGTGTTCCGCAGCTATCAATGCGGCGAGGAATCTGCGCTCTTTCCATGGACTCACGACAATCTCCAATCTTGAGTGCTGACGATCAGCGCTTTTTCAGCCGCGCCAGCATAGCAACAGCCTTGGCACAGCGCACGGCGCAGCAGATAAACCGCGTTGGACCAAATCGCCCGAAAATTGCCGTGCCCCCCCCCAAACTTCCGAGCTTCTTCCAGCCAGGATTCGGCGCGCCACGGTTGATCTGGCGGCTTTGATGCGCGGCCGGTTCGGCAGGCGCAATCTGCAACGCGAACGGGTGGGTGTCCGAGGGTTCTGCCGAGGGTTCTGTTTTCCACGTCTCCCCATCCAAGGCTTCGGGCCATCACGGCATCTGCTTCGTCGGTTCCGTCGGTTCCGTCGGTTCCACCGGCAAGCCTGCTTCGCGCCAGGCGATCCAACTGCCGTCGAGTTGGCGCACGCTGCGTTGGTGATCGGTCAGCAGGCGCTCGGCGAGGGTGGCGCGGTGGCCGCTGTGGCAGTACACGACCACTTCGCGGTCGGCTGGAACTTCGTCGAGGCGTTGGGCCAATTGATCGTGCGGGATCAGTACCGCGCCGGGTATGTGACCGGCATCGAACTCGGCCTGGGTGCGTACATCGATGACCAGCGGTGGATGTTGGGATTGCAATGCCTGGGACAACTGACGCGGCGAGACCGGTTCGCTGGCGGCGACCGCGAACGCGCACAGCAAC
>JBFWOQ010000136.1:0-3313 GCA_050250395.1 Porticoccaceae bacterium
CTGCCCGGCCGCCGGCAGCGATACCTCCGGCGCCAGGCGTGCCGCAATGCGTCCGGCCAAACCGAGCCGCAGCAGACCGGCGCTGGCCAGGATCAGGACGTCGAAGTCGTCCCGATCCAGGCGCGCGAGGCGGGTATTGACGTTGCCACGCACCTCGCGCACGTCAAGGTGCGGAAACCGCGCCAGTAGCTGGCAGCGCCGGCGCAGGCTGGCGGTGCCGACGCGGGTCCCCGGGGGCAATTCATCGAGTGCGCGCCATTGCCCGCCGACCAAGGCATCGCTGGGATCTGCGCGGGCGCAGATCGCCGCCAATCCCAGGCCGGGCGGAAAATCCATGGGCACGTCCTTCATGGAATGCACCGCGAGATCGGCGTCGCCGGCCAGCAGTGCCTGCTCCAGCTCCTTCACGAACAGCCCCTTGCCACCGACCGCTGCCAGGGACCGGTCCAGCAGACGATCGCCCTGGGTGGTGAAGCCCAGAATTTCGACCGCTACGGCGGTGCCATGGAGGCGTTCGAGCTCGGCCTTGATGTGATGGGCTTGCCAGAGCGCGAGGGGACTTTCGCGGGTGGCGATACGCAGGCACTGGGGCGACATGAATGGTGCGACCGTACTCAGATTTGATCGAGCAATTTCTTGAGCCCGACGATATGCCGACGGCTGACCTGGGGCCTGATATCAAGATCCCTCAGGCGCACAAAATTCTGGCCGTCATGATTGCGCTCCAGTCCTTCGATATGGCTGATCGACACCAGTGCATTGCGATGTACGCGAATGAAGCGGCCGTCAAACTCCTGCTCCAGATCCCGCAGGGTCTCATCGAGCAGAGACTCGCTATCGCCATGATATGCGGTAACGTATTTGTGGTCGGCCTGAAACAGCGCCACTTCCGCCACCGGCACCAGATCCACGCCGCGCCGATTGCGCGCCGTAATGTGCGTGCGCCCATCCAGCGCCATGCCCGGCAACTGCCGCAGCTCCGCCAATTGCGCCTTGTTGATGCGTCGCGCGCGATTCAAGGCGGCGGCGAGATCCGCCTGTCGCACCGGCTTCAGCAAATAACCGACCGCCTGCGAGGAAAATGCCTCCACCGCATAATCGCCGTAGGCCGTACAAAAAATCACCGCCGGCGGCGGGTCCAGCTCGGCCAGATACTGCGCGGCGGCGAGACCGTCCATGCCCGGCATGCGCACGTCCATCAGCACCACGTCGGGGCTCAGGTCGCGCGCCATCCGCACCGCTTCCTGGCCGTGGCCGGCCTGACCGATGATGCGGAACCCGCCGAGCGCCAGCACCATGCGCGCCAGACGCTCCCGTGCCAGCGGTTCATCATCCACAATCACGACGTTCATGGCGCTTCCCTCACCAGGCCAGTGGATAACTCAGCGTCGTCACATAGTGCTCGCCGTCGGTCAGGAATTCGACGCGCGCACGAGGTCCGAAATGCGCTTCGAGACGCCGCCGGACGTTGTCCATCGCGGATTTGCTGCCCTTATTATGCCGCATGCGCGGATTGAAGGGATTGCGTACCGAGATGGTCACCCGATCCCCTGCCCGGTGCACACGAATCTCCACCGTCCCTCCCGCCGGCAGCAACTGAATGCCGTGATACACAGCATTTTCGAGGACCGGCTGCAACGACAGGCAGGGAATCTGTACGCCGGCGCCGTAATCGCCAATCTCCCACTCCGTGCGCAGGCGATCGCCCAACCGCATTTTTTCGATGGCCATGTAACTGCGGCACAGCGCCAGTTCTTCGCGCAACGGCACCAGTGTCTGGGCGTCGGTGAGGGCGCGGCGGAACAGATCGGAGAGATCTTCAACCACCCGTTCCGCCTTCTCTGGATCGGAACCGATCAGACTGGCGATCATGTTCATGCTGTTGAACAAAAAGTGGGGCCGAATTCGCGCCTGCAACGCCTGAATGCGCGCTTCCAGTTCGGCACGCTGCTGGATCCGCAACTGCTGTTGCAAGTAGAGATACCGCAACAGAATGCCGGCGGGTATCGCGGTCACCACCACCACATTCAGCGCACGGCCAAACCCGAACACTCCGCCGAGACTCCAGGCCATCACATAATCCGCCGCGACGCCAACCACGAACGCGACCACCAGCACCAAGCCAAAACTGATGACGGCGCTCCAGGTGTAGCGCACCCCGACCAACCAGCGATTGCACTCGCAGAGCACCAGCACACTCAACAGCGCAATCCAGATCGCCATGAACGCAATGTTGCCAAACCCCGGCCAATCAAAATGTTCGATGCCAAATTGGGCTACGGCCATCAGCACCGACAACAGCAACGAAATGACGATGACCGCCAGCAGGCCCTCGCCGCGGCACAGATCCGGCAGAAAGTAGTCGACCTCGTACAACGACACCGGTCGCCGTCGCGGCAGCCATTTTTCATACCAGCGCAAAATTCACTCCATCATGCCGCCCCTGGTCCCGGTTTATAATACGCGCCTTCACACTATCCAGCCGCACACCCTGCCGGTGTGCGCAAATCGCAAACCCGGACACCCTATGAGCCAGGACAAACCCGTCAATCAGGCCTGGGGCGGCCGCTTCGGCGAAGCCACCGATGCCTTTGTTGCCCGCTTCACCGCCTCCGTCCGGTTCGACCAACGCCTCTACCGCCACGATATCGCCGGCTCCATCGCCCATGCCGAGATGCTGACCCGGGTCGGCGTACTCACCCAAGCGGAACGCGATGCCATCGTCACCGGCCTGGAAGCCATCGCCGCGCAGATCAGCGCCGGCCAGTTCACCTGGTCCGAAGCGCTCGAAGACGTACATATGAACATCGAATCCGCGCTCACTGCCGCTATCGGCACCGCTGGCAAAAAGCTCCACACCGGACGTTCCCGCAACGACCAGGTGGCCACCGACATCCGCCTCTGGCTGCGCGACGAGATCGACACCATCCTGGCCGAAATCACCCGCCTGCAGCGGGCGCTGGTGGAAGTCGCCGACCGCGAAGCCGACACCATCATGCCCGGTTTCACCCATTTGCAGACCGCCCAGCCAGTCACTTTCGGCCACCACCTGATGGCCTGGTACGAAATGCTGGAACGGGATCACTCGCGCCTGGTCGATTGCCGCAAGCGCCTGAACCGCTCGCCGCTGGGCGCCGCCGCGCTGGCCGGCACCAGCTATCCCATCGACCGCCACTACAGTGCGGCGCTGCTCGGCTTCGACGGACCCACCGCCAATTCCCTGGATTCAGTCAGCGACCGCGATTTCGCCATCGAATTCTGTGCCGCCGCCAGCCTGCTGATGACACACCTGTCGCGCGCGTCCGAAGAACTG
>JBFWOQ010000137.1:0-3295 GCA_050250395.1 Porticoccaceae bacterium
AAGTGGTCACCGGCCTGTTGTACGCCGACGAACACGCCCACGACCTGCACCAACACCTGAACACCATCCCGACCCCGCTCAACGCACTGCAAGCCGCCGAACTATGCCCGGGCACCGCCGCCCTGGACAAAATCAACGCGCGGCTGCGTTGAGGTGGCGTTGGCACCTCGAAGGAGGGTGACGCTTGTTGTCGACCGTTGAACATGCCCGGATAAGCCTGTCCAGGAACACCGACGCGAAAAAGAAGTCGCAATTCGGCCAATTTCTGACGCCATCGGGTACGGCTGCATTCATGGCGGGTCTGTTTCCGCCAGCCGCCGACGAGTGTCGCCTGCTGGATGCGGGCGCCGGCATCGGCTCGCTGGCGGCAGCATTTCTCGAGCGTTGGCTGGCTGGCGACTTTTGTTTCGAGCGGGTCGAATTGGATGCCTACGAGGTCGATGCCGTGCTGCACGCGGAGTTATCGCGCACGCTATCGGCCTATCGAGGCGGCAATTTTTCCGCCCGAGTGCTGGGCGAGGACTACATCGAGGCCGCTACCGAGGCGATCGCTGGAGGTCTGTTTGCCAAGGCCGTCCGTGGCTACACCCACATCATTCTCAACCCGCCCTACAAGAAGATAGCCAGTGATTCCGTGCACCGCCAGGCGCTGCGCAGGGCCGGCATCGAGACGGTAAACCTGTACTCGGCATTCGTGGCATTGGCGTTGGCACAGGCGGCGCCCACCGGGCAGCTCGTAGCGATCATTCCGCGCAGTTTCTGCAATGGACCGTACTATCGTCCGTTTCGCGAGTTCGTGCTCGAGCGTGCAGCCATCCGCCACATGCATCTGTTCGAGTCGCGCAGCAAGGCGTTCAAGGACGATGCAGTACTTCAAGAGAACATCATCATTCGTCTTGAACGTGGCGGTGAACAAGGGCCAGTAACGGTATCGACCTCCACCGACGACTCATTCTCCGATCTTGTCAGCCACGATCACCCGTTTGCGCGAATCGTGTTCCCGGACGATCCCGAGCGTTTCATTCACGTGCCCACCGTGGCTGAGCCGCATGTCATCGAGCAATATCCAGCGATGCGATACACGCTGGCTGAGCTGGATATCGAGGTTTCAACCGGGCCGGTTGTGGATTTTCGACTCAGGGAGCACCTGCGCGATATGCCCGGGCCAGATACTGTGCCATTGCTCTATCCCGGTCATTTTGCCAGCAGCGGCAGCACCTGGCCGATCATCGGCATGAAGAAGCCCAACGCCATCGAACGCAATCCGGACACTGAAAAGTGGCTCTATCCAATGGGCTTCTACTGCGTGGTGCGTCGCTTCTCTTCGAAGGAAGAGTCGCGCCGGATTGTGGCCAGCCTTGTGGATCCCGGCGCGTTTCGCGATGCACCGGCACTCGCATTCGAGAACCATCTGAACGTTTTTCACGCGGGCCGAAGCGGCTTGCCGCGGGCACTGGCGCATGGACTGGCGGTATTTTTGAGCACGACAGCGGTGGATGATGCGTTCCGTCGCTTCAGTGGCCACACCCAGGTCAATGCAACTGACCTGCGACGCATGAAATACCCCAGCCGTGAGGTGCTGACCCAGTTGGGCGAATGGGCGGTGCGGCAAGGGGCTTGCACACAGTGCATGATCGACGAACGGTTCGGAGCAGTCTCAGCATGAGGGCCAACAAAAAGGACCGGTATATCGAGGCCGCGCTTCAGATTCTCGTTTCGCTTGGGCTGCCGCGTGCGCAGCACAACGAACGTTCCGCACTATGTCTGTTGGCACTGGTCGATCTCATCCCGGGGAAGCCCTGGTCGAAAGCCGAGAATCCGCTCGTCGGCATTACCCCGATCATGGACTGGGCGCGCGAACACTACGGAAAGAACTATGCGCCCAATACCCGCGAGATGGTACGCCGCCAGACCATGCATCAGTTCTGCGCTGCCGGCATCGTGCTTTACAATCCGGACGAACCCGGGCGTCCGGTGAACAGCCCCAATGCGGCTTATCAGATCGAGCCCGCGACGCTCGCTCTGCTGCGGTGCTTTGGGATGCCGGAGTGGAACGAGCGCCTCGCTGCCTGGCTCGCTGGACGTGAGACGCTGGTGGCGCGTTACGCCATGGAGCGCGAACAGGGCCGCATCCCGGTTGAGATCGCGCCCGGGCATCGCATCGTCCTCAGCCCCGGCGAACATAGCGCGTTGATCGGGGCGATCATCGAAGACTTTGCGCCGCGATTCGCGCCGGGCAGCGCATTGATCTATGCCGGCGACACTGGCGATAAGTGGGGATATTTCGATGCGGCGCGCTTGGCCCAATTGGGCGTCAACGTGGACGCCCACGGCAAGATGCCCGATGTGGTGCTGCACTACAGCGCGAGAAACTGGTTGTTGCTGATCGAATCGGTGACCAGTCACGGGCCGGTCGATGGCAAGCGCCACGCCGAGCTTGCGCAACTGTTCTCGGGGTCGTCGGCTGGCCTGGTATTTGTCACCGCATTTCCCACGCGCGCGGTGATGGGCCGTTACCTTGGTGAAATTGCGTGGGAAAGCGAGGTTTGGGTTGCGGATGCGCCTTCGCACTTGATCCACTTCAATGGCAGCCGTTTTCTTGGGCCCTACGACGGAGCTGAATGAGCGCCGGTAGCTTACACTTGGGCGCTGGCCTGAAGTCTTCGCATGCGCATCCAAGCCCTCCCCGAAAACCTGATCAATCAGATCGCTGCAGGCGAGGTGATCGAGCGCCCGGCCTCGGTGGTCAAGGAACTGGTCGAGAACAGTCTGGATGCCGGCGCCACCCGCATCGAGATCGAGGTCGAGGCCGGTGGCGTGAAGCGCATCCGGGTGCGCGACAACGGCGTCGGCATCCACCGCGATGATCTGGCCCTGGCGCTGACCCGGCACGCGACCAGCAAGATCGCCTCGCTCGACGATCTGGAGCGGGTGCGCAGCATGGGTTTTCGCGGCGAGGCGCTGCCGAGCATCGCCTCAGTGGCCCGGCTGGTGCTTTGCACCCGACAGGCCGAGAACGGACACGGCTTTCGGATCGAGGCAGATAACGGCGCGCTGTCCGCGGTGATGCCGACCCAGCATCCGGTCGGAACCACGGTCGAGGTACATGAGCTGTTTTTCAATGTACCGGCGCGGCGCAAGTTTCTGCGCGTCGAACGCACCGAGCTCGGGCATATCGAGGAAATGCTGCGGGCGATCGCGCTGGCGCGGCCGGAGGTGGCCTTGTCGCTCAGCCACAATGGCCGTGAATTGTTCCGCGACGATGCCGCCGCCGGCGTGCCCGAGGCCAGGGTCG
>JBFWOQ010000138.1:0-3248 GCA_050250395.1 Porticoccaceae bacterium
CACTTCGCCCGCCTTGTACATGCGCGCTGTCTCATAAAAGCGGAATCCGTAAGCGAGCAGCTTCTGGGTTTCCCGCGCGCGCGCTTCCACGCTGTTGGTACCCATTACCACCGCGATGAGGCGCATATTCTCCCGCACCGCGGAAACGACCAGACAATACCCCGCGTCCTCCGTATGCCCGGTCTTGCCACCATCCACCGTCGAGTCGCGCCACAACAGCAGATTGCGATTGGGCTGCTTGATGCCGTTGTACTCGAAATATTTCTCGGAGTAGAGCCGGTAGTTCTCCGGGTAATCGTGAATCGTCGCCCGAAACAGGGTCGAGAGATCCCTTGCAGTGGTCAGGTGTCCTTCCGCCGGCCACCCGGTGGCGTTCACGAAATGACTGTTCGTCATCCCCAGTTGCTGCGCGCGCTGGTTCATGAGCTGGGCGAATGCATCCTCGGTCCCGGCAATGTATTCCGCCATGGCCACGGTGGCGTCGTTGCCGGACTGGACAATGATGCCCCGCAGGAGATCTTCGACGGGGACTTCGGTCCCTTCCCGCACATACATCCTCGACCCCCCCATGCGCCACGCATTCACGCTGATGGGTACCCGCGTATCTTTCGTGAACTTGCCGGCTGCCATTTCTCCCGCAATCAGGTAATCGGTGATCAGCTTGGTGAGGCTCGCCGGCGGCAGGGGTTCGTCGGCATTGTGTTCGGTGAGCACCGTGCCGGTATGCGCATCAATCAGGATCCAGGCCTTGGCCGCCAATTCGACCGGCGCCGGTACCGGCCCTGACGCAGCGCTCGCCGGAATCACTTGCGTCGGCGCCGGCACGGGAACCGGCCCTGCGAGGACAATCGGGGCAAGCAGCGATAACAGAAGCAGAACGCTGATGGCGGGATTATTCGTCATCCGGGAGATCCTTTGGCTTGGGAGCCGTCAGCAAACTTGCGGGAAGGTGGCGTGGATACAGCGGCCACCGGAAAAGCGGGCAAAATTTTAGCCCGCGTCGCGCGCCCTTCCGGTCAGAGATTTACCCCCTGGACCACGAGCGGATCCAGGCGTTCCGCTTGGACCAGCACTTCGCGCATATTGTGCAGTTGCGCGGTGTCGGCAAAGGGCCCGATCAATACCCGAAACATGTCACGACCCGCGACACGCGTGCTCCGCACGAGCGCTGGCGTTGCCACCCGCTGCTCTACCCGGGCTTGCAGCGAGCGCGCCGATTTCAGACTGGTGAACGATCCCACCTGCAGAAAGGCTCCCGGTGACGGCCCGCCCTTGCCACCGGCGGCGGCCTCCGCCAGGGGTGGACCGTCCTTGATGCCGGCTGGGGCGGGCCCAAGGAGGTGCGCCGATCGGGACGCCTGCGCACCGATCCGCGGAACCTCGACGCTGTTGCGCTGATAGGTGCTGGGATCGATCGCGACCACCTCGACCCTGGCAGTGCCACGATCAAACACACCGAGTTTCTTGGCGGCCGCATAGGACAGATCAATAATTCGGTCATCGTGAAACGGGCCACGGTCGTTGACTCGGACAATGGCGCTGCGATCATTATCCAGATTGGTAACCCGGACATAGGCCGGTATCGGCAGCGTCTTGTGGGCTGCTGTCATGGCGAACATGTCATAGGGCTCGCCATTGGCGGTCGCGCGACCGTGAAACTTGGTGCCATACCAGGAGGCCACGCCGGTCTCGCGGTAGCCATCCGCGGTCGGCAGCAGATGATAGGTCTTGCCCAGCACCGTATAGGGGTTCTTGTTACCCGCTCTGGTGATGGGCTCCCGGCGCGGCGCGACATCCGGGAAATCGCCGTCGACCTCCCGGCCGGGAGCACCGTCGCGACCCGCACTGGCGCCGCTGGGCCCGCGGCTGCCGAAACATCCGGCCAGCAGCAGGACCGCCAGCAGTGCCGCCAGCGCATTAACCCGGAACATCCGCCATCCTTGCGGCGACTTCGCGGGAGAGCTGGTACACCGCCATGGCGTAACGATGACTGCGGTTATAGCGGGTGATGACATAGAAATTGTCGTACGCGAGCCAGAACTCAGCGCCCTCTGCCCCCTCTAGCTCGAGCGGGAATGCGGCCGCCTGGGACACGGGCGTGCCTGTAACGGGGGTCATTGCGGGCGTGAAACCCATGGCAGCCAATTCATCGGGCTTCAATACGGGCTTGACCAGTACATTGACAGGGCTTGAATCGTACCCGATTCGGGCCACTGCGGGAACCGCAATTACGCCGTCGGCGGTCCAGCCGTGACGTGCGAAATAATTGGCCACGCTGCCTATCGCATCCACCGGGTTGTTCCAGATATCCGCCAGCCCATCGCCATCGTAATCGATCGCGTAGGCGCGATAACTGCTGGGCATGAACTGGCCGTAGCCCATGGCCCCGGCATAGGAACCCCGGATATTCTGCGGATCCCGCCGCTGTTCGCGGGTGAGCAGCAGGAATTGCTCCAGTTCACGGGTAAAGAATGGGCTGCGCTTGGGGTAATCGAAGGCCAGCGTCGACAGCGCGTCCAGCACACGGAAATTCCCGGTAATCCGGCCGTAGGACGTCTCCACACCAATAATGGCGACCACGATGGCCGGGTCCACACCGTAATCCTGCCGCACGCGCATCAGGGTCTCATGGTTCTGGCGCCAGAACTCGACGCCATCACTGATACGCTTTTCGGTGACGAAGATAGCCCGGTAGGCGTGCCAGGGTTTGACCCGCTCGGCGGGACGCTCCATGGCATCGACGATCGCCTGCTGATATTGCGCTCCGGCAAGCAGGCGCGTCAGCTCGTCGCGATCAAAGCCGTGTTTTTCGACCATGGTTGCTACAAATGCGGTTGCGCCGGGATGGCCCCGGTACTCCCGCGCCTGCGCCGACACTCCGGCCGCCGCGATGCAAAAGGTCAGTAGCCAACGCGCAACCAGCGCTACCATCAAGCTATCCACGCGTGTCGATCTCGGAGCGAACGGCCATCAGAATACCAAAGCCTATGGACAAAGTGACAACCGAGGTTCCACCGTAACTCACCATCGGCAGAGGAACCCCCACTACGGGCAACACCCCGGCGACCATGGCCATGTTGACGAAAACATACAAAAAGAAGGTGAGACTGATGCTGCCGGCGAGCAGGCGGCCAAACATGGATGGCGCGGCAAGGCTGATAGCCAGCCCGCGCAGCACGATCAGCATGTAGATACCGATCAGGCCCAGTACCGCGACGAACCCGAATTCTTCGGACAATACCGCGATG
>JBFWOQ010000139.1:0-3144 GCA_050250395.1 Porticoccaceae bacterium
GCTGAGATGCTCCACGATGCATTTGATGGTGCCGTCCTTGCCGGCGGCGTCGCGGCCCTCCAGGATCACCAGGAGTTTCTTGTCGGACGCGATGAGCTCACGCTGGTATTTGACCAGCTCGATCTGCAGCTCGCGCAATTCATTTTGGAAGGACTTTTCGTCGCTGGACATTGCTGGCGGTCTCCTGGCTCTGCCGTGGCCTGTCGTCACCGGGCCACACGGCGGGTGCCAACTGTGGCATAAATGACGAACCCAACCAAAAGAATGGAGGCCAATCATGGCACTTGACATCATCGGCGCCGGTTTCGGCCGCACCGGTACCTTGTCGTTGCGCGCCGCGCTGACCGATCTGGGTTTCGGCCCGGTCTATCACATGCTCGAGGTGGTGCGACAGCCGGAGATGGCCGCCGACTGGCTACAGGCGCTGACCGACGAACAGGCGCTGACCCGCGTCCTCCGCGGTTATCGCTCGGCAATAGACTGGCCCGCCTGCCATTTCTGGCGGCAGCTGATGCGGCTGTACCCGGACGCCAAGGTCATCCTGACCCTGCGCGATCCCGAGCAGTGGTATCGCAGCATCGAAGGCACCATCTACCAGGTGCTGTCGCGACCGCCACCGCCCGGGATGCCCGAAGCCCAGGCCACGATGGCGCGTCGCATCGTGCTGGACGAAACCTTCCAGGGCCGGCTCGGCGACCGCGATCACGCCCTCGGGGTATTCGAGCGGCACAACCGCAGCGTGCGCGAGACAGTCCCGGCCGATAGATTGCTGGTGTTCGATGTCCGCGAGGGCTGGGAGCCGCTGTGTGGATTTCTCGGAGTTCCGGTGCCGCCGGAACCTTTTCCAAAGACCAACAGCACCGACGAGTTTCGCGCGATGTTTGGCAAAGAATGATGTTTCGCGGAGGAGCTGTTTGGCTGAGGCGCGAGGCGGCGCGCCGGCTGTCTGACGTCCCGGTCGAAATCACTCCGGTGTTTCCGGCCGCGAGACACCTGCCAGCGTAGCGTCGATCGTCACCGTCTCCGCGAACACCAGACGACCGGGCCCGGGCATGGGCACTACGCCCGGCCCCGGAGCCTCGATGCTGATCAGCTCGTACTCCTCGATCAGCAGGCGATAGCGATTCGCAGCAATTGCCTCCGCGAACTGCACGCGGCCTTGCCAAAGTGCGAGATCTTCCGCTCCCGGCGCGACCGGTTCGCGATGAACTTCCACGCTGGCCACGCTGGCCGGGACCGCCTGCCAGGCCAGATCGGAATCCATGCCGGGGATGCGCGCCTGCACCTGCACGCGAAACTGCGTTGGCGGCAGCGGTTGCGGCTGGTGAGGAACCTGGGCGTTGTCGATGACGGCCTGGGGCCCGCGCGGACTGATACCGGAAACCTGCACCCGCAGGGTGCGCGCCCGCGCTGCATCGGCGTGTACCAATACCGCCCGATCCGGCGTCAGTTGGGCGAAATCCGCCAGCACCGCGCGGGAGATTCGCGCATCGGAGAGCGCCTCGGGCTGATAGCGCACCAGCGCGAGACGCACGAAGGGCATGTAGGTGTCGCCGTGGTCGAGGGTGAGGTCGGCAAACCACAGCTTGCGTTCAGGATCGAACTGGGTTGCAAAGGCGACGACATCGACCCGGAGGTTCTCCACATCGGGTGCTGCCAGTGACACGCCACTGGCCTGCGCAACCCGGTCCGGAAAATCCCCGATCCGCGGGACGCCGCCGAGTGCGCGGGTATCCCAGATCGGATCCATCCCCCACTGGGTGAAATAGGGCTTCAGCCGTTTGCGCTCGGTGTCGTCCGGCCAGGCACCGCCACCCCACAGGCTCACGCCAAGCAGTTCCCCTTCTCCCGATGAATACCACGGCCGGTGCAGGTAAACGCGCAGTCCGCCGCCGAAGCGCAGGCTGCGCTTGACCCCGGTATCGGTCTGGCGCTGCCAGGCGAAGCTGGGCACTACATAGGCGATATCCGGCGCCTGGGGCCGGCTGGAGGCGGGGATGGACACCTCGACCGGCTTGCTTTTGCGGGTGAAGCCCAGCTTGCCATCGACGAATTCCTCAAAACAGTCGCTGTCGCGGGAGACGGCAACCGCCCGGTAGCGCACCCGGTGATGGCGGGTGTCGCCCAACGTGTGGCGCGGCGCGGCATCCTGGTAAAAGTCGAGTTGCTGGTACTTGGCCGCCGGCAAGGCGCGATCCCCCGCTTTGACGAACGCGATCTGATCGTGCTCGGGGTCGTAGTAGCCCACGGCGCGGCCATGGCCCTTGGAAAAAGGCTGATCCGGGTTGGGCGGGGTTGCATCCGCAGCCAGCAGATAGCCCTCATGGGTGCTCGGCAGGTCGATCCGCTCGACGATGGCCGCCTGGGGGCTGGTGCCGGGCAGCGGCTGCGCTGGATCGTCGACGGGGTCTTCCCAAGCGGCCAGCACATCGACGCGGGCGGTGGCGACACCATGCACATGCAAGGCGCCCAGCAGATAGGCGTCGCCCGCGCCGTAGCGGCGCCAGCCGGTGAGGGTGGCCAGTTCATCCCGGTCGCCGCGACCGGTGACAGGGGCCGTGAGCAGGCCATCCGAACGTTCCGAATGATCGACATCCAGGGCAGAAAAGACCGGATGTCCCAGTGGCTGGCGCAGCGCATGCACCAGTTCGAGCAGGGTCGGCGGCGTCAGCATCCAGTGCCCGCCTTCCGCCACGCGCTGCAGGATGTGCGCGGTCTCGTCCACGGCGGCGCCCGGTTGCAGCCCCGGTGGGCGCGGACTGTGGGTGAGGCGCTCGGCGATTTCCTCCTCCAGCCAGGACCAGACACCCATGCGGGGCAGGTCGAGCGCCTCCAGATAACAGCTCGCCGCAACTACCGTGCGATGGCCTTTGGGCAGATACAGGGTCAGGGTGCGCGTGGCCGGATCCCAGTCCGGCACCTGTGCCTGCCCGTCGGCCGGTTCGGCAAGACGCAGGCGCAGGCCGCGCGCCAGTTGCCAGTCCGCCGCGCCGCCAAAGCCGATCAACGTCGCCGAACCGGGGCGCGGATTGGCGGCCGTCAGCGGTGCATAGACCAGCGGTCCCGCCGGCGTGCCGGCATCGACGCGGACCAGCGTGCCCGAGGGCGTGCCGGGAAGATCCCGCAGCGCGACGCCGCGCGCCA
>JBFWOQ010000140.1:0-3134 GCA_050250395.1 Porticoccaceae bacterium
TTGAATACATTGAGACAGACTACAATCGGACCCGCCGACACAGCGCCAACGGCAACATCAGCCCGGAAGCGTTTGAGGCACAACAAACCGCTTAGCAGCGTGTCCGTTGTTGGTGGGCAGGATCAAGGTGTAATGCGGGGCGCCTTTTGGGGTTTCTAATTATAGCTATGTTTCAACTCAGGTCTTTCAGCTATTTTGCATAAGGGTAAGAAATGGTTAAAGAATTTGCATTCATCAATTTTTTTCGTGCAACCGCTGCCTTTTGGGTGCTTTCTGCTCACTGCATGATTTGGGGTGGATGGTATGGAATTCCTGTGCCATCAGCAAAAATTGCTGTTGATTTGTTCATGATGATTTCTGGCTATCTAATGGCCGCCAATGCCTTCGCCAGAAACCACTTTGAACCACTTACGACCTCAAGAAATTGGCTGCGCTTTTGGTTAAGAAGGTTTTTTAGGCTTGCACCTGCCTATTACCTCTCTCTCGCACTCGCCATTGTTTCAAGTAGTTATTTTCTAGCGGGCTATCAAGAGTTGCAACATCTCAATCCAGCAAGGTGGCCTGCGGGGGGCGTTTACGATCCAACACGGGTCGAATACACATTGCAAAATATCATACTTCACCTCAGTTTTTTGTTTGGATTGCATCCATCGTATTCGTTCTCTACCTTTTTGCCAGATTGGAGCTTGAGTCTTGAGATGCAATTCTATTTTGTATTTCCGGCTTTATTGTTTTTGATGCACAAGTCAGGTTTTATCAGAATTTCTATTTTCGTTGGTCTGCCAGTTTTTTTTGTTGGATACGAAGTTAGCAGGTTCATTCACTATTACGAACCATCGCTTCTGTTTATGAAACTTAATTACTTTATAGCAGGCATCCTTTTGTTTCGATCCTTGAGGGTAGATGTAAGTAGGCACAGGCGCTATGCGTTAGCTCTATGTGCAGCTATGCTAGTCTCTCTCGATTTTAGGTACGGGAGACAGCTTATTGTTTTGCCAAGCATCTTACTTTCAATGCTGATTCTTGGTTGGCTAGAAGCGAAGAACCGAACACCCATTTCTTTATCATCTTTAGTTAATAATCGTTTTATCAGATTTGCTTCCGACTCCTCGTATGGCGTCTATCTTTTTCATGGTTTTTTTATTTCTGCATTTGGATTGCTTATATCCAGTCAACCAAGTTTACTTTCTCTACCGCCGTCCCAGCGTGTTTTTATAATGTTTTTGTTCGTCGCAACTTCGACCTATTTAACCGCATACATGGTATATCGGTTTGTAGAGCTACCTGGGATTCGTTTCGGAAAACACATGATCGAAAAGATAGCGCCAACAAATATAAAGCAAGTCTACAGTGGCCTGAACGATACGAAACATAACATGGCGGTCAAGAGGGTGTGACCTTCCCCCTTCCTGCCGGGCCATCCCGGCTCGCTCGAACCTGAAATGCCACCCCGACTACCTTGCATCATCCGATGGGTGCGGATGGAGAGTCTTGGCTGGCTCTGCACGTTTCTGTTCCAGAGCTCTGCCATTGCGCTTGCGGGCTAACCTGGACGTTTATCGCCAGCGCTGCGCATTGCTGAAATTGCCGGGTGTTGCCGGACCTGGGCGTACCTTGCCGCTCGGCGCCCGACCGTCAAATCCGCTCCGAGGTGGTATTCTTTGGCGCTGACCGACACAGCACGCAGGCCACGATGAAATTTCTGATCATTCCCGTCACTCCCTATCAGCAGAATTGCAGCCTCATCTGGTGCGAAGAAACCATGAAGGGCGCGCTGGTCGACCCCGGCGGCGACCTGGATGAACTCCTGACCGCCGTCGCCGAACAGGGCGTGACCCTCGAAAAAATTCTCTGCACCCACGGGCACCTCGACCATGTGGGCGGCGTCGCGGCGCTGGCGCGCCAGCAGCATCTGCCCATCGAAGGGCCGCAGCGCGAGGACAGCTTCTGGATCGACAAACTTGCGGAGCAGTGCGTCGGCAACCAGACTTTGCAGGTGCTGCACTGCCCCGGCCACACTCCCGGGCACCTGGTGTTCTTCGATCCCGTCACCCGCATCGCCATGGTGGGCGACGTGCTGTTCCAGGGTTCCGTGGGTCGCACCGATTTTCCGAAGGGAAACTTCGACACCCTCGTGCATTCGATTCGCGAAAAGCTGTTTCCCCTGGGGGACGATGTGGGCTTCATTCCCGGCCACGGCCCCATGTCCACCTTTGGCGCGGAACGCAAGATGAACCCTTTCGTGGCGGATCTGAATTTCGGCTGAATCGCGGGCGATCATCTTAACAAATCACTTTAACTTTTTTATAAATCAAACTATTGGGTGAATATCATGAGAATCGGAATAAATTCAGGTGCCGCTTCCGGACCCGAGACGACCGTCGCCGGCCTGATCGCCCGGGCGCAGAAAATGGAGCAACTCGGCTTCGATACCTTCTGGATGGCGAACATGTTCGGGCTCGACGCCATGACCGCGCTTGCTCTCGTCGGGCAGGCCACCCAGCGCATCAAGCTCGGCACCGCGGTGGTGCCCTCCTACCCCCGCCACCCGCTGGTGATGGCGCAACAGGCGGCGACCACCAATGCCGCGTCCGGCGGCCGTTTTACGCTCGGTATCGGACTTTCCCACAAACCCATCATCGAGGGCATGTTCGGGATGTCCTACGCGCACCCGGCGCGCCACATGAAGGAATATCTGGAAGTGCTGGCCCCGGCCCTGCGCAACGAAAAAGTCGACTACCAGGGCGAGCTTTACGGCGCCCACGGGCAGATCCAGGTACCCGAATCAGCGTCCGTGTCGCTGGTGGTCGCCGCACTGGGTGAGCGGATGCTGGAGCTCGCCGGCACCCACGCCGATGGCACCATCACCTGGATGACCGGGCCGAAGACGCTGGAAGAGCACATCATCCCGAAAATTCGTGCCGCCGCCGCCCGTGCCGGACGCCCCGCGCCGCGCATCGTGGCCGGCGTGCCCACCGCCATCGTCACCGACCTGGATGCCGCTCGGGCGCGCATCGACAAGGGCATGGCCATGTACGGCAAGCTCGCTTCCTATCGCGGCATGCTCGACCGCGAAGGCGCCGAAGGGCCTTCAGGCATCGCCATGGTCGGCAGCGAAGCGGATCTCCGCAAAC
>JBFWOQ010000141.1:0-2989 GCA_050250395.1 Porticoccaceae bacterium
GGCGTCGAGGGCAACGGCTTCCTTGCCGGACAGTACGGTGGCGGTTCCATGGCGTTCTTCCAGTTGCTCGCCGACTGGCGCGCGGCAGGCAACATGCAGGGGCTGGAGCTCAACCGGCGCGCGTGAGCGATCCGGTTCCCGACATTGTGGGTGATGTCGGGAACCCGCTGTTTAGGCCTTGCGGATGTTCTGGCAGCCTGTTTCAGAATGTCGCGAGGCGGCCAGCTGCGCGGCCCACGGCGTGCAGCGACCGAGACCTATCCGATAGATGGGTGATGGTGCGAGCACCGCGCAACGAAGCAGATGGTTGCCGCAGCAGTTTTTCAATAAGCTGCCAGAGAAGGGCGGGTTTCCGCCGCTCTGGGTCATCAGTCATCTCTCTTTGCCATAGGGTAAAGAAATGACACGGAATTCTGAACACTACCCTCACGCCGCTGGTTGTCGAACCCATGACTCTGGATAATGGTTGGATGCCAAGCATCAACGACTTCCTACTGGCCTATGTCCTTCGCATGACCACGCGGCGTGCGTGTCCTGCGACCATCTCACGTGGAACTGCAGAGAGCGAAAAACTCAACTGCTTCTACACCTGGGTTCTGAAAGACGGCGAGCACGACTTTGTTGTCTTGCAAGTGGTAGGCGGCGAGGCACACGGCGTGCGCTACAACGACGATCGCTCCTCCGTGGACGTGCGTGTACCGCTTTCAGAGATTAGGCCTGCGTCGCTGAAGATCACACACATCTACGGAAACCACAAAGTCGAGTACTCAGGCGCCTGGAGTGCAGCTCGAGGCCTGTTGACCGGCTGGCCCTACGCCTACATCCATGCACGCCGGATCTGGCATGTAGTTACTCAATGGGCCTTCAACCGTCGTTCACTTCCATCACGCCGCCGACTGGAGCTCCTGCGCGAAGTGATCGCCCTTGCTGAAACCACCAGCGAGGGTGTGGAGTCACTGGCGCTCATGTCAGCGCGCCATGGCGATCGCTGGGCCGGCCATCCAAGCTGGTGGTCGCATCATGCCCAGCTGGACGATCAGCTCGAGCTCCTGGCAGAAGCCGGCGACCTAAGGAAATCGACAAGCGGCTACCGACCGACCGGTCAGGGCCTCAGGACGCTCGACGACGCCGACGAAGTCGATCGCAAACACAGCGAGAACGTACGCGTTCAGTTGGCTTTGGTAGTGCTGACGATCGCATCCGCCGTGATGGCTGCTGCGCAGGCAGGCGTGATTCGATTTCCCACTCTGCTTGACCTTTCTTCGAGTGACTCACCGAAACCAGTCGCAGTCCATCATCTAATCGCGGGTGGACAATGCGCTCCGACCGCTCAAGCAGCATCAACTCCACAAGCGCCGCCTATCCTACCCCGGTGACGCCTAACCGCTCGCTCAAGCTGACCCGCTACGGCAGGCGCTGTAAGCCTGGTTCCCGGCACACGTCATAGGGGTCAGGTCGTGTAACATGCATTTGCCTTGGAAAAAGTAGCTTTTCATGGGCCGCGATCCTGCGGCACAGCGCAGGTCAAAAACCGTCAACCCTCGCCGCGCTGCACCTTGGCCGCCCATTCTTCCATCGTCAGGGTTCCACCCTGGGCGGCGGTTTTGCCTTCATCCCGGGGCGCGAGCGCATCCTGCAGAAAATCGATACGCTTCCATTCCGCATAAGGCGTCTCGCAGTGCGCGCGCGGCACATAGCGCGAGGGCGTTTCCTTGCGGTACTTGTGGATATAGCGCGGGCAGTTGATCCAGGTCTGGCTCACCGCCACGCGGACGATCAGGTCCGCCTCCTGGTACTCCGCCAGCAGCGGATCATCGGCGCACACCGAAGCCGCGCCCTGAATGCGCATGCGGAAGGGCTGCTCGAAATCCATCAGCAACAGCCCGACCTGTGCGTTGCCCGCGATGTTGCCCATCGAGAAGAACATGCCGTTGCCGTCGTAGCTGGGGAAGGCGAGGGTGCGGTCATCCAGCGCTTTCAGGAAGCCCGGATCGCCGCCCTTGTAGGACACCGTCGGGCGGCCCTGGTGATCCACCGTGGACAGAAAAAACATGTCGCGGGACTCGATGAAGGCCTTGCCCTGATCCGACAGTTGATTACTGACGATGGTCTGTTCGATGCGATCGGCCATCTTGCGGGTTTGAAACCGGTCCTGCAGCGCGCGGTGCTGGTCGCCGTAGAGCTCGCTCATGTCCTCTCCTGTTGATTTGTTATGGCTTGGTTGCGGGATGGCTGTATCCAAATGCGCAATTGCCGGCGCGCATCAGCGCTGTGCCCAGGCTGCACGCAGTCCGTCGCGAAATTCCGGTGCGGCGATTTCGATCAGGGCGCGGGCCCGCGCCTCGGTGTCGAGATGGCGCACCCGGGCGGCGCCGTATTCGGTGATGAAAATATCGGCATCGGTGCGCAACGCCGTCGCCACTGTGCCCTGCGCCAGCGCGGGGACGATGCGCGAAATGGTGCCGCGCGCGGCAGTGGCGGCGAGTGCGATGATGGAACGGCCGCCGCGCGAACGCACCGCGCCGCGCATGAAATCGACGCCGCCGCCGGTGCCGCTGTGCTGGCGACCGCCGATCATCTCGGCATTCACCTGGCCGAACAGATCCACCTCGATGGCGGAGTTGATGGCGACGAAGTTGTCGATGCTGGCGAGCACACTGTGGTCGTGGGTGTAGTTCACGGGTTTGAACAGCAATTGCGGCGCCGTTGCCGCCCAGGCATAACTTTCCGCATCTCCTGCCAGAAATCCGGTGACGATATGACCACGGTCGATGGACTTGGCGGCGCCGGTGATTACCCCGCGCCGCGCCAGCTCGACGATGCCGTGGGAGATCATGCCGGAATGCACGCCCAGATCGTTGTGTTCGGCGAGCGCGGCGAGTGCTGCATCCGGAATCGCGCCCACGCCCACCTCGAGGCAGTCGCCGTCGCGTACCCATTGCGCGATGGCGGCGCCGGCGGCGCGCGCGGTGGCATCGATTTCGGAACG
>JBFWOQ010000142.1:0-2949 GCA_050250395.1 Porticoccaceae bacterium
ATCTCGACGCACAGGCGCCAGCGTTACGGGAATATCTCGGCGACGCCACGTGGTATCTCGATTTCTACGCCAACAAGACCGAAGGCGGACTCGAGGTGCGCGGGGTACCGCAGCGCTGGGTGGTGGACGCGGATTGGAAGCTCGCGGCGGACAACTTTATCGGCGACGGATATCACACCTTTATCACTCACGCCAGCACCTTGCGTGCCGGGTCTTTGCCCGCGCCTGATGCCGAATTTCTGTTTGATGGCGTGCAGGTCGTGCTCGAACACTTCGGCGTTGGTTTCGCCCGCAAAGACGCGATGTTCAATTCGCTGGGCTATCCGCCGCCCATGTTCGAGGCGATCAAGCAACGACTTGCCCCCGACCAACGCGCTTTGCTCGAGCGAGGGGTTTCTCTGCCCACACATTCAACGCTGTTTCCGAATCTGAGTTTCCTGAATGCGCCCGGCGGTTTTATCCGCGAAGGTCCGCCCGCGCCGTATATGACGTTCCGCGTGTGGCGGCCCTTGGGTCCGGGCCGTACCGAAGTGTGGTCCTGGTGTATGGTCGAGAAGGGCGCGACCGCGGCGTTCAAGGAGGCCTGTTACCGGGCTTATGTAATCAGTTTTGGCGCCTCGGGTACCCTGGAACAAGACGACGTCGAAAACTGGACGAAGATCAGTCGTGGGGCCAAAGGCACGATGGCAGCGAACCTTCGCTTGAATTACGCCATGGGCGATGGATTGCTGGAGCCGATCCCGGATTGGCCCGGCCCGGGCAAAGCCTATCCGCTGGATTACACCGAATTCGCCCAGCGCGCGTTCTGGACGAAGTGGCTGAACATGCTCAAGGACGCGTGAACATGAACGAAGCGCAGGCCGATACGAATCCGGAAGGAATCGACGCGGCGACAGAAAGGGCCATCCGGGCGTTTCTGTATAAGGAAGCGGAGCTCCTCGATAACCGTGAATTTGAACAGTGGCTGCGACTTTGGACCGAGGATGCCGTGTATCGCATGCCGGTGCGGGTGACACGCGACAGGCGAGATTCCGTCGGGGAATTCCTGGATGATTTCGCGCATTTCGACGAAACACGAGAAATGCTCGAAATGCGGGTGCGGCGCTTGGGCACTCACGCGGCGTGGGCGGAAGAACCACCGTCGCGTACGCGGCATTTTGTCTCCAACGTTCGCGTCTCCAGGTCAGCGACCGAACCCGAATACCTGGTCCGCGCCAACCTGTTGCTTTATCGAAACCGCGGCGACTCTCCGCACCACGACCTGTTGTCGGCAGAACGTCACGATCGGCTGGTCATGGAAACTGGCGGCTGGCGTATACGGGAGCGCATTATTTACCTCGACCAGGCGACGCTCGGTACCTTGAACCTATCCACATTTTTGTGAGGCGCGCATTCCACGCATCCCGGTCGCTGATCCCACGCGAAGCCGATTACCCAGTCCACGAGATCGCGGTCACCTGATTCAGTCGAAGCCGATCAGGTCGGAGCGAAGCGACGCAGGAAGTTGACGACTGTTGCCGCCGACGTTGATCGGAGCCATTTCCGATGCCTCGGCCGAGATTGCACTGAGCCCGTCCACCAAGCCAAGTAGCTGCACCACGTTGGATGTTTCGGCATGAATTGCCGGCTCATTTCGGCGCCGGCGCCCTGGGGGTGCGGACAGAACCTTGGACTACCTGGAGGTAGTTCATGTATTCGTACGAAGACAGAATCCGAGCGGTCGAGCTCTACATCAAGCTGGGCAAGAGAGTGCAAGCGACCATCCGTCAACTAGGTTACCCGACCGAGAACGCGCTTAAGGCCTGGTGCCGGGAATATGAGGAGCGATGTGATCTTCCGATCGGCTTCCGCCGCAAGCCAAAGTATTCGCCGGAGCAGAAACTAGCCGCTGTCGATCACTACATCAACCATGGGCGCTGCATTGCCGCGACCCGTAAGGCGTTGGGGTACCCCGACCGGATGCTGCTACGGGACTGGATTCACGAGCTCTATCCCGAACTCTGTAAGCGTGCTGTTGGCGGTGTTGCCGCCTATCCGCGCCCTGCGGAGCTGAAGCAAACGGCCGTCATTGCCTTGTGCACGCGGCAGGGCAAAGCCGAGGCCATTGCCCAGAAGCTAGGCGTGTCGAGGCCAACCTTGTACAACTGGAAAAATCAGCTACTCGGAAGAGAGGCCCCCGCTTCTATGAAACGCCAACCCAATCTGCCGGTCGACGCGGAAAAAGCCCAGCTGGAACAGGAGATCGCGTCGCTCAAAGGCGACCTGCGGCGACTGCAGCTTGAACATGACCTCCTGAAGAAGGCCAATGAAATCATAAAAAAAGGCCTGGGCGTCAACCTGCAGCTCCTGAGCAATCGGGAGAAGACAATGCTGGTTGACGCCCTGAGGCTGACGTACGCCCTATCGGATTTGCTGGCAGCGCTGGGTCTGGCACGAAGCTCGTACTTCTACCATCGTGCCCGGATACGACTCGGCGACAAGTACGTCGAGGTGCGCGGGATGCTCGCCGACATCTTCGAGCGCAATCGCCGTTGTTACGGCTACCGCAGGATGCTGGCATCGCTGCACAGATCGTGCGTCTGTATCTCCGAGAAAGTGGTCCGGCGCTTGATGAAACAGGAGGACTTGATCGCTGCGACCCCAAAGCGGCGTCGGTACGGTTCGTATCTGGGCGAGATCAGTCCTGCACCGGAGAATCTGCTCAACCGCGACTTCCACTCGGTGGCCCCAAATCAGAAGTGGCTCACCGACATTACGGAGTTCCAGATCCCTGCCGGCAAGGTGTACCTGTCACCGATCATCGACTGCTTCGATGGACTGGTCGTTAGCAGGGTGATGCAAAAGTCCGGGAACTCTTGACCCGGAAGACGATCAGATCGTGCATGCTTTCAATCACAGGACATAGCACATGCGCGGCGAAGTGGATCCACAGCAGTCCTTGTTTGCCTA
>JBFWOQ010000143.1:0-2924 GCA_050250395.1 Porticoccaceae bacterium
TTCCGGATTTACGCCGTCGAGGCAGTGGACCAGGCCATCGAAATTCTGACCGGCGTTGCCGCCGGAGAAGCGGACGCCGACGGCACCTACCCGCCCGATAGCATCAACGGCAAAGTGCAAACCCGTCTGCGCGGCTTCGCCGAATTGCGCCGCGATTTCGGTCGCAGTGATGGCGAGGAAAAACGCAACGGCGCCAGCCGTCCACCCGCGGTTCCCGCGCCGCCGCCGGTACCGGGGAGCTGATCGGTCAGCCGCTGCCCGCCGCCTCGAAGCCCGGCTCCTCGAAACCCGGTTCCTCGAAACCCGGTTCCTCGAAACCAAGAAACCGCGCGAACCCCGCCACCGGCTCGCGCGGCATCTCGAGCCGGTTGGCTGGGTGGGTTGCGTCGATATGGCCGAGCGCCATGCCGTTGTAGACATAGTATTCGGGGGCGATGCCCAGCACGTCGTGGACCGCCGGACTCACGTCCTGCCAGAAGCCCTGGGAGCAGGTATGCAGGCCGAACTCCCGTGCCGCCAGCATCACATGGCCCATGAAAATGCCCAGATCCCCGAGCTGGCCTGGCAACAATGAACGATGGATGCTGAACATCAGCCCCACGGGCGCGCCGAAAAAATAGAAATTGCGCAACAGTTGCTGCTCGCGCGCCACCTTGTCGCGGCGATCGATGCCGAGCGCCGCGTAGAGACTCATGCCGCAATCGAAACGGCGCTGTTTGTAGGGCTGCCGGAAGCCGCCAGGATCGCCCCGCAACGGATTTTCATGGCTGCCCACCGGGTGCTCCCGGGCCCAGGCCAGGGCGCGTTCGATCAGCCGCTCGCGCACCGCGCCGGTCACCACGTCCACCTGCCAGGGCTGCATGTTGCTGCCCGAGGGCGCGCGGCGAGCCAGTTCCAGAATGCGCTCGACGGTCTCGCGCGGCACCGGGGTGGGGAGAAAAGCGCGCGCCGACAGGCGACTTTCGATAGCCTCGATCAGCTCCATGGGTCAGCGCGCCCGGATGTTTTCGACGCCGCTGGAACCTGCCAGCAGCAGCACATCGGCGGGGCGCAGCGCGAACAGTCCGCAGGTCACCACGCCCACGATATTGTTCAGGCGCTCTTCCAGAGCGCGCGCCGGCGCGATCGGATAAAAGTCGTGGGCATCGATGATGTAGTTGCCGTTGTCCGTCACCACACCCTGGCGCCACTCGGGATTGGCGCCCAGGGCGCGCAGTTGCCGGCCCACATGGCTGCGCGCCATGGGAATCACTTCCACCGGCAGCGGAAACCGGCCCAGGTGATCGACCTGCTTGGAAGCGTCGGCGATGCAGACGAATTCCCGTGCCACCGCCGCCACGATCTTCTCCCGCGTCAGCGCGCCGCCGCCGCCCTTGATCATCTCCAACGCCGGATTGATCTCATCGGCGCCGTCCACATACAGCGCCACTTCGGCAACGCTGTTGAGATCCCACACGGGGATCCGGCGCTCGCGCAGCCGCGCCGCCGAGGCTTCGGAGCTGGCCACAGTGGCGGCAATGCGACCCCGGTGGGGCGCCAGCAGCTCGATGAAATGATTCACCGTGGAGCCGGTACCGATGCCAATCACTTCGTCGTTGCCGATCTTGGCAAGACAGTAGTCGAGCGCGGCCTGCGCCGCCGCCCGTTTGAGTTTGTCCTGGCTCATCCTGCACATCCGCCGGTTGGAGTCGGGATTATAAGCCAGGGCCCCTGCGCCACGGTCGGCACGACTTTCCCGGTCGGGCTTCGGTCGGGCTTCATTCGTTCGCCGTGCGCGAGAGCCGGTTACAACCCCAATTCGGGCCAGAGCGCGTCGATGCGTGCTTTCACCGCCGCATCCATGCGGATCGGCCGGCCCCATTCCCGCGTGGTTTCGCCCGGCCATTTATGGGTGGCGTCGAAACCGACTTTCGAGCCCAGGCCGGAGACGGGCGAGGCGAAATCCAGATAATCGATGGGCGTGTTTTCCACTAGCACCAGGTCGCGCGCGGGGTCCATGCGGGTGGTCATCGCCCAGATCACGTCGCGCCAGTCGCGGGCATTGACGTCGTCGTCGGTGACCACCACGAACTTGGTGTACATGAACTGGCGCAGGAAGGACCAGACTCCGAACATCACCCGTTTGGCGTGACCGGGATACTGTTTCTTCATGGTCACCACTGCGAAGCGGTAGGAGCAGCCTTCGGGCGGCAGATAAAAATCCACGATTTCCGGAAACTGTTTTTTCAGCACCGGCACGAATACTTCGTTGAGCGCCACGCCGAGGATCGCCGGTTCGTCCGGAGGCCTGCCGGTGTAGGTGCTGTGATAGATGGGATGGGTGCGGTGGGTGATGCGGTCGATGGTGAACACCGGAAAGCGCTCGACCTCGTTGTAGTAGCCGGTGTGGTCGCCGAACGGGCCTTCGTCGGCTTCGTCGCCGGGATGGATATGACCTTCGAGGATGATCTCGGCGCGCGCCGGCACCTGCAGATCGTTGCCGAGGCTGGTGGCCACTTCGGTGCGTTCGCCACGCAGCAACCCGGCGAAGGCGTACTCGGACAGGCTGTCCGGTACCGGCGTCACCGCGCCCAGGATGGTGGCGGGATCGGCGCCCAGCGCCACCGATACCGGAAACGGCGCTCCGGGATGGGCGGCCTGCCAGTCGCGGTAGTCGAGCGCCCCGCCGCGGTGAGCCAGCCAGCGCATGATGACGCGGTTGCGGCCGATCACCTGCATCCTGTAAATGCCGAGATTCTGGCGCTCCTTGCCCGGCCCCCGCGTGATCACCAGCGGCCAGGTGATGAGCGGGCCGGCGTCGACCGGCCAGCAGGTCTGCACCGGCCAGTGCGCCAGATCCACTGCGGTGCCTTCCAGCACGACATCCTGACAGGGCGCGGTCTTGACGAGCTACACCGTCAGGTTCAGCACCGGCCAGAAAGGCT
>JBFWOQ010000144.1:0-2880 GCA_050250395.1 Porticoccaceae bacterium
AGCATCGGCGCCGCCGATCGTGACCAGTCCCGGTTGCAGGGTGCCGGCGCCGGTGTTTTCGACGATCAGCATCGCGCTGCCCGATGCGCCCACCGCGACCTCGCCGAAGTCGAGCGGGTCGGGCATCAGGGACAGAGCGGGCGCGGGCAGGCCGGTGCCGAACAAAGTAATGGAGTCCGGGCTGGTTACCGATGTGCTGGTGAAGGTCATTTGGGCCAGAACCGGGCCTGCTGTCTGCGGCATGAACTGCACATCCAGGGTGCAGTTTTCGCCGACCCGGATGCGGATCGGCAGCGACCCGCAACTGCCGCCGACCAGGGCAAACTGCGCATTCGAAATGACGATGCTGTCGATCTGCACCCGACCGGAACCGGGATTGCTCAGGGTCAGGGTCTGGGCCGCTGCGGTGCTGCCGACGAACACCGGGCCGAAATCGACCAGCTTCTGGCCGCCGAAGTCCAGTGATGGCAGACCGGTCACGCGCCCGAACACAACGTAGCTGCTGCCCGAAGCGTCGCCGTTCGGGTCGGCACGGTAAGCCCCGACGATCAGATCGTCGATCCCGTCGCCGTTGATATCCCCGGCGGCGCTGACCGAGAAGCCTGAGTAGTCAAACGCCACCGCACCATCGAGGCGGAAGCCGCTCGGGCCGTTCAGGCTGGACAGTTCCAGAGTCGCGGGGAAATCGCCCTGGGTGGCGGTGTCCCGACCGAACGCCACATAGCTGCTGCCGGAAGTATTGCCGTTCGGGTCGGCACGGAAAGCCCCGACTATCAGGTCGTCGATCCCGTCGCCGTTGAGATCGCCGGCGGCGCTGACCGAACGGCCGGAGCGGTCAAACGCAGACGCACCATCGAGGCGGTAGCCGTTACTGCCGTTCAGGCTGGATAGGGCCAGCGTGGCAGGGAAATCGCCCAGCAAAGCAGTCTCCTTGCCGAACACCACATAGCTGCTGCCGGAGGTACTGCCGTTCGGGTCGGCACCGAGGGCTCCGACGATCAGGTCGTCGATACCGTCGCCGTTGATGTCGCCCGCGGCGCTGACCGACCTGCCGGCATAGTCGAACGCCGCCACGCCATCGAGGCGGAAGCCGTCGCTGCCGTTCAGGCTGGACAGGGCCAAGTTGGCAGTAAACGGCGTGTCCTTGCCGAACAACACATAGCTGCTGCCGGAATCGCTGCCGTTCGGGTCGGCATAAGGCGCCCCGACGATCAGGTCGTCGAGGCCATCGCCATTGATATCGCCGGCGGCGCCGACCGAGAGGCCGGAAAAGTCAATCGTCGCCACGCCATCGAGGCGGAAGCCGTTACTGCCGTTCAAGCTGGACAGGGCCAGCGTAGCGGTAAACGGCGTGGCCTTGCCGAGCACCACATAGCTGCTACCGGAATAGTCGCCGTTCGGGTCAGCCCCGAAAGCCCCGACGAGCAGATCGCCGAAGCCATCGCCATTGATATCCCCGGCGGCGCCGACCGAGCGGCCGGAGCGATCATACGCCGCCGCGCCATCCAGGCGGAAGCCGTCCGCGCCGGACAGGCTGCCGAGTGCCAGCGTCGCGGCAAAGGGTGAGTTCTTGCCGAACACCACATAGCTGCTGCCAGAAGTCACGCCGTTCGGGTCGGCCCCGTAAGCCCCGACGATCAGGTCGTCGATCCCGTCGCCGTTGAGATCGCCGGCGGCGCTGACCGAGCGGCCGGAGCCGTCACCCGCCGCCGCCCCATCGAGGCGGAAGCCGTCGCTGCCGTTCAGGCTGGACAGGGCCAAGGTGGCGGGAAAGTTCCCGGCATTGGCCGCGTCCTTGCCGAACACCACATAGCTGCTGCCGGAAGCGCTGCCGTTCGGATCGGCATAAGGCGCCCCGACGATCAAGTCATCGATTCCGTCGCCGTTGATGTCCCCTGCTGCGCTGACCGAAAAGCCGGAAACGTCATACGCCGCCGCGCCATCGAGGCGGAAGCCGTCGTTGCCGCTCAGGCTGCCGAGGTCGATCACCGCCGGGAACGCCTGCGCCCGGGCCTCGCTGCTGAGAGCGCCGGCCAGCAGCACGGCAGTAATCGCCATGTTCAGAGCGTGGTGGCAGATACCGTCGAGCGGACCGGGTAACGGTTGCAGACGGGTGGTCTGATGCATGTGCTTTCTCAAGATGTGACCACGGTTATTGATGGAGTACGCAAAACACCGGCAAATTCCGACATCGGGCGCCCGGCCAACACCGAAATCGCCAGGCCCGTGGGCGGAAGTCCCGCCGCAGGCAGCGAACTGCATCACCGGTCACGCAAGCCAGACTCGCGGTGTAGGGTCGGAATCCTCCCTCTCCCAGCCGGCCTGATCGGCACCGGCGGCCTGACGTGGTTTTCTCGGTCGCATCGCTCGCGGCGCGTGCCGAAGGGTGGTCGCCCCGGCATCGTGGACCGTTCACTCGCAGCTGGTGGCGGTCGTTTGTTGTTGCAGACAAGCCAGTAATTGCAGAGCCGGCGCCGGCGCGGCGAGTGCGCGGTTGAGAATTGGCGCGGCGCGGCTGAGGCGTTCGGCGGCGGCCTTTGCATGGCCTTCGGCGCGATCGATGCGGGCCAGTTCCAGTTCCAGTTCGGCGGCCTTGGGGTGATCGCTGCCGAAAGCGTCGCGATAGCCATGGATGGCGCCTTGCAGATGTTCGCGGGCACGTGACCACAGGCCGAGCCGGCGCAGCGCTCCGCCGAGCACGCCGTGGGTGTAGAGCGCACGCAGGCTGCTTGGCGCGTTCTGCTTGAACAGGGCCGTTGCCGCCCGATCGAGCGTGGCCAAGCTGGCCGCTGTCGGGGCGCGCGCGAATTCGATCTGTGCCAGCAGCGCAGCAGACTGCGTGACGTCGGGATGCTCAGGGCCCAAGGTTCGTCGCCGGTC
>JBFWOQ010000145.1:0-2839 GCA_050250395.1 Porticoccaceae bacterium
GGTAAAAACCGGGCACGCTCCTCGCCTCCACCAGTTGCCGGTGTTCGTTTTCCAGCCTGTCGATATGCGCCGGGATGGCATCGAGTTCCTGCCGTTCCCGGTGCTTCAGCTTTACCATCGGGGATTGCGGTGGCGCTGTCGGTGGTGGCGCAGTCCGTGGTTGTGCAGTCGGTGGTGTAGAGGGATTGCGAACGGCATTCTCGCGCATTGCCGGCGCCGGCCGCTGACGCAGATAATCGCTGTAGCCACCGACGTACTCCCGCACCTCGCCGTCAGGATCGAAGGCGATCAGGCTGGTAACGACGTTGTCGAGAAAGGCGCGGTCGTGGCTGACCATGAGCAGGGTGCCGGCGTAACTGGTCAACAGACTTTCCAGGATCTCCAGGGTCTCGGTGTCGAGATCGTTGGTGGGTTCATCGAGCACCAGAAAATTGGCCGGGCGCGTGAACAGGCGCGCCAGCAGCAGGCGGTTGCGCTCGCCGCCGGACAGCGCCCGCACCGGTCCGCGCGTCTGGCGCGGGCTGAACAGGAATTCGCCGAGATAACCCATCACGGATTGTTCCTGGCCGTTGATGGTGATGCTGGTGCGACCCTGGGCGACCACGTCCATGAGGGTGGCGTCTTCGTCGAGGGTCTCGCGCAGCTGATCGTAATAGGCGATATCGAGTCGGGTGCCATGACGAACCGTGCCGGCGTCGGGCTGGATCTGCTTGAGCAGCAGATTGATCAGCGTGGTCTTGCCGCAGCCGTTGGGACCGAGAATCCCGATCTTGTCGCCGCGTTGAATCACGGTCGAAAAGCCGTCGAGCAACTGCCGTCCACCGTAGCCATGGCGGAGCTCCAGCGCTTCGATGACCAGTTCACCGGAGCGGTTGCCGGCGTCCACCTTGAGGTTGACGTTGCCCATGCGTTCGCGCCGTTCCGCGCGCTCGCGGCGCATCGCCTCCAGCGCGCGCACGCGGCCTTCGTTGCGCGTGCGCCGGGCTTTGATGCCCTGGCGAATCCAGACCTCTTCGGCGGCCAGGCGCTTGTCGAACAGCGCATCGCGGCGTTCCTCTTCTTCCAGCGCCGCCATCTTGCCGGTGAGGTAGCGGTCGTAGTCGCCCGGCCAATGGGTGATGCTGCCCCGTTCCAGCTCGACGATGTTGGTCGCGAGGCGGCGCACCAACGCACGGTCATGGGAGATCAACACCACACTGCCGTTGAAATCGAGCAGAAATTTTTCCAGCCAGTCGATCTGCTGGATGTCGAGATGGTTGGTGGGCTCGTCGAGCAGCAGCAGATTGGGTTGGTTGATCAGCGCCTGGGCCAGCAGGACGCGGCGTTTGAAGCCGCCGGACAGCGATTCGACCCGGGCATCGGGGTCGAGGTCGAGGCGATCCAGCATGGCGTCGAGGCGCTGTTCGAGCCGCCAGCCATCGTTGGCATCGAGATCGCCTTGCAGTTGTTCGAGTTCGTCCTCGTCGGCGCCGGTCAGCGGCGTCCTGCAGATCAGTTCCTGATAGCGCTCGCGCCACTGGCCGACCGCGCCGAAGCCTTCGGCCACCACCGCGCGAATGGTGCCCTGGAGTCTGGTGGGCACCTCCTGCGCCAGCCAGGAGATACGCAGGCCGTTGCTCCCGATGATGCGCCCGTCATCGGGAGTGATGAGACCGGCGATGATCTTCAGCAGCGTCGACTTGCCGGCGCCGTTGCGCCCGACCAAGGCCGTGCGCTCGCCGTCGCGGATCTGCCAGTCGATGCTGGCGAGCAGGGGTGGATGGCCGATGGACAGGTGAATCTGGTTCAGTTGCAGCAGCAAGGCAGGGGTTCCGTGTGGGGTGGAAGAGCAGGCAGGGGGTGGCGAGTGCGGCGATTCTAGTCGGTTGGCGGCGGACAATCACAAAGTAGTTGGTGGCCAGCGCAGCGTTGGTGTCGACGCCCAGGTCCGCACCGGACGTGCGCGCGTGGGTCGGCTCCCGATGCTACAGCGACGCCCCACGGTTGCCGGCAACCGCGGATGCTGGTGCCGGGTATCCTGCCGGCCGGCCTATAATCGCCGCTGCTTGCGCCACCCAGGAGAATCCCGATGTTTATTGCCATGAACCGGTTTCGCATTGCCCTCGGCCAGGAAACGGCCTTCGAGGATCTGTGGCGCGCCCGCGACAGCCATCTCGCGCCGGTGCCCGGATTTCGGGAATTCCATCTGTTGCGCGGCGCGAGCGCGGAGGACCATACCCTGTACGCGTCCCATTCGGTATGGGAATCCCGCGCGGTTTTCGAGGACTGGACCCGCTCGGAATCCTTTCGCAAGGCCCACGCCAATGCCGGCAGCTCGAAAGGGATGTACCTGGGACCGCCCAGATTCGAGGGTTTCGAGGTCGTGCTTTGACGGCGGAAGCGAAGGTGGAATCAGGCGCGGTCGCCGCCGCACCTCTACCCCATGCCTCGACGCAGCTGCGCTCGATTTTCGGGGGTTCGGTCGGCAATCTGGTGGAGTGGTACGACTGGTACGCCTACTCCGCCTTTTCCCTCTACTTCGCCAAGGCCTTCTTCCCGGCAGCCGATCTTACCGCCCAGTTGCTCAACACCGCCGCCGTGTTCGCGGTGGGCTTTCTGATGCGTCCACTCGGCGGCCTGCTGTTCGGCTGGTACGCGGACCGCCAGGGGCGTAGAGCGGCGCTGAGTCTCTCGGTGCTGATGATGTGCGGCGGCTCGCTGCTGATCGTGATCAATCCGGGCTACGCCAGTATCGGCCCGGCCGCGCCCGCGCTGCTGGTGGCCGCGCGCTTGTTGCAGGGGCTGAGCGTGGGTGGCGAATACGGAGCGAGCGCGACCTATCTGAGCGAGATGGCGGAAC
>JBFWOQ010000146.1:0-2795 GCA_050250395.1 Porticoccaceae bacterium
GGCGCTCTCGGCGGACTTGGACTTGAGATCACGTTGCAGCGCCAGCATGTTGTTCTGGCGGTTCAAGGTCTCGATCTCGGCCTGCTTGGCGGCGGTTTGCTGCTGCACCAACTGGAATGCCAACTGACGGGCACTGACATCGTCGAGCCAAGCCTTGTCCGCGGCCATGTAGCGCTCGTGATAATCCAGCGCCGCGGCGCTGTCGCCTTCGGTTTTCTTGATCTCGTAAAGAATACGCAGGGCATCGACCAGTGGCTCGGTGAATTCGCTTGCGACTGCATGCCCGATCGCCGCACGCGCCGAAGATTCGGCCTTGGCCGGACGGCCCTGGTGCCAATAGGCCAGGGCGAGCAGGGCGTCGAACTCGGAAACCAGTCGCGGATAGCGCGTGCCTTCGGCCTCCTGGTAGTGCGCTTCGAGCAGGGCGCTGGCCTCGGCGAACCGGCCGGCCTTCATCATCTGCCGGGCCTGATTGGCGCGGATCCGGCCAGCGAAGATCCACTCGCCGATAACGGTACAAGCCTCGATCGCCGAGGCTAACCGCGCATCGTCCAGCACCAGGGCGCCCTGCTTGAAGTAAATCTCGATCCGCTTTTCCCAACCCGAGCACGCGCCTTTTCGTCCCGCCGCTTCAGCAATCAGTTGTTCGGCATATTGCAGGCCCAAAGAAAACTGATCGACCTGGACATAAAGCGCCATGGCGACGGCAAGGCCCTGTTCTCTGGCGATCGTGTCCGCTATCGACGGCAGGCCGCTGGTCAATGCCTCCAGCGCGACGAACGCCTCTTCATAGCGTCTGGCAATGGTCAACAGATTGATCAGGGTCGAATTGGCGCGAAAGCGCAGCACCGGATCGTGGGCGGTATCCGCCAACCGCTGCAACTGCGCGTAAGCCGCATCGTAGTCGCCCTTGAAGCCACGCCGGAACGCTTCGAGATAGTCGAGCATATCGACCTGGCTTTCGCTCAGCGCCGACCGACCCTGCCGCAGTTGCCCGAGGACCCGCTCGAATTCATCCGGCGATGTGGTCTTGATCGCGTCCGCATGGGTCAGCAGATCCTGCGGATCAGCCCGGTCGAGGCTCAGATCCTCCGACCAGACCCTGCTGCCCAGCGCCGACGTCAATGCCAGGCCCAGGGCCAAGCCCAATCTGATCCAGACTGACCACAAAGTTGGGCGGATCAAGAGTGCCGGCCGGATTGCTTGCTGACGGTCCATCGAATGCATGCCTACTGGTATTCGGCGATGAAGCAGCCGAATCTACGAGGCGACCGATCCGGCCGCTGCAGGGGGACCCGCAGCGATCCGGAACAGCGCCCTCAAATCATTGCCAGGCGTTGTGCGCTACCAAGCATCAATGGATGGCGGCGTCGGTTCCGTGCGCGGCGCGCTTTTCGTCGTCGCAGTCGTCCTCGTCCTCGTCTTCTTTGTCGTCGTCGGGCTCTTCGTCGTCAGGCGTTTCCATCGAGCAAACCATGATCGGGCGGGCGCCAAGCAGTTCGCCCAATTGCTGGACATCGCCGCCTGCCAAGGCCGAGCGGGTGGCGGGGTCGAATCCCGCGGCCGCGATCAAGGCATCCAGGTCGGTTATTCCGGATTGCCGTAAGGCGGCATCCCGGCCCAGCGATTCAAGAAACGCGATTACATTTGGCATGGCTTCCCCCTTGGTTGTATGAATGACGGAACGATGCAGAGAACCGAACCCGGCCACGGCGCCCCATGGCGCCGCCAAGTCGGCAATCTGGTCACGACGGCGGTTGCTGTACAGGCAGCAAGCATCCGACCCAGAGGATGGTAGCGGATTCAGCCCCAGTCTCAGCGCAATTTTTGCCATGGCCCGATTTTCCCACCGGTGTCGAAGCAGGAACTCACGGACACAGGCCGGACGACATGGGTCTTGCATCAATGCCGCCAAGGCTTCCCGCGCGATCCCCCGCCCCCAGGCTGGCGGGGTCAGCAGGATGCCGAGCTCGACGCGGCCGGCGCCCGGCACTTTTTCTGTCAGTCCGCACAGGCCGGCCGGTTCCGGGGCGCCGTGCGCATGGATCACCCAGACCCGAAAGCCCGGCGCAGGATCGACGGATTGATCGTGCAAGCGATCGAATGCGCGCCGGGCGCGCGCCCGCCCAAGCGGTGGGCCGACCAGACGCATCACCGCCCGGTCGGCATACAGTCCGCAATAGAACGCCCGATCGCTGGGAGCGAGCCGCCGCAGGTTGAGCCGCGCGGTCTCGATCGAAGCGGGCATGGCTTGCGGCTCAGGCGACATCGGCGACCCGGCGGTGCTCGCCGTCGAGTGTTGCGAGTCGGGCACGGATTTCGCTATCCGCCGACATCGGCACCGCCGGCGGCAGCACCACGGTGACTTCCAGATCGACCGCGACCATCGGCAGTTCGGCCAGTCGGCAATGCTCGATGCGCGGCTGCTGGATCGGCAGGGTGGCGGCGCGATAGACGATGAGCGGATGGTCCAGCGGGTAGTCGCGGGCCAGCACATCGACCAGGATCTGGCGATAGCGATCGCCGGTAGCAAAGCGCCTGAGCGAGCGATCTCCGGAAATACCAACCTGCCACAGCACCAGATAGGCACTGGGGTCGATGCGTCGCCGGTAGATCATCATCTGGGTGGCTTCGTAATGCTGGCAGCCGACCCGGCCCGGGTCGATGCCGAGATCGGCGTACAGACAATCCTCGGCCGAAATACCCGGCTCCATGTGCGCCGGATAGCCCTCGGCGCGCGCCAGCTCGACCGCTGCGTGCGGCATTCGGGCAAACCCGCCGGGGTGGCCGTAGAT
>JBFWOQ010000147.1:0-2724 GCA_050250395.1 Porticoccaceae bacterium
GGCAACTGCGCCGCGCCCAGCTCAGCGAATTCCTGGCGATCGGCGCCCTGGCCAGCGGCACCGCCGCGCTCACCGCCAGCGCCCTGGCCGCGGTCATCGCCGAACGGGTATTCGATCTGCCCTGGTCGATCAACTGGCCGGTCGCGCTGATCGGTGCCGGCGGCGGCCTGCTGCTCATCACCCTCACCGGACTGCTGGCCAGTCGGCGCGTGCTGGCTGCGCATCAATGGTAGGGGCGACCCGGTGGGTCGCCCTTACACCCGGCCGCCGCGCACTTCAACCATGCCCGCGCAGCATGAACGGGCGTCGGGCTATCGCGACCGAATATCCCGGAATGACCAGCGCCGCTGTTGAGAGCCGCTGCGCTCGTTCCTGGCTACTTGCTGTCATGTATCCATTAACAATAACGTGGGGGAGCTGGTGTTAACCTTGTGTTTCATGTGGTCAGTTGCGGATGACCGCATGGTCCCCGAAGCAATGTTTGATTCAACCGAGGTGGATGCAGATGAAGATTGTGGCTGGCAAAACAAAGTCGCTCAGAAAGACCCTGGTACTGACTCTGTCCTTGGCCGTTGCGGCACTGGCCTACTCCGCGTGGATGGCATTTCAACCCGATCCTGACGATGGTGGACGTTTTGCCGAAACCGACCGTGTAGCGTCGGACGCTGCGCCCGCCGGTGGCGCAGCAATGTCTGCGAAAAAGACCGGGAACATGTCCAGCTTGCTCGAGGCTGCCAAGCGTCGTCAGCAGCTTGCTGCGGAGCAAAGTCGTTGGGATTTAGACAGCAACCGACCGCTCCACCCATTTCCGAACATGCCGAAATCGCGCCGTGGCCTGGATCTGGAGGGCGACCCTTTTGCGCCGATTTCGCAGGCCGACCAGGACTGGCTGGATCGGAATGGCTATCCCAATGCCATGCAGTGGCAGGAATATCAAACCGCCAACGCCGCCGTGCTTGAACAGGCCGCGGCCGCTGGGGACAAAGTTGCCGAAACCTATCTGGACGTACTGAAAGTACGCAACGGAGATCGCGAAGCGGAGGCCAGTTTGTTTTATTCTGGTGCCTTGGGTAATACCTTCGCGATCGAAATGCTTGCCGCAGAGTTTGCTGGATCGGGGAATAATGCAGACCCGAGCGAAGCCTATGCCCTGAGCCGGGTGCTGGAGATGCGTGGCCTATTGGGGCATGGTAACCGTCACTCATTTTATGCTACCCAACAAGACCCGTTACAGCAGATAGAGGCGGAAGCTCGCGCTGTCCAGTATTACAATCTGTTAGTGAATATACAGCGTGAGGTGCAGGGCCCAAATGCTGTTGTGTTTGATCTAAGGCCGAGCCAAGGAGGCGGGTAAACATTACGTTGAGCAGATGGTTGCACAAACTTTAGAATTACTCAATCGGGTCGGATAAAGATGCACTCTGCATTAAAAAGCAAAGTATTCGTTTCAACGCTAATATTCGTATTGTTTGCGATTTTAGCCGCAGCGGTTTTTTCGAACTCAGGATTCGACTGGCGCAGCAATAGTGCAAGTCGATCAACCCCCGCACAAACTCACCCTGAAAGTCTAGCAATTAGTGAGGGGGGCAGTGTGTCTGGTCAGTCAACACTGACAAAGACCGAGGCACCGACAACATCGCATCAAACCCCGGATGCCCCTTTGACTGATTTCCAGGCAATTAAATCTTTGGCCGAGGCAGGCGACCCTGGGGCGCAAAGACGGCTCTCGGAAATGTATGAGTATTGCATGTTATATAATTTCGACCCTGAGGGACAAACCGCCACATTACTGCAGTACGCAGAAATTCGCCAAAAATCGAATCCGCGACAATCCAAGGCGGGAATGCAAAGATTGATTCGCCGACTCGAAACGCTGTGTCCTGGGGTCGACAACGGCCAGCCCACGCCATCCGAGGCTTATCGCTTATGGATGGCGGAGGCGGCCAGAAATGGAGACCTCACGGCCGAAATAAAACTTGCCACCAGATCTCTTGAGGTTATGCCAAAGCTTGCATTTGATGGCATGGTGAGGAAAGTATTGGATAAGAGCGATCCAGATGCAGTATTTGCCCTGGCCGATCTTCTTGGGAATCGGTTCGAGGCGAGTTCACTGATTCCCAGTTCACTTGCCGGGGCGGCAGCTGACGTAACATCCTGGCAAATCGCTGCCTGTCGTCAGGGCGCAGGCAGCTGTCGGGCAGGATCGTTTACAATGGATGGCCTGTGTATGGGTGGTGGACCTTGTAACTATCAGTCATACGAGGAGTACGCCTTTCAGGAACTGGTGCCGCCAGCGGATCGGGCTCGAATGGATGAGAGGATAAATGAGATAATACAGTTTTTGCAGGACCAAAAACATTGAATAATCCGATTGCTCCGAGCCTCAGCCTGAAATGACTGGTTGCCGTTGTCCAGTATGTGTCGGGATTCCCGAGGTTGCCGCGCCCGCAGTCGGCGTTAGGCCAGAAAGTCCGCTGGAGCGAGCGCGGCCATGGGTCCGATTGAGGCGTGGGCGGAGGTTCGGAGTTGATCTGTGCACCGACGCCAGGAAAGCTCACACCGCGGCACCCGCGGCATGCCCCGAGGCCCAGGCCCACTGGAAGTTGTAGCCGCCGAGCCAGCCGCCGACATCGAGCACTTCGCCGATGAAGTACAGGCCGGGCACGATGCGGGATTGCATGCTGGTCGATGAGATCTGCTCGGTGGCGACGCCGCCCAGGGTGA
>JBFWOQ010000148.1:0-2724 GCA_050250395.1 Porticoccaceae bacterium
GATCGCCATGCGTGTGCTGATTGCCTGTTTGTTGAGCTTGCTGGTGGCCGGTGCGGCGGCCGCCGAGCCGCGCGGTTTCACCATCGAAGATCTGGTCAATCTGGACCGCGTCGCCGATCCGCAGTTGTCGCCCGATGGCAGCCAGATCGCCTTTCAGTTGCGCGAAACCGATTTCGCCGCGAACAAGGGCGTGCAGAGCCTGTGGCTGGTGCCGTCCGACGGCAGCCGGGTCGCGCGCCGGCTGACCGCCAAGGGCACCGGCGCGGTCAGCCCGCGCTGGGCGGCCGATGGTCGCTCGCTGTACTTTCTTTCGGCGCGCAGCGGCTCGATGCAGTTGTGGAATCTGCCTCTGGCCGGTGGCGAGGCGACCCAGGTCAGCGATTATCCACTCGATGTGTCGGCCTTCCTGTTGTCGCCGAATGGCCACCAGGTGCTGCTCAGTATCGAGGTGTTTGCCGACTGTACCGATCTCGCCTGCACCCGCAAGCGCCTGGACGAGCGCACTGCCAGCAAGGCCACCGGCGTGGTCTTCGACAAACTCTTCATCCGTCATTGGGACGCCTGGGCCGATGGCCGCCGCGCACAACTGTTCCTCGCCGATCTGGGTGCAGACGGGCGCGCCAGCGCCGATCCGCGTTGGTTGAGCAAGGGCATCGACGGCGATATTCCGTCCAAGCCGTTTGGCGATTTCAGTGAGGCGGCGTTCGCGCCGGATGGCCGCTCGCTGGTGTTTGCCGGCCGCATCGCCGGCAGGACCGAGGCCTGGTCGACCAATTTCGACCTGTTCTCGGTGCCCACCGATGGCAGTTCCGCGCCGCGCAATCACACCGCCGACAACCCGGCGATGGATTCTTACCCGTTGTTTTCGCACGACGGTAAGACGCTCTATTACCTGGCCATGCGCCGCGCCGGTTTCGAGGCCGATCGACTGTGGATCCATGCGCTCGACCTGGCCAGCGGCCAGCGCCGCGTGATCGCCGCCGACTGGGACCGCTCACCCGGTCCGCTGGCGCTGTCGGCCGATGGCCGTACCCTGTACGCCAGCGCCGACGACCAGGGCCAGCACCCGCTGTTCGCGATCGCCATCGCCAGCGGCCAGGTGCGCGCGCTGTCCGGCGCCGGCCAGGTCGGCGGCTTCTCGGTCAGCGGGCAGAGCATCGTCTTCGAGCGCAACAGCCTGACCGCGCCCGGCGATCTGTTCGTTGTCCGCGCCGGTAAGGAGCACCGGCTCACCCACTTCAATGTCGATCGGCTGGCCGATGTGCGCATGGGCGAGCCCGAGTTTTTCCAGTTCAAGGGCTGGAACGACGAGACCGTGCAGGGCTACGTGGTCAAGCCCTGGAACTTTGCGCCGGGCAAAAAATATCCGGTCGCGTTTCTGATCCACGGCGGCCCGCAGGGCGCCTTCGGCAATGACTGGCATTACCGCTGGAACCCGCAAACCTACAGCGGCCAGGGCTTCGCCGTGGTCGCGATCAATTTCCATGGTTCGACCGGCTACGGCCAGGCGTTCACCAACTCGATTTCCGGCGACTGGGGCGGCAAACCGCTGGTGGATCTGCAAAAAGGCCTGGCCGCGGCCTTGCAACAGTATGCTTGGCTGGACGGCGACCACGCCTGCGCGCTGGGCGGCAGTTATGGCGGCTACATGGTCAACTGGATCGCCGGCAACTGGAACGAGCGCTTCAAGTGCATCGTCAGCCACGACGGCATTTTCGATAATCGCTTCATGGGCTACAGCACCGAAGAACTGTGGTTCGACGAATGGGAAATGGGCGGCACCCCGTATGAGCAGCCGGCCAAATACGAGCGCCACAATCCGGTCAACCACGTCGCCGATTGGAAACTGCCGGTGTTGGTGATCCACGGCGCCGCGGATTTCCGGGTGCCGCTGGAGCAGGGCATCGCCTTGTTTACCGCCCTGCAGCGGCGCGGCATCGAATCGCGCTTTTTGTATTTCCCGGATGAGAACCACTGGGTACTGAAGCCGCACAACTCGATCCAGTGGCACCACGAGGTCAACGCCTGGCTGAGGCGCTGGACCGCAGAATAGCCCAGCGCCGGACCGCATCGAAGTAGCTGGCCGCGGGTCGCGGGCGCGTGCTAGCTTGTTGCGCAATCCGAGGCGGCGCTGGCTAGCCGCCACCAGCGGGGTGTGCGATGAGCAGATTACGACAGCTTTGCGCCATGGCGGTACTGCAGGCCGGCCTGATCGGTATGGCCGGATCGCCGGCCATGGCCTTCGATCCTGGCCAAGCGACGGCGGCAGCCTATACCATGCCCAACAGTGATCGCCGCCAGGTCGCTATCGAACTTCAAGGCGGCGAAAGTCAGCGCCTGGCCCAGGCACTGGAACGCGTACGGCGCGAACGTCCGGCCGAACTGTTGCCGGCGCTGATCGCTTTGTCTGAACGCGACGAACTGCCCTGGTCGCTGCGCGAAGCGGCGATTGCGCAATTCCTCGCCCAGCTCGCCACGCTGGAGCCGGACGCTGTGCCGCCAGAAGCGCTTGCCTATCTGCGCGGCTGGCAGAGCCGCACCCTGGTGGCGCATGAGGAAGACGCATCAGTTGGCACTCCCTTGTTCAACATCGCGGCGCAGACTCAGGGGCTGGAAAACCGCTGGCGTCGTAAACAGGCGGAAGCCAACGCGCGGTTCAGCCTCCAGCACGACCTGGCAGCACTGCAACAGCAGTGGTCGGCCGATCCCGACCCGGCTGCGCGT
>JBFWOQ010000149.1:0-2708 GCA_050250395.1 Porticoccaceae bacterium
ATGGCGCAAACTTCGACCGGCGCCTTTCATGCGGCCCTCTGGCAGGGGGGCTCGCCGCTTGATCTCGGCGTTTTGGGGACCGGCAATTCGAGCGACGCGCACGGCATCAACGACCTCGGCTACGTCGTGGGGCGCTCGTCGATCGACTCCAAGGGAACCAGTCACGCATTTTTATGGCGGAATGGAATCATGACCGATCTCAACGACCTGCTGCCCGACGACTCACCCTGGACGTTGCAATACGCGGCCGACATCAACAACAAGAATCAAATCGTCGGTTACGGACTGATCGAAGGCCAAACGCACGCCTTCATGATGACCGTGCCCGAACCGTCAACCAGCGCGCTGGCCGGGATGGGGATTTTCGGACTGTTGGCGACGGCCTGGCGCGGTCGCCGCGGCGCGCCGCGGCGCAGCTCCTGGCCTCGTAGCGGCTGGCGGTTGCGGCGCACCTCGCGGCGCAGCAACGTGCGCCGCAATCGTCTGCGGCAGTTCACGTTCATGTTGCGCTTCGCAATGGTGTCGTTGGCCGCCTTGCTCCTGGTCTGCTGGGGGCCCGCCCGCCGGGGTCGTGCCGAAGAAGGTGGCACGGCCCGCAGCTTCATCACCAGCATCGACGACTTGGAGTTGAGCAGGCAGCGGTACATAGCTGGCGACACGTTGGTGCGGTCGGTGGCGACAACCATCTCAGGTCAAGCGAACACCTACTACGGGTGGGGGCCGTACTCCGTCGTGCCCAAAAGCAACATCCCGCCCGAGAACATCCCGCCGGGCTTCGACCCGCACGACTTCTTGAGCTTTGGCGACTACTGGTGGCCCAACCCCAACACGGCTGACGGCACGCCGTGGATTGCGCGCGATGGATTCTCGAACCCTGCGAACGCAGGTGACATTAAGCCATTGGGCGATATGGCGAACAGCGTCTACCTCAACTCTCTCGCATATTACATTTCGGGGAATGAGAAGTACGCGCAGCAATCCGCCGAGCAGTTGCGGACGTTCTTCCTCGATCCCGACACGAAGATGAACCCCAATCAGTACTACGCCTTGTTGATCCCCGGCGTGAGCGATGGAACTGCCGACGTGCCGGGCATGCGCAATACCATGCGGATGGTCTACGACGCCGCCGGACTGCTCGAACAATCGGCTGCCTGGTCGGCAGACGACAAAGCCGGCTTTCAGGACTGGACGCGCGGCTACTTGAACTTTTTATTCACGTCGAGCGAGGGGGCGGCACAGTTCAAGGACCCGGCCAACCACGGCTCGAGCTTCTACGAGCTCACGGCGTTGATGAACCTGTACGTGGGCGACGACGCCACGGCCCACCAACAACTGCTGCGCTACATGCTCGAGCTGTTTCCCAACCAGGTGAACGCGTTCGGCACGCAAGTGCTCGAAATCCAGCGGGCAGACAACCTGCTCTACTCGACCTACCACTTCGGCATCATGTCGGACATCGCCAGCCTGATGAGCAACAACTTCCCGGATCTGGACCTCTGGAATTACACGGCTCCCAACGGGGCCAGCTTGCGGCAGGCATTCGATTTTCTGCTGCCGTATTGGACCGGCGAGGAGCCCTGGCCGTACAATACGGGGTTCAATTTCCCCAAGCAGGACCAGTTGTTTTATTTTCGCCAGATGCTGACCGCCGCCGCGGCCTGGGATGACCCAGACCTTTACAACCTGGCGATGGAGCATCAGTCGGAGCTTTACAACCGCGATCCCATCTATCTCACGGCGCCGTTTGGCGATCTCGACGCCCTGGTGGTCCCCGAACCGGCCACCGGCGCGCTGCTAGCGTTCGGCCTCGGGTGCCTGGCAGTGCTCACGCGGCGATCCAAGCGACATCGTGCCCGGGGTGAAAATCAGCGTCAGGAACTCCCCATCTGTGATTGACTTAACGCACACATTATCACGCCCCCGGCGAAGGCGCGAATTGACGGATAAACGACCAAGTTGTTGCTCTGGCGGATGAACCGAAGGAGTCGCTACGATTGAAAAACCGGGTTGCCTGTGGCGGTCAGTTCCAGGGGATCGCCACGCTTTCGGAACTTGGCACGGCCGAATTCGACGGATCGATCTTTTCGCGGCGGCCCGCCTTCCGTATCTAGCTGCTGCGCCGGTTCCCGGCGCTGCTAGCGTTCGGTGCTTGCACCCATGCCTGCGTGCCGTGTTCCCGGCGCCGGGTCGTTGACAGATAGATCCAAGACGGATTCGAGAAATCACCCATGCTCATGCGTAGCTTCAGGCTCATTGCCTCGCTGATGGCGAGGCGCTCGTCGACCAGCCCGTCGGAGGCGGCATCCCGCTCGCCGCGGCGGCCCCGTTTTGCCGGCCGCCCCGAGCCGCTCGAGGATCGCCGCATGATGGCCGTTGTGCCCTTTGCCCTGACGCAAATGGCGCCTCAGGATTGGCAGGTCTACGAAGGGCAAGTCATCCAAAGCGTGCAATCAGCCGGCGGCAACATCCGCTACACCATCGACCTGCAAGCCGGACAGCGGCTCGCCTTCTCGGCCCGCGCCGATCAGGTGAACTTGAGTTTCACGCTATTTGATCCGACCGGAAAGCCGGTTCTTAATAATGTCGCCGGCGCAGGCCGCACATTGCTGTTTAACCCATATTACATATCCACTGCCGGAATCTGGACAATCGACCTTACAATGCCGACAAACGGTCCCGGCAACTACTGGCTCGAGATGGCCGTCGGC
>JBFWOQ010000150.1:0-2704 GCA_050250395.1 Porticoccaceae bacterium
GGCGTCTGCCCGGACAACGCCGTCATCAAACTCGGCCCCGGCCTGCGCTTCGCCTTCAACTACGACTACTGCAAAGGCTGCGGCGTCTGCGTTGCCGAATGCCCGTGCGGCGCCATCGAAATGCAAGCCGAACCGATCTAGCCCGGGCGTCGCCATGGCTTGGGGTCGCTTCGGCAAATCCTACAGGCGGTCCCCGTATTCCTTGACGGCTACCGCAAGCGCCGAGTCCAGCCACCGCGAAAATGTAGCTTCGATGGCGCCAACATCCGTCTTGTAAGTGAATACCACTGGCTCAAGCGAACAGACAAAAAAGTCCTCCAACACTGACTGCCTATCATCGGAGTCTTCAAACGACTCCAGTCTTGCGAACGCGGTGGCCTCCATGATGCCCGACAACTCACGACCGACATGATGAAAAGAAGTAACAAATACCAATCGCTCGCGCTCGGCACGAATTGATGCCTTGACGAAGTAATGATCCTCGGTAAAGTTGGCGAACTTGCCGGCGTCTTTGGCGGAAGCCACCACTTCGTGTTTGTACCAATGCGCGTTCTGTTGGTCCGGACCACCGCTGGTGAAGTGAATGTCCGCTGCAGCGACCACCGAAACGGCCGTACCCAACTGGGTGAATGCGGCTTCGAGGACCGCACGCGCGTTTGAGCGGAGCTGCTGCGCCACGGCGTTGACCTGTCTAAGCTCTGCATCGCGCTCCAATCGCCGCTTACCGAACTTGTCCGCCAGCCCCCCGATTACCGCGGATGTAAGGTTGCGCTGTTCGCTCATCTCCTTATCGACATCGACGCTGAGCGCTTGGAGAATCGTTGAGCGCTCAAGTCGCGCGAACAGGGACGCAAGCGAAGCAAGTTCTTCGCCATCAGCAGACTCTAATGCAGCGATGTACTCGACACGAAGGTCGCGGTCCACCACCAATGGTAGCAACTGGGCGCGGAGCAAAATGAGTGTTGTCAGGGCTCGTGCCAGGCGCCCGTTTCCATCCTGGTAGGGATGTATCTGGGCGAACCGATGGTGGAACCAGGCGGATACGATGATGGGGTCTTCCTGCTCATAATTCGAAAGCCAATGGAGCAGGTTGTCGATCTCGGAATCGACGTGGACCGGGGGGCAGTATTCGTGGAGCGTGCCATCGCCTCGACGTGGGTTATTGGGATGTTCCTTGAACTTCCCTTTCAACAGTGGAATCTCGCGGCGGCAGCCAAATTGATCGACCGCCGTTGTCGTGTCTTGATGTCGAGTCAGAATCGAATGAAGTTCGTGGATTACGGACTTGGTAAGTTGTCGATTGCTTGCTACGCAATCCATGACCAGTTGAATCGCTGCCTCCTGGTCCCGAAGGATATCGATCAAGCGCGATGGTTCAATGTCGGTGTTTGACCTTGATACGAATTCCTCGGCAAAACCGGCGGCAACCAAAGCTTCGGTCGTGCCGCGATCAAGATCGTACAGTCGCTCGAGGATGCCAGTTTCGATACTCAAGCGTCGTACCAACCGCTTATTAAACTCTCGCAGGCTTCCCACACTGGACACATTCAGACGGGCCTTGGACGCCTGCCACGTCTCGTAAAGTGGCCGCATTGCCGCAAGATCGATCGCCCTGTCGGCATCGGAAAGAGGCGCAATCTGCTTCCAGGTGAACTCTGCCATTTCCCACTCCAAGACTTCGCTGTGACTAAAGATTGACACGGGCGGACCAACGATGCCGAACAGGTGGGTAGACAGGGACACCGGGCCGACCGGGACACCCATAATCTCACTGGCAGCCCGTGGGAAGTCCGTAGGATGGGCAAAGCGCAGCGTGCCCATCGCCGTGGTATCCAAGCCGCACCCGAGAATGATGGGCACGGCCTTCGGCCTTTGCCCATCCTATTGGCTGAAATAAGCGTAGTCGTTCGACTCGGCGATCTTCCGCGCCAGCGTGGTTTTGCCGCATTGCCGCGGCCCGTGGATCAGAACTACGGGCGCGTTGGCCAAGGCATCCGTCAAAGCCGGCACAGCAAAACGCGGATGGAGGGTGTCGGCGTTCACGGCAAACAGTGTGCGCACCGCAGCGGCCAATTGCAAGGTTTACTCGCGTCCATATGAAACCTTTTGCCGCGTCCAACTGCAATCATCGACCGGACGCTGGTGATTCAAACCAAAACGGGACAGGCGAAACAGGGCAAAGGACCGGCCTGCACACGGCATCGGTCCGCTGAGCTTGCGCGCCCCGCGATCGCCGCTCAGCGCACGCCGATCACTGGCTTGACTTCGCTGCCGATGATGAAGGTGCAATGGGCCTCCTTGGCGGCGCAGACCGTGGTCTGCATCTTGATCCGCTCCAGTTCGACGAATTGCTCGGGGCTCAGGTTCATTGCCATGCGATAGGCGTTGTCGGCCGCGGCGCGGCTTTGTTCGGCGGCCTTGCGGCTCTGTTCGGCGAGGTCGCGTTTGTGTTCGGTCAGGATGCGTTGCTCCTGCTGCGCCGTCTCCACGCGCTGGTTACGCACTGCGTCCGGCGGGTTGGCGCGGCCGACGGTCATCGTCATCAACCGAATCGGCAGACGATTCTGCTCGATGTATTGCTGCAGGGCCTGGGTTACCTCGGCGTCGATCGCGTCGATGGCGGTGGTCTGGATCGCGGTCTCGTTCATGCCGTGCTTCTTGACCGCCGAGCGCACCCGGTTGAAGAACGCCTGTTCGACGTTGT
>JBFWOQ010000151.1:0-2679 GCA_050250395.1 Porticoccaceae bacterium
TTAGCGCCAACCAGTGGAAGCTGTAGTGTCGACAAGGACAGGGATCAATGGACGATAGTCGATGTGTTGTTTGCGAAGCGCCGGACCGGGTGCTTTGGCCTGCCAGTCGTGGCCCGGCGCTGGATTTCGTGGAAGCCGGCAATTGGATCAGCCTGCATCGGTGTGCAAGCTGTCGGAGGCTGTGGGTGATCGTGGCGCATGAACCGTATTCGGTATTTCGTTATGCGGTGTGGTGGAAGTGGACGGAAGACGACTGGAGTGCGGTCGGCGTGTTGGATCGTGGTGCCATTCTGCACCGCTGGCACCATTCGGTGATCTGCCAGGTCGGCCCGAGCTTGACCGGTGCGGACCGGGATGCGATCGAACAGCATCGCGCCAGATCGTCCGGTCTGGCGCCCTACGGCCACCAGCGACTGGCCATCGGTGAAGATCCGGACCGGCTGATCGAAACTGTGCTGGGGATGCAATGATGTTCCGATGCCAGGTTCGGGAAGTTTCTGGCCGATTCGAGAGGAAGGGAATGCCGCAAGCCGCAGCCACCAGCACTATTTGCGATCGATCGATGCGCGGTCACACGCCGCGTCGGCGAGGACGGCGGCCGTGCGTTCGGCACGGGCTGACATGCGCTTCAACTAAAGCCGAGCTTTCATCGAGAGCAGAGCTTCCTTCGATCACCACCGCGTGGCGCAACCGTCCCTGGTGCGGCGGCCCAGCCGCGCATCCCTGCGCGTCGTTCGGGCGTGCAGCCGATGCCTGGGGGCATCGGCAAAGCGCACGCCCTCACCCCTGGGGCGATTACCGCTTGCAGATCACGGCGCGCGATGCGGTGAGTGGCGAGGAGGAGGTGTACCAGGCGGCGTTGTCGAATTCGGTGAGCATGATGGATTCTTTGCCGCTGGCGCATTCGATCGTGCAGAACGTGGATTTGCAGGATGGCAATCTGGGGATTGCGCGGGCCGATGTCGATCTGGGCGGGCGCGGGCCGGGCCTGCGGTTTACCCGCTTCTATTCCAGTCCGCGGCCGGACCGGGGCGATTTCGGGGCGATGGGTTATGGCTGGCACACCAATCTGGAATCCAGCATCGAGCCGACCGGCGATTGCGGGCTGTTGGTGAAGGGTGCCGACGGCGGCGCGCAGCGCTTCGTCGATTCGGTGCCGGGGCCGGATGGCGACCGCATCTATGCGGCCTTGCACGGTTACAAGGGCACCCTGGTCCAGCACCTGGACGGCAGCTTCGATTATTTCAGTATCGACGGCAGCCGCTACCACTACGCGCAACCGGCGCTGGATGGCCTGGTCGGTTCGTTCCCGCAGACCGTGCTGACGCTGATCGAGGACGTGGACGGCAATCGCATCGAGTACACCTACGCGCGCAGCGATATCGACGGCGAGCTTCGGGTGATCGAGCTGCGCGACAGCGCCGGGCGCAGCCTGCGCTTCGATTACGTGGCGTTCGAGGAAAAATGCATTTCGACCATCGTCCGGCCGGGCGGCAGCGAGTGCCTGGGCAGCCGGCGCCATTCGGTGTTGAAGCGGGTCAGCGGGCCGGAGGGCTTGAGCGTGGACTATGTCTACGATACCGAGGCCGGCAAGGGCATGCTGGTTGCGGCGCTGCGTGGCGGCGCGGCCGGCGAAGGGCAGTGCGACGCGGCCAGCGATGCGCCGGGGCATTGCGAGGATTACCGCTACACCGATCTCGGCCGCAGCCAGTATGTCTTGCCGAACGCCGAGTTCGCGACCGTGGTGCACCATGGCCTGGCGCTGACCGGGATTGGGCAGCGCAACAATGGCGAGAGCAGCTTCGCCTACGATCGCCTGTTCCTGGCGCAATTGGTGTTCGATGGCACCGTCTGGGTGGAGATCCGCATCCCGAGCTATGGGGTGGTGAGTGAGACCGCCTTCGATGCCAGCCCCTGGGCGTTCGCCTACGCACCGACGGAACGCGGCCTGGTGACCGCCACCACGACGGTAAGCGATGGCCGCGGCCAGCCGACCACGCATACGCTGAACCGCTATGGCGCTGCGGAGCAGGTGCAGGATGCCGCCGGGATCACGCGGACCGCCTGGGATTTGACCCACTTCCAGCCGGCCAGTAGTACCGACGCGCTCGGCCGGGTGACCAGCTTCACTTATGACGATTACGGCAACAAGACCGGCGAGACGATCGTCGGCAGCGCGGGCACGGTCACCCGGAGCTGGCGCTATCGGCCGACCAGCGCGTTCGTGGTTCCGATTAAGAACCGCGCCGAGGCATTCGTCGATGCGCGCGGGATCGCGGAGAATTATGCCTATGACGATCACGGGCATTTGATCGAGCGGCGCCGAGGCGGGGCGATCGAGTCGTTTGCCTATGATGGCCGTGGCGACCGGGTGCGGCAGACCGACTTCAATGGCGGGGTATGGGCGTTTGGCTTCGATGGGTTTGGCTATCCGGCCAGTCAGAGCAACCCGCTGGGCGAGACGGCACGATCTTTGTACGATGCGCGCGGTCGCTTGCAAAGCGAGACCGATGCCAACGGCAATACCACAACGCACGGCTACGATGGTTCGGACCGGCGGGTGCGTAGCACCCTGCTCGGTACCGGCGGGGGTACCAGGCAGACCGCCTATGCCGATGCCGGGCGCAGCCAGACCGCGACCGATGAGGCAGGCCAGGTCACGGTGTCGCGCTTCGATCC
>JBFWOQ010000152.1:0-2678 GCA_050250395.1 Porticoccaceae bacterium
CAGCTGCGGGCCCGTGGATACCACCCGGAACTGCTCGAGAAACGCCTGTTCAAATTCGTGCCGGGGCAGTGGCCGGCTGATCAGGTAGCCCTGGATCATTTCGCAGCCGAGCGACTGAATCACCGCTCGCTGGTGATGGGTCTCCACGCCTTCGGCAACCGTGTGCAAACCGAGGCTGCGCGCCAGCGCGATGATGCCGGCAATCACCGGGATGTCGCGCCGGTTTTCCGGATCGTCCAGATCCTTGACGAAAGCGCGGTCAATCTTCAACACGTCGACCGGCAGATTTTTCAGATAGTAGAGCGATGAATAGCCGCTGCCGAAGTCGTCGATCGACAGACTGAATCCGGCATTCTTGAGATCGAGCAATTCCGTGCGGCTGCGCTCCGGGTCGGCCATCAACATGCTCTCGGTGATTTCCAGTTCGAGCAGCCGGGGCGGGATTTCGTACTTGCGCGTCACCTCGGTAACCCGCTGGATCAAGCGTTCCGGGACTTCGAAATCCTTGCCGGACAGATTCACCGAGAGCTTCACGGCATAGCCACGAATAAACCAATCCCGGATCGCACCACAGGCTTTTTCCAGCACCAGGTCGGTCAGTTCGGTGATCAGGCCGGTCTCTTCCGCCAGCGGGATGAAGGCACCCGGACCCAGCACCGTGCCGTCGTCGCGGGGCCAGCGCACCAGCGCCTCCGCGGCTACCGCCAGGTTGGTCGTCAAATCGTACTGGGGCTGGAAATAGAGCACGAAAAGGTCATTGTCGATGGCCTGGCGCAGCTCCTGCTGGAGCTCCAATTTATGCGATACCGCGTCTTCCATCCCGTCCTGATAAAAGCAGAACTGGTTCTTGGTCTCCTTGGCCTTGAACATCGCCAGATCGGCATGCTTGAGCAATGAACTGACGTCCGCGCCGTGGTCGGGATACAGCGCAATACCGATACTCGTGGAAACCATCATGCGCTTGTGGATAAAAACAAAAGGCTCGCTCAGGGCGACGAGAATATTCCGGGCAATGGTCGCAACCACCGCTTCGTTCTCGACCCGACGCAGGATCACGGTAAATTCATCACCACCGAGGCGGGCGATAAAATCGCTGCGCCGGACGCTGGAACGCAGGCGGTCGGCGACCGCCTTCAACAGCAGATCGCCGACCTGGTGTCCCAGACTGTCGTTGATGTTCTTGAAGTTATCCAGATCCAGAAAAAACACCGCAATGCGTTCGTCGTTGATGCTCGCCTGATTGAGCGCCAGACCCAGCTCCTGGGTCAGCCGAGCGCGGTTGGGCAGCCCGGTAAGGGCATCGGCGAACGCCAGGGTCCGGGCCCGGACCTCCGCCCGATTCGCCTTGATCAGGCGGCCCACCCGCTCCTTCAGCACGGTGAAGTGAATCGGTTTGGTAATGTAATCCGAGGCCCCGGCCGCGAACGCCCGCGCGATGGCGTTCTCATCGTCGAGCGAAGTGACCATCAGCACCGGCAGCTCGGCGCCGCCGGGCAACTGACGGATGCGCTGGCACGCATCGAAGCCACTGACCTCCGGCATCAGGGCGTCCATGAGAACGATGTCCGGCATGACCCGCTCGCACAAGGCGATAGCCTGGGCGCCGTCGGCCGCCTCCAGCACGTCGAACTCGTCGCCGGCAAAGGTGCCGCGCAACGCAAGGCGCAGGGTGCGGTCGTCGTCCGCGATCAGCAGCCGATACTTGCCCGGCACGCCCGTGTGGTGCCCGGACTCGCTCGCCTGGTGCCGTTCCAGATCCTTGCGCAGGACGGCGAACCGCTCATTGCAGATATCCAGCAGGGCATCGCTGCCCGACAAATCGCCCGCTTTGCTGAAAGCTTCCAGCGCGACGACGGCGTCCACGAAGGATTTCGCGCCAAAATTGCTGGCGCTACCCCGGATGGTGTGGGCAATCTCGTAGGCCCGCTGGGCTTCGCCGTCACGCAGGGCCGATTTCAGCGAATCCAGGTAGACCGGGGTATCCTCCAGGAAGGACTCGATCATCCGGTAGGTGACATCGCCGACGCTGGCGTGCAGTTCATTCATCGCCTGTTCGCTGTAGCCGTTCCCGGGGTCCGGTGGCGACAATGCCGTTTCCTGGCGGATCGCCACACCCCTACGCACGGGTGCCCAGTGGGAAACCTTGGCCGCGAGCAGTTCGAGTCGTACGGGTTTGTAAAGAAAATCACTGAAGCCCGCCTCAAGGGCACGCTTCCGTTCCTGCTCGCCGGTACCTGCGGTCATGGCGATGATGGGAACCCGTCGTCCATCGGTTTCCAGCTCGCGAATTTGCCGGGTTGCGTCGTAGCCGTCCATTACCGGCATATTGCAATCCATCAGGATCAGGTCGTAATCGGCGCGCGCCACCATGGCGATGGCCTGCCGCCCATGCTCGGCAAGGTCCGCCGCGATCCCCAGGCGCAACAGCATTTCTGAGGCGACTTTCTGGTTGACCGCGTTGTCTTCCACCAGCAGCACGCGCAAGTGTCCGAGTGTTTCCGGGCCGGGCAGTACGGGCGTGACGGCGGTGGGCGCAACCGCCCCACCGGTATGCAACGCCTCCGCCAGATTCGCGATGGCCGCAAAACTCAACGGCTTGTCCAGGACCCCGACATCCGTCGCGGTTATCTGCAGCTTGGCAAAGGGATTGCGGAGCACCTGGACCCGGCCAGGCGCAG
>JBFWOQ010000153.1:0-2670 GCA_050250395.1 Porticoccaceae bacterium
CTAGACCGGGATCGCAACCAGATAAAGATCACAACCAAACCAAGATCGCACGGGGGAAGCCTTGAAAACATTGCGCCAGCGAATTGCCGAATTTGTCATGCACAACGTATGGGTGTCGCTGCTCGTTCTGACGGTGGTGACTGCGGTGTTTGCCGTCGGCCTGCGTAACGTTGAACTGAAAACCATTTTTTCCGACCTTCTCCCTAAGAATCATCCCTTTGTCCAGACCTTCAAGGATCATCCGAACTTTGGCAATCCCTTGACCGTTACGGTCATGGTGAAGCGCACGGATGGCCAGACGATCTACAACGCGGAGACGCTGCAAAAGATCTGGGACATGACCCGCAACATCGACCTGACGCCGGGGGTTGACCACGATCAGGTGCTGTCGATCACCACGGAAAAGGCCCGTTACGCGGAAGCCACGCCCTTTGGTATCGACAGCCAACCGCTGATGGGCGATCACGCGCCCAGTACGCCCGAAGAGATCGCGGAATTTCGCGAGCGCGTCAAGAAGTCGCCCGCCAGTCAGAACTTCCTCATTTCTCCGGACGAAACCGCCACCCTGATCCAGGCCACTTTTATCGAGCGGCTGCTCGACTACCGCACGGTGTTCGAGTTCGTGCAGAAGACTCTCGTTGAAGACGAGCGCGATGAAGCCCATGAGATCTACGCGGCCGGCCAGCCCATGCTCACCGGCTGGGTGTTTCGCTACCAGCATCAGATGTGGATGATTTTCGCCCTCACCGGCGGGGCCATGCTGCTGTCCCTGGTGCTCTATATGCGCAATTGGGTCGGGGTGGTGGCGCCCGTCGTGGTCAGCGCGGTCTCGGCGATCTGGGGCTTTGGCTTTGTGGGCTGGATTCAGCATCCCGTCGAACCCTTGATCATGGTGGTGCCTCTGTTGCTGGTCGCGCGATCGTTCAGCCACTGCGTGCAGACGACGGAGCGCTTTTACGAGATCTACCATCATGTGAAAGACAAAAAGAAGGCAGCCGAGATATCCCTGGGTGTAATGATGGTGCCCGGCACACTCGGCATCGTCACCGACCTCCTGGGACTGTTTCTGATCGCATTGGCGCCAATACCGACCATGCAGCGGTTTGCGCTCTTTACCGGGTTCTGGGCGACGACCCTTATTCCTTGCGCCGTGTTCCTGTCGCCATTGCTGGTGACGATTTTGCCGGAGCCGAAAAACGTCAAAAAAATCATCGGGCTGGACGAAGACCAAAAGTTCAGTATCCATCGCGCGCTCAAGCATGGGTTGCAACGGCTCGGACACATCACCTATGGCGCTCCCGCGCGGGTGACCACGGTAGTGGTAGTGCTTCTGCTTGGCTTCAGCGTCTATAAAATGATGCAGTTGAAGATCGGTAACCCGGTCGAGGGTAGCAACCTGTTGTGGGAGGACTCCCAGTACAACGTGGCCGTCAGCAAAATCAACAGCCATTTTCCCGGGCTGAACACACTGGAGGTCATTTTTGAAGTCAAGCAACAGACGCAGCAGCGTTTGCTGAAACAGGCCAATACCATTTTCACCATGGCGGCGCTGCAGCGCGCGATGGAGTTATCTGATCCGCCGCCCGAGGCCACGCTGTCGTTCGCGGACTATCTTCCCGAAGCCAACCGGCTGTTCAGCGGCGGTAATCCCAAGTGGGCGCCCCTCGATCCGACGGATCAGGCCGTCGAGGCGGCCGCCAGCGCGGTGTTGTTCGGCAGCAGCCCCAAGGCGTTTGCCCATGTGACCGACTTTGTGCAGCAGAATGGCACGGTGTCGCTCTGGTACAAGGACAACAAGCAGGAGACGGTCGACATTGCCTTGGCGCAGGTGCGCAAGGCGGCGGATGCCATCGGGTTGGATCACGAAACTTTCCGGGTCAGGCTAGCGGCGGGCACCATCGCGCTACAGCAATCCATCAATGACACGGTCGACAAATATCAGTACGCGATAATAGGTGCCCTGAATGTCGTGATCCTGATCGCCGCGGCCTTGGCCTATCGTTCCCTGGTGGCGGGGTTGATATTGTTGCTCCCGGTCAACATGTCCAACATTGTTCTGGCCGCGGTAATGCAGCAGCTCGGTATCGGGCTCGATGTCAACACGCTGCCGATCAGCGCCATCGGCATTGGCGTCGGTATCGATTACGGCATTTATCTGCTCAGTCGCATTTGCGAGGAATATCAGGGGCATCGCGATTACGGCGTGGCGATCGTGGGAGCGCTGGCGACAACGGGAAGGGCAATATTTTTTACCGCGGTCATTGTCCTGATCGGCATCCTGCCCTGGTATTTTCTCTCCGACCTCAAATTCCTGGCCGACATGGGGCTGCTGTTGGTCGTCGTGATGCTGATCAATATGCTGGTTTCCCTCGTGGTTCTGCCCCTGTTGGTATGGCTGATCAAACCCAAATTTCTTGGGTCCGACAAGATGCTCGTGGGTGAGGGGGTGGATCTCAGCGCCTATCTCGCGAGCGACGAAGATCTTAAGTAACGGCCGGGCAGGCAATTTCCATAATCGTCAAATGGTGGGGAGGCAAGTCGAGCATGCACATCAAGAAGTACGATTTTGATTACAGCCGACGTTTTTTTCTGGAGAAGACGACGAAGGGTTTGATGGGGGCAGGGGTATTGACGTCGCTGTGGCCGCTGATTGGCAACACGGGGGAGATT
>JBFWOQ010000154.1:0-2635 GCA_050250395.1 Porticoccaceae bacterium
GCCCAGGGGCCCGGCGGGATGCACATCGAAGTGCAGCGGGTGCCGCACGAATCGCGGGTTCACCTGGATATCGAGACCGACGACATCGACGCCGAGGTCGCCCGGCTGATTGCCCTGGGCGCGATCGAAATCGAGCGCCCGCGCAATGGCCGCTGGGTGGTGATGCAGGCGCCGACCGGGCAGCGCTTCTGCGTGGTGCGCCCGCAGCAGCCGGACCTGGCGCCAGAGGCCAATCGGTGGGACTGATCTGGCAGGCTCTCCTCGAGCCCGAGGTGGGCGCTATTTCTGTACGTTGCAACCGATCGCAGCGGTTCGGCGTTGACGTTGCTTGAACATCGGGAATCTCAAAACTATGCAGAGCTACTCTTTCTCGGTCGCCCTACGGATATGGCATCCGAGCGTCGATCCAAGGCTCATCTCTGAAAATCTTGGGATGAAGTCGCTGCATTCAGCCGCCTTCAAGTTGCATCATTTAGCCGCCGCAACTACGCGATCGAACTACCACCGAGTTTTCTGGCAGCCTGCGCTGAGCTTGGTTTGAGCATCGTCCACGACGTGTACCCATGCGCCCAGAACAGCTAGCCGTGAGGTTCCGATTGGGTGTCCCGTTCAAGGCTGTCCCGTTCAAGGCTGGCACTGGGTGCGGCTATCGGCACGTGGCCAGGCGCACGAAGCGCGGGTAGTAGATCGAGTGGTCGCTCACTTGCTCGGAAAAGTCGAAGGAATTGCTGTTGTAGGTCAGCACCAGGTCGGCGCCGCTGAGTTCGGGATGCGCCTTGGCGGCGTAGATCATCCGCTGGGGTCGGTAGTATTCCGACGGCCGGTAGATCATGCGCGGTGCCGACCAGGGGCCGGTCAGGTGCGGCGCGGCACGGAGGACGATATCCGCCGCGCCGAAGCCCTGGCTGTGGACCGCGATGAAGCCCTGGCTGGCCTGGTCCCAGTGGATCGAGCCTTCCGCCTGGCCGTTCTCGAAGATAGGCCAGCGCGGCGCCGACGAGGAATTGGCCACCCAGCCTGACCGATCACCGCCCCACCATTCCGGCGATAGCAGCTTGCCGTTGCGGATTTGCCTGGTGGTCCAGCGCGCGGCGTAGATCGGGTGCGATTTGACCGGCTCCTGCGATCCGAAGGCATACACATAGCCATCCTGTTGCAGCACTGCGGCAAACCCGACCGGTATACCCAACGGGTTTTCCGCCGTCTTCAGTTCGCGCATTGCCCATGCTGATGGCTCACTGTCCGGGTTGTCCACCATCCACGCAGTCCAGCCGCCCGAATCGAAACCCAAACCACCACTGCTGCTCCGAACCCGGTTGAGAAAAAGCAGCAGCCGCTTGCCCAGCCGCACCCCATTGCCGAACCAATGGCGTTCGTCGCCCTGGTCGGGAACGAAAGCCGCCGGACTGCCATCGTCCGACCGGCCCCAGTAGAACTTGATCGTTGCCTTGGTGGGATCGGCGCCGGTCTGGATCGCCACGCTGTTGCTGACCAGGCGCGCACCATCGCGGGTTGCCCGCCCGTCGGGATCGATCCAACTGTCGCCGAATAGCCACAGCGTGCGACCGCGCCCGAGGTCCACGGTCGAGGCGCCGTCTCCCCCGACCCAATGGCCGTCGCGGTGGAAAAGCGCGTCGGCCTCGTGCCAGGCCGACGCTTCGAAACACTGGGGTTCGACCGGCAAGCGCGGGACGGCAGCGGCATCGGCGGCCCGCCGCCAGACCGACGGCTCGCTGAGCGCGCCGGCGCTGGCCAGGTAGGGGCCGAGCGCCGAACGCAATCGCTCGGTGCTGCCCTGAAGGGTCAGGTGATACTCGGCTTCCCGATGGGCCAGCGCCAGCTTCCCGGATTGCAACGCCGCCAGCATTGCGTCGTGATCCAGCGCGTTTACCTTGACCTGGTCTGCGCCGATGACCAGCACCAGTAGCATATGCGCGCCCAGCAATTGCCCCGGTTGGGGATCTGCGATCTCGCCGTTCTTGGGCACCGTCCAGGCATCCAGCACCAGGTGCTCGCCCAACGGCCCGAGTCGCGCTTCATGGCTGCTCACCTCATCGTCGCTGGTGTATTCGATCGCGTAGTTGTTGCCGGTCGCGCGCGTGAAGACGGCACGATCCGAGCCGCCAACCTGCTCCCAGACGCCGAGCAATCGCGCATCGAAGCTTGCATCGGATTCCGCAACAACCGGGTCGACCGAAAGCACGCAGGAACCCAGACCGAGAGCGAGCCCCAATAGTGCGCTGATCCTGAGTATTGCCGGGGATGTCACCGTCGCCTCCAGCTAAGCCGACCGAAGCTATGGATGCCTGCCCGGCAACCACCGCAACCCGGTTGAACGTCGCGTTCCGCGCCGAATCGGCATTTGCCAGGCTGCCACTTTTTCACCAAGCGCGGTCACGGTCAATTATTACGCCGCCACACCGGCTTCGTCAGCAAAGCCCAGCACACCCAAGCGCCACAAATTTCCCAGCCCGATCGCGAGGAGCACGGGTTGAACCCGGTGTCGATGGCAACGACCAGGGTAGCTGGCAATTGCCATCTGGATGGCATCGGGTTAGGATGAACGTAAGTTTTCAGTGAGGAACGCGAGCATGTCCGAGCCCCAGTTGTCGGTGCGCAGTGCCCGAGCGCGGGC
>JBFWOQ010000155.1:0-2604 GCA_050250395.1 Porticoccaceae bacterium
CGCGAGCGCGGCGAACTCGTGATAGTCGAGCCCGGCGCGGCGCAGCCTCGCATGATCGAGCGCAAACCCGAGCGGCTCGATCAGGTGCAGGCGCGCGCCGCTATTGGCGCACAAACGAATCACGTTGCCGGTGTTGGGTGGAATCTCCGGCTGGAAAAGGATCACGTGAAACACGCTGCACTCCGCTCAGTCGTGCTGCAGGGTCAGATCCAAAAGACGGAACGCAAGCGCACGATCGTCGCTGGAGCCGCCGCCCTGGCTCGGCACCCAATCCTGGTTGGCGGCAAAGCCGATCGTCAGGCGATCCCCGGCGCGCCCACGCAGCGGCAGCCGCAGCTCGCTGACGCGACCGCTGCCGGGTCGAAACACGCAACTGTGCTGGTCGCAGTCGATGCGCAGTTCAAACCCGTCGGTTAGCGCTTCCGGCACCCACACCCGGGCGACCGCGGCGCGGCAGGGCGCGGTCAGTTCCAGCTGGATTTGCGCCGCACGCGCGGCCCACGAGTCCGACCAGAATCCTGCCGCGGCGCCCAATTGACGAGCGAAACCGAGCAGGTCCAGCCGCGCCGCCGCGCGCGCTTCGTGCACGGCCTGGTGCAGAACGTCGATCTGCCGGGAGAAGGCCTGTTCGCGTTGGTATAGATAGCGCAGTTGCCCCAGCGCATTGGCGAAGCGCGCGTCCAGTTCGGCCACATCGTTTTCGTTCAGCAGGTGCCCGGGCTGCAGATGCGGCGGACGCACATCGGGGACATAGACGGTGGCGTGCGACGCCGCGGTCTGCGCGGCGGGCCGTTCGCGGCTGTACAGGTAGATGGCGAAGGATCGTCGCGATAGCTGTTGCTGGTCGGCCGGCAGGTGGATGCGCGAAAAGCCATGCCAGCTGCTCTCGGTGGTTTCGAAGATCACCGCACGATTGAATAACGGTGCCAGCGCCTTGCGGTTGCGGTTGTGCGGATCCCAGGGATCCTCGGCGAGTTCGATGCAGCCGCCCCAATCGTCTTGCCATTGGTGGTTGAGGTAGATGATCAGATTGAGCCGGCGATGCTGGCGATTGCGTGGGTGATAGTTGAAGTCGATATGCATGTCGAGGCACTGTCCCTGGACATTCTCGTGGGTGCCGCCGCCGACATAGTCGGGATCGTAAAGCAGCTCCGGGATGCCGGTGATGGCGGACATCGTGTCGAGGAAATCGGCGCTCTGCAGCCACCCGTCCAAGGCCGGATACGGCGCCGGCAGATCGCGCACCTGTTCGCGCACCGCCTTGCCGCCGATCTGGCCCATTTCGTTCAACGCGAACTGTGCCTCGAAACCGGGGAACGCCCGCAACATCGCCTCGGCAATTTCGGGTCGCAGGAAATTGTCGATCGCCACATGCCGGAACGGCTGCGCCTGCTGGAAGCTTTGCGCGTGCTCGGCAAGCCGGGCGTGGACCTCAGGGTTTAGCATCGGTGGCTCGACGGCGAGGGGATCAGCCGGTCATTATAGGCGCCCTTCCTGCTCGTTCCGAGCGCCTTGTGATTGCTGCCAGTATTCGCCCTCGGCTGCCCGAATTGGCCGCGCTGTTTGCGCGGCGCGAACCGTTTCGGCATGTGCTGATCGATGGTTTATTGGAAAGCGTCGCGGCCGAGCGATTGCTCGCCGAGTTTCCGGCTTTCGATCCGGCGCGGGCGCGAAACGAGAACGGCGAGGTCGGCAATAAGGCGGTGGTCGAGCAGATTCGCGCGCTCGGTCCAAGCTATGCGGCGCTGGACGACCTGATTCAATCGCCGGCGTTTCTGGGACTGATCGGCGCCATTACCGGGATCGCGGACCTGCACTACGACCCGCACTATTTCGGCGGTGGCACCCACGAGAACCGGGAAGGCCAGGATCTGGATGCGCATATCGATTTCAACCGGCATCCGTTGACGCAGATGCATCGTCGCCTGAACCTGATCATCTATCTCAATCGCGAATGGGACGATGCCTGGGGCGGCAGCCTGGAACTGCACAGTGATCCGCACAGTGAGGATGACCGGATCACCCTGATCACCCCGCTGTTCAATCGCGCGGTGATCTTTGAAACCACCGAGAGCAGCTGGCACGGCTTTTCGCGCATTTCCCTGCCAGAGGACAAACGCGGATGGTCGCGGCGCTCGATCGCGCTGTACTTCTACACGGTGGACCGTCCGACCGACGAGCTCGCCGATACCCATTCGACCATCTATGTCGATCGGCCGCTGCCGGAGCGCTTCCGGGAAGGACGGGTGTTGACCGCGGCGGATGTGCAGGAATTGAAGGTCCTGCTAAAGCGCCGCGACATGCATATCACCCGCCTGTACCGCGACGGGCAAAACCTGCAGTCACAGTTCGAAGGTCTGCACCGACAGATCGCCTGGATCTGCGGCAGTCGAGACTACCGGCTGCTGCTGTGGCTGCGGCGCCTGTTCGGGCGGCTTGCTTCCAGCAGATGACCTTGCCCGCAGCTGCGACTTGCCGGGCTCAGCGCCGCGGACTGAAGGTCGCCGGCAGCCACTGCCGCCAGGGCGAATGCGTGATCGGCGTGGCGATCGGCGCGGCCAGCACTCGGATCGTCCGGTCGCTGTGCTCGATCGCCCGCTCGAC
>JBFWOQ010000156.1:0-2587 GCA_050250395.1 Porticoccaceae bacterium
TTACCGGCGGCGCGCGCGGCATCGGCGAAGCCATCTGTCGCGTACTCACCGAACGCGGGCACAAGGTCGTGGTCAGCGACGTAAACGGCGCCGGGGCCACAGCGCTCGCCCGTGAACTGGGCGGCTATGGCATCGCGATGGACGTCACCCGGCCGGATTCAGTCACTGCCGCGGTCGCCCAGATCAACCGGGACGTTGGCGTCCCCTGGCTGGTGGTGAATAACGCCGGCTGGGACAATCTCATGCCCTTTCTGGACACCGACGAGGCGTTTCAGGAGAAAGTCATCGCCATCAATTACGCGGGCCCGGTGCGGGTGTGCCGTGCCGTGCTGCCGGGAATGATCGATCTGGGCAGCGGGCGCATCGTCAACATTGCCTCCGACGCTGGTCGCATCGGGTCTGCCCTGGAAGCAATCTACTCGGGCACAAAAGGTGGGCTCATCGCCTTCACCAAGACCATTGCGCGGGAGTTCGCGCGCAACAACATCACCGCCAATAACGTATGTCCGGGGATTACGGACACGCCACTGATCGGCGAGATCATGGCAATCAATCCGATTGCGGCCAAGGGCATTGCCGGCATCAAGAAGTCAGTGCCATTGGGACGCATGGGTACGCCCATGGATATCGCCTACGCCACCGCGTTTTTCGCCGCCGAGGAAGCCGCGTACATCACCGGGCAGACTCTCTCGGTGAGCGGCGGCATCACCATGGCGAGCTGAGGGCGGACGCGTACAAGTCCTGCGGCTCCTGCGGCGCGCAGCTACCGCGACAATTCCATCGAAGCGCGAGGAAGCGCGCTGCTGACCAGATGGCTGCCGCAGCAGTCTTCAGGCTGCCCGCGGGCCTGAAGGACACTGCCTGACGGCACCTGTCCGCCGGGCACAACACACTGACCTCCCCGGCCTGAAGCGCGAGTACAGGTTTTGGCGCAACCCCGGTTCGCGTCGCCTCGCGAGAATTTCAGGCGGCTGCGACATCGCAAAAAAAAGCGGACCCGCGAGGGTCCGCCATTCACTCGACCACAGTGCTACCAAGCTCAGCGTACGCCGCCGCGACGTACCTGCGCCGGGGTGAAATAGGATTCAGGGGCACGGAAAGCGAAATTCGGCGGCGTGTCCTTGTCGATGTTCAACAGGAGCATCCGGCCTGCAAACATGTCGTAGCGCACTGACGCTACCGCAGGAAGGGCCGTCCACATGCCGATGTCATACCACATGAGGCCGTGCTCTTCCCACAATCGCCACAGCTCGTTACGGCGATCGTAAGCGTCGGTCAGCATCACCGCCCAAGTGTCTTCGTCATAGTAATACGTGCGCCTGCCGTAATCGTGGCGGGTACCTTCGCGCAGGGTAGCCTCCACCACCCATACACGATGCAATTCATAGCGGGCCAGATCCTGATTAAACCTGCCTTGGCTGGTGATCATGTCTTTGACCTGGACACCAGGCGCCCATATCTTGTACGCGTTGTAGGGCACGTACATTTCCTTGCGCCCCACGAGCTTCCATTCAAAGCGGTCGTTGGGTCCGTTAAACCCAAAACCTTCATCGGTTGTCGCCAGACCATCTCCGGAGGTTAGTGGATTGTCATAGACGATCTGGGGCGCTCGCTTCACCCGACGCTGGCCGGGACTGTAACTCCAGGCTTGACGAAACTGCTTGGCGAAGCTTGTAGGATCACGTGCCAGAACTACTTGCCCGGCCTGCTTGGCCGGCGAGATAATGGTCTGAAGGTAGTAGAACCCGCCGGCACCCGGTACTGTCGGATCAAAATTCTCGATCGTGTTGGTTTCCTCTGCCCAGTTCACGTGGTATTGGATGGACAATTTCACCGTCTCATAGTCACCACCGGAAGTTACGGGCGTGGTGTTGAGGACATGCGATGACCAGGGTGTGAACGGCCGCGTCGCCTGATTCAAGATTGCCTGGGGGCCATTTTTCGGGATCGGAAAGGCCCAGGCCTTGATCGCTCCGGTAAAACCAATCAGGTTCTGATAGGTCTCGGACATGAGGATCCGCGCCCGCCCCGCGTTCTCCAGCGCCGCCTTGTAGATATAGGGCTTGAATACCGCGCTGCGCCGGGTTGGGTAGATATTCATAAAGTAATCTGGGTAAGTCTCGAACATTTTCTGCTGACCCGGAGTCAGCTTGTCGGCGTGCTTCTTGTAATTTTGCGCGGTGATGGTGAACAACACCTGATCGGCAGCGAACGGATCGGCGTGATAGGTACCGGGTTGCCAACTGGACGGCGGCTTTATCGGCTCATTCTTCCATTCCGGGATGGTACCCTCGGCATTGCCGGCGCGGATCGCACCGGCCGGCGTCAGCTCGGTACCCTCCAACCCCAACTTCGCCAGCTCCTCCGGCGTGGGCTGCTCGTTGTAATCCTGCGCCCACACCCCCGGGGTCAGCGAAACCCCTACAAACAAGGCTCCGGACGCGATTGCTACCTTGATCTTCCTGGCTGCTGTCATGGAATTATTCCTCGTCCTATTATTAAAATTATTTTTACTCTAGGTTTGAAATGGACCGGGATCCATCGCCACTCCCATACAGAGTTCATCACTGCACGAATTCCATCCTAG
>JBFWOQ010000157.1:0-2586 GCA_050250395.1 Porticoccaceae bacterium
TCACCCTGATGACCGACAGCATCAACCAGTTGAGCGTCGAATACAGCTACGACCAAAACGGTAATCGCGTGAGCCGCACCGTCACCCGGCAAGGCCAGCCCCCGGAAACCACCAGCTACACCTTCGACGCCAGGGACCGCCTGACCGGCGTACAACCGAACGCCCCCAACACCGCCAACGCCCCGACCATCGCCTACCAATACGACGCCGACGGTCGCCGCATCGAACGCATCGCGTTCCCCGCCACCGGCCAAAACCCGGCCGCGACCCTGTATCTCTACAACGGCAGCAGCCTGCTGCACGAAGCGATCCCCGACGGCGCCGCCAGCAGCGCGAACGCAAGCGGCCTGCGCCTAACCGACACCTACCGCACCAGCGTCAAACTCGACCGTCACCTGGCCTTCGACGCAAGCGGCAGCGCCACGATCCGCTTCTACCAACTCGACGCCCTCGACACCCCGGTCGCGATGACGGACAGCAGCGGCAACACCGTCACAAGAACCACCTTCGACGCCTGGGGCAACATCGAACAACAGATAGCGGGCGGCGTAACCCAAACCCCCTGGCAACTCCCCAACTACAACCCCGACACCACCGGCCAAGCCGCCCTGCTATCGAGCGACGGCCAAGTCATCGGCTACACCGGCTACCAAAAAGACAGCGACACCGGCCTCTACTACGCCGGTGCCCGGTGGTACGACCCGCTCACCGGCAGCTTCAACGGCATGGACCCGGCGTTCGGCAAGACGGAATCGCCGATCAGCTTCCATCGGTACTTGTACGCCAACACCAATCCGCTGTTCTTTGTCGATCTGACCGGTATGGAGTCGATGTCGGCGGAAGAAGTCGCAATGCAGCTGCAGCTGTTAGCACAGGCTCAGTCCGCCTTCGATGGCTTGTCACCTTCACTGCGTTTTGAGCTTACGTCCGGTTTGCTGGATCTAGACACCGGCAGACCATCGGTGAAGAGGATTTCAGCGGATTCTCCCCCGGGCTCATTCGAGAAGGCGTTTGCACAGGCGATATTCCGGCCGGTTGCCGCAAGCTTCCGGGTGGTGCCGCGCATCAATCTGGCGGTCGGTGCTATCGATCTGGCGGTGGCGGTGCAACGAGGCGACAAACGCGGTGCGGCGGTCGCCACCCTGGAAACCGCGCTGCCCTTCGTTGCCGGCAAGGCACTCGGGCCGAGCGTCGAGGCCAGCGGCCTAGCGCAGGGTGCGCGAAGTGAGGCGGCGGCGTTGGAGAGCTCGTTTTCTTTGCCTTTGAGACCAGGCCAAACATCAGGAAAGATCCCTTCAAATGTCTCGTCAAGTGCGCCGAGGATCGAGGATAGAATTGCCCAGCTTTCGCCGCAAGACTTGGCTGCAATAAGAGCTGCAAGTACCTTTCAAACAAATGGTGTAACCGCCTTCGAGGCAAAGGTGTTCCTGGCAACGACGCCAGAAGGCAAGGCATTTTTGCGACTGGCTGAAACTTCTGCAATGCGAAATTTAAGAGCTGGGCAAACTATTAATGCTTCCGATATTCAACAAAGGGTAATTGCACAAATTCAATCTGGCAGCGATATTCCCACACTAAGAAACATCACTTCGCCACTATTAAAGGTGGTGCCCACGGGCGGAGAAGTTAGTTCATTTACGCCATTTTTCACCACGGCAGCAGAGTTGCGTAAAGCAATTGCCAGTGGTCGACGCCTCGGAGATTATTTCGGACTACCAAGTACGCAGAACGCGGATCGCTTTGGAGTGTTTGTGATTGAACCAAAGGGCGTCGCAACAGTGTTTGAATCCAGGGTTGCGCCGACCAGCGAGCTGCGTGGGCAATTCACAACGCAAGGCGGTGGCGTGCAAATAATCGTTCCTGATCGCGGTCAGTTCAACCACGCGGTGTTCCAGGAAGTTATTGAAGATAATCTCTGAGGTGTCGAAATGATGGATAAAGAAAGAATGCGACGTGCCGCGCTTGGACTGGAGGCGGCTTTTCTGGACCATGCGCATGTCCCTTTGATTAAGGCAATTGAAACTGAATATTTGCAGGAACTTATGCATCTTGCAAAGAATGGCGGGATAGAATGTGAATATACTGGACCGCTACCATGGCGTTACGGCTTTTTGGAAGGATGGTTTGAACCCTACCCTGCATTTGTGGCGGCTTTTGTGGAATTTGAAGTTGTAATTACGAACACAAGAGAAGGCCTGATTCGTGTCAACGAAATTAATGAGATCATCAGAGGGTTTGGACGTGAGTAACTATGGAGTTAAGTACGATTGCCAATAGGAAACCCCACCCCAAGGAAGGACAACCGCAATGCCCGACACGGACGATTTCATCCATCTTCATGCCACCGACCAGACCATTGCCTTGGATTTTGCCTGGACGCTCAGCCGGCGTTGTGTGGATGGTGACGCGACGGTGCTCGACCACCAGGACGCCGGCTGCCGTTGCCGCCTTCGGATCGGCCGGCAGGCGTTGGTGCAAGAAAACGAGCTGGCGCAACCAGGGGAACTGGCGCAAGCAAGCACGATGCCGTTCCGAGTACGACGTGAGTGGTTGGAGGTGCTGTCCGGCGCCCCCAGCCCCGACCGC
>JBFWOQ010000158.1:0-2544 GCA_050250395.1 Porticoccaceae bacterium
ACCGGAGGTAGCGGCCGTCAGGGTCCGGAATGGCGGCCAGCAACGACTGCGACGACAGGGCCGCGCGCTGCTTGCGGGCCAGCAGGATCGGCAGCTTGTCCTGGCGCAGCTGCATCCAGCCGGTATGCGGGTCCAGCTCGTAGAACACGGCGGCCTCGTCGATGATGCCGGAGGCCTCGTAGCGGCCGGCGAGCGTCGAGGGCGTGTTGAAGTCAGTCTCGGTAAAGCGCACCCGCGCCGCGAGCCGGGACGCCTGCGCGGGTTCCGCCAGGTAGGGCAGGAGCGAGATACCGTCCACGCCCGCTGGCGCCTGGCCGGTCGCGAATTCCTCGAGCGTCGGCCGCACGTCCTCGAGCGACACCGGCCAGTCGTGGGTACCAGGCGCACCCGGCAACGCGGCGCGGCCGTAGGCTCGCATCGCCAGCAGCACGCTGTACTGGTGCGGGCTCATGACGCTCGTGCCGTGGCCCCAGAGCGAATCCCAGACCTCGCGGCTGGTGCCGGTCTTGCGCAGCATCGAGTCCGATGGGTTGCCGAGCGCCTCGCCGTGGTCCGACAGCACGACGACGATGGCGTTTTCCAGCACGCCTTTTTCTGCGAGCAGGTCCATCACCTGCCGGAACTGGCGGTCGACCTCTTCGACGGCCCGGCGATAGGCCGGCCGGAACTGCTGCGGCGTCGTCGGCTGCGCGAGTCCCGCCCAGTTGTACGGCCAGTGCGACAGCGTCAGGTGCACGGTTAGGAAAGTGGGGCGTTCAATCGCGATCTTGTCGTCGAGGCGGTCGACGAAATCACCCGGTTGGTAAGTCGCATGGGCCGCGCGGTTGGCGTGGTTCGCCGGGAACAGCCAGCCGCCGATCCCGGTCGTGGCCAGCAGGTTGACCAGCGGCATGTCGCCCGCGTAGCCGAGCAGGAAATCCGAGGCGCCGATCGGTGGCGTGACGAGCTGGTCGAAGCCGAAGCTCTGGTCGATGTTCGCGAACCGCACTTCGTCAGTCGCGTAGATCGTCCGGTAGCCGCGGCCCTTGAGCGCGTCGGGCAGCGTGACGCCGTCATCGACCAGCGCGCGCGGCATCAGGTTGTAGCGCGCGTTTGTCGAAACGGGATGCCGTCCGGTTAGGATCGACACCCAGGACCCATAGGTGCGGGCCAGCGGAGTCGAGGCATCGCTGAAGCGGTGCGCCCCGGCCAGGTACTCATCAATGTGCGGCGTCAGCGTTGCGCCGCTGCCGGATCCAGTCAGGTCGGCGCGCAGCGAGTCGATGCCGATGATCACGACGTGCGGCGAGGTCGCGACCAGCCCGTTCTTCGACATGCCGGCGGTCGCGAGCGGCAGGGCCACCCCGGCGAGCAGCACGGCCGTGGCGAAACCGGCGACGCCCATGGCCGGGACTGGCAGCCGCGCGCGGAGGCGGAGCGCGGCGCGAAATAGCAGGAATGCCATGAGCACACCGCAGGCTGCCAAGTACACGGTCGCGACCCGCAGGCTGCCGATGGTGACCAGGAACCAGGAGTCCTCGCTGACAAAGCGCGAACTCGGATGCTCGTTGACGTTCGCGGCCATCAGCGCGCCGACCAGCAGCGCAAACCATCCGGCGACCAGCCAGCCGCGCCGCGCGGGTGGCGTACCCTTACAGGCGGCCTCGGTCAGGCGCGCCAGCCCGAAGGCGGCAAGGCCGAACAACAGGTGGCAAAAAAGAAGCGTCGCGCCGAAGCGCAGCAGCCGGCCCTGCAGCACCGGGCCGAGCGATTGTTCGACGCTGAGGGAGGCGGTGATGCGATCGTTCGGCAGGACCAGCGCAGCTTCGCGCCACACCCACCAGACACAGCCCGCGAACAAGGCGATCGCCAGGAGTTGGCTGAGGATCAGCCCCGGCCAGGGGCCGGGCCTGCGATTCACTGTGGAATCCATTGGTCGCGGTTCAACCGCTTCCACAACTGAAAAAGCAAGGCCCCTGCGAACAGGGGCCTTGCCGGTCCGGCCGGATTGCCGGTCCATTCAGTCTCAGCTTATGACGAGCCGCCGAAGCCACTGCGGCACGATGCCGGCATGTGCTTGTCGCTCAGGTCGGTGGTGCCGGCAGCCGAGTTCGTGCCGCCGCCCAAAGTCGGGCCACCCGAGTTGATAGACGCGCCGGCGGGAGGATTCGAGAGACCGCACTGCCACACGACGTCACCATTCTCATTGGTGTACGGGCGGATCGACAGGATCCCGCCGTCAATCTTCGAGTTGGCATCTTTGCCGTACACGATAATAATCGTGCCGTTGTCGACGTCGATCGACTCGACGTAACGGCCTGCCTTGTCGCCGAGCGCCGCGGCTGAACCGAGGCCCGCTTCGACCAAGGTCGCCGGCCAGTCGCCAGTCTGCGCGGTGTACTCGGCAACGCCAGCCTTGACGTCGGACGCCAGGGTCAAGCCTTCCGAAACCTGCGCACGGATCGTGTAGTCCTGATACGCCGGGATCGCGATCGCGGCCAGGATGCCGATAATGGCCACCACGATCATCAATTCGATGAGCGTGAAGCCCTTCTGAAGCGTCTT
>JBFWOQ010000159.1:0-2530 GCA_050250395.1 Porticoccaceae bacterium
ACTCCGGCGATCGGTGCATGACCACCACCCGGCGCCACCCAAGCCAGCGCGGGCCGGCGACCTGAGCCCGAAACCGCTGCGTCCACCCCGCGAGTGGGGCCGCACCCACTAACGGGCTCTGACACACATTCAGCGTCGCGAAGACGACGTCTGCCAGCGCGGTCAGGGGCGCGGAGTCGAGTTCGGGATGCACCGCGGCATGGGAATGCCGGAGGTCGGGCACGATGCGAGCACGCAAATCCGCAAGCTCGTCCGCTCCCGGCCGGGTGCCACCGCGCAGCCAGGCAGCCAGATCGGCCAGTACCGCATCGTCGGCGAGCAGGGCTTCGTAGGAGAGCAGCACCGCTTCCTGCCCGCGCACCGCTTGCAGCGCCCCCAGGATATACGCAAGCCAGAGCGCAGTCCCCACCGCTCGCGGGACGCCATCGCGGCGATAGAGCGACTCCGCGCTGGCGCGGGGATCACGCAGCGCGAGCACGAAACGGACCCGATAACCGATCTGCCGCAAGGCGGCGGCGCATGGCCGTGCCGCGCGGCACAGGCGCGGATCCTTGATCACCACCGAAGCGCCGGGAGCGCCAAACTGGTCTCCTATCACCGCCGCCAGGGCCGCGCGAATGGCCTCCGGGTCAAGCAATTCGCCCAGCTCCAGGAAGCCGGGGTCATACCAGGCCGAAGCCGCATCGGCGAGCAACGACTCGGACACCGCGACCACAGCAGCGTTTTCCCACAGGCCGCGGGGATTGTCCGGTCGCGCGCCCAACAGATCCCGGCCCAGTTCGAAACCCAGGGCATGGACGAGCTCGGTCGCACAGGACGTACCGCTGCGATGAGGACCGAGCACCAAAACCGCCAGCGGCGTCTCAGTCACTGTCGCGGTACCAGTCACTGTCTCGGTACCAGTGCCCAAGATCGAGGCCCAACCGGGCCTCCAGCGCCGCGATACGCGGTCGGTAGAGATCGACCAGTGCCGCCCGCAGCACGGGCCGTGGTGGCGCGCCGATGCCCGCGAACACCGGCGCAGCCACCGTCTCCGGCGTCCACGAAGTGGCCGGCTCAAGCCCCAGAAAATCCGCCACCTGGCACAGCAGGCCCAGCGGGTTGGTGCGGATATTCTCGTAAAACAGCACGAGCATCTGCCGCTCCGGATACACCTCGCGCCAGATATCCAGGGTGCGCGCATAGTCCCCACGCAGCAGTGAGCCACGAGAGTGAAAGTGATCGAGGAACCACCGGTCGGAAACCTCGTCGAGTTCGAGCTCGGCCCGATCCATCGCCATCAGGGCCGCCGACCAGGCGCGCTCGATCGGGTTGCGCAGCAGAAACAGGATACGCAGGTCGGGGAACAGCGCACCGATCCGCGCCACCACCGAGGACTCCAGAGTGGCGTAGGCAGGCGTGATGTCGCCGTTGATGCGCCCGTCTCCGGTCGCAAACAGCTCGCCGTACCACCGCTCCGGCAGGGTGGCACGCCTGGCATTCCAGTAATGCACCTCCTTGCCCCCCGGGAAACCGATGCGCGGGTGACGTGCCAGGTTTTCATAGAGCCAGGTGGTGCCCGCCTTCTGCGCGCCTATGCCCATGAAACTCAGCACGGGCAGCTCAACCTGCCCCGTCAACATGAGTAACCAAAGGCGGCGAGTGCCGGGCGCGCGGCAGCCAGCGCATCCCCGAGCTGCTCGCGCCAGTCCTCCGGCAGCGGTCGGCTCGACGGTGCAATACCGGTCGGATCCAGCCGCGCGAGATCAAGCGCAATATCCAGCTCGGCCCCGATACGAGCCAGTTCTTGCGCCGGATGCGCGCAGAAGTCTTCATAGCGGACCAGCGCGCAGCGGCCAGGATAACGCCGTGCGACGTCACGGCCCCGCAGATTCACCAGGCTCCACAGCCGCAGCGACTGCGCGGCAGGCGATTCGCCAACCCAGCCGCTGCCCAGCAGTGCGCGGCCATGCTGCTGTAACTGGCGTTGATTGGCGGAAAACGCCATGGCAACACCGTTGCGCACCACCTGGAGAAACCGGCTGGCGGGCACCGCATCGAGCAGCAGATCGGGCATGAAAATAGCGCGGGGATTCTTCACCAGACAGGGCGCGTCCGGGGCCAGGCCAGCCGCGTGCCGTTCGAGCGCCGCCGCCACGTCCGCCCGCCACGCCGCCAGGTCGAAACTCGCGCCGGCGAGATAAGCCGCCAGATGGCGGTCGTATACCGCCGTCAGCGGCAACGCATCCTGGGAGTCATTGAGGTCGCGACCGGAAAACACACCGATCGCCGCCAGCGCCGCCACCAGGGCACGCGTACCCGAACCACCGGTGGCGCCTATCCACAACAGGGGAGCGAAATTGGACATGCCCAGGTTACCCCGGTGAGCGGCGCTCAGGGGCAGGCGCGACTCCAGGAGCATCATGCACACCCTCCGCGCGCAGCACCTCGCCGCCCAGATCGACATTGCCCAAAAAGCCTTGGTCCCGGCCCGTCACCCGAAAGTGACACACACCCACATGCTTGTCCAACACCGGGGCAATCTGATCCG
>JBFWOQ010000160.1:0-2523 GCA_050250395.1 Porticoccaceae bacterium
CCACGCAGGCGGCGAGGAAATCCTCGCGCGGGCGGTCGACGCTGGTGGCGTCGCTTTCGTCGAAGCCGGCGATCTCGTTCAGCACCGCGGCACAGTCCCGGGCCGTGCGCGCGATCACCCCGGCGCAGTCCAGGCTGGAGGCATAGGCGATCATGCCCCAGCGCGAAACCCGGCCATAGCTCGGTTTGAAGCCGGTCACGCCGCAAAACGCGGCCGGCTGGCGGACCGAGCCACCGGTGTCGGTGCCGGTCGCGAATGGCAGCAGGCCGGCTGCGACCAGGGCCGCTGATCCGCCCGAAGAACCGCCGGCCACCCGCATACTGTCCCAGGGATTGGCGACCGCGCCGAAGGCACTGTTCTCGTTCGACGAGCCCATCCCGAATTCGTCCATATTGGACTTGCCGAGACATACCGCCCCGGCCGCCTTGAGTCGGCCGACCACGGTCGCGTCGTAGGGCGGCACGAAGTCCGCGAGCATGCGCGAGCCGGCGCTGGTGCGGATGCCCGCGGTGCAGAACAGGTCCTTGTGCGCGAACGGGATGCCAGCCAGGGCGCCGGCCGCGGGCGGTGTAGCTGGTGCCGGCAGCGTAGTAATCAGCGCGTTCAATTCGGGTTGGCTGGCGGTGAGCCGTGCCGCGGTGGCCGCCAGCAGCGCGCCGCGATCGGCCGAACCGAGCGCCTGGCGCCAGCCCTCGATATCGGCAAACGCGGGGGCGCTCACTCGATCACCTTGGGCACCAGATAAAGCCCGCCCTGCATCTGCGGCGCCAGCGCGGCCAGCGCCGCCTGCTGGTCGCCGCACGCTACCTGGTCGGGGCGCAGGCGCAGGCCAAGATCATGCGGATGCGCCAGCGGCAAAACGCCGTCGACTTCAACCTGGTCGAGTGCCGAGACCATGTCCAACACCCGCTCCAGCTCCGGCCGCAGGGCCAGACGCTGGTCCGGGCTCAGCGCGAGTCGGGCGAGAATCGCCAGGCGGTCGAGATCGGTGGCTTCGATGGTCATCTAATTGCCTCAACAGAACCGCCATTTTGTGCATGAATCGCCTTGCCGGGCAATGCCCCGGCCGCTAAAGTTTCCGTTCTTTGGTAATCGCCCGCCTGCTTCGAGGCCCCGCAACATGTTCAAGAGCCTGTTAGGCCTCTTCTCCAACGACCTTTCGATCGATCTCGGCACCGCCAATACCTTGATCTACGCCCGTGGTCAGGGCATCGTGCTGAACGAGCCCTCGGTGGTCGCGATCCGCCAGGAATTCGGCGGCCGGCGCAGCGTCGCCGCGGTCGGCTCCGAGGCCAAGCGCATGCTCGGCCGCACCCCCGGCAGTATCGTCACCACCCGGCCGATGAAGGATGGCGTGATCGCCGACTTCACCATGGCCGAGGAGATGCTGCAGCAGTTCATCAAAAAGGTACACCGCTCGCGGTTTCTGCGGCCGAGCCCGCGCGTGCTGATCTGCGTGCCCTACGGTTCCACCCAGGTCGAGAAGCGCGCGATCAAGGAATCGGCCGAATCGGCAGGCGCCCGCGACGTGTTCCTGATCGTCGAACCGATGGCGGCGGCAATCGGCGCCGGCATTCCGGTGCACGAGGCCAAGGGTTCGATGGTGCTCGACATCGGCGGCGGTACCTCCGAGGTCGCGGTGATTTCGCTGAACGGTATCGTCTACGCGCAGAGCGTGCGCATCGGCGGCGACCGCTTCGATGAGGCGATCATCGGCTATGTGCGCCGCAACCATGGCACCCTGATCGGCGAGTCCACCGCCGAACGCATCAAGATCGAGATCGGTTGCGCGTTCCCGCAGTCGGACGTGCGCGAGATCGAGGTGTCCGGGCGCAACCTGGCCGAAGGCGTGCCGCGGCAGTTCACCATCAATTCCAACGAGATTCTTGAAGCTCTGCACGAACCGCTGGCCGGCATCGTCGGCGCGGTGCGCGCGGCGCTCGAACAGACCCCGCCAGAGCTGTGTGCCGACGTCGCCGAGCGCGGCATCGTGCTGACCGGCGGTGGCGCGCTACTGCGTGATCTCGACCGGCTGATCTCGGAAGAGACCGGCCTGTCGGTGCACGTCGCCGACGATCCGCTGACCTGCGTCGCGCGCGGTGGCGGTCGCGCGCTGGAACTGATCGACATGCACGGCAACGAATTCTTCTCGCCCGAATAAGCGCACCTCCCGAAGTCGCCACCACCCGGGCCGGCCGGGGGTGGCCCCGCCCTTCCATGCCACGCCCATGCCTGCCGCCCCCGAAAGTGCTCCGTTGTTTTCCGAGCAAGGCGCCGGCGCACTGCGTCTGATCGGCTATCTGGCGCTGGCGGCGATGCTGATGGCGAGCGACTACCGCAGCGGTAGCCTGCGCATGCTCCGCCACCAGGCCAGCAACCTGGCGGCGCCGGTCTACCAGTTGGCCACGGCGCCGGTTCGGCTCGGCCGCGAACTGCGCGACGCCAGCGTCGAGCGCCGCACCCTGGTCGCCGAGAACGCCCGCCTGCGCGAGCAGTTGCTGCGCGCCCAGGCCGGGCTCAGCC
>JBFWOQ010000161.1:0-2502 GCA_050250395.1 Porticoccaceae bacterium
TGCCGTGGTTCTCCGATAAGGCCGAAAAATACTGCCTTCGACTACCCTGACAGTCGGAGTCCCATTTCGAGTCAGTGCTAACCCGCCCATTGCCATATCGTTGAAGGTGATGCTTGCCCAACCCGACCAGCGAACGTATCGATGCGTTCCAGGAGTGGATCGCGGGAGGCGGCGAAACAAGGGCCGGCCTCCCACGCGGAAGTATCGAGCCAGTGACCGATAGTCTGCATCGGTTATCCGCCGCCATGGCGGCAGTTTACCTCAATCTGCGCGATGTGCGCGCCCATTGGCAGGATGTCTCTGGTGAGAATGCCGTGCGTGACGCCATCGGAAAGATCTTTGTGCAACTGACCAGCGCCGCTGGTTTCCTGCGGCAAGCAGAACAGGAGGCCATGGCAGTAAAAGCAAATGCCAACAAGGCGTATCGCCTGATCGACACGCACATTGCAGAAGCCCGAGAGGCCATTCAGGCTGCGGTTGCCACCATGCAGGAGGCAAACCGACGGATTGATGTAGCACGAATGCAACTGGACGCGGCTCGCAGCGAACTGGATGGCTGGAAAGGCTTTGGTAACGGATTAGCGCTTGTACTGTCCTTCGGCGGCTATAACGCCGTGCAGGAGAACATCAATAAGGCCAATATGGCCGTTGCGACAGCGCACGCCGAACGCAATCGCGCGGAAATGGCGCTGCGTCAGCTGCAACGTAGTGAGACGGAACTGGCCGCGTCCGCGGTCGCGATCACTCAGATCAGCGACCTGGACAAGGTCATTACCGCGGTGTCGAACGACATTTCCGCCGGCATTAGCGCATTGACCGACGCCGACGAGGCCGTCACGCGCGCGGAACTGCGCGCCGGCATGCCGCTTGGCCGGTACTATCTCGCGCGCGCGAAGCCGCAGATGGACAAGGTCATCGCGTGGGCAGACCAGCCTTCGCCGTTCAACTAGCCTTCACTTACGGAACGCGTAATCAAGAAGAATAGGAGAGTCGAGATCATGGCCGAAGAAAATCTTCATCCGGAAACCGTCGACAAAACCTTCAAGCCGCTGAAGGACATGATTGCAGTCCCGGCGACGGGCCGCTCCCCGCTCTGGTTGTCGTGGCACTACCTCCAGGTCTACGCAACCTGGGGCGTCCGGCTGCCGACGACCGCCGACGACTACAAGGCACAAATGGGAACGTCGCCCGTCGGGTATGACTTCTTCCCGCCGATGCAGGACGGATCCAAGTTGGTCGTTGAAGCCTGCACCGGTTTTCTGACAAAGACGTATCTGGACATCGTACAACTGGCACGCGATCTCCTGAGCTATGCTGGCGATGTATCGCCTGCCGATGGTGCCTTGTTCAATGTCGTCATGGAACTGCTGGACGCCAACAATACCGAAGATGCGCTGACACTGCTGTCCGACCTGCAACAAAAAGCTGCCGACTGCGAAACCCGCGCGAAGGCGGCAGGCGAGGCCCTGGCAACCTTCGCCACCCAGTTGACCACTGCGACTGGCAAATTTTCCATGGCCCGCGGCGCACTCGACCGGGACAGCAAGACCAACGAAGAAACGCTGAACAAGCTTTCAGCCGCCGACGGCGCCGGTTCCATTGCCGAGTACAACCGCCTGATTGCGGAGGTTCGGAAGGATTACGATCACAACGTCGTTGTATCCACGACAACCCTGACCTACGCCTGGGTGATACCGGTGGGGTTGATAGCAGCTGCCATCGTTGCGGGCATATTTGGTGACAAGGCCGTCAAAGCCATGAAACGGCTGGAAGAGCTGGAAGCCCAGATGAAGACCGCCCAGAGCGCACTGGTAGCGGCGAACTCCTCGCGCAACCTGTACAAGATGGCGGACCAGGGTCTCAGCAGCGTCATGTTCTACACGCAGAAGGCGATCGAGAACTGCGACATCGTCCAGCAGACCTGGTCGGGAGTGCGGGGAGACGTCGAGTCGCTCAAGAGCTGGATCAACAGAACAACGCGGACCGATGCCAACGGGGTGATATCGCCACAGTCGAAGACTTTGCTGAAGGTCTACCTCGATCACGTGGGCAAAGCGTGGCAGAGCATGAAACCGGCTCTCAAGGACCTGACCACCGACAATTTCATCACCGTTGCTCCAGGCACAACGCCGGCCGCAGCGTTCGCCAAGGAGGTCGAAAAAGTGGCCGCAAAAGCTGCCTGAGTTGCGCCGATAAATAGTCAACAAGCCGGCACAACGGACAGTCAGGTCCGGACCGAAAAGGGGCGACCATGCGGGATTTTGATACACTTTACGCTGAGAGAAGCGTGGCGCGCTGGGGCATTCCCAGTCCGGCCGCAATCGCAGCGCAAGCAGGCGAGTTCCGGGGCCTGCTGCTGAACTGGTCGGAGTTGGGCGACCCAGCGCCCCCGGCCAAGCCGCCGCCGCTCAAGATCGTCTGCTGCGATGTGCTCCGGCTGCCGCGCATGGTTTCCATCAATCGGCCTACCTTTGTTTTTGCGCGCCGCATTGAACTCGCGGG